>JADJMD010000013.1:0-686497 GCA_016709765.1 Ignavibacteriales bacterium
GCGAAAATAATTTTAGATAATGCAAAATAAAAGCAGATGAACTCTTGATTTCAATTATTATTGCAACGGATACCCTGAGTATATTCTTCCACCTTCAACTGCTTCTGTTGTACGTCATCGATTAGGAGCTATTAAATCTGGAACGCTCGATGTAAATACTGCTTGTGCTGGATTTGTAACCACGCTTGATATATTTTCAAAATATATTATTATATCGGACAAAAAGTATAACAAAGTTTTGGTTATTGGCGCTTATGCGATGAGTAAACACTTAAATCTGCAGGATAAAAACAGTAACTCTTTTCGCTGATGGAGCTTTGCAGGAGTTCTACTTACATCAATTGAAAATGGAAAGGAAGGATTTCTTACAAGTAAACTTTATACTGAAGGACAATATTGTGATTGGATGGGTATTTACGGTGGTACACATCAGCCTGTCACACAAAAAGTTTTCGAGAATAAAGATCATTTACTAAAGTTTGTCAAAAAATTCCCGAAAGAAACTAATCCAATTAAGAGCGGACACGAATGATTTACAAAAGAAGCCTGTAATGAACTAAAAATAAAACCAGATGATATAGATCATTACTTCATCACCAGATAAATATTAATTCTATTTGGGAAACTCTTGATAATCTTGAAGTTGAAAGGAAAAAGGCCATACTATTAAGGAAAAGTATGCGTATACTGCTCTGCTTTTGCATACCTATGGCTTTTGATGATGCTAATCAAAAAGGATTGATTAAAAAAGGAGATTTAGTTTTGTTCATTGGTTCCGTGGCAGATTAGCTTGCTTTTTCAATTTTTAAAATGGAATAATAAATTATCAGTTATGGGATATCGCTTCAAAAGAACTTGTATTTGCCGGTTGGATTTCTCGTAATCGCTTACAGCGCAGGGATTTTATTTTTGTAATTCGCGGCGCACTTAAAATAAAAACTTAAGTGATTACGGTTGGTAATGTTGCATTCTCCCCGATTGCTGTAGGATCTGCACTTCTACAGCTTAATGACGAGCGCTACATTTATTATTAATCCAGGTTCATTGCATTTTACGGAATTAGCGGAGTGATTTCTTACGCAATTGTTATGCCTACTGCAGAAATGGTATCATTAGTTTTGACACTTTAATAAAGGATTTCGTAATGATGGTAGAACGTAAAAGCTCTAACTATGGCTCAATGGATGGGAACATGAAGATATAAGAGCAAAGGCTATTCCTTATTCTTTGCTTTCCTTACACTTTCTACATTAATCACTTTTATTGTTTTGATCTATGTTGGATTAACAAAAGTTTTATCCAAAACTTTTAAACGTAAGTGAACTTTCTATCCTAATTGGATTAGTTGTTTTCATATTTGGTTAATGATGTTTGGCGGCGCAAACTCAATGGTTTACAACTAACACAGTACAACGGTAATTATGATTGTTGTTGCATTTATACTCTTGCTTGGTCAGATATCAACATTTTCAAATGGCATTATGGTTTTTTAGATAAGCTGGCAAGCATTGATCCTAAACTCGTTCAAATTACAAATGAAAGTAGTTTTTTATTCCGGGATTATTTCGAAATAATATTCGCTCAAATAGTGATTGAGTTGCAATTGTTTGTCAACCCCATATCATTACTAAATCACTTTTATTAAAAAACTGATAAGGATGTAAATAGATATTTAACAACAGGAATAATTACACAAATGCTGTTCTTTCTGGTTGTTATTGTGGACTTTATGCACGAATGATTTTCCTGATTTAACAGTTAATGGTGCCCCATTAAAAATTAGACGGCGTTGTATCTGCTTACGTTGTTCGTGAGTTTCCTGTTTACATTGGTTTAATAGTAGTAGTAATGGGATTAATCTCGGCAGGAATTTCTACGCTCGAAGGATTAATTCAATCCGTATCTCTACTTCAATAACGGCTGACATTATCAACCCTTTATTCGGAAAATATTTTCCAGATGATGACAAAAGAACTCAGCTGCTACCATTTTAACAAACAGAATTGTAATTATATTTATTGCCATTATCTCAATACTCCTTTCATATGATCAACTTATCAATCCCCAAATTAATTGTGGGCATCTTTGCACAGAACGGTGTTTACGCTTATTTCTCAGCGGCGTTTGTTCCAATTTTATTTGGGATGTTTTAAAACACTTCAAAAGCAGTTGTTATTACAGCCTCATTAGTTGCAATTGTTGTTCACTTTAGTTTTTCTATGGAAACATTAAAGTGCCATTTAGCATTGCAACGGGACAAATCCTGCGTCTCTGCTGCAATGGCAATTTCTGCATCACTAATCGCAGGAGGATTAGTTTATTTCTTTACAAGGAGAAAAACTGATGAATAATTTTCAAATTGACTGGCTTGCTAATTGGGCAAAGTAACACCAAATAAAATGTTCCTTCGTGAACATCAACGGGATGTTCAATGGAATTTTCTTGATTTCAACTTAAGAACAAATGCATTAGCAGAATATTTACTTGATCAATACAAAATTAAAAAGGGTGATCGCATTGCAATTTATTCTAAGAATAAATCTGACATCTGCAATTCTATTTCTAGCTTGCATTAAAATTGGTGCATTGCTCGTTCCATTAAATTTTAGATTGATACCTCGTGAACTTGATTTCTTTAATTAACGATGCAGAACCAAAATTATTTTTTTACGATGAAGAGTTTATAGATCACATACCGAAACTTTCTTCACTTAAAAAAATAAATGTCGTCCATTCTTTAAATGAAATCACAAGATTTTTATTAGAAAATAATGTTAAGTCAGATTTTGTCTCAAAAGAAATATTAACTGAAAATGATTCAGTGATGATTCTTTACACTGCTGGAACAACGGGTCTTTCAAAAGGTGTTATTATAACACATAAAATGTTATTCTGGAATTCCATCAATACAGGATTACGACTTGATCTTCACTCAAGTGATCACACACAGAGTTTTGCACCCTTTTTTACACAGGCGGTTGGAATGTATTATTTACCCCCTTTCTTCATCACGGCGCATCGCATACATTGTTAACACAATTTGATGCTGATTTGATTTTACAATTGATGGAACAAGAAAAAACAACATTGCTCTTTGGTGTTCCAACAATGTTACAAATGATGTCTGATTCACTTACTTTAAAAAAGTTGATTTGTCTAAAGTTAGATATGCAATTGTTGGTGGAGCCCCAATGCCAATCCCACTAATCAACATATGGCATAAAAAGGTATTTATATAAGACAGGGTTTTGGTTTAACAGAAGTCGGCCCGAATTGTTTTCTCTTCATCAGGATGATGCAATTAGAAAAAAGGATCAATCGGGTTTCCAAATTTCTATATCGAGACAAAATTGTAAAAGAAGATGGAGGTGAATGTACTAAAAACGAAGTTGGCGAGCTATGGTTAAAATCTCCAGTTGTTACGCCGGGCTACTGGAAAAATGAAAAGAGACAAATAAGTCGATAACAGATGGCTGGTTTCATACAGGTGATTTAGTAAAACGTGACGCAGAAAATTATTTCTATGTAGTTGATCGTAAAAAGAATATGTACATAAGCGGGGGGTGAAAATGTTTTTACGGCTGAGATTGAATCCTATCTATATACAAATGATAAAATAAAAGAAGTTGCAGTTATTGGTGTTGAAGATCAAAAATGGGGTGAAGTAGGTAAAGCTTATGTTGTTCTAAAAGAAAATTGTACTGCTTCACAAAATGAAATATTAGAATACTGCAAGGGAAATCTTGCAAAGTATAAAATTCCAAAACATATAGACTTTATTGATGAGCTTCCTAAAACCGAAGCGGGAAAAATTGATAAAAAGAAATTAATCCAAAGACACTTAGATTCATTAAATAATAATTAAATTCAATAAAAAAGAGGTTCTTATGAAAAACTTACTAGTTTTATTCCTGTTTGCTAGCCTAACGTTTTTATACTTTGGTTGCAGTAAAAGTGAAGACAATCCTATCGTTACACCACCTGCTGATGATGTAATTGTTAATACCTGGATATCAGAAGGTGCTGGTGTTGCCCCTGGATTGGTTACACTTTTAAAGACTGTAAAAATTACAGCCACTTTTAATTCTAATAATACATATACTGTCATAGCAACAGATAGCACTGGTGCTCAAGTAACTTATTCAGGATCATATTCTGTATCGGAAAATACCGGGACAACTATTCGCTCAATTACTTTAAATCAAACAGTTCCAACTTCTGTTACATCACAGGAATTTATCAAGTTGATTCCAAGGGAATGATGAAGTATGAGGTTATCCAAACTACTCCCGCAATCACAGGCTTTACGGCCCCAGTTGCTTCAGAAGGATTTGGAAGCACCAAATATTTAGGCACTCCATTAGGAGCCACTTATATTCAGGGATTGTACCAACTAATCCAACTATTGAGCTATTATTAGGAAACTGGTTATCAGATGGTAATAATGTCGCTCTTGGTCTCAAGTTAACTTTGAAGACTAAAAACATAACTGCCACATTTAATGCAAATAATACTTATACTGTAGTGGCAACTGACAGCAGTAACGCTACCGTTACATACTCTGGTACATATTCTACAACTGCTAATTCAAATACTTCAATAAGAAATATTACTTTAAATCAAACAGTTCCTACCTCTGTAACATCAACAGGAATTTACCGTGTTACAACGAATGATCTTAAATATGAAGTAATCCAGACCAATCCGGCTATAGCAGGATTTTCAGCTCCAACAGCATCAGAGGGATTTGGAAGTACAAAGTACAATGGTTCACCATTAGGAATAATGTGGATCCAAACATTTATTTATCAATAAAATTTTACCTGACGGCGGACTATTCCGCCGTCTTTTTATGACTATTAATCATTGGAGGTTAACCAATGAAAAACATTTTACTATTTCAGTTTGTGTTATTTCTATTGATCGGAAGTCTTTTGCTCAGGATGATAATAGACTAAAAGATCCTGCACCAAAAGAATTTCAATTTATAGGCTACTCCTTTACAAGAGCAACAGGTTCAAATGTTACTCCCACAAATGATATTTTGCAGGGACAAGTAATTGGAAGATTATTCGGTCAAAATTCTACCAACACAATTCCTCAAACATCCGTTTATGCAGAACAAAGATTTGTTCTTACTTTGTTTACAAACCTTCTATATTAGATGGTTTTGCTACATTCAGGGGATTATTTAAGATTGATTATACCTGGGGCGATCAGGCTTATGGTGTAGGAAACAATCGTGGCGGTGCAATTAATGGTGGCCAGGTAAACTTGCAAACATTACTTGCAAATGTGGATTTAAGACCTGAAAATTCTGATTGGAATGTTGTTTTAGGGATGCAGCGTTTGTTTGATAACGTTCGTGATCCTAATGTTAACACACTTCAAACTGCGCAAACCAGCGGATATAAACTTTCCTTCTGGGGCACTCAAGCAGTTGGTGCAAGTTTGTTTTACGATCTATCGCCGGTTACAAAAAGTAGATTTAGTTATTTCCAATTGTGGGAAAATGAAATAAGCAAAGACGATGATGTGACTCTGTGGATGTTTGATGTTGAATCAAGAGTACAGCCTTTGTTAGAAGTTGGTGGCAGCTTATGGTACGTTTGGGATAGGGGTAAAAATGCGGGCGGTATTTCAGTGCTTGGCCAGGGATTAACAAGCGCACTGGCAGATTATAATGGGGCTACTAGAATTAGATTTGCCGGAACTAATCAAAAATATCAGGCTGATCTTGGATGGATTGGCGGCAGAGCTGCTTATAACAGAGATTTTCTTGCCGGAAGAATTTGGGCTGATGCGTTCGTTATAGCTAATGTTGGTATAATTGATACGGTAGGTACATCAATTAATAAAGCTGCGGATGTTTTTGGTGTAACTGCCAATTTTAGTGCAAGTTATAAGTATGGACAGACTGCAAACGACAAAATTTCACTCGAAGCTTTATACACCTCAGGAGATGATAACGGTGTTAGCGACGGGACAGTAACAAGTGTAATAACTGGAAATGTATATGGTTCACCTGTTGGAATATATAGTTCTCATAGAGCGCCAATACTTTTCCCTGATGCCCAAGTTGTTAATAGATATTATTCTGTTGTTCATGATATTTCTAACATGGGTCTTGGAGTTACAGCTGCTTTCTTAAATTTATATAAAGACTTTATTCCAAATAAATTCAGTGGTAAACTGGGTATAGCCTCAGCTTTATCAAACGTAACTCCTGCAGGTGGTGATTCATATATGGGTACTGAGGTTAATGTTGAATTTAAATACAATTTAAAAGTTTTCTTAACACTTGGTGTTAGTGCTGGTTACTGTGCGCTTGGTGATTTTTTTAATGCACCTTCAGTCACTTACTCAAATACTCGCCCTAAAGATCCATGGGTGTTTTTTACAACGCTTAGCTGGCTAATGTTTTAAGAGGAGGCGCAATATGAAAAAATCTTTGTATCTAATCAGTATGTTCAGTATGCTTTTATTAGTAGGATGCTCAGGTGGATATCTTTATTGGGATAAACCAGCGTTAGAGTTTTCTGATATTGATTACGGTTATCAAATAAAAACTGTATTAAATAATCCTAAAATATCTTACATCGATCAAGGCAATGGAGATAAAACTATTATACTTGTTCATGGACTTGCCAGTAATGCAGGATTTTGGAGATATAACATTCCTGAACTTGCAAAATACTATAGAGTAATTGCTGTAGATCTTCCAGGTTACGGAAAATCAGAAAAGGGAGATTATTCTTATTCAATGTCATTCTATGCAGATCAAATTAAAAATCTCATTGATGAGTTAAAACTTAAAATGTTGTTTATGTTGGTCATTCTATGGGTGGGCAAATTGGAATTAAACTTGCGATAAAATATCCAACTTTACTTAGTAAATTAATTCTTGCATCACCTGCTGGGTTTGAAGAATTCCAGAGAGGCGAAGGTGATTGGTTAAGAAGTGTAATGACAATTAAAGGTGTAAAATCCACAACCGAAGAAGGAATTAGAAGAAATTTATCTATGAATTTCTACAGTTGGGGTGACAAATGGGAGTGGATGGTAGAGGAAAGAGTTCGAATGAGAAAAGCATCGGATTTTGATGAGTTCTGCTACACCGTTGTACGTTGTGTAAATGGAATGCTAGATGAACCAACATTCGATAAACTTAGTTTAATCAAGACTCCAACATTGGTGATTTATGGAAAGTATGATGGATTGATTCCTAATCCATATTTAAATCCCGGTTTTACATCTGATGTTTTTGAAAAAGGTGCTGAAGATATCAAAGACGTTAAACTTGTTGAGTTAGATGAAGCAGGTCATATGATACAAATCGAAAAACCTGATGAATTTAACAAGACAGTTTTAGATTTTCTGAAATAGTTTACATTTAGATGCTTCCTTTGAATTAAGGAAGCATCACTTACAGATATGAACAGTATATTCTATCAAATCAAATATCCTTACTCTGAAAAATTTATAAAAGTAAAAGATTACGAAATCGCCTATATCGATGAAGGTAATTCTGAAAATATTCTACTTTTTATTCACGGACTCGGTAGTTATTTAAAAGCGTGGGATAGAAATATTCCTGAATTAAAAAAACATTTCAGATGTATTGCTTTGGATTTGCCTGGGTATGGAAAATCGAGTAAACAAGTTCATTCCGGTAAAGTTAGTTTTTACACAGAAATGCTTAAAGAATTCATTTCAAAACTCCGATTAAAAAATGTTTCTCTTGTCGGTCATTCTATGGGTGGGCAAATCGCTGCTTCATATGTTATTTCGTTTCCAGATGAAATTAAAAGGCTTATTCTGGTTGCACCGGCAGGTTTTGAAACTTTTAATAGTGATGAAATCGAATTATTAAAGAAGATCATTTCACCTGAGATTTTATTCAAAACTTCAGATAATCAGGTAAGATTAAATTATCAAATGAATTTTTTTAAAATGCCAGTAGAAGCAGAAGAAATGATTTCAGACAGAATAGCAATTAAAGATGATGAGGAATTTTTTAATCACTGTTCTGTAGTGTCAAATTCCTTGTTTGGATTATTGAAAGCACCTGTTTTTGAACGTTTAAATGAAATTAATATTCCCACATTAGTATTATTTGGAAAAAATGATTTGCTTATTCCAAATAAATCAATACATCAAACAACGACAGAGGAAATCGCTTTAATTGGATCATCACAAATAAAAGACAACAAACTTTTACTATTAAATGATTGCGGACATTTTTTTGCAGTATGAAAAGCCAGAAGAATTTAATTATCAGCTTATCTCATTCATAAAATAAATTTTAGAGTTACAAATAAAAATTAGAAATTAATTAAAACTTTCTGAATATTTTTTGATCACAGCTTGCGCAATTACATCTGCAACCTCTAAATAACTTAACTTGCCTGTATTAATTACTAAATGATAAATTGTGGCGTCATCAGGTTCACGGAAAAAATGTGACTTTAAATACTTTTTTCTATTCTCATCTTCTCTTTTAATATATTCCATCGCGTTTGGCTTAGAATAATTAAAAACTTCCTGAACGTGTTTTAACCGTTGTTCAAGTGGAGCAACCAATCTTATGTGAAAACAGTTCGGCAATTTTGATGTTATAATTGCACTACCCCTACCAACTATTATTGTCTTTCCAAATTTTGCAAGTTGCAAAATTATTTCTGTTGTTTTATGAATGATCGTCCATTCTGAAGGTTTAACACCAAGTAATTCATTTACCGCATCAGAAATATGACTGTATTTGTCTTCAGTAATATAGTTGGTAAAAACTTTTGGCAGTTGAAATTCTTCAATTACTTTATTCAGCAGTTCTTTATTAAAATACGTCCATGGATTATCTGAATCCTTTGTTCTTGGCTGTAAAATACTAATTAGTTTTTCAGAAACTTCGTATGAGCCAGAACCTGTCTGGCGAGATATTGTAATACAAGGAAAGATTTCTTTTTAAGTTCAGAATCTGAGGAATGAAACTTAATGTATTGCTTACATTTTTCGTAAGAACCTATTGCTAACATAATACACCGTCCTTCCTTTTTTTTTTTTTGGGTAACGAGTATTTATTTAGTTAAAGCACAATTTGCAGAATGTTTCCATTGATAGTTTAACATTTTTTTAATTAAAGTCAATCAAGTAAAGCTTCCTTTTATGGCTGAATACTAAACCAACTTTTAATTCTTTCTAATTCTAACCCGTTTGATGAATTGTGAAAATATTCATTCTTTGATTTATCATAAAAATAATCTTTACTCCAATCATCCACATTATGAACAATTTGTTCCATACCATCTAAAAAAATATCTAGTTCTTCATCAGTCATTGTTGGATGAATCGACATTCTTACCCAACCGGGCTTCTCGGAAAGATCACCGTGATCAATTTTATCAGTAATAACTTTAGAATGATTTGGATCAACGTGAAGTAAATAATGCCCATAGGTTCCAGCGCACGAACAACCGCCTCTAACTTGTACACCAAAACGATCGTTCAATAATTTTACAATTAAGTTGTAGTGGATATTTTCCACATAAAAAGAAATTGCGCCAAGTCTGTGTTCAATATTTTCAGCAAGTATGTGGAGTGTTGGAATTTTTTTAAATCTTTTAAATACAACTTTTACAAGTTCTTCCTCCCTAGCTCTAATTTTATCAACACCCATTTTTTCTTTTAACTTTATGCAAAGTGCTGCTTTAATAGTTTGAAGAAATGCAGGGGTCCCGCCGTCTTCACGGGCTTCTATGTTTGCTACAAATTTATGTTGTCCCCAGGGATTTGTCCAATCAACTGTGCCGCCACCAGGTAAATCGGGGACTTTATTTTTATAAAGTTTGGAATCAAAAACTAAAACTCCCGGAGTTCCCGGTCCGCCTAAAAATTTATGAGGTGAAAAATAAACTGCATCAAGTTTAGCTTCAACATCAGAAGGATGCATATCTATTTTAACGTACGGTGCAGAACAAGCAAAATCTATAAAAGAATAACCACCGTACTGATGAATCATTTTTGACAGTTGATAATAATCAGGCTCTATTCCTGTTACGTTTGAAGCCGCAGTAAATGCACCAATTTTTAAGATTCTGTTTTTATACTTATCTAACTTTTTCTTAAAATCATTAAAATCAACTAAACCGGCTTCGTTGGGATTGATTACAATTACATCCGCAATCGTCTCCAACCATGTTGTTTGATTTGAATGATGCTCCATATGAGTTATGAATACAACGGGCTTTAATTCTGCAGGAAGTTTTAAATAATCCGCTAGTTGTTCAGGAATTTTTAATCCAAGCAGCCTTTGGAATTTGCAAATAACAGTAGTCATTCCGGAACCAGCTGTAATTATTATATCATCTTTGCTCGCATTGACGTGCTCTTTAATAATTTTATGAGCTTCATGATATGCAAAAGTCATTGTTGTGCCCGTTACACTTGCCTCAGAATGTGTGTTGCCAACAAGTGGGCCAAAAGTCTTGCAAAGTTTTTCTTCAATAGGCTTATACAATCTTCCGCTTGCAATCCAATCGGCATAAATTAATTTTTTAGCGCCAAATGGTGTTTCAAATGTTGTATCAATTCCGATGATGTTTTTTCGATATTGTGAAAAATATTCTTCTAATTCACTCATAATAAACCTTGTTCTTTCTTATGCGAAATATAGTAATTTGTAACAAGGGAATCATTGGATTTTTTCGGTGAATCTTTTTAATTAAATTTAACAGCCTTTTTACCATTAGGAATATTTTATGAAACGTTTACCACAAAATATTATTTTGATAATATTAATGGCTATTAGTAGCTATTTCCCACAAAAAAACAGTATTCAATTTAAAGGTGTTGACTCTGTAATCAATAAAGCTATTGATGATAAAGCTTTTCCCGGTGCAGTTGTATTAGTTTACAAAGATGGGAAGATTATTTATGAAAAACCTTTCGGAAATTTTACTTATGAAAAAACTTCACCAATGGTTACAACGAATACAATTTACGATTTAGCCTCGCTTTCAAAAGTAGTTGCCACTGCAACTGCAGCAATGCTTTGTTGTGATAGAAACTTATTTTCGCTCGATGATAAAGTTGTAAAATACATTCCTGAGTTTGGCGTTAACGGAAAAGAAAATATAACAATAAGAAATTTGCTGATTCATAATTCAGGATTAACAGCGTGGAAAAAATTTTACGAAAGAAATTTAACTCCAAATGAAGTTTTAAAGGAAATTTATTCCTCTGAGTTAGAATATAAAACTGGAGAAAAAACAGTTTATTCTGATTTAGGAATCACAACACTTGGGAAAATTATTGAAAAAGTAACCGAAAAAACTTTAGATGTTTTTTGTAAAGATGAAATATTTATTCCGCTTAGTATGAACTCGACATTTTACAATCCAATTGATTCTGTAAAAAAATTCTGTGCGCCAACCGAAATAGATAATTATTGGAGAATGAAAACTTTACAGGGCGAAGTTCACGATGAAACTTCGGCTATGTTAAACGGAGTAGCAGGCCACGCAGGATTATTTTCAACTGCTAATGATATTGCAAAACTAATGGATGTATTAATGAATAAAGGAAAGTTGGGTAACAAACAGTTTATTCAGCAGAGCACAGTTGAGTATTTTACAAAAAAGTATTCTAATGAAAGCTCAAGGGCAATTGGTTGGGATACTAAATCAGAAACTGGCTCATCATCAGGGGATTACTTTTCTTCAAATTCCTTTGGTCACACAGGCTTTACAGGCACTTCTATTTGGGCTGATCCTGAACGTAATTTATTTGTCGTGTTTTTAACTAATCGTGTTTATCCAACAAGAGAAAATGGTAAATTAGGAAAAGTACGCCCGGAACTTCATAACACAATTATTAAATGTTTAGAAAAGAATTAATGAAGAATAGTTTATCTGCCAAAACAAATTTTGGTTTTTTAAGTTTAATTGTATTCCAATTCTTAGTTTTATTTTTACCAGCAATTAATAGTGATGCAAATTCATTTCTGAGAGAAGAGAATAAAACATTTCTAAAAAATAAGGTTTCAAAATCAACAAATATTTTTGATTTAACCGATGAAGATAAAAAGTGGGTTGATAAAACATTGGCATCAATGACGTTGTATGACAAATGCACTCAAATATTTATGCCTGCCATGTTTGGTAAAACTCTCAAACAATCTTCAAAAGAATTTAAATTTGCTAAAGAATTAGTTCAGGTTCATGGTATTGGTGGAATTGTAATCTCAACCGGTGATGTTGACGAAACAGCATCAATGATAAGCGAGTTACAAAAAAGTTCAAACATTCCTTTGCTTGTTGCCGCAGATTTTGAGAATGGAATTGGTATGCGAATGAATGCATCAAATACTTTTCCGCATAGCATGGCAGTTGGTTCTACAAATAATACAGATTACGCATATCAAACTGGCAAAGCAACCGCTATTGAAGCGCTTATGCTTGGTGTTAACTTTAATTTTGCACCTGTTGCTGATGTAAATAATAATCCTGGAAATCCGGTAATAAATCTTCGCTCTTATTCTGAAAATAAAAATATCGTAACGGATTTTTGTAAATCATATATCGAAGGTTCAATTGACGGTGGAGTTATCCCAACAGCAAAACATTTTCCGGGTCACGGTAATACAAGAATAGATTCACATTACGATATGCCCGTTATTTGGGGCACAAAAGCTTATTTATATGAAAATGAATTGCTGCCGTTTATAAAACTAATCGAAAATAATGTCCCCGCTATTATGGTTGGACATTTAAATGTGCCTGCGTTTGAGCCAAACAAAAATTTACCGGCTTCCCTTTCTAATAACATCATAACTAAACTTTTAAGAGAAGAACTTGGATACAAAGGTTTAATAATTACAGACGCTCTAGATATGAAAGCTGTAACAAAATATTTTTCTGATGGAGAAGCTTGTGTTCAAGCTTTTAAAGCTGGAAATGATATTATACTTATGCCCCCAAATATAAAAGATGGGATCACTTCTATATATAAAGCTGTAAAATCAGGAGAGATTTCTAAAGAAAGATTAGATGAAAGTGTTAGAAAGATATTATCATCAAAAAGATGGCTTAAGCTTGATAAAAATAATTTTAAGAAGAATATCAAACTTCCTAAACGAATAAGAATAGAAGAACACTATAAATTATCAAAAACTATTGCAGAAAATTCTATCGCCGTTATTAAGATGGATGATAATCTCCTTCCATTAGATTCGTCAAAATATATTAAGACACTTTTAGTAGATATCACAAATAGAAGCACAATGAAGAGTGCATATTTTAGCAATATCTACAATAATAGTTTTCCTATTTACAGTAAGACAACGCTAACAAGTGATTCTAAAAACTCTGATTATCAATTTTCTTTGGATATTGCAAAGGACTGCGAACTAATAATTGTTGCCTCTTATTTCTATATTAGAAATGATATTAATGGCAAATCATTATCAGATGCACAATTAAATTTTATAGATAAAATTATAGCTCTAAACAATAAGGTTATAATAATTAGTTTTGAAAACCCTTATATACTTTCTCTTTTCCCAAACGCAAAAAATTTATTTGCACATTTAGTAATACGGATACATCCCAAAGAGCAGCTTTAAATCTGCTGAAGGGTTCTATCAAATCTAACGGCAGGTTGCCAATTACAATTCCTAATACAGAATTTAAAATTGGCTTTCAATGGAAACCAAACATTTGATTTTATAAATAAACGAGGCCGCTATGATTAAATTATTAACAACTTGCATAACCGTTATTCTTTTTATCTCCTGCAACTCTGATTCAGAACCACAATCATCAAAAATTAACTTACCTTCAGGATTTATGATTGAAGTTTACGCTTCTGATGTCCCAAACGCTCGCTCAATGGTACTTAGTCCCAATGGTATTTTATATGTTGGTACAAGAAACGCCGGAAATGTTTATGCTTTGGTTGATAGCAATAATGATTTTAAAGTTGATGAAATATTTACAATTGCAACCGGGCTTGATATGCCAAACGGAGTCGATTTGAAAGATAGTGATTTATATGTAGCTGAAGTTAGCAGACTAATTAAGTTCGCAGATATTGATAACAATTTTAAAAACAATCCGACTTACACAGTTGTACGTGATGATTTTCCAACAGATAGAAGTCACGGTTGGAAGTTTATAAAATTTAGTCCTGACGGAAAACTTTATGTATCGATTGGCGCACCATGTAATATTTGTTTAATGGAAAATGAAGATGAGCGATACGCAACAATATCAAGAATGAATGCTGATGGAAGCGACTTTGAAGTTTATGCAAAAGGAATAAGAAACACTGTTGGCTTTGATTGGCAGCCAACCACAAATGAATTATGGTTTACTGATAACGGTAGAGATTTGTTGGGTGATAATATTCCCCCGGATGAATTAAATCACGCTCAAACAAAAGGATTGCATTTTGGTTATCCATTTTTGCATGGAAAAATATTTTGGATCCTGAATTTGGTGCACAAGCCGATACTTCAGCTTATACAAAACCAGTTCAAGAACTTGGTCCTCATGTCGCGGCATTAGGAATGGAGTTTTATACCGGACAAATGTTTCCTATAGAATATCACAATCAAATATTCATTGCCGAGCATGGAAGCTGGAACAGAAGTCAAAAAATCGGATATAGAATTTCCTTAGTAAGATTAAATGAGAGTAATTCAGTTAGTTACGAAACATTCGCAGATGGCTGGCTAAATGGAGATACGGTTTCTGGTCGCCCTGTTGATATTGAACTAATGCCGGATGGTTCAATGCTTGTTTCGGATGACTATGCTGATTGTATTTATAGAATTAGTTATAAATGAAGCTATGAGTAAATATTTTATGCTAATTGTATTTAATAAACCATTTAACGTTTTATGCCAATTTACAGATAAAGAAAAGCGAAAAACTTTATCAGATTTTATTGATATAAAAAATATTTATGCTGCTGGCAGATTAGATTTTGATAGCGAAGGACTTGTGATTTTAACTGATGATGGGAAATTGCAAAATGTAATTTCAGATCCCAAGCATAAATTAGAAAAAACTTATTGGGTTCAAGTTGAAGGAATTCCAAGCAATGAATCTCTAAACAAACTTAGAAAAGGTATTTTACTTAAAGACGGAGTGACAAAACCAGTAAAAATAAGAACTTTACCAGCACCCAAAATTTGGGAAAGAAATCCACCAATTAGAGTTCGCAAAAATATCCCAACTAGCTGGATTGAATTAAAAATTAATGAAGGAAAAAATAGACAAGTTAGAAGGATGACAGCAGCAATTGGTCATCCAACTTTAAGATTAATCAGATATTCTGTTGGCGACTGGAATATTAATAATTTAAATATAGGCGAATATAAAATTATTAATTTTCTTCAGATGGAGAAAAGAATTTTTTCTTAATCATAAACGATAAATAAACAATCATAATTCCTACAATAATTACAGCAACGGCTGGAATAAAAATAGCAATAATAGATAATGTGATTGAGCTGCCTGCTTCAACAGTTGAAACAACCGGATTACCAACACCTCCTGTAATTGCAGAAGATTTAAGTCTGATCAATCCAGTAGCAGCATGAATAGTTCCCGCCATTCCACCACCTGCAATCAATGCTAGCGACCATTTTATTAAAGGAGGAAAATCTGTAACAACTGCTCCGCTCAAAACAATGCCGGCAAATATTGCAAGTGGATGATTAATTGCGTCTAAAAAATTATCAACCCACGGAATGTAGTAACTGAATACCTCAACCACTGTAGCAACTGCAAAAAGTATAAGCGCAGGCAGAGTTCCTATCCAGCCAAAATATGTTGATAATTCCAAGTTACCACTATATGCTGCAATTGAAGCAACTAGAAAAGGAATAAAAATTCTAAACCCAACTGCTGCCGCAAGCCCGATACCAATGAAAATACTTAATACCAATTCCATAGGAAATACTTTCTATAAAATTTAGTAACTCATATTTGTTAGTTTTACTTTCCCGCGGAAAATCCAATAGATACTTATTGTGTATGCAAGTACAAAAGGAATTCCACTTAACGCAATTATAAGCATAATATTTAATGTTTTTTGAGATGAAGCTGCATTGTAAATATTTAAACTGAAGTCAGGATTATTTGATGCAAGCACAAAATTTGGGAAAACACCAAAGGCAAATAAAGCAAGCAAAGCTGCTATCGATGCGCAGGAAGAAAGAAATGCTAGAAAATCTTTTCCTTTAGAAATTTCTCTTGGGATGTTTGCGATTGCTAACATATTTAAAACTGCAAGAATAAAAAGTGCAGGTAATTCTTTAAAATGCTGAATCATATGTGGGTAATAAATTAAGGTTGCCATTGTTGTTGTGATATAACAAATAATAAAAAATATTATTGTGTTGTTCACCCAACTTCTTAATTTATTATGGAGATCCCCTTCAGTTTTCATCACACCGTAAATTGCACCATGCATCATAAATAGAGATACAGTTGTAATACCAACCAATATTGTATATGGATTTATAAGTGTCCAAAATGTTCCGATAAATTCTTTATCCGGTCCAAGTGGAACTCCGGTAATTAAATTTGCAACTGTAACTCCGGCAAGAAAAGCTATAAAAATACTTGCAACACTAAAGGCAACATCCCACATTTGCCGCCACCATTTCATTGGGCGCTTACTTCTAAATTCTATAGCAACTGCTCTAAAAATCAACATAAATAGTAACATCATAAAAGCAGAATAAAATCCTGAAAAAACAGTTGCGTAAACATGTGGAAACGCTGCAAATAATGCTCCTCCGCCCGTTACAAGCCAAACTTCATTTCCATCCCACACAGGTCCTATAGAGTTTATCATGATTCTTCTGTCCAAATCATCTTTAACAAGCAGATGTAGTGCGCCAACACCTAAATCGAATCCATCAAGTATTGCATAGCCAACTAAAAGAATTCCGATTAAGAAGAACCATATTGTATTTAAATCAAAAGTAAATTCCATATTTCAACCTCTAAGCTTTTGGATGCCCAATTTCTGATGGAATTGAATCAACATCTTCGGGGCCATGCTGAATTTTTTCATTCAGCAAATAAATGAATAAGATGAACAAACCAATATATATCAAAGTGAAAAGAATTAGCGAAAACCAAACTTGTCCAGCCTCAACAGCTTTTGACAACCCTTCTGAGGTTCGAAGTAGTCCGTAAACGATCCATGGCTGCCTTCCTACTTCGGCTGTTATCCACCCAATTTGATTGGCAATTTGGGGTAACAAAACTGAGAAGACAAAAATCCACAGCAGCCATCTTTGTTTAAATAAAGTACCACGCCACCAAAAAAACACTCCAAGTAAACTTATAGCAATCAAACTAAAACCAATGGCAACCATTAAATGATACGCCTGGAAAACAATATTAACTGGTGGTCTATCTTTTTCTCTGAATGAGTTTAAGCCAGTTACTCTTGTATTAGTATCAAAACCAATTAAATAACTTAACATTCCAGGTAAAGCAATTCCGAAATTCACTTTTTGATTTTCGCTATCAACCCAGCCAAATAAATAAAGCGGAGCTTTAGTTTGATCATCAAAGACAGCTTCCATAGCGGCAAGTTTTGCAGGTTGATTTTCGCTCACACCAACAGCGCTTCTATGCCCCGTAACCAACTGGAAAAGTGAAGCAATCATTACCACAATTAAGGCAATTTTTATCGAAGCTTTTGCAAAACGAATGTGTCTGTCTTTTAAAAGATAATATGCACTTATGCTAATGATTAGAAATGCACCGGCGAGCCATGCACCAGAAACAACATGAGAAAGTCTATCAACAGAAGATGGATTAAAAACCATTGCCCAAAAATCTACAATTTCTGCGCGAGCATTTATTCCTTCTCCAACAATATGAAAACCTGTTGGGGTTTGTTGCCACGAGTTTGCAACTACAATCCACACGGCACTAAACATTGAGCCAAGTGAAACCATAATAGTTGAAAAGAAATGCATCTTTGGACCAACTTTATCCCATCCAAAAACTAATACAGCTAGAAAACCGGACTCCAGAAAGAAAGCAAAAATGCCTTCTGCAGCTAACGCACTTCCAAATACATCGCCAACAAAACGTGAGTATGTTGCCCAGTTAGTTCCAAATTCAAACTCCATCACAATCCCTGTTGCAACACCGATAGCAAAAGTTAAAGCAAAAACCTTAACCCAAAATTTTGTCATGTTTTCAAAGAATTTGTCTTTTGTTTTAAGATACATTCCTTCCATAATCACAAGTATAATGGCAATACCAATGCTTAGTGGAGGATAGATATAATGGAAAGCGATAGTGAAAGCAAATTGAATTCGAGAAAGTATTTCAACATCCATAAATAACCTAAAAGTGTTTGAATCGTAATTCAAATTAGTAAAAATGATTTTGAATGAAAAACAAAATACATTTAGATATTGATAACTGTTGCATATTATTCAAATTTAAAGACTTAGATTATTTAGATAAGTCCAAATTATTTTTTCTCAAATAATTTTAATTTATCCGCAAATTCTGATGCAAAGTTATCAAACATTTTTGCTGGTTCAGGATTGCTAGTTGATTTTCGGTAAGTATCACCAAGCTTTAAAATCATTTGGTAAAAATGCAAATTCATATCTTCAACAAGCATGTCCTTTGTCCAAAGATCGATACCAAGCGTAACATTATCTGCCTTATCCCAAAGAGATAGCATTATTGTTTTGGCTTCTTTCATTCCTTTAAATTCAGCATCATCAGCTTGCCATTCAATTTTTTCAGGCATTTTTTTATCATCAAGCTGAATTTTAAAAGATATGTTGGATGTTTTACTCATTTAATTTCTTTCTATTATTTATTTAGTACTTTTAATATTTAGCAACACCGTTTGCAACCATTACATCATTAATATTAATTGATTTTCCTTTTTCATCAACTAACCAAATTTCACCAAGATATCTTCTATATTTACCTTTTTTATTCTTTATCGTTTCAATAACTAACTGCTTATTCAATATTAATGATCGTAAAAAATCGCGACTCCACAACCCTTTAACTCTTTCAGCACCGCGTAATTCTGGTGCATTAATTCTGTTAAAGCGAATCTTTTCCACTTTAATCCAAGTATGTAAGCCAAGATCAATTTCTACAGTACAGGTGTCGCCATCATAAACATCAACTACGTGAACAATATAATGATAAAGAACATTATCCATATTTGTTCCTTTCGATTTTAGTTACTTGCCTATATTTTGTTGATGTAAAATTAAAAGGATATAAATTGAAAGTAAAAGTTTTGTTGATAATTGTTCTGTTTTTTTCTTCATTAATATTTTCGCAAACAGAAATTTCAATCGGTGGATATTTTGGCGGTGGTTCGTTTAGCGGTAACTCAACTTCTGTTGGAGGATTTACCTCATCTATATTTGTGGAAGCTAATATTCCCCTATTTGAAGAAGTATATCCCAGAGCAAGTTTTATCTTCACAAAAGATTTTAATTCACTTCTTCCAAACTCAACTCAAACTTACAATCCTTACATTTTAGGTTTTAATCTTAAAGGAATTACAACCCAATATTTTGATAGTAAGTTATTTTTAGAAGAAGGTGTAGGATTGCTTGCACTAAATGATAAAACCTTTTTTGATACAAATATCTGGGATTATGGAATTGTAATCTCTCTTTCCGCAGGTTATGATCTAAGAAATTTTAATTTAAAGGGTTTTAAAATTGGTGCAGGTGCTGAATATGGAATTACTTTTTTTAATACTCTACCAAAGTATTCTTCAATTCATCTTTTTATAAATTATACAATTTAATTCTGTTATAAATAAGTAGGGATAAAAGAATTCCCTTCGATATCGAAGGGAATTTAAAATTGATATTTATAAACAACTACTTAGTAATCTTCCCAGCTTTTAACTCAGCACTCAATCTTTTTAGCTTATAAACTTTATCAATAGCTTCATACATTCCACTTGAATGGACAGATACGGTACGATTTTCCTCTGTTCTAAAAATAAAGCTACCTGGTAATCCTTGAATATTTCCATCGAAAGCTAAACCAACAATCTCACCATTTTTATTTATTACAGGGCTACCGGAGTTTCCACCAATAATATCGTTTGTTGATACAAAGTTAAATGGTGTTGATAAATCTAATCCAACTGGAGGAGTTGCCCATTTTTCTGGTAATGTCCAAGGAAAAACTTTTCCCTGTCCGATATATCGATCATACATTCCATAAAAAGTTGTAAAAGGCTGTGCATAAGTTCCGTTGTAAGGAAATCCTTCAACAACTCCATCAGCCAATCTTAAAGTAAAAGTTGCATCTGGTGGAATGGATGTTCCGTATACTTTAAACAATGCAACACCAAGCTGCTGAGAATAAGAGGATTCAACATCAACTAAGTCTTTAATTTTTTTAGAATACTCGTCTGCTCTTTCTGTTGAGTTCATCATAAAATAAATAAATGGATCTTCACCTTTTAATACTTCGTCTGGCCCTTCTTTTAGTAAAGCCTTAACATCATCAAGATTAGTTACTTTTGAGTTTGATAAAACATATTCAACAGCTTCTTTTCCCTGCTTGCCGCCCGTAAATTTCTTTACCAAAGGATCATCCTCACCTAAATACATATATAATGCATCAATCTTTTTTTCTAATAATAGATTATTCATTTCACTGTTAAAATCTTCAGGGAAAAGTGACGCTAACGTATTATCAAGTTCATCGCCAACATATAGTTCATCTCTTTCACTTTCAGGTAATTTAAGATTTTCTGCAATCGCAATTACTTCATCAGCTATAAAGAAATATTTAGGAGTAGCTAATCTGTTCATACTTAGAGCAAAATTTTTATTTGAGATTTCACTTAATTGAATCCGCGAATCAGAAATTTTATCCCACAAATGGCCATACTTTCCTTTTAATTCAGGATCAGCATTAACTGATGCCCGAAAAGTTTTTTCAAAATCCTTTTTTCTCTGCATTAGGATTGGATTTCTTAATCCTTCAAGTATTCCACCAATAGCTTTTTTAGAATTTTCAAAACTAAAAATCATATCCTCAAGCTGCATCTTTTTACTTGGATCTTTTCTCAATATTTCAGAATAAATTTCTGATAGATTGCTTAATAATTCCACTGTTCTTGGATATTGAATATCTCGTGCATATTCTAATTGTGCAACGGTATTTAGCCTATCTGTGTTTCCTGGGTTTCCAACAACAAAAACTGGCTCACCAACTGCAGCACCGTTTTGACTCCATTTAAAATAGTTTTCTGTTTTTAATGGATTTCCATTTTCGTCATAAACTCTAAAAAAACTGCAATCTAAATTATATCTTGGGTAAGTAAAGTTATCAGGATCGCCGCCAAAAAATCCCATCTGATCTTCCGGGGCCAAAACCAATCTTACATCTGTATATCTTTTATAACCATAAAGTGAAAATTTACCACCATTGTATAGTGGTGTTATTGCAACTTCAAGACCTGTTGCGGCAGATTCTCTTTCTTCAATTTTTGAAATAATTTCATTTTCTAATTTTGATTTTTCTTCATCATTTGTGCTTTTATTAATTGCATCAATAACTTCATCAGTTACATCTTCAAACAAAACTAATTGATCAACATACAATCCAGGGACAGGTCTTTCATCTTGCAAAGTTTGAGAGATAAAACCAGTTTCGTGCAGATCTTCACCCTCTTTTGTAACCTGAGTTAAACTTTGCCTTGCACAATGATGATTTGTCATCACCAATCCATCAGCAGAAACAAATGAGGCAGAACAGTAATTTGCAAAACGAAGTGCGGACATTCTAACATGTTCAAACCAAGCCTCATCTGGTTGAAAATTGTAAGCCTGCCTAAAATAATCCATTGGCGGATATTCAAAAGTCCACATTTTTCCACTATCAAATTGCCCAGCTTTAATAGTATCAAGATTCATCCACTCTGTAGATTGAGCAGAAACCTGTATTGATGAAAACAAACTAAACAGAATTACAAAAAGAGCAATTCCCTTAGAAATGTTTCCTAACCGAAATTTCATAACTACACCTTATAATGATTAAAATAATATTAGATAAAAAACGATAGCAAAATTAAATATAAAATCCTTTTATGCACCTATCGAAGGATAAACGGTTACATAAAAGGATAAACTGCCAAACGCACCAAAATGGTGTATTAAAATCAGCTATAAAAATTTGCACAAAACTAAATGTAAGAATCTGGCTGATATAAAGGTTCAATTTCCCACTCATCTTCAATAGTTCCGATGCAATGAGAACATTTTGGAACCGAAAAAACAACCTTTTCTTCGTTAGGTGCAGCTCTCACAAAATTTAATACCGTTCTACAACTTGCACACTGAACGATATGTGAAGTGTGAATTTTTCTGCTGCAATCAGGACAAATGAACCCTAAATCACCTGGATTTTCTTCCGGATGGACTAAAAAAATCGAGTTACATTTTGTATGATTACATTTAGCGAAGTGCCACTTAATAGTATCAGTATTTGCGATAACTATCTCCATAAAATTTGTTGTACGAATGTAAGTAGTGTTTAACAAAAAGTCCATTGAAAAATGAGTACCTTTCAAAAAAATATTTTATCGATCAATGCACATTTTTCTTTAAATTGCGACCAAAATTAGACCTCATTTATATATAAAAAAACACTTTTATTTTTCAAGGATTATTCTTTCATTTATTATTAAGGAAACTTTATGGAAAAACTAAACAGTTTTAAAGCTTATGACATTAGAGGGAAAGTACCATCAGAACTAAATACCGATTTAGCTTATAAGATTGGAAGAGCATTTGCAAAACACGTAACGGCAAACAAAGTTGTGGTTGGCTATGACATACGAAAATCATCTTTAATGATTAGCGAAGCATTGATAAACGGTCTAACAGATGCAGGCTGTGATGTAGTAAATATTGGATTATGTGGCACAGAAATGATTTACTTTTCAACACCATACTTAAATGCTGATGGTGGAATAATGATTACAGCAAGCCACAATCCACCGGAATATAATGGAATGAAGTTCGTTAAGAGAGATTCTGTCCCTGTTGGATATGATTCAGGTTTAAATGTTGTTGAAGAAATAATTTTAAAAAATGATTTGGGTAAGACAAGTACAAAAAAAGGAACTGTTGAAAAAATTGATCTGATGGAAGCCTTTATAAATAATCTATCTAAATTCTATGATCCTAAAAAAATCAATCCATTTAAAGTTGTAGTAAATGCTGGGAATGGTTGTGCAGGATTATCGCTTGATGCAATTGAATCAAAACTTCCGGTAAAGATGATAAAAATTTTTAACGAACCGGATTCAGATTTTCCGAATGGAGTTCCTAATCCGCTTCTTATCGAAAATAGAAAACCAACGATTGACGCAGTTCTAAAAAATAATGCAAATCTTGGTGTAGCCTGGGATGGAGATTACGATCGTTGTTTTTTCTTTGATGAGAAAGGAAGTTTTATTGAAGGCTATTACATTGTAGGGTTACTTGCAAAATCAATTCTTAAAAAATTTCCCGGTGAAAGAATAGTTCACGATCCAAGGTTAGTTTGGAATACCCTTGATGTTGTTGGAAAGAGTAACGGTGTAGCAGTTGAATCCAAGAGCGGCCATGCATTTATCAAACAAAAAATGCGCGAAGTAAATTCAATTTACGGCGGAGAGATGTCAGCTCATCATTACTTTAGAGATAATGCTTATTCAGATAGTGGGATGATTCCGTTCTTATTAATTATGCAATTAATGTCTGAAGAAGACAAAACATTAAGTGATCTTGTTGAAGAAATGATTGCAAATTTTCCTTGCTCAGGAGAAATAAATTCCACAATCGCTGATCCTTCCGGGAAAATAAAAGAAATTGAAAAACTATATACCGGTGGTAAAGTAGAAAGAACCGATGGTTTAAGTGTTGAATTTGATGAGTGGAGATTTAATTTAAGAATGTCTAATACCGAACCAATAATTCGTTTGAATGTTGAAAGTAAAGGAGATGTTTTATTGATGGAAGAGAAAACCAAAGAGTTGTTGGATATAATAAGAGCATAATAAAATGTTTTATTGGCGCAATTAGTTTTGCTAATTGCGCCTAAATATCATAATGAAAAATAATATAACCTATCAAATTTGGTTTTTTTTCTCTTTAATTTCATTAACATTCATTGGTATCTATTCATTTAAACTTCCTTTTCATGGGGATGAAAGACACATTGTTGAAACAATAAGATTGTTTGCAGACAATTTTAACTTCAGTACTATCAAAGATTATCCGGAAGTTACTCCGCCTTTTTTTTACATTTTTTATTCTCTTTGGGCAAAATTATTTAATAGCTCTATCGAGAGTTTAAGATTACTAACTTTGATAATTTCATTCATAACGTGGCAGCTTCTTTTCTATTTAATCAAATTGTTTATCAAAAATGATATCCACGTTTTTCTTCTTTCACTTCTTATAGTTATAAATCCATATTTCTTTGGAACAAGTGTTTTTGTTTTTACTGATATATTAACAATTATGTTGTCGCTTGCAGCCGTTATATCCTTTGCAAAAGATAAAATTATTTATTTTGTAATTTTTAGTGCGCTTGCAATACTTTGCAGACAGTATGCTGGTATCATTCCAATTGCAGTTTTACTCTACTCTTCGTTTTATTATGTAAATGATAAATCTACAAGTAGAAAATTTATTTTTGGTTCTTTTTTAACTTTCATCCCACTAATTATATTATTTGGAATATGGGAAAACATTTCACCAGCGAGCGGAATAGAAAAATGGATCGTTCCAAATTCATCTTTATATAACCTTGATTATATAAACACTTACATAACTTTTTCCGTTATCTATATTTTACCTTTAGCTATTATATTTTTCAAGAAGATAAAGTTTAATTATACAAGTCTATTAATCGCGTTTGTATTGACAATCTTATTATCTTTTTTCCCTGTTAAAACTTCTTTAGCAACTTTAGAGTTTACAGATTACAAAACGGTTGGAATTATGCATCAAACGCTTGCAGATTTTTTTGGATTAGAAAGTTTAGGAATAAAAATAATTCTGTGGGTTTTTCTTTTTGTTGGATGTTATATAAATACTGAGCTTTTAAAAAGATTTTATTCGCAAATAAAATCGAGATTATTTGATAAAGAAATAATATTTACTTTTCTCTGGATCCTTTTCCTAATAATAATGCCTTTTTCATACCAGGTTTGGGAAAAGTATTTAACTATGATTATTCCCTTTTTAGTTATTTGTATCTACTGCCTTATATTCCCAATTGAACAAGATTTAAACATTTAACTACAACTTCACTTCAACTTTAAATGGTACTTTAATTTTTTCCCACTCAAGCCTAATAACCGCGGAAGTATTTGAGGCTTTGTTTATTGTGTAAGATAACCATTCCTGCCAAACCGCTTTTTCAGTTTTTACTTTAACTCTAAGTACGTCTTCGGATTCGTTATACTCAAACGCTCCCCACTGATCTGCAACTTTATTAAAAATTAATGTCCAATCCTTAACTCCTGGAATTGCAAAAAAACTGTATGAACCTTTTTTTAACTTTTTTCCTTCAATAGAAACATCAGTTGAGAAAATTATTTTAGTAGCTTCATTTGCACCTGCGCGCCAAACTGCATCATAAGGAACAAGTTTGCCCCAAATAGTTCTACCTTTTACTCCAGGTCTGCTATAAACAATTCGAACATCTGTAAAGCCCACTGTTTGCATTACCTCTGCTTTAGGGCTTATGCGTATTTCTTCCTTTTTATTTTGTGCATTGGTTGAAACTATAAGAGAAAGAAATAAAAACATCGACAAAAGTGCTATGCTGTATAACCGATTCATAATTCTAACCTAATTTTTTTATTTAAAGATATTCAAATTTTTTGTAATTCCTCAACTACTTTATCAATCTCATGATGGGTATTATAAAAATGTGGTGCAAACCTTATAAAACCCTCGCGGAGTGAACAGATTATTTTCCTTTGCTCGAATACTTCAAATATTCGTTCTGCACCTTTTGTTTTGATAGTTACTATACCAGCTAATTCTTCATCTGTGCGATTAACTAAAACACAATCTATTCCAATACTCTTTAGTTTATTAATAAAATATTTTGTGTTTGATAAAATTTCATTTTCAATTTTATCATAACCAAAATCTTCAAATAGTTTTAGAGATGTATTGAATGCATATATCCCATAGGAATTTAAAGTTCCACCTTGAAAAACATTTGCAGATGTTTTGAGATCCATTTTGTAATCTAAAAGATTCCATGCATTTTCAACAGAAAGCCAACCTACATTTGCCGGAATCATTTTCTTTTGAAAATCTTCATCAACATAAATAAATGCCAAGCCCTGCATACCCAATAACCATTTTTGTGTTCCGCAAGAAAGAAAATCTATTTTGGATTTTTTCACATCTATCCGCATGGCGCCAATACCTTGAATGCCATCCACATTAAAAATAATATTATTTGCCCTGCAATAATTTCCAATTTTTTCTAAATCAATTTTATATCCGGAAAGAAATTGAACAAAACTTACAGAAATCAATCTTGTTTCTGGTTTAATAGCTCTAATAATTTGCTCAGCAGTTACAATTCCATTTTCAGATTTGACAAAATCGATTTTAACACCCAATCTTTTTAGATTTAGAAATGGATAAACGTTTGCGGGAAACTCAACATCGTTTAGCAGTATTCTATCCCCTTTTTTCCAATCAATACTTTGAGCAAGTGTGTTCAATCCATTGGATGTATTATCGATAAATGCTATTCGATCAACGCTACAATTAATTAGTTCTGATAATAATATTTTTGTTTCATCAAGTACTTTAAGAAAAGAAGTGTAATCATCCATTTTGGTTTCACTTTTTTCTACTAATAGATTTGATAAACGGTTTACCACAAGTGAGGAGATTGGACCAGTTGAGGCGTGATTGAAATAAACAATTTCGTTCTGCAGATAAGGGAAAATATTACGCACTTCTGTTTTATTCATCTTTGAAATTCGCTCATAGTTTAATTAGTTTTCAATACAAAAATAAGAATGAATTTTATCTCCTCCACTATCAACTAATTGCAGGTAAATAATGGCGATTCTAAAACCCCTTAAACATAAAGAACTGAAACCAGAAGAACTACGATGGAAATGCGATCCAACAATATTTGAGTTTGAATCTACTGAAGATATTGACCCCATTGAAGGGATAATTGGCCAGGAGCGTGCGTTAAAAGCAATCAGAATGGGTGTGGATTTACGCAGCCCTGGATACAACATTTACATTGCTGGATTATCAGGTTCAGGAAAAGCTACTACTGTAAAAAAAATGTTAGAAAAAATTAGTACTGATTGTCCCAGGCTTTATGATTATGCCTATGTAAATAATTTTAAGGATCCTGATCAACCACTGCTTATCAAATTCCATAAAGGCCAGGCCAAAGAATTTAAGCAAGATCTTAATTCAGCTATTGAAGTTTTAAAACAAAGGATTCCCATTGCACTTGAAAGTGAACTTTATCTATCCCGAAAAAAAAATATTGTTGAGGAGTACAATCAAAAAGAACAAGAGTTGATGGAAGCTTTTGATAAGGAGTTGAGAATAAAAGGATTTTCTTTAGGACAAATTAAAGTTGGGGAACAGATTAGACCTGATATTATTCCTTTAATTGATAATCAACCAATTCCTGTTTTTCAATTAGAAGAACTTATAAAACAAAAAAAATTAACCAAAGAGGATGCACAGAAAATTATTCTTGACTACAACGAGCAGCAACCAAAGCTACAAATCGTTTTTAAAAAAGGATTAAAGATCAGCCAAGAGTTTCAGGAAAAACTACAGAAGCTTGAAAAAGAAAGCGCAGAGGTTATAGTTCGCGGCATATTTGAGGGATTAAAAGAAAAATATAATTCTAATTCTGCTCTAGAACACCTAACCATAGTTGAAGAAAATATTTTAGACAATGTTCAAATATTTAAAGGTATAAAATCAGAAGGAGAAATTACGCAGGAAGGATTAATAATAGATTATTTTCGAGAATATGATTTGAATATAATTCTTGATAATACCGAAACAAATGAATGCCCTGTTATTGTAGAAACTAATCCAACATACACAAACTTATTTGGTACGATAGAAAAAGTTAGCGATGGCAAAGGAAACTGGTACAGCGATTTTACAAATATTAAAGCGGGATCGATGTTGCGTGCAAACGGTGGATATTTAGTTTTAAACGTAATGCACTTGTTTGAAGAACCCGGTGTATGGAAATCTTTAAAACGCATACTTACATACAGCAAGTTAGAAATACAGGAATCTCCACATCAGTTTTCAATGTCATCATCATCACTAAAACCACAACCAATTGATATAGATACAAAGGTTATTTTGATTGGTAGTCAAATGATATACGCATATTTAAGTGAACGTGAGTATGATTTTAAGAAAATGTTTAAAGTAAAAGCTGATTTTGATTATGAAATTGTTAGAAGTGATAGTGTTATTAAAGAATATGTCCAGGTTATCAAAAAATTAATCAAACAAGAAAAACTGAAAGAGTTTGATAAATCAGCGATTGCACAACTTTTAGAAATTAGTGCAATAATGGCAGGTAGACAGAGCAAACTAACATTACGCTTTTCTCAAATTGCAGACATCGCTCGCGAGGCAAGTTTTTGGGCCTCGGATGATGGTTTTAATATTGTATCTGCCGCACATGTGGAAAAGGCATACCAGTTTGCACGTGAAAGACATGGAATGCTTGAAGATAAAGTAACTGAAATGTTTGAGAATAAAACTTTCTTGATTGATACGGATGGAGAAAGAGTTGGACAAATAAATGCCTTAGCAGTTTACAATGCAGATTTTTATTCGTTCGGAAGACCAACAAGAATTACAGCAACTGTTTCTTTAGGAAGCGGCACCATAATTAACGTAGAGCGCGAAGCAGGAATGAGTGGTAGACACTACAACAAAGGTGTACTAATTATTTCCGGATATTTCAGAGAAACTTTTGGACAAGATCAACCATTATCATTTAATGCTAATCTTGTGTTTGAACAATCTTACGGAATGGTTGATGGAGACAGCGCTTCGTGTACAGAGATATTTGCACTACTTTCCACATTATCAGGATTACCAATCAAGCAATCATTAGCCGTTACAGGCTCGTTAAATCAAAAAGGTGATGTTCAACCAATTGGTGGAGTTAATGAAAAGATAGAAGGCTTTTTTGATATTTGTAAGTTGAATGGATTTACAGGAAATCAAGGTGTTATTATTCCAATCCAAAATGTTAAAGATCTTATGCTGCGCGAAGATGTGATAGCCGCTGTACGAAAAGGTGTTTTTCATATTTATCCAATAACGCGCGTGGAAGAAGGAATTGAAATTCTTACAGGTATAAAAGCTGGAACTAAAACTGAAAAAGGTTATGAAGAAGGTTCTGTTTTTTATAAAGTAGAAAATAAGATAAAAGAGTTATATGCTAAATCGCGTTCAATAAAAGTCAATAATTCGGAAGAACTAATAAGGAAGAAATCCACCAATATCAAAAAGAAACCAACAACAAAAAAAAGTGAGAATAATAATCCACGGAAAAGAATTAAATAATGGATGCAATATCGCAAACTAATGCAAAGACTAAAATACTTGCTACTCTCGGTCCAGCAACCCAAGATGTTAATGCAATAAGACAATTAATTTTAGCAGGAATTGATGGGGTAAGATTAAACTTGTCACATGGATCGTATGATTTTTTTGAAGAAACTTTTAATTCGGTTCACATCGCCTGCTTAGAAGAGAACACGCCTCTTGCTGTTCTTGTTGATGTTCAAGGTCCAAAAATAAGAATTGGAGAATTAGAACAGCCAAGTGTAGAATTAATAACTGGAAATTTCATTGAAATTACGATAGCTGACATCAAAGGGAATGAAAAAATTATTTCTACATCTTACAAGCAATTAATTGGCGATGCTCAAATCGAAGATCAGATCTTGATTAATGATGGCTTGATACGCCTAAAAGTAAAAACTAAAAAAGAAAAATCACTAGTTTGTGAAATCATAAATGGTGGAACTTTAACACCTAAAAAAGGAATGAATCTTCCAGGAATGAATTTATCTACTCCTTCAATAACTGAAAAAGATTTTAAAGACCTGGAATTTGTGATTAAACATCGTGTTGACTATATCGCATTATCATTTGTTAGAAGCGCAAATGACGTGGTTGAACTAAAAAAATGGCTGGCTGAAAAAGGAAAAAACATTCCCGTAATTGCAAAAATTGAAAAGAAGGAAGCCGTTGATAACCTTTTTGAAATAATTTTAGCCGCCGATGGAATAATGGTTGCCAGAGGAGATTTAGGTGTTGAGCTACCCCCACAAGAAGTACCTGTGCTGCAAAAATCAATTATTCGGCAGTGCAATGCGATGGGTAAACTTGTAATAACGGCAACACAAATGTTAGAGTCGATGATTAACTCACCGGTTCCAACACGCGCAGAGGCTTCGGATGTTGCTAACGCGGTATGGGATGGAACTGACGTTGTGATGTTAAGTGCTGAAACTTCCGTGGGAAAATTTCCGTTTCACACAGTTCAAATTATGAACGATATTATTAAGAATGCAGAACAGCACGATGAAGACAGAGTCAACAATTATTTTATTTCTCCAGATAGTCTTCAGGAAAAACTTTTTGATTCAGTCGGTAAAGCGATTGTTGAAATAAGTAAACAAATTAATGCTCAGGCAATTGTTGTTTTTACTTTTGAGGGACGAACCGCTAGAATAATTTCTAAGTATAAGCCGGAATCAAAAATTATCGCAATATCAAATAGTTTTGAAACAATGAATAATCTTTGTTTACGATGGGGTGTTACATCAGTTTACAGAGAAAAAATTGATAAAGAACACCTGGCAATTGATGACGCTAAAGAATTAATACTTAATTCCGGACTTGCTAAAAAAGGTGATCTTGTTATCTTTACGGCTGGTGCACCCTATTCAGAAAAAAGCAGAGCAAATTGGCTAAGATTTGAAGTATTATAGCAACAATGATTAAAAACGAAATGAAAGAAGCCCTATGGTGGCACAATATTGATCGGAATAAAATTTTGTGTACCCTGTGCCCGCGCTATTGTGAAATTGGCCAAGGCCAATCAGGTTTCTGTTACATTCGTCAAAACATCGATGGGGAATTATTTACTTTAGGATATGGTAAGCCGACAGGATTTGTAATTGATCCCATAGAGAAAAAGCCCTTAAATCATTTTCTTCCTTCCTCAAAAATTTTAAGCTTCGGGACTGCTGGATGCAATTTAGGATGTAAGTTTTGTCAGAATTGGTCAATTAGTAAAGCGAAGCTAGATGAAATAAGCTCTTTAACTGCGTCACCAGAAGATGTAGTTATGCTTGCAAAAAAATATTCAACTCCATCAATTGCTTTTACTTATAATGATCCAACAATATTTGGTGAATATGTGATTGATATTTCACAACTTGCGAAGGAAGAAAATATTAAATCAGTTATGGTAACAGCTGGTTACATCGATAAAGATGCACGCAAAGATGTTTATAGATTTATTGATGCTGCTAATGTTGATTTAAAGGGATTTACAGAAAGGTTTTATTTTAAGAATACAATTTCGCACTTGGCAGATGTTTTGGATACATTGATATGGCTTAAGAATGAAACGAATGTTTGGATGGAGATAACAACACTACTAATACCAGATGAGAATGATTCTGATGAAGAAATAAAAAATGAGTGCAATTGGATTCTAAATAATCTTGGAGAAAATGTCCCATTACATTTTACTGCATTTCATCCTGATTTTAAAATGATAAATAAAACACCCACACCACACTCAACATTATTACGAGCAAAAGATATCGCAACTAAAATGGGAATCAACTATTGCTATGTTGGAAATGTAAATGATATAAAAAATCAATCTACATACTGCGCAAAATGCGGAAGTTTATCAATCGAAAGAAATTGGCATGAAACAAAAATCGTTAATTTGGAAAATGATAAGTGTATAAAATGCGGGAATAAATTGCCCGGAATATATTCATAATTTTTAAGTAGGATACAATATGTTAAATCTTGAAAATAAGACTGTATTTATAACAGGTGCTTCATCTGGAATTGGAAAATCTTGTGCTATTGAGTTTGCAAAACTAAAAGCAAATCTAATATTATCAGCGCGAAGATTAGATAGATTGAAAATTCTAGCTGATGATCTTGAAAAGGAATATCAAATAAAAGTAAAAAGTCTTGAAGTTGATGTGCGAAAGTTTGAAGATGTACAAAATAAATTTGAATCATTAGAATCGGAATGGAAGCAAATTGATATTCTTGTTAACAATGCAGGTTTAGCACGAGGTTTCGAGAAAGTTTATGAGGGAAACCTTTCTGATTGGGATGAAATGATCGATACAAATTTAAAAGGATTACTAAATGTAACTCGTGTGGTCTCACCAATAATGGTGGAAAAACAAAGCGGACATATTATAAATATCGGATCAACTGCCGGGCACGAAGTTTATACATACGGCAATGTTTATTCAGCTACTAAATTTGCAGTTAAATCTTTAACACAATCTTTTCGGTTAGATCTGCTTGATAAAGGTATAAAGGTTAGCAGTGTTGATCCAGGGATGGTACAAACAGAGTTTAGTAAAGTAAGATTTTCTGGGGATGAACAAAGAGCCGAACAAGTTTATAAAGGTCTCACGCCGCTTTCACCAAATGATGTTGCTGAAGCAGTTGTATTTTGTGCAACACGTCCAAAAAATGTAAATATTAATGAAGTGATACTCACTCCAATTCAACAAGCTTCATCAACACAAGTTTACAGAAAATAAAGAAAGGAGGATTTTTTTCCTCCTTTTCCTCCAGGTAAAAAACTATCTGAATAAACTTACATCTCCTGCACCCTCTCTTATAATTTCGGGTTCTTCTCCACTTAAATCTACAACGCTTGAAGGTTCAAAACTCATAGAGCTAGAAGCAAGCATCAGATCTATACGAGAATTAAAAATGTTTTTAATTTCAAATGGATCAAATAATGGTTCGCCAAGTCTTGTGGTTGCACTTGTACTTGCAATCGGATTACCTAACTCCTTTACGATTTGCATAGTAACAGAATGATCTGGAACTCTTATTCCAACAGTTTTTCTTTTGCTCCATAATTTTTTAGGTATAACTCTGGCGGCTGGTAAGATAAATGTGTATGGACCGGGTAAAAGATGTTTCATTGTTCGATAAGCGTAATCAGAAACTTTAGCATATTTTGAAATGTCTTTCAAATCAGAGCAGATAAAACTAAACAACTTTGTATCGGTTTCATTTTTTAGAGCAAGAATTTGTTCAATTCCTTCCCTGTTAAATAAATCGCATCCGAGCCCATAATAAGTGTCAGTGGGAAAAATAATGATGCCACCACTCTTCAAGACGTCAACAGCTTTGCTAATAAATCTTATTTGTGGCGTTTGTGGATGTAGCTCGAAAAATTCCATAATTAATTTCGTTTTTCAGATTTCTTAAAATTTAATGCAAAAATAGCCTTTCTAAATACAAAATCAACCTAATTAAGGATAAACTGTTGCCAAACTTAATAATTATTTTTGTAGGGCATTTATAAAAATTTCTATAGATATTCTTTAGTTTTTTAGGATGATTTATATATATTTACTGCTCTAAAATTTGAAATGTATTTATTTTAAGGAGTTATAAAGCTATGGCTAGAAGATGCCAAGTAACAGGTGTAAGTCCGGTAGCCGGAAATCACATATCGCACGCACACAATCATACAAAGACTAGATTTTTACCAAACCTTCAGAAAAAAAGAATTTGGGTTCAAGAATTAAATAGATTTGTTACTATTAAACTTACAACGAGTGCGATAAAAACTATAAGTAAAAAAGGCACGGCACATATTGCAAAACTTGTAAGTGATAAAAAAATTAAAGTTAGATAGGCTAGCTAAAAAGATTAGGTATAAAAAAAGGGAATCCGATTGGATTCCCTTTTTAATTTTAAACAAATTTATTATTACTCTCGAACAACCCATACTTTAATTTTAGCATTAACACTCTGGTGGATTTTTACACTTACACCATAAATGCCAAGAGCCTTAATTGGTTCTTCAATTTCAACTTTTCTTTTGTCTATATCATGACCCTTTTCCTTAAGTGCATCTGCAATCATTTGTGTTGTTACGGTTCCAAAGATTTTATCCTCTTCACCAACTTGAACAGGTATTGTTACCGATACTGTTTCAAGTTCAGCAGCAAGAGTTTCAGCGGCTTTTAGTTCTTGCAAATTGCGTTTTTCAACTGATTTCTTTTCTTCTTCAAGAGCTCTCATATTGCCTTTCAGTGCAATATAAGCTAACCCTCTAGGTAAAAGAAAGTTTCTTGCATAACCAGCCTTTACATCAACAACTTCGCCTATTTTGCCTAAGGTTTCAAAGTCTTGTCTTAAGATTACTTTCATTTTTTCTCCAGCTATTTTTTAACTATCTAACTGTATCCGAAACATAGGGCAAAAGAGCCATGTGTCTTGCACGTTTAATAGCCACAGCTAATTCACGTTGATACTTTGAACTGGTTCCGGTTATTCTTTTAGGAATAATCTTACCCTGTTCGGTGGTAAATTTCTGTAAAAGTTTTACATCTTTATAATCGATATATTTAATACCGTTTTGAGTAAACCTACAGACTTTTTTTGTTTTAACTTCTTTCTTCATTTCCATTACCTGATTGTTTTATTAAACTTGATTCTTCTTCAGATAAAAACTTATCAAAAGAATCCTCTGTATAATCGATTGAATCATCTACTGCAATGCTAAGATCATCTTCTTCAACTGAACCATTACCATCTGATCCAACCAACCTTTTATTAAGAAATTGGATTCTTCTAGCTTTTATTTCTACTATACTTCTGTTATGTCCATCCTCGGATTTCCAGCTTCGGCTTTGCAATTCACCATCAACAAGAACTGCAGATCCTTTTCTTAGTCTGTCTCGGCAGCTTTCAGCAAGCTTATTCCAAGCAACAACTCCAACATAACAAACATCTTCCTGCCATTGATTTGTACTGTCTTTAAATTTTCTGTTTGAAGCGATAGAAAAATTTACTACAGGAGTGCCATTTGTTGTTTCTCTAAAAATTGGATCCTTAGTAAGATTTCCGGCTACAATAACATAATTAATTTCCGGCATTTTCAAATCAGCCATTTATAAACCTCCAAACTAAATCATTTAGTAATTATTTACTTTTCTTCATTATTAGTGTCGGCCGCTTCTTCAGGGGCTTTAACTTCAACAGCTTCTGTTACTATCTCATCTTTGATTGTGGATGAAAGGGTTTTGTTTTTATCAAGCTGCTCAATTGCATCATTATTAAGTTTAAGGGTAACATATCGTAAGATTTGTTCATCTAGCGAATATATTCTTTCCAACTTTGCAACGATATCACTTGGGGCTTCAAATCTGTAAATGGCGTAATAACCAATTTTACTTTTCTCAACCGGATAGGCAAGACGTTTGCGTCCCCAGTTATCAAGTTCGCGTATCTGTCCGCCATTGTTAGTTATAACGTCATTAATTCTGGTAAGAATTGAGTCGATTTGCTGATCATCTAACGCAGCATTTATCAGAACGGCACTTTCATAAATACCTGTTCTCATTTGTATATCACCTCCCTATGGGCATTAAGACCCTTACTATTCAAACGAATGTAAGAGCAGGGTTATTAAATATGTATTAAAAAGCGTCCAAAATTACCTAATTAAAGGTGCAATTACAAGCGCAACCACTGACATTAATTTGAGTAAAATATTAAGTGATGGACCTGATGTATCTTTAAATGGATCACCAACTGTATCGCCAACAACAGCAGCTTTATGAGCATCGGAGCCTTTATAATACATTTGTCCGTTAATCTCAATTCCTTCTTCAAACATTTTTTTAGCGTTATCCCAAGCACCACCTGCATTTGCCTGAAATATTGCCATTAATACTCCAGAAACAGTAACACCAGCAATAAGACCGCCAAGCATCTCTTTATCCCCAAGAAAACCAACTAAAATTGGTATAACAACCGCCAAAAGACCGGGCAGCACCATTTGTTTAATTGCTGAATTAGTTGAAATTTCAACACATTTACCATATTCGGCTTTTCCTTCTGCTTCCTCAAATATTCCAATATCTTCTTTAGACCATTTTGAATGCTCAACTCCATCATTTTTTTTCATCACGCCAAGTGCAGCCTTTAATTGCGGAATTGTATTGAACTGTCTTCTAACTTCTTCAATCATCGCCATTGCGGCTTTTCCAACCGCTTGCATTGCAAGTGCAGAAAATAAAAATGGTATCATAGCACCCATCAACAATCCGGACATAACAACTGCTTTAGAGATATCTATGGAGGATAATTTGGCTGAGGTCATATAAGCACCAAACAAAGCAAGTGCTGTAAGCGCAGCTGATCCGATAGCAAAACCTTTTCCAATTGCAGCAGTGGTGTTTCCTACTGCGTCTAATTTATCAGTTCTCGATCTGACTTCTTTGGGAAGTTCAGCCATTTCAGCAATTCCACCGGCATTATCAGATATAGGACCATAAGCATCAACCGCAAGTTGAATACCAAGAATTGAAAGCATACCAACAGCAGCTATAGCGATTCCATAAAGTCCACCAAAGTTAAAGGCAACGATAATTGCAAATGCTAATACAATAATAGGTAGGGCGGTAGAAATCATACCAACGCTTAAACCTGCAATGATGTTAGTCGCAGCACCTGTAACAGACTGTCGGGTTATACTAATTACAGGACCTTTTCCACTACCTGTATAATATTCAGTAATCATTCCGATCATTGCCCCGGAGATAATTCCAACAACAGTTGCGATAAATATTCCGGTTGACGTATAAAAATTTCCTTTAACCGGATCTGCCCATTGATATAATGGGTCTTGAAAATACCAGTTTTCGGGCAACAACCATTTTATGATAAACCAGGATGCAGCTATCATTAAAACTCCTGCAACAATGTTTCCGGTATTAAGAGCTTTTTGAGGATCGCCACCTTCTTTTACTTTAACAAAGAAGGTTCCTATAATTGATGCAATAATTCCCACACTCGCGAGAACTAATGGTAAAAGAACAGCGCCGAGTCCGCTAAACTTTATTCCGAACTCAGGAGTTAAAAAGAATGCGGCACCAAGAACCATAGTTCCAACAATTGATCCAACGTATGATTCAAAAAGATCGGCACCCATTCCAGCAACATCACCAACATTATCACCTACATTATCTGCTATTGTAGCAGGGTTTAAATGATGATCTTCAGGAATACCAGCTTCAACTTTACCAACTAAATCGGCACCAACGTCAGCTGCTTTAGTATAAATTCCACCACCAACACGTGCAAAAAGTGCAATTGAAGAGGCTCCAAAAGAAAATCCTGTTATAATTGTAATTACTTTTGTAAGATTTTCTTGAGTTGACATACCGTACATATCACCATAGATAATCATTAATCCACCAAGCCCTAAAACACCTAATCCAACAACACCTAAACCCATAACGGAACCACCGGCGAAAGCGATTTCTAAAGCTTTACCAATACTTGTTCTTGCAGCCTGAGTTGTTCTAACATTTGCTTTAGTAGCAACTCGCATTCCTATAAATCCTGCGAGTGCCGAGCAAAATGCACCAACCACAAAGGATAAACCCACAAGAGGAGATGAATCAGCTGAGTTTGCGCCGCTATAAGCTAACAGAATAGCAACAACAATTACAAAAAAGATTAATACTTTGTACTCAGCTTTTAAGAATGCCATTGCACCTTCGGCTATATGTCCGGCAATAATTTGCATTTTTTCATTTCCAGCATCTTGTTTAGATATCCATCTTGAACGCCAAAAAGTATAAATTAATGCAACTACACCAAAAAGTGGAATGACATGAAATATTAAATCCATTATGCTCTCCTCAAATCGAGTTTATTCTGATTCTTTATTTAATTTATCTAGATTTTTTAATCGGCTGAAGGCACTAAGCATTTTATTGTATCCGTCCGAAATAAAACTTTCTACAAGTATTGTGCTTATTTCAAAGGATTTTTTAAGTTGCATAAGATCATTTTCATCAAAGTCAGATAAAACATAGGATGCAAGATTTCCTGATTCAAAATCATTACCTATCCCTATTCTTAGTCTAGAAAAATCATTGTTATTAAGATGATAAATAATTGAACTTAAACCGTTATGTCCGCCATCTCCGCCAGATCTTCTAATTCGAATATCAGATAGATTTAAGCTGATATCATCAACAATGACCAAAATTTTAGTAACATCAATTTTATAATGGTTAATACAATCTAAAACTGCTAAACCACTATTATTTACATAGGTATCCGGCTTTATTAAAACGAATGGGAAACCTGAAAATTCCCCTTCTGCAAAATGATACTCGAATTTTGAAGCTTTGTAAGACAACAATTTTTTGCTACAAAAATAGTCAAGGAACTGGAACCCAACATTATGCCTGTTATTTTTATAACGGCTACCCGGATTTCCAATTCCAACAATTACATGCACTTAAAAATTATTCTTCTTTATCCTGTGGCTTACCTTTAGCTATAACTTCAGGTTCAGCGGTTCCCTCAGCTTCACCTGCAACAGGTTCAGCCACTTTTTCAACTTTTGGATGTGTTACTGATGCAATGATAGATTCAGGTGAATTAAGAATATCAAAATTTTCAAACTTTAGATCACCTACATGAATAGCTTGCCCAAGCTTCAGTTCAGTAACATCAATCTCTAAATGTTCTGGGATATCTTTCGGTAAACAATCAATTTGTAGTTTATGAAGGGTATGTTGCAATATCCCGCCTTCTTTAATTCCAATAGCATTACCAACTAATTGAACAGGAACTTCAATTTGAATTTTCTCACCCTTTTTAAGACCTAACAAATCTATATGAACAATTTTTTCTGTAACGGGGTCAAATTGAACATCTTTTATAATACAATCTAATTCTTCGTGCCCATCAACATTAAGGGTGATTAAACTTGTTTTTGATGTGAACACGAGAGGATGAATTGCTCTTTCTGAAAATTGCACTGGCAGTGGTTCATGATGTTTTGAATAAAATATTGCAGGAACCTTTCCTTCTTTACGTAAAGCGCTTCTTGATGCCTTATCAATTTTATTACGCTTCTGTGCTTCTATTATTACTTTCTCCATTTTAACTCCGGGTCTTATTAACCTTTATCTATATTAAATAATGAACTAATTGATTCGTTTTTATAAGTTCTTCTAATTGCTTCGCCAAATAACGGTGCTGCTGAAATCTTTACAATTCGGTCAGATGCATTTTCATTAAAATTTATTGTATCAGTAACAAAAAGTCTATCTATATCACTACTGTTCAAACGCTCTATTGCAGGCCCTGAAAGCAACGGATGAGTAACCGCACCATATATCTTTTCTGCACCTTTAGCTTTTAGCGCTTTAGCAGCGCCAACAAAAGTACCAGCAGTATCTATCAGATCATCTACAAGTAAAATATCCTTGCCTTCAACTTCGCCAATAATATTCATCACTTCAGCAAGATTTTGTTTTGGTCTTCTTTTATCGATAACAATTAAACCGGAGTGAAGCATTTTTGCATAAGCCCTGGCAATTTTAATTCCACCAACATCTGGTGAAACAACTGAAAGATTATCAGACAAGTTATTTAAATGATCCAGAAAAATTGATGATCCATAAAGGTGATCAACCGGCAGATCAAAAAATCCTTGTATTTGCGAAGCGTGCAAATCCATTGTCATCACTCTATCAGCACCCGCTTCTGTAATAAGATTAGCCATTAGTTTTGCTGTAATAGAAACACGAGGCTGATCTTTTCTATCCTGTCTTGCGTATCCAAAATAAGGAATAATTGCTGTTATTCTTTTTGCAGATGCTCTTCTGGCTGCATCAATCATAATTAAAAGTTCAATAAGATTTTCAGCAGGTGGATTGGTTGATTGAATTAAAAATATCTCCCGTCCTCTGATGTTCTCACCAAACTTCACCCAAATTTCACCATCGCTAAATCTTTTTAACTCAAGCATTCCTAAATTAACACCAATCGACTCTGCAATTTTTTCCGCTAAAGGAACATTTGAAGTTCCTGCAAAGATCATATAACCGCTTGATGACATTTGAAAAATGCTCTATTAAAATTAAAAATAGGTGTTAAATATAAACAATGAGGTAAGTTATGTCAATAAAATTAAATGCTTATAAATCTATAAAACAATTTAATCTTTCTTCTTTCGGATAAGAAAGAAAATAACAATTAAGAGAACTAAACCTGCAAGAATATAAATCCAATAAGGCGTTTCTTTTAGTTTAAATGGCTTAAACGTAACGGAAATCGTTTTACCTCTTCCAATTTCGGATAGTGAATATGACCAGGTTAAATTATTACCAGACTTATTAGTTGCGTTGTGAGTGATAATATCGCCACGAATTTCATAATTATACGTAACATAATAAGCACTTCCATCCATCCCAAAACCAGTGGTAACAGGTGGAATAAATTGTGAAAATATTTTTTGTCCCGAGGCACCGTCTTCAAGCAAAAATCTGGATTGTGAGAATGCATTAGCGGTATTTAAAGAATCAACATTGTTAAAACTGAGCTGGATATTTGCATGAACTGTTGAATCTGTAGTATCGGAAAAAGTTATAACATCGATTATCTTTACAAATTCTGAAGAAAACTCGCTTCTTATTGAATCAGGATTAAATAGTTCTAAATTTAAAATTGTAGCTACACTGCTCGTATCAGAAAACTTCATCCAATAATTAATTTCCATATTCCCCGAACCATCGGGATAAATTGTTGTATTCTGTACATAGTTTAAACAACCGGTTAACATTAGAAGTGTTAGCAGCAATGATAAGATTAACTTTTTCAATTTATTAATTTCTAATTATTATGTGATGAATTTTAACAAACCAAATTTATAGAACATTCTATAATTATTCATTATGTTTGCCTTTAAATTTTAGGAGATTGTTTTGCCAACTTATGAGTATAAGTGTTTGAAGTGTGGAAATAGATTTGAAATTTTTCAATCTATGAAAGATGAGCCAACAAAAAACTGTCCTGTTTGTAATGGTGAAGTTAAAAGATTAATTAGTGCGGGTGCGGGTGCAATATTTAAAGGAACTGGTTTTTATCATACCGATTACAAAAATTCATCTAAACCATCAGAGACAAAAACTGCTGAAAAAGTTAAACCTGTCGAGAAATCAACAACAGAAATTAAGACTGTTAAAAAAAATACTGCTGATAAATAATTTCTTTTCAGCAGCACTTTATTTTAATTAAAAATCTGCTCCGATTGAAAAATAGAAAATAGGTTTTGCAAATTTATCAACATGATAAGCCCAAGCCACATCAAATCTTAAGAGAAAATAGAGGAAGAATACACGCGTACCAACACCTGTGCCCATTAGTAAATCTTTACTAACAACATTTCCATTTTCATCTTTATTAAAAAACTGCAACTTACCTGTATTATTCCATGCTGATCCAATATCTATATAAGCCACACCAAGAATATTACTAAATAAAATTGGTATTGGACCCGGAACAAGGTATCGAATCAAAGGAAATCTAAGTTCATAGTTCATTAAAAAATATTTAGAACCAATCTGCTCAGAATAATTAAAACCACGCATAGGTAAAACTGCTGTTAAAAAAGCATAATCACTTGTTGACTCAATTGGAATTTCTGAGGTAGCAAAGGATCTGTTAATCCAATTTTCAATTCCACCAAGAAAAAATCTTTGTGCATTTGATCCACCAGAATAACCACCCGAAAATCTCATTACAAAAGAGTAGTCAGTCCAGAATCTTAAATAGGTTCTATAATCACCGCTAAGCGTGTAGAAACTTAATTTTTTATTCCCAATTCCTGGATTACCATAAGCTTCAACTCTATATCTAGTCCCTTGTATTGGTGATGTGTATCCCCACATAACATTATCGTGAACAAATGCTAAAGATGGTATAATAAAAGAGGCTTCATCTGATGGAATGGATATATCATCAAGATTTTCTCCTTTTACATTTAACCAGCTTAACCCGCCTTCAAATCTATAAAAACGATTTAACGGCAAACTGGCTGAAATTGTTGCGCCATAGCTTCTGTATCTATAAAGATTAATAAAATTACCTCTTACTAGATTTACGAATCTTGCAGTATGATAACCCTGAACTCCATAATCAACTCTTCCGCCGAGATAATAATAAGCCAAACCGTAATCGCTGTTCTTCAAATCAATTTGCAAACCGGTAACTCCAACCAACCGATGATCACCTAAAACATCACTAAAAGAAAGGACTGTAGTTCCAATTAATCCATAGAAAGTGCTGTAACCAGCATTAGCGTAAATCAGATCAGGACCAAATGTAATTTTATATTTGTTTACACGATAATTTCCGTTGTTATCTAAATTATCTTTTGGAATAAATAATGAATCGTTTGCATAAACTTTTTCCTGTGATGAATCTTGTTTACCAAAAACAAAATTAGAAAAATCTCTTCCGCTGCTTTTTGATGATGAATCTACCTCAACAACATCACCCGTAAATATTTTAATTTCATCATCTTCAACATCGCTATTATTCTGTACAATAGTATTAGTATCAGTTTGGTCTTTAATGATCTTTATTTCAGACTTTCTATTTCGTTGCTCTTCTAATTTTGTAAAGTACAATGTGGGTGTAAGCTTATCAAGTTTAGTTTTTGTTTCAAATGGATTATCAAGCATAAATATATTATATACTGATTCATACAAAGTAGAAAAAACTAATTTCTTTGTGTCTTTTGATAAAGACAAATGATACAAACCGGTTAAAGAATTTGTAATCGGTTTTAATGGAGAATTTAGTACGGAGTTTTCAGATCCATTTTCTGCAAGCGATTTTGTATAAATATTATTTATTCCGTTTTGATCCGAAATCAAAATTAAATTCTCACCATTGGCTTCTTCTCTTGGTGATGTTTCATCACTTAATGGAAGATCAGTTATCCTAACTGTATTGTTATTTGATAGTTCATATTTGTAAATATCTTTTTGCGAGTAATTATGGTTCGATATTTTAAAATCATCAGGTAAATTTCTTCCATCAAGATCATCTCCTCTATCTGATGAAAAATAAATTGCCTTGTCGTCATGTGACCACGCAGGATCAGAGTCACTAAAAATATCATTTGTTAAATTTTTTGTTTCACCGGTTTGAAAACTATAAATATAAAGATCAGATTCACGCGTATTTTGTCCAATAAATGCAAGGGTTTTTCCATCATTGGACCATGTTACACTTTCAACCGCTTCAAAATTAATATCAAGAATTTCTTTATCTCCGGATTCAACATCAAAAATATAAATTGCATCAAAGCCGCTTCTCTTTGCCGATAAAGCTATTTTGGTTCCATCAGGCGACCACGTTAATCCTGGAGTTAAAATATTTAATTCTTCAAAATCAGGTGTTTGATTTCCTTCAACAATCCTCTCAAGTGTTTTTCCGGTCAAAGCATCCATAATATAAAGACCGAAATAGTAATCACGATTTGAGATAAACGCTATCTTATCACCTTGTGGTGAAAGTGTTGGAGAAGTATTATAAAATCCTTTATCTTTTTCAGGATCAGTTAATCTTTTTGCAAAATCTTCCGGATCATCTCTTAAAGCAACATCAGGCCAAAATGTTTTTTTAATGTCTTTTCTCCAGCGCTCACCTAATTCTTTAGTATCAATTCCTAAAGTGGCTTTAATTCCCTCTTCAACGCTACCGACACCTTTTATTTTATTTACTAACTCGCCAATTTTTTCTTTGCCATATTTGTTTGCGATATAATAAAAAACTGATTGTCCACCACGGTAAGCAAAATAACCGCCAAGCTGATTTATTTCAGGTAAATATTCACTTACCGCAGCATCACGTATAAACATATCTGTATCAACGTCCCAACCAAGCGCTTCGTACTCCGCTAATCCTTCGCTAAACCATAACGGAAATTGTAGTGAAATATTATTTGCGATAATGTTCTGAATTGAACCGCCATAAAACATATCATTCATTACTGCGTGGGTAAGTTCGTGATGAATTAAATGACGAAATTGCTTGTAAGATCCTGTAAACTGAATTACAACTCTATTTTTAAATAGCTCTGTAAACCCCTGTATCCCTTCACTTAAATATTGATCGATTACATTAGTTTCTTGAAATTCATTTTGAGAATTGAAAATAATTATCGTAACCCGATTGTTAACTCTATAATTAAGTGTTGATTGAATTGAGGTAATAGCATCTTCAGCAGCTTGGGCTGTAAATTCTGTAAGAGACTCACCATCCTGCGAAAAGTATATATCAAAATGTTTAGTTTGGATATAGTACCAATCATAATCCTTAATATGAATTTTATTTTTTCCAAATTGCCCAAATGCTGCAACGGAACAGAAAATAAATGATGCTAAAAAAAGTTTTACTACCTTCATCCTGCTTCCTTTGATTCAAGTATTATAAAATCTAACTCTGATCTTTCCTCATCAACACGGATAAGTTTTACAGAAATTTTATCCCCTAATCGATATTGTTTTTTCGTACGCTTGCCGACGATTGCGTATTTTTTTTCATCGTGAATGTAATAATCATCATCAAGATCTCTTAATCTAACCAAACCTTCTGCAAGAATATCTGTTATTTTAACAAAAATTCCAAAATTTGTTATACCAGAAATTATTGCCGAAAATTCATTCCCCTGATGATTCTTTAAATACTCGATCTGTTTTTGCTTAACGCTAAATCGTTCCGCTTCAACTGCATTTCTTTCAGTTGCGGATATATTTTCGCAAATTTCTTCCAATTGTGCAAGTGAATAAATTTCACCATTTTTTAAATTTTTATAATTAAAAAGTAAACGATGAACAATTAAATCACTATATCTTCTAATTGGAGAAGTGAAATGTGAGTAATACTTAAATCCCAATCCATAATGTCCAATATTATCAGGTGAATAAACTGCTTTAGCCATTGAACGAATTGCCAACTCGTTAATTAAACCCTCTTCTTCCTTGCCTTTAACCTGGTTAAGAAGATTTTGGAATCCTATAGATTTTGAACTGGCGTTCGGATCAAATGTGTAACCAAGTGTTTTTACAAACCGAGAAAATTCTACAATTTTTTCTTGATCAGGCAAATCATGAATTCGATAAACAAATGGTTTTACCGCCCCGGATTTTGGAACTGCAATCTGAGTTGCAACCAACTTGTTTGCAAGTAGCATAAATTCTTCTATTAGCATGTTGCTTTGTTGTAACTTCTTAACTAAAATTGAAACAGGAACTCCATTTTCATCAAGATTAAACTTTACCTCAGGAGATATAAAATTAAAACTGCCTTCCCGCATTCTTTTTTTTCTGTAAAGCTCTGCAATCTTATTTAATTCCAAGATATCTTCAACGAGATCTCCTTTTTCGGTATCAATAACTTTTTGAGCTTCTTCATAAGTAAATCTTCTTTTACTGTTTATGATAGTTTTTTCAATCAAGTAGTTGATAATTTTTCCGCGTGGAGTCATTTCAACAATAACGGAATAAGTAAGTCTGTCTTCAAAAGGAACTAGTGAACAAATTTGGTTTGATAGTTTTTCCGGCAGCATTGGAATTACTCTTCCAACAAAGTAAACGCTGTTACCTCTTTCTCGAGCTTCAACATCAAGTGCGGAATCTTTTTTTACATAGTGAGACACATCCGCAATATGAATTCCTATGGATAAGTTTCCATTTTCCAATCGTTCCAAAGAAAGTGCATCATCAAAATCCTTTGCGTCTTCTGGATCAATTGTAAAAACATTTTTATTTCTAAAATCTATACGATTATTAATTTCTTCTTTTGGAATGGCAGTTGGAATGCTCTCCGCTTCTGCTAAAACAGAATTAGGGAATTTATATTTCAGATCAAACTCACGCGCTATCGAAATAATATCTGTTTCGTGTGTTCCCGATTTTCCTATTACTTCAACAACTTCACATTCCGGATTGAGCATTGAAGAATCCCAAACTAACTTACCTACGACAACTTTATCCCCCGTTTTAGCACCGTTAAGTTTCGCTTCTGTTATGTATATATCCCTGTGAAGTTTTGGATCATCAGGTGAAATAAAAAAGAATGATTTGGATTTTTTAATTATTCCAACATATTCTTTACGTTTTCTTTCAACGATATTTACAATTTGCCCTTCAATATTTTTACCTTTTTGTTTGGCAAATAATTCTACTTCCACTAAATCACCATCGAAAGCTGTCCCAATATTTCTGGCAGCAATAAAAATATCACCATGTTTTTCATTATTGATATTTACAAATCCAAAACCATTTCTGTTAATTTCAAGTCTGCCTTTTAACCTGTTTGTTTGCGGTACTTTGTTAAGCTGGTATTTTTTTCCCGTTCTGATCAGAAAGGATTCTGATTCAAGTTTATGAAGCGCTGCTTTTAAAGAAGCATATTCGTGATCAGAATTAAATCCAAGTTTAGATGCAACATCTTTGGATTTAAATCCCCTACCCTGATTTCTGTTAAAGAAAGCTTTTAATTCTTTTTTCATTAAAACTCAAAATTATATTTAAAACCACCTTCAAAGAAAAGTGGATTGTTAATTGATGATGTCTGATTTTCAGACTCTTTTCTTTCCAATCGTAATTGTAATCTCTCTGTAATTGGATATTCCATTCTAACATTTGCACGACTTAAATCCTGTAACACTTCAGTTGAGCCACCAATTTGATATTTAATCTTCCAAACTTTACCAAGTAAGCTAAACTTTGTATCAGTTGCAGTTTGCCTTAATTGAAAACCTGTTACATAATTATCAAAATATTGATTTAACACTTCTCCAATCAATGAACCAGCAAGTGAAGTAGTAGTTGAAGCAACTAAGTTCTTATCATTTTGATTATTATCATCATCAGGAAACTTACCAATAATTAGGAAATACATTGCATCTGTAGCATTTTTTGTTGGATCTTTTTTATCATCTTCAATTGCCTGTCGCCCCATATAAACACCAATATTATCTTCATCCTTAATAAAGTTCTGATCAAGTTCACTTAATGGTCCCTTTAACTTTATCTTAACAGCTACTTCCTGCTCGGTAGTTCCATTACTAGAATTTGGCGGGATGTAATAATCATTGTAAGTGGATGTAATATCAATAATTGGATTTGTAATTTTATCAAACTTTACATTTCCTTTTGCTGAAAAGGATTTTATAAAACTTAAACTCGAACCTTCAAGCAGTTCAAGTTCGCCACCAGATTTAGTTTTGCCATTCAACGATTCAAGGAAAAAATCACCGTCTAAAATAGCTAATAAATTTTGATCAAGTTCTTTGGAAAGAACAACAACAACTTCGGCTTCTGTTTTAAGTTTTATATCAAGTGTGTAATCAAAACGATAACCATTAACATCAATATTCAGAATTGAATCATTTTTATTCGTTATTTCAATCAAACTATCTAATTCAAGGATAAGATTATCTATACCTTTTGTGTGATTGGTATATTTATAAATAAACCCGGAGTTACTTGAATACGCTGATTTACTAAGCGGAACTATAATATCAGCTACTGTTACATCTATCGGAAGATTAACATATGAAATACCTTTTTTTGCTGAATAGATTATGTCGCCCCTACTTTGCAGTGCAAGATCACCATATACAAGTGGACTTGATGATTTAGATATTTTATCAAGTACCTTTAAATCTCCATTTACCTTAATAAATGTCGAATCCAATTTAAATTCATTTAGTTTTACAAATCCATCACCTTTTAAAGTACCACCTTGTTTTGTTCCAAATACGTTTTGCAATGTTATGCTTTCGATGGTAATGTCGTCATCATCAATCCAAACCTTGGTATTAAAATCATAATCAAGATTATTATTAGTTACTTTAAATTTTGCATCGTTAATACTAAAGTATCCAATTGCTATAGGCTTAGAAACTGTGCCGGATATATAAATATCAGTTTCAAGTTTTCCTTTTTGAAACTGGACATAAGGGATAATGTTTTTAAGAGAACTTAAATCAAATTCATCTGATTGGATTGTTAAATCAATTGACTTTTGAGAATTAGAGATTGAATCCTTAGTTGAAGTTAACATTAAAGGGAAATACCCTGAAATCAACATAGCGGGTGTATCATTATTCTCGGTGGAATCAAGAAATCTTACATCTGCATTTAATTTATTATCTGAATAATCAAAAACAGAGAGCAATGAACCAAAATTACTTTCACCATATTTAATTTTATTAACAGATGTTGTAATTAAAAATTTTGGATCGCTAAAATTTCCGGTTACTAAACCTTTAAGATTTATATCCGCATCAATTTTTTTCTGCCCAAAGTTTCCCAAAATACCTGTTGTCAGCATTTCCCCTTTAAGTGAATCAAGACTAACATTAATGGTATCTTCACCAGTTGGTCCAAATGTACCTCCTACATTTAACGTCCCATTAGCAACGTCTAAAATAAAATCTTTAAAATCTAGTGTTTCATTGGAGTATGCTAGAGCAAGATTGTGCTTATTATGGACGTTAAACTGATTATAGTTAAAATTAAAATTTGTTATATTTAACTGAAGTTCTGCATCATTAAAAATTGCATTTGCATTAATTTTTGTTGTAATGTTATTCTCATATTTTGCAGATGCTGATAAATCAATTTGATTATTTGACAGAGTTAGTTTTGAGTTAACATTATAAATATTTGCACTTGCATACATTCTATCAGAGGTAAACTCAATTTCAGCATCTAAATTTCCCGAATATCCAGTAATGAGATGATTAGAAAGTTTACAATTAAGCTTTGAGTTTATAAGAAAATAAAGAGCTTCATCATTCCAATATTTTAGATAATCAAAATCAGAAATAAGTGAAATAGATAAAGAATCATTTGAGGACTTCATAAATCCATTCATCTGTCCATCAAGCTCTAGTTGATCTTTTCCCAAAGTTAGATTCATGGATTCCTTAAAGTCTAAAAGATAATCTAAATCAAAATCATTTATAGAGGTTTGATTTTCTGACAACAATGTATACGAATCAGAATTGAATAAGGAATCTTTTTTAAAGATTGGATTAAACTTTTCATCAATGGCACTACTTATTATTTCTGCTTCACGAGAAATCACATCACCCAAAGAAGTTATTAAGAAATTACCGCTAATTGTAAAATCTGCAATATCAGAAATAACATTAATTATTTTTTTGCCATTATCATTTCTTCTCAAATCCATAATTAATCTTGTACTGTCAATATCAAAATCTAAAAATCTGGATTTTTTAATATCGGTTACAAGAAATAAATCCATACTATCGGGATTAAATCCCTGCCCACTCGCTTCAAGTGATAAATTTAGTTCTGAATCAAGTGATTCGTTATTGAGAAGTTTTGATAAATTTATTCCATTCAGTTTACCTTTAATATCGTATGTGGGATCATTTGGATTATTAAAATCCAAATTTGCCAGCAACTTTACGGAAGATGAATCTGATGATAAGGATAAAGTTGTAGTGATCAATCCGTCTTCCGCACTTGAAGTAATATTTAAATTATTAAAATATTTTTCTCCGAACCTGGATGACACTGCGTTCATAGATAGATCTAATTTTATTTTTTGCGGATCAAATCCAACACCGCTGATTTTAATCTCAGAATTCATATCCGTTGAAATGGATAGGAAAGGACCAATATCAAGATTTTTTGTAATCAGAATTGCATCATATTTCATTGCTGAAGAACGTAAATCAATATCAGCATTCCCATTTAAATTTCCTTTATCGGTTCTAATTGCAAAAGTAGTTTTAAATTCTAAAGGTCCACCGTAATAATTCAAAGTATCAATTCTAAATACACCGAATTCCATGTACTCAGGTAAATCTAAATCCTTTAAAAATTTATTAGGATCAGATGGATCTATGTAGGAATCGGTCACTCTTACATCAAAAATCATCTTATCTGCATCCAGTAAATTTTTAAGAACACCTTTTGCTTTAAGAGATGTGTTATTATAATTAATTTTAAACTTCTTAAGTGATAACTCGTTAAATGTTCCAGAACCTTCCAGGTCAGTAGAGATTATTCCCGCAAACATTTTCATTACCGGAACATAAGTTGTAACGTCATCAACATTCAATTTTGTAGATAATAAACTCAACCGAACCGGTGCTGCTGCAAGTTCTTCCATAGAAAAATCTGTTAGGAAATCTACACCTAAAATTGCGGCACTAAGTTCTATATCAGAATCATTCGTGATTAAATGAAGTTTGTTGATCCCAGCTAATTCGGGACTAAGCAGAATACTGCCGCTTAAATGCTGCAGTTGAAAAAAATTAAAGTTTGGGTTAAATGAAACGTCACTAATTGTAAGCCTGTATGCGTATTTATTAAGATCAGCAAATGCATTAAATGAAACATTTAAGTTCTTGATTCGCAGATCGTCCAAATTCATGCTTTGATAATTTTCATTACTTCCAACTTTATCATATCTCTGCATTGAAAAATCAACATTGGTTAATCCAAAATCAGCAACCTCAATGGTAAAAGGGAATTCAGAAGAACTTGTGTCTTCGGGTTCAGTTGATGCAGGGAATATTTTAAGAAGATTTAATTCTCCATCATTTTCTTCAACAAGATGAATCTTCGCATCTTTTAATTCAAATTTTCTTACATAAATATTTTTAAAAAGTATTTTTAACGGACTTGTTCTTAATTCAATATTTCCGGCTGAAATAACAGTATCATTTTGTAAAGAAGTTAGACTAACATTTTTAATAAGTAGTGAAGTAAAAATTGTTCCGTCAATCTCTCCTATAGATAGTTTTCCTTGTATTTCACTATTTACAGTTTCAACAATTGTATCACGCAGCCAATCTTTAAAAATAGAAGTTTGAGATACTCCAAAGAAAACCAGGAACAGCATAAAGATGCCGACAAAAGTGTAAACAAAAATATTTACACCGTAGCGTAAAGCTTTTCTGCCTTTGCCAATAATCTTCTTGGTCTCTGTCTGTATCTTTTTCTCGTCCACTAATCTTTATATAGTTCTTTAATAATTTTTATGATGTTTGAAGTTGATTGGTCATTTACAAATTTTATTGTTTTGACCTCACCACCGTTAGCTTCAACAATTTCTCTTCCTACAATTTTATCAATCGCCCAATCAGCGCCTTTAACCAGAACATCGGGAATCAATTCACTAATAATTTCTGCAGGAGTATCTTCCTCAAAAAAAGTTACATAATCAACAGGCTTTAAATTGGATACAATAAATGCTCGTTCGTCCTGCTTTAATATTGGCCGTTTATCACCTTTTATATTTCTAATTGATGAATCAGAATTTAAAGCTAGGATTAAAACATCGCCCATCTCTTTTGCTTTAACAAGATAATCAACATGACCAGAATGAATTAGATCAAAACAGCCATTAGTAAACACAACTTTTTTATTTTGCTGTTTTAGCTGCTCTCTAATTATTTTTATCTCTGTTCGAGATTTTATGTTACTCATTTATTTTCTCGCGCAACAGTATCAAAAAGTTTATCAAGTTCAATCGGAATAATTCCAACTTCCTCACACACAATTCCGCCTGCATAGTTTGCAAGATAAGATGCTTCATAAATATTAGCGCCTGCAGCAAGCGCAATAGTTAAGGTTGAAATAACAGTATCGCCAGCGCCGGAAACATCAGCAACCTTTCTTGCTTTAGTTGGCATACGTTTTTCTGGTTTCCCTTTTTTAAAAACTGCAATACCATCTTCGCCTAGAGTTAGTAAAACATTTTTGGAATTAAGTTTTTTTAGCAATGTGTTACCCGCAAAAGAAATATCAGCATCAGTTTTGATTTTCATTCCAAGTATATCTTCAGCTTCTTTTCTATTAGGTTTGAAAACGGTAACATTTTTATATTCATAAAAGTTGTTGAACTTAGGATCTACAGTAACAAGTTTTTTATTCTTATTAGCTAATTCAATTAATTGGGCAATAAGTGAAGAAGATAAAACTCCTTTATTGTAATCCTGAAGTATAATTCCATCTAATTTTTTAATTATACTTTTTACATAATCAAAAATTTTATTCTGAATATCTTTTGCTATCGTTTCTTTACTCTCTTTATCAATTCTAACAATGTGCTGACTATCTGCAATTACACGTGTTTTTGCAGTAGTTGGTCGTGATTCATCAACTATAAGTCCGTGATGAGAAATTTTTTGTTCAGATAAAAGAGAATTAAAAATGGTTCCATGATTATCGTAACCGATTACTCCAATTGGTTCAGCAATTCCATTTAATGCAGAAATATTTAACGCAACATTTGCAGCTCCGCCAAAACGGTAAAATTCATTTTCCACTTCCAGTACAGGAACCGGGGCTTCTGGAGAAATTCTTTTAACATCACCCCAGAAATAAATATCAAGCATCATATCGCCAATTACAGCAATACGTTTTTGTTTAAAATTCTTTTTTAACTGAAGTAATCTTTTTTCAGAGATTTTAATCATTGATAAGCCAGATTAGTTAATAAATTTGTCTGAAAAATAACTATAAAAAATGTGGGTAAAAAGTGGCGAAAACACAGGATGAATATGGATAAAGGCAGAGGTAAAACGGCTGTTTCAAAAGTCCTAAACACAAAATTGTCATTCCCAAATAAGTGGGAATCTATTTTGTTACTAATGTTTTGGTTTTTTGTTTGCGCCCGGGGGGGGGGGGGGGGGGGGGAGAGGCTAAAATTGTTACTTAAGAAAAAGTTAATTTAATGTCATCATAATCACTTTAATAAAATCATTTTTTTGGATTCTATGAAATTATTCACCTTTAGGCTATATATGTAAACTCCACTCGCCAATCCTTTTGAATTAAACTGAACTTCATAACGGTTCGCTTTTTGAAATTCATTTTTAAGCGTTACAACCTCCTGTCCTAGTATATCGAATATTTTTATCGTTACAATTCCATCCTGCGGTATAGCATATCTAATTATTGTTGTTGGATTAAATGGGTTTGGGTAGTTCTGATATAACTCATAACTAACAATTGGATTTGTTGGGGCACCTGGTTTATATGTTAGTCTTGGAAAATTATTTTTATACTCCTCAATCACTCCTTCAACAATTTCTCTTGCAACTGTTATTGAGTTTAATGCATCCGTTCCTCTTCCAACTACATATGCAGCAATAATATCAATAGGTTCATTTTGCTTTAATTTGAATGGACCTGTGCTGAGTATGTTTCTTTGATCGGCGGATGTAGTTTCTATCCACCCAATTTGGGTTACTGGATCACCCGAAACCCACAATCGATTATTTACTTCATTACAATTTACTCCACCTAATACTTGACCATAACTAAAAGTACAAGGATCCGGATAATTGCCAAAACGAGTTTTACCCATTAAATAATTTCTTACATAAATAGATTCACTAGGATCACTTAAGCTTGGATCTCCGCCAATAGACATAGTATGAGCTGAAATATTTGAGTTCCTTGAACTTGGGAACATTCGTGTTCCTAATAATTCTCCCAATTTGTTGTAGGCAGTATCTGTATTTAATCCTGTATCAGTAATTGGTCCCTGTAATAAAGTTGTAAAAAAAGATGGTACATTATTACCATATTGCCAATCATCTCCATCATTATAAACCAATCCCGAATTTAGCAACGTATCACAACCAACACGATCATCAGTTGCTTCACCTAAATCTGTATCAGCCCAAAAACCAAAGTAAACCGAATCATAATCAATAACACTTTTATTTAAAATCTTATATCTTAAAAACATAACATTTTCTAAACCAGATTCTTTTGAAGTAAATATGGTCTGAGCAATTTCAATATCTTTTGGAGCTACTCTCAATCTTCTTAAAGAATCAGGCAATCCATCATTATAAACACACCAGACAGTTTCATCTCCAAGAATCATCGGCATATCTTCATCACTATCCCAGATGCCATTAAAATTATTATCAATAGGGTCGTAAATTCCACTATGGTCTCCATCATAAAACTCAGCACCACGTACTACAGCGTCTTTCCAAACCTGCCAGGAGTTTCCGAAAGGTTTATCATCTGCATTTAATACATAAATAGAATTTCTTTTGTCTTTTGGATCAGAACCAATGTTCCCCGGAATATAATCTTCGATCAATGAAGCTGAAGCAACGCCGTTCGCCCAGATTGAATCTCCTTCAAGCCCGGACATCAAAAACCCACTTGAAAATAAAAAAACAACGTCATCATACTTGCCGCCAAAACTTGATATAAGAATATCAATCTCATCATCTTTTATTACAACATTATTGTTTTCATCATAAGCCTCTAAAACTCCTGGTAATAAATTATAAGCATACGGATAACCTGAAGCAGCAATTATACCTTTTTTATTAATTGGGATTTTAAGATTATTTTTTTCTATCAAATAGACATCATAATTAACTAGTCTTGGAACTTCGAACACATTGGCAAATATGCTGTCATTGACTTCACCATCTAATCGTGTTCCATCATCAAACAATTCTCCGGTTAATTGACCATCTGCAAAATCTATTAACACTTTACCAACGGATTCATCATCAATGACCAAAGCTTTAATAGTACATTTGTTTTTTAGAGTATCAATATTGTTACTGTAAGAATATATTATATAAGGTGGAGTTTTATTCTCTTCAAACTTACCGGGTATAAGAAATGTTAGATTATAATTGTTTGTAAACCTCTGGGTTGTGTACGAAAGTAATGGTGAGTTATCATAGTAAGTAAGATTAAGATAATTATCATCACCAATGTATTTTGTTAATTGTTTTTCCGGCTGCCAGGTGTTTCCCAAATCTTCACTGATTCGGTAATATAAATCGGAAGTAAGGTAATTAGTTGGTGAGTTCCATTCAGGGTTTATATAAGGATACGTTGATTCTTTTTGGTAAACTAACCAAAGTCTATTATCATCTGTAATAATTGCTCTTGGAGATTTTATTTGTAATGGATCCTCAATGATTGTCTCAAGACTTGACCATGTTTGTCCACCGTTAGTACTACTCATTTTCTTAATTTTATTTACAGAAACAGGAGTACCCTCGATAAAGAACGCTTTCAAATTCTGATCATCGCTTGTTACCAGGCTAACGTCAGAGACATAAGTTGTAGAACTATAAATCACTTTAGCTGTATCAGTCCAGGTTGTGCCGTTATCTGTACTTTTTTTAAACCACAAATAACGTCTGCCGCGATTATTAAAAGCCAAATAAATATGATTAGACAAAGATTTTGCAAAAGTCATTTCAGAAATTTGTTTTGAACTACCGCTACCTGAGGTAGCTCCTTTAATTTTTGTTGGACTGCTCCAACTTTGACCTGAATCATCAGATTTAATTATAGTAATTGAATCACTGCTAAGAGTAGAATTTGAATAAGCCCAGCAAAGAATTATTCGATTCGTATTTGTTTTTATAGCACTCAGTTTTAATAAAACACTAACTGCATTTGAAGGGAAATTATAAACTAACGATTGCTGTGACCAGCTATTACCAAGGTTTGTTGTTCTAATTGAGAAGAGCGAGTCTTGAGTTGGATTGATAAAAAAGAATAATAACTCGTTATCATTAATAGCAACAGAAGCAGATTCCAGAACATCTTTATACTGTAAAGGAATTTGTTTTAGATCTGATATCTGAGAACAAATTAAATTCGTAAAAACAAAAATGAGAGAAACGACTAAACACGAACGATAATAAATCTTTGTATGCATTTTTTGCCCCTTAGCAATTTTAAAGACAACCAAACGTACAAAAATAATTTTACGAAGTAAAGGAAGAAGTTACTTCTTCAGATGTGCAAGCTCATTACCCAATTTTAATCTTACTAATCCTTCGGATGTTCCGATCCAAAGATTAATTCCATCAAAGTAAAGTGAGAGGATGTTTGAGGTTGTGATCTTTAATTCGCTAAGATCAACTGGTACAACTTTTTTTGTAATGCGATTAATTAGAAATAAACCTTTGCCATATTCTTCTTTGTCGTTTTTCCTAAACTCGTAAACACCGGTCCAAATGTAGTTACCTGTTTTTGCTAAACAATAAATTCCGTTACCGCCAAGTCCGTTTGCTTTAGATATTCTATCCCATTTTAGTTTTCTATCCCAAACATAAATGCCGCCGGGATTGTACTCCGGTTGTTCTTTTGTTACAAACTCATCGGTGCCAAACCAAACCTCATTGCTCGTAAATGCAAAATCGGAAACTGAAACTGAATTTCCATCTTCGTTAAAATTTCTGTTGTTATTTTTAAAATAACTCCAGGCAGATTGGACATCAACATTTTTTGTGTTTTCAAACTTATGCACACCAGCTTCTACACCAAACCAGATTGCACTATCGCCATCAAATACAATTGCATTAAAGTTATTAGTTTTTTCATCGCTGTTTATTACACGATTGTAATCGGTAAACCTATTTCTTTTAAGATCAAAAACTGTAATGTTTCTAAATCTGCCAATCCACAATCTATTTTTCTTTTCATCAAAACTTAAACTTCTTATCCAATTTCCAAACTCTCCGCCCTGTGCAAATTTTCTTTTAGTCCATTTTTTAGTTTTTTTAGAATAGATAAACAAACCTTCATTTGCGCCAGCCCAAATATAATCTTTACTTGCGGCAACGCAGTGAAAAAGATCATTGTCTAAAGTTGAACTCTTGCTTGAATAGTTTGTCCATTTGCCATCTTTATTAGAATACTGATATATCCCCTGTCCATAAGTAGAAACCCAAATTGAGGTTCCTTCTTGTTTGATATCTGTAATTCGTGCGCCCTCAAGAAACAGTTGGGATTCAATCTGTGCAAAAGATATTGATGAAACTAAAAGAAGAAAGGAAATTAAATTTTTTATTTTTGAAAGCATTATTTGTGAAACTTGAATATGAATGAAAACTGGGACAGCAAAATAAATTAAGAAAATCAGGCTATCATTTTGCTTTCTAAGAACTCATGATCAATTTCTTCAAAATCGGAATTAAAATGTTCTTTAAATCCATTAAGAATTGATGCGTTTAATTTAGCATAATCTATTTCAGTATTCAGTGCAGATTTTAAGTCAATCGTTGTTGATGCAATTTCCTGAAACATTGCTTTTCTTAATTCATCAGTAACATTAAGATAATCAACAATTTTTTTATGATATGCGCCGCAAAGAATCGATCCGTGCTGAAGAATTACATTTCCTAATTTTCTTTGCGCGCTGCCAACTATTTTTTTCCCTTTTAAATTCAATTCACTTTTTGCAGAAACCGCAAAACATATCGAACTAATTTCTGATTTATAAAACTCTTTAAAGTCTGGTTGAGTATTTTCTAAATCGATTGCATCCAATCTTGAATCAAAATTAATTAAGCCTTTTCGTAAAGCAAGATTTATTTCGTTGTAAATATTTTTTGCTGATGATGATGCGCCTATCGGATATATTACGGAATAAGTTAATTCTTGAGAATGAAGAATCGCTCTGCCGCCAGTTGGTCTTTTAACAACATCAATCTGATGATATCTTGTTTTGGCAAAATCTATATCTTCTAAAGATTGATTTGCCCCAAGAGAGATACAATAGGGATTCCATCTATATAATCTTAAAATTGCGTTGTTAGGATTAAAATTTTCCGAAAGAAAAACATCAAAATCCATATTGAACTTGCCGCTGTTAACACCGGAGTTTAGAAATTGCCATTTCATTTGCCGATAATTCCGCGCTTACTTGCTCTAACAAATTTAATTATATCTTGAACGTGCTGATTTGTTCCAAACTCAGTTTCAACTTTGGCAATTGCCTGTGACACATTAAAACCTGAGTTATAAATTGTATCATAGGTTTTTTTGATAATATCAATATCATCATTCGTAAATCCACGTCTTCGCAAACCAACTTTATTCAAGCCTTCATATCTTATTGGAAATCTTCCGCTCATAACAAATGGAGGAACATCTTTTACAACTAGGGAATTAGCACCAACCATTGCGTGTTTTCCAACATGACAAAACTGATGAACAGCGCATGCACCAGCCAAAATTACCCAATCCTCAATGTGTACATGTCCGCCAATTTGTACAAGATTAGCAAAAATAACATTATCACCTACAACACAATCGTGGGCAACATGGGTGTAGGCCATAAATAAACAATTTTTCCCAACTCTGGAAAAACCTGTTTCCTGTGTGCCCCTGTGGAATGTTACAAATTCATGAATAACAGTATCATCACCTACGTAAAAGCAAGTAGCTTCATCGCCAAACTTTAGATCTTGTGGTCGATGGGCAATAGAAGCAGATTGATAAATCTTAACGCGATTTCCAATTCGTGCACCATTATATATTACAGCGCTTGGTCCTATCTGGCAATCATTTCCTATTTCAACATCATCTTCGATAATGGTAAAAGCTTTAATAATATTATTATCACCAATTTTAGCTTTACTGCTTACAATTGCAGTTGGATGGATAGAATTCATTTTTAATCTTCTTCCGCTTTTTTAGGTCTATCAACAATGCCAGCCATAAATTCAGCTTCTGCAACAAGAACATTTTCTACATACACTTTGCCAGCCATGGTAAATGTACTTGATTTTTTTTGTAGCAACTCAACTTCTAGAAAAAGCTGATCTCCGGGAACAACAGTTTTTCTAAACTTTGCTTTATCGATTTTCATAAAGAAGACGAGTTTCTCTTCGAAATTTGGTAACGAGTTAAGAAGCAGTATTCCACCTGTTTGCGCCATCGCTTCAATTAATAAAACACCCGGCATTACAGGTTGACCTGGAAAATGTCCGGTAAAAAATGGTTCATTAATTGTAACGCACTTTACACCAATAACTTTCTTTTCAACTTCAAGATGAATGATCTTATCCACAAGCAAAAATGGATAGCGGTGAGGTAGTATTCTTTCAATTGCATTTATATCAAATACAACCCCTTCTTTTTTTACAAACTGAAATTTCTTAACAAGCTTTTTTTGTTGATAAAGTTTTCTTACTTGTTTGGCAAACTCAACATTAGCTTTGTGTCCTGGTCTTGCCGCAAGTATTTGTGCTTTTATAGGTGCTCCAATTAGTGCAAGATCACCAATCAAATCCAGCAACTTATGCCTTACCGGTTCATTTTTGTATCTAAGTTTTTTGTTATTAAGAATTCCATCATCACCAAGAACAAATTTTTCTTTAATGCCAATTCTGGTTCCCAAATTATCTAACTCATCCTGCTTCAGTTGATGATCAACAATTACAACAGCATTATCAAGATCACCACCTTTAATCAAGCCTTGATCAGCAAGTGCTTCAACTTCACTTAAAAAACAAAATGTTCTTGCAGATGCAAATTCATTTACAAATTCTTTATCAAGATCAAACATACCTGTGTGCTGACTTCCAAGAGCGGGATTTTGATAGTCAACCATTACAGTCAATCTGTATTGATCTAAAGGCAAGGCAACAATATCAACTTGTCTTGATTCATCCGAAAAAGTTACGGTTTCATCGATTATTAAATAATCTTTTGGAGCATCTTGTTTTTCTATTCCGGCTTCCAACAAAGCATTTACATAAGAGATCGCACTTCCATCACCAATTGGAGGCTCAATGCCATTGAGTTCGATAGAAATGTTATCAATCTGCAATCCTGCAATAGCGGCGAGAACATGTTCAACTGTATAAACTTTTGCTTCACCAATTCCAATTGTTGTACCACGCGAAACATCTACAACGTTATCTGCAATTGCTGGTATTTCCGGGTTGCCTCCCAGATCAACTCTGATAAATTTAATACCTGCATTTATCGGAGCAGGTTTAAAGGTCATTGTGCATTGTGTGCCCGTATGAAGTCCGATACCGCTTAATGTTGCGGGTTTAGAAATAGTTCTTTGTTGTTCAATCATTAAAATTCCAGTTTTTTATAATATTAGGGAAAAAAATAGCAAGATGGGAGACTAAATACAATTTTATGGGTTACTGATTTTGTAGAGTATCAAATGAAAATTTATTTTTTGTTCAGTTGTTCTTTAAGCTGGTTAACTTGATTTTCAAGCTCTTTTATTCTATCAGCATAACCAGAAATAAATCTAACTTGAGCTTGCATTTTTTGGTAAGATCTCATTTCCATCGCGGGAGAACCGGAATAGTAACCCGGCTTTAGAATTGATTTTGAAACACCAGATTGAGCTGTAATAACCACGTTATCGCCAAGCTCAATGTGCCCAACTAGTCCGGCTTGTCCGGCAAGTATACAGTGCTTACCTATTTTTGTGCTGCCCGAAACTCCAGTTTGTGCCGATACAACAGTGTCTTCACCAAGAATTACATTATGCGCTATCTGAACTAGATTATCTATTTTACATCCACGTTTAATTATTGTCGAACCCAACGCGGCGCGATCAATTGAAACATTAGAGCCGAGTTCAACATCATCTTCAATAACTACATTCCCAATTTGTGGAATTTTTTCGTACTCACCTTTTTCATTAGGGTTATATCCAAAGCCGTCACTTCCAATTACTGTTCCCGAATGTACAATAACATTATTTCCCACAACACAATTTTCCCTAATGCTTACATTTGAATGAATTAAACATTCATCACCTATTACTACACTATCTGCAAGAACAGTATTATGAAAAATTTTAGTGTTAGCTCCGATTTTACATTCCGAAGAAATAACTACATTTTTTCCAATCGCAACATTATCAGCAAGCTTTGCAGTTGGATGAACGAAGGCTGAGGAATCAATTCCGTTAAGGGGAAATTCTGGAGTGAAATATTTTTTTAGGATTGTAAAGAATGCTTTTTCGGGAGATTCAACTTCGATATATGCAATGTTATTTCTTGATTTATTAAATCCGGTCTTAACAATTATCGCGGAAGCTGATGTGGTTGAAAAATATTTTTCGTAAGCAGGCAGATAAAGAAAAGTTAAGTCCCCTGATTTAGCTTCTTCAATTTTGGCAACATTATTTATTACAGTATTAATATCACCGGAAACAGTTCCATTAATTAAAGAAGCTATTTCACCGATACTAATCTTCATTTAAAGTTTTACTTAAGTTTAAGTTTTTCAAGAACCTGAGAAGTAAGATCATATTTCTCTTTTGCAAATAGTATCATAATGTCACCACTTCTATCAAACACAAAATCGTAATCTTCTTTTTCCGCAATTTCTTTTAAAGCACCAAAAATTTTATTTTGAACAGGTTTCATTAACTCATCTTGCTTTTGAAAAAGTTCGCCATTAGTACCAAATTTCTTTTCGCGATATTGTGCAATTTGTGTTTCTAATTGAACAAGCGCTGCTTCGGTTTCAGCTCTTGTTTGATCGGTCATAATCAATTTACGTTTTTCGTAATCATCATACTTTGTTTTCCATTCAGCCTCAAGCTTATTAAGTTCAGTTTGCCATTCCTGAATTAAGGCATCAAGTTTTTGTCTGGAGTCTTGCACATCCGGAAGATTATCCATTATTGCATCAGAATCAATATAACCAATTTTTAGCTGTGCAAATGATATTGATGTGGTAATAAGTAGAACTGAGAGAATTATTATTTTTTTCATCGGAAACCTGTTGTTAAATTTTACTTAACCAAAACATGATAAATAAAAAAATAAAATTCTCCCCAAAAAATTATGGGGAGAACTTACCTAATCAAAAAAAATCTAGTTGCCTCTTTTTAATCTATCTAAAACTTTAAATGTAATATCAAAAGATGAATCAGCATAAAGCAGAATTATATCACCGCTTTTATCAAACACAAACTGCATGTTTTCTTCTTTAGATACTTTTTCAATAGCAGCATATATTTTTGCTTTTATAGGAGCAAACAAAGCTTCTTGCTTTTTATAGATTTCGCCGGTGCCTTGTGTAAACTTAGCTTTTCTAAAATCCATAATATCCTGTTCCATCTTAACTATTTTCTGTTGGAATTCAGTTTTCTTTGCATCATTCATAGTTTCAGCTTGTTTCTGATAATCCGCAATTGATTGCTGATATGATAGAGTCATAGAATCTAACTGAGTTGACCATCTATTTGTAAGAGCATCAAGATCACCCTGAGCTTTAATTGATTCTGAGAATTGAGTTAATATAACTTCAGAATCTACATAACCAATTTTTAAAGGTGATTGTGCAAATGAAGTAAAACCTAAAACTAAAAATGCTAACACTAAAATGTAACTTTTCACTATTTTCCTCGTTCTTTATGATTGTACAATTTGTTTAAAAACCTTTACCAAACTGAAAATGAAATAACCAGGTTGGGTCTTCCCCATCAGTAATTTTTCTATCAAAACCGTAACCAAGATCAAATCCTATAAGACCAATAGGATTGATTAACAACCGCGCGCCAAAACCAACTGAGCGACGAAGATCAAAAATATCTGTTTTCTGAAAATTTTCAAATACATTGCCAGCTTCTGCAAACATTAAAAGATAAAGTGGAATTGGTTCTAAGGTAACAGCAACTCTAAACTCAGCACCAAATTTTGCCATAACTCTTCCGCCAATAACTTGCCCAGTTGATGGATTTTTGGGGCCAACGGTTCTATCATCATAACCTCTAAGTGATGTAGTGGCAATGATTAGTCCATTTCCACCCATATAAAAGAACTCAAAAGGCTGAATGTTTGTGCCGGTAACAATTTCATCCAAGTAGCCAACATTGGCAACAGTATACAGCGCTAATCGATTGGAATTAAATAATCGTCTGTACCATTCCGCTGTAAAACCAATTTTTAGGTAGTCAACATTACCTGGTAGTACCGGGCCGCCGGAAAGTTCAACATCTAAAAGCAATGAGGAACCTGCTGATGGGAAAATAGGATTATCAATATTTTTTCTTGAGATAAGTGCACCTACAGAAAATTGATTACTTTTTCCTTCGCGATAATATCCTTGCCCTTCAATTACATTATTGTATTGATACTTAAATCTTCCCTGAACATAAAAGAAATCATCAGGCCATTTTAATCTGCGCCCAACTCTTATTGTTGCACCGGATTGACGAAGATCATAAACATATTGTTGTCTTGTATCAAAAAGTTCAGCACCAACAGAAGTTGGAGTATCAAACATCCATGGTTCAGTAAAACCTAACGTAAAAGTTCTATACAAACTTCCAACACCAAATTGCCAGTTAAAACTTAAAACTTGTCCGCCGCCAAGTCTAAATGGTTCAGCAATTGAAAAGTTTGTTAGTGTAACACCAATGGCACCACTGAACCCAAAGCTTCCGCTATAACCAACAGAAGCGTTAAGATAGTCACTAGATTTTTCTTCGACTTTAAAACCTACATCAACTGTGCTATCGCTGGATAATTTTGTCGTAATACCTTCTGGACCGTAGAGCTGCTCAACATTAAAGTACTGAAGGTTTGCAAGATTTTGGACGCTACGGAAAAGTAATGCACGGTTAAAATAATCTCCGGGAATAGAATACAATTCCCTACGAATTACTTTTTCTTTTGTCTTATCATTTCCAAAAATATCTACTCGCCCAATTTTAAACTGATTTTTTTCTTCAATCCTAATTGCTACGTCAATGGAATCTTCACCAACTTTAGTTTCCTTAGTTTGAAGATTAAAAGTTAAATATCCATTATCAAGATATAAAGCTGAAACATCGGATTGTTTTTCATTGCCACGTAAATTCTGTTCAAACTTTTCAAGATCATAAACATCACCGGGTGCAAAATCTAATCTTTCATTTAGTACCACTGAAGGATAAACTGTATTGCCCTCCCAATTAACGTTTCTAATTTTATACTGCGGACCTTCGTAAACATCCATAACAATTTTCAGATCCTTTTTATCATCAGAATAAAGCAAAGAATCCGAAACAATCTCCGCATCTCTGTAACCATTTTTTTTGTAGAAATTAATAATTAGCTCTTTATCTTTTTTATATTTTTTAGGATCAAACTTTCCACCGCCCCAAAACTTCCACCATTTTGTCTCGGATATTTCATCCATTTCTCCTTTAAGATCACCATTATCAAATGCATTATTATTATTAAAAGCAATCTCTCTAACCCTAACCTCGTCGCCTTCTTTAATATTAATTTTTAGGAGTAATCGTTCTTTTATTTTAGTGATAAGATCTGAAGATCTACCTTCAGATGCATTGTATTCAACTTCATATTCATCAGCAAGATCAACTGTATTTTGCCACCTTACGTATATTTTATCGTCAATTGTATCGGCTGCAAAGTACTTGTAATACAATGCTTTTATGTCAGAATTAAAATATCCTTCTTCTTCATAAAGACCATTTATACGTTGGATAAGTTTTGCAACATCCTGTGGTTTTAAAATTGAACCACGCAAAAATGTAATTTTCTTTTCGATATCATCAGAATCTATTTCATCATTTCCTACAATAACAACTTTTTCAAGCCTTGGATATTCCTGAACCTTAATGATAAGAAAAACACCTTCGCCTAATTGTTTATCGACAACAATTTGAACATCAGAAAAAATATTTAATGCCCATAGATTTTTAATTGCATTAATTGTTTTATCACCGGGAACCTGCACCTCATCGCCTACTTTTAAGCCTGAAGCAACGATAATTGTATTTACATCAGATGATTTACTACCATCAACTGCAACACCAAGTATTTTGTACGTTGTTCTTTGCTGGGCAAATATTGCTGTAGAAAAAATTAGTATAAAAAATATGAAAAAATATTTAGGCAATTTAAATGGGGAGGAAATGAACATTCTCCAGACCTTTTTCCTTTTAATTCTTTTCTATTTGTTCACTTACTTTACCGAATCTTCTTTCTCTTTTTTGAAATATTTTAATTGCATCATATAAATCAAATTTAGAAAAATCCGGCCAAAGTGTTTCTGTAATTATAAACTCAGAATAAGCAATTTGCCATAGCAAAAAATTACTCACCCTAAATTCTCCACTAGTTCGTATTACCAAATCAGGATCAGGAATATCCTTTGTTGTCAGTGATGAGGATATAAGTTCTTCACTAATATCTTCGCTTTTTATTTTCCCTTCAACTGCGGAATTTGCAATCTGTTTTATTGCTTCAAGTAATTCCCATCTTCCACTATAACTTAAAGCTAGATTAAGAACCATTTTTTTATTGTTCTTGGTTCGTTCAATATCAGATTTTAACTGCTTTTGCACAGCAATTGGCAAAGATTCAATATTTCCGATAGTCGTCAGACGCACATCATTATCATTAAGTTCATTTACCCTATCGCGCAAACTCTTTAAAAGAAGTTGCATAAGAGTTGAAACTTCATCTTTTGGGCGTTTCCAATTTTCTGTGGAAAAAGTATAAAGGGTTAAATACTTAACTCCAATTTCGCTACAAGCTTCAACAATTTCCTTAACAGTATCAACACCGCGTTTATGACCTGCTACTCTTGGCAAACCTCTTTTTTTTGCCCAGCGTCCGTTTCCATCCATAATAATAGCGATGTGTTTAGGAATTTCACCCGATTTTATTAATGATTCTTTAACCTGCTCACCGGATGTGGAGCTCTCTTTACTCAAAATCCATTCCTATTATTGATTTAGCGTGTAAAGTTAATTTTACGATGCACGAATGTCAAGGTAACTAAATATTGCTAATTTGATTTTATTGTAGTATTGAAAGGTGTTTTTTGAAAAGAGACCGTCTTAAAAGTCTGATTTTGTCACCCTGAACTCGTTTCAGGTTCTCCTTGTCGACTAATCTCAAACGATTGGATTCCGAGACAAGTTCGGAATAACAGTTTTGAGACTGCCTTATTAATATTTTAAGAAAAAAGAACTTTTTGTGCTCTACTTTCTTTACGGATTGATAAATTAGGTTTCTCTGTAATTTCGAATAACTTAATGTTTTTCCTTGTTTCAGGATCAAGCTCATCCAAAAGAGCCTTTGCATATTTTAGATTTAGTAAAGAAACCCCAACAAATAGCTGCACTCTCTTATTTGTTCCTCTTATTTGTCTTTGTGCAAGATATGACAACTTATTTTTTATCATCAAAGTATCATTAAAATCCTGGTCATTAAAAGTAACTCCGATGGCAAAATTATCTTTCTGTTTTGCAATTACATCAACTTCAAATCCACCAATGTTTGATGGCTCAGGAAGATACGTACCAAACTTTCTGTATAAAGTTAAATATCCTTTTTTCCAGAATTCTTCTATCAATAAATCTACATCTCTTCTTCTATCTGTATTCATAATATCACCTCTTTACGATGCAAGTGGAATGATTGGTATAACTGGAGAAAATCTTTTTTTCTCAAGAACTTTAATGTTTGCAATTTTACAATAACTAAATTTTTTAATCTCACTGGATTGATAAACCTTGCCATAAATAACTTTTGAACCGCTTTTTTCCATAGTAATGTAATATGGTTCTATCAATACTTCATTTAAGCCATATAAAAATCTTAAACGATTTCTATTCTTAATTGCTGTTTCAAATATTTCGCTTTTCATATCATACTCCTTTTAATTTAACCATCTTAAAACGCCAGTTACTTTACCCACAATTGAAAACTCATTTTTATTTTTAACAATAATTGGTTCGTAAGATTTATTTTGTGGAATCAATCTTATCTGCTGATTTTTATTTTCATAAATTTTTACTGTAACCTCATCTTCAATTCTTGCAACAACTATATCTCCATTCACTGCAATGGCTTTTGGAGAGATGATCACTAAATCACCTTCAAAAATTCCGGCATCAATCATACTATCGCCTTTAACTTTAAGCGCAAATGAATCTGCATCTTTTTTCAAAAATCCGGGATCAATTACAATTGATCCTTCAATATTTTCTTCAGCCATAATTGGAGAACCAGCTGCAACTCTACCAACTATTGGAATTTTATTAGCATTATTTATTTCGTTCATGTTAATTGTTGTAGGCGATTCAAACTCATCGCGAGTGATAGTAATTCCTCGACTTGCGTTACTCAAAATATTTAAATAACCCTTTTTTGTAAGAGCATCCAAATGTCTTTTAACGCCAAATGTAGATGAAATATCAAATCTCTTCCCAATTTCTCTAAGAGTGGGTGGATAACCATTTTCTTGCAAAAACTGTTGAATAAAATTCAAAATCTCTTCCTGTCGATCGGTTAATTGTTTTTTATCCATTTTGATAAATTTCCATAATTAAAAAGTAGTGCTCATTTGTTCACCTCAAATATAGTGCACAAGTGTTCACGTGTCAAGAGATTAATAAAAAAAAATTTAGAGAAGATTAGAGATTAAAATTTAGAGGTTAGATCAAGTAAATAGAATAGTTTTTGTCCAATTTGATTAATTTTCATGATGCCGCGAAAATTTTCTTCACCAGGACCGAATGCAAATATTCCCACAGGTGATGGAGTATGACCACCGGTTGTATAAGATAATTCTATTTCGCTTGCATCTTTATTACCTTTAGTAATTGACATTCCGCCTGTTTCGTGATCAGAAGTTATTACAACCAACGTATTTCCATCCGCTTTTGCAAAATTTAGTGCCTCAGCTATTGCAGTTGTAAAATCGTTCATCTCTTCCATCAACTCTGTTGATTTATGATCGTGTCCTGCCCAATCAATCTGCGAACCCTCAATCATCATTACAAATCCATTTTCATTTTGCTTTAAACGAGTTATTGCAGTTTTGGTTAAATCACCTAGAGTATAATTTCTTTTCCCGGCTTCAGGCAAACCATCCATTTCAAACAAAGCATAAATTTGGTTAATAGAATCTGGAATTATTTTCAGATCAGAATAATTTTTTGAAAAAGTATAATTTTTATTAATTAGCTCTTTTGTAAGATCACGATTATCTTCTCTTTCACCAGAATCACTTTTAGGAACAAAATATTTTAATCCGCCGCCAATAATCACATCAAAATTTTGATCAACCATTTGAGATGCAATTAATGTCTGATCATATCTACTAATTGAGTGCCCAACAAATGCGCCGGGTGTTGCGTGAGCAACTGAGGCTGTTACAATAATACCAGTAGATAAACCTAATTTTTCTGCAAGTTCAAAAATAGTATAAAGTGGAGTCCCAAGTGTATCGACGGAAATGTATTTATTGTTGGTAAGATATCCAGTTGCAATTGCCGTTGCACCTGCAGCAGAATCTGTAATTAAATTATCGGCTGAACAGGTAATTGATAATCCGATCGTTTTAAATACTTTAAATGGTGAGTTTGGATCTTGTAATAAAGAGGCACCAACGTAATTGATGCCCATTCCATCTCCGATTAGGATAATAATATTTTTAGGTTTTAAATTCTGTGCGTTGCTTAGACTAAAAGCAACAAGAATAAGAAAAACAGTAAAACGCGAAATCATTATTCTACTTCAACAGCTCTTTTTTCAATTTTAGCTAACCAATTATGAGTGTCTTCTTTTTCTCTTCGATGAATTGCATTTAGTTCATTAAAGAGTTTAAGATCAAGTTCGCCTGGTTCTCCGTTATTAAAAGACATATTTTTATCTTTATATGTAAGCCATCCAATTGAAGAAATGATAGCGGCAGTTCCTGTTCCGAATAATCCAACAAGATTTCCTTTATCGTATGAGGATATAACTTCATCAATAGAAATTGCTCTTTCAGTAACGTTCATGCCCCACTCTTTTAATATCTGGATTACTGATCTTCTTGTAACACCCGGCAAAATAGAACCGCTTAATTTGGGAGTTGCAATTTCATCTTTAAACTGAATAAAAATATTCATCGTTCCAACTTCTTCTAAATATTTTTGCTCAACACCATCAAGCCAAAGAACTTGTGTAAATCCTTTTTTATTTGCTTCTTGTGCCGCCAGCAAGCTTGCTGCATAATTTGCAGATGTTTTACATTCGCCTAAACCTTTTCTAACGGCACGAACGTAATCATCTTGAATTAAAATCTTTACAGGTTTAAATCCTTCAGGATAATAAGCACCTACCGGAGATAGCAGAAAAACTAATTTATAATCAAAAGAAGGTCTTACACCAAGTGCAGGATCTGTACCAAACATAAATGGTCTAATATATAATGCTTCGCCTCTGTTGGTTGGTATCCAATCGCTATCGATTGCAACAAGTTCTTTTAATGCCTCTAGAGCAAAATCCACATCCACTTCCGGCATGCAAATTCTTTTAGCGGAATTATTTAATCTTTGGATATGAACATCAGGACGGAAAATTACAATCTCATCATTTATAGTTTTAAAAGCTTTAAGCCCTTCAAAAATAGATTGACCATAATGAATAACAGAAATTGCAGGATGCATACTAAGATTTTCAAGTGGTTTAATTGTTGGATTGTGCCAGCCTTTATCTTTAGTATAATCCATTTCAAAAATATGATCAGTAAAAATTTGTCCGAAGCCTAAACTCTTTGGTAAGATAACCTTTTCAGTTCTTTCCTTAATGATATATTTAATTTGTTCCATTGTTCTTTCCTTCCTATTGGTTGAAGGTAGTTCTGATTTTAAATTATTTGATCTATAATATATATTTTATAAAGTAAGAAGCAATTTTAATTTATTATTAACAATATTTTTTATAATTAGAATATTAACATCCATAACAAATAATCCAATATTAAAATTAATGCTGCAGAAATTACAAACGATCTTATAGTTGCTAATCCAACTCCTTCTGCACCACCTTCAGTTCTAAATCCAATATGACAGCCCAGAAGCGAAGTAACACCGCCAAAGAAAACCGTTTTAACTAATCCTGAGACTAAATCTGTAATATCAAAAAACCTGCTTACTGAATTAAAGAAAACTGCAAATGAAACTCCAAGAAAATAATTTGAGACTAAATAAGCACCAAATACTGCAATAGTATTTGCAAAGATCACAAGTATGGGCATCATAATTATTGCAGCTAAAAATCTTGGCATTGCTAAATATCTAACAGGACTTATCGCCATTGTTTCAAGTGCATCAATTTGTTCCGTTACTTTCATAGTACCAAGTTCTGCTGCAATTGAAGCGCCAACTCTTCCGGCAATTACTATTCCAGTTAAAACAGGGCCAAGTTCAGTTATAATTGCTCGAGTTGTTGCACCACCCAAAAACGATAAAGGAGCAATCCCTTTTAATTGATAAGCAGCTTGCCAAGCAGAAACAGCACCCGTAAAAACCGCAATAATTAGAACAAGCGGGAGAGAGTTTACACCAATGTGCTCCATCTGAAAAAAAATTAATTTTTTACTTTTTGGTGCCTGTGCAAGATTTTTAATTATACCGAAAAACAGATTAGAGATTTGCCCAAATTCCTGCAGGAATGCTAACGTTTTATTACCAAGTTTTTGAACTGCTGCTGATATCAAAACAAGTTTTCTAATTGTCTAATTATTGATTTACAAACTTAAAGAAAAAAGCAGGAATATTTGATTTCAATAATCAAAATTTCCGTCATGATTCTCTCACTAAAATTCATCATTAAATCTTTATATCAATACATAAATTCAAAACGAGACATCAAATAGCATTTTGGATATCATTTCTCTTTTAAAAAGTTGATATTTTTAAATTAAACTAACAATACTATGGCATTATAGTTATAAATAGATTCATCAATTTTAATAGGGATTTTCGTATCCTTTATATTTACTGTTGATAAACAATAGTTTTAAATTCTGTTTACCACTAATGATAAGTTAAACTTGGAACATAATACTCTAAATCTTATAGACAGTGCACCGATAGCAATTCTTACTTTTAATAAGAGTGGTGAAATTGATTACTCTAATAAAGCCTTTGGTGATTTGGAACTCTTATATGGATTTGAGTACCCCGCCAATCTTATGGGTTCAAGTATTTTTGGGAAAGAATTATTTCCAAAATTTACTATTACAAACGAGCTGAATGACATTTTATCCGGACTGCCGTTTGAAAAAGAGCTAAACTTTGTTGAAACAAAATCTCGCGGATTGATTCATCTGATAATAAAAGGCGCACCAATTATTGATGGAACCGAAATTATTGGAGGATTGATTATTGTTGAAGATTTAAAAATTCTTACCAAGACTAAAAAAGAATCCGCAATAAGAAGTGATTTTATAGAAAATGCTATTCATAATGTGTCCGATTTTTTTCTTGTTGTTGACAGATTAGAGCGAGTACAATTCTTTTCAAAAAATATTTTGCATTATTTAAATGTTCCTGCAAATTTAATTCAAGGTGTAGCACTAGGAAGTCTGTTTGATTCTGACACTTCTCGAGTTGTAAAAGAATATTTTGAATTTGCAAAGAAAAATCGCGCAGTATTTACTGAAAAATTATCATATGAAGTTAGAGGAAACAGAAAAGTTTTTGAGTGCCGTTTTGTTCCACAAGAAAATTATAGAAAAGAAATAAGTTTTGTTTACTTATTCTTTAAAGATATTACGGCACAGGAAAGAGAAATTGATAATCTTTATAAAGAAGTTAACAAACTTGAATTTTATAGATCCATATCTAAAAAAATCAATGAAGCCATTTTTGTAATTGATGACAATAATAAAATAGAAAATTGGGATGCTAGCGCCGAGAATTTATACGAAGTTAGTAAAGAAGAAGCTTTAGGGAGTACTGCTCACGATGTTGTTAGTATTTTTTCGGATAGTTTTCTTGATTCTCTAAGATTAAAACTCAATGGAAAAGATGTTCATAAAATAGTTTTATCATATTTTGATAAGAATAGAGAGAAAAAAACTTACGAAACTTATTTTACTTTTCTTGATGAAAAGAAAAGACGAATCGTAGTAAAAAGCATTGATATATCAGACAAAATACATTTTGAAGAAGGATTAAAATTATCATTAAAAGGTTTGCGGGATATTGTTTCTAAAGCCCCGTTGATGATTTGCAATATTGATAGAGATGGACAGATTTTATTTGCCAATTCTACTTTTCAGAAAAAACTCGGATTTACAGAAGAAGAATTACTTTCAAAAAGTTTTTATGATTTAATCGATCCACCCTATTTAGAAAATAATATTTTAGATTTAAAAAGTTTTAATGGCGATGAAGTAAAAACTATTACTCTGCCTATAATTTATAGGGATAAAGATTCAATACTACTAAATGTTGTATTTCATACTTCCAGAGATTCCGAAAACAGAATACAGTTCTTTAATTGCTTTCTCAGTGAGTTTACAGAAACCAAGCAGACAACAGAAGAGTCAAACCTGTACTTATCACTTATCGATTCTGCTTATGATGGGATTGCTTTGGGATTTGAAGGCAGAATAATTATTGCCAATCAATCATTTGCAAAAATATTTGGCTACAGCAGCAATGATGAGTTAATACATAAAGACATCATTGAATTTGCATCCAACGAAGATATTATAAAAGTTGCTGAATACTTCCGTTTGTTAGAACGAAAAAAAGAAGTGCCAGCACGATTTGATTTTCTTGGTAAGAAAAAAGATGGGAGCAGCCTACATACAGAGCTTTCAATTGGATCATTTAAATCCAATGATAATAATTATACTGTAATGATTGCCCGCGATATAACGGAGAGAATTAGAACTCAGCGTGCAATAAAGGAATCTGAAGAAAAATATAGAAACATTACGGAAAACATAGATGATTTTCTTTTTACTTTCGAAAGAATTGGATTAGGATTAAGGCCAATTTTCTGCACATCTTCAATTCAAAAAGTAACCGGTTATACTCAAGCAGAGTTTCTTACTGATTCAAAATTATTTTTAAAGGCAATTCATCCAAGTGATTTTGGTGGTATCAAACCTAAACTTATTAATTTAATGAAGAGTCGGATACAGCTTTCTGGTGAGTTTGAGTTTAGAATTATTAATAAGCAAGGTAACATTGTTTGGGTAAGGACAAAAATAAATCTTGTTAGAACAGCAACAGGTAGAATTCAAAAAGTATTTGGCCTTGTAAGTGATGTTACTTTTAGAAAACGAGCTGAAGAAGAACTAAAAAAATCAACAGAAAATCTTATAAAGCTTAATGAAACAAAAGATCGCTTTATATCAATTATCTCTCACGATTTGAGAACACCATTTAGTTCAATACTGGGATTTACGGATTTACTTGCAAATGATCAGGAATTATCTGAAGATGAGCGAAACCAATATATAAAATATATTCAAGAGTCTTCGCGTTCAATGTTAGCTCTAGTTAATTCACTTTTGGATTGGACAAGAATACAGACAGGTAGAATAAAATTTGAACCGCAGAAAATTGATGTTTCAAAAGTTGTTTTGGATTCTGTTAATGCGCTTTCCGGATCCGCAATACAAAAAGGTATTGAAGTTTTATCTCAGGTAAATAAATCATTATTTCTTTTCGTTGATAAAAATTTGATAACACAAGTATTTAATAATATTATTTCTAACGCTATAAAATTTACTAACAAAGGCGGCGTCATTAAAATATCTAACGAAGCAATTATTAATTCGCGCTTTGTAAAGTTTAGTGTTAAAGATACCGGAGTAGGAATCAAACAAGATGATCTTGCAAAACTTTTTAGTGTTGATGCTAAATTTACTTCAGAAGGAACTGCGGGTGAAAAAGGTAGTGGTTTAGGATTGTCGCTTGTAAAGGAAATTATAGAAAAGCATGGCGGAACAATCGAAGTTGAAAGTGAATTTGAGAAAGGAACTGAATTTAATTTTACTTTGCCAATTGCTTCTTCAAATATTTTGATTGTTGATGATAATAAAACTGATCGTTTACTTTATTCAAAAATCCTAAAAAATATAGCTCCGGAATATGAAGTTGAAGTTGCATCAGATGGCAAAGAGGCAATTCAGAAAATATTGTCATCACCCCCCGCACTAGTGATTACAGATCACGCTATGCCTGTTATGAATGGTTATGAATTTGTGATCGAATTAAAAAAGATGGACATAAAGGGAAAGCCACCTGTAATTGTTTTAAGCAGCGATATTGATCGTGCAACAATAAATGATTATACGGAACTTGGAATTGAATTTGTGTTTCAAAAACCCGTAAACATTGGAAGTTTCAAACTTGCGATTGAAAAATCACTTCAAAAAGGATTGAGCGGAGATTAAATTATATCGAGACCATAAATGATTGATCTCGATTGTAAAATTCCTATTTCTTCTTCAACACTAAACCGGTGGATGATTTTATTGAAATTGTTCCGCTTACAGTGGAAATAGGTTTTATTCCTGCTTTATCTGAATTAACTAAAACATCCCACTTTCCTTTCGGCAATTCAAATAAAACTTCTTTAACAGGATGTGCATTTAAAAGCACCATAAAATCTTCATCATTGTGTTTTACTTCGTAACAGATTGCAAAATCATTATCCTTAACAGAAATAAATTTCACTTCATCGTATTCTGCTCTTCGGAATGATTGAAATTCTTTTCGCAGTTCGATTAAGCCCTGGTAATAATCCAATAAATCCTTATTCATCTTTGCATGATCATAATTTATATAATTTACTTCATTGTCTTTATCATAAGTGTTGTGGTCAATCATTCCACGATGAGGATCGTTTTGATTTGTAAGTGGAATAACTTTACTACGTGCAAATTCCTGCCCGCTATGAATCATTGTCATTCCCCGTGAAGTAAACAAAAACAATGCTCCAAGTTTATTAAGTTTTAATTGAGTTGGGGTTAATATTGCATTTTTATCAACATCATTTATCACTTCATCAGGTTTTACATCACCAAGACCAAGCCTTATAAAATCGCCAAAAGTTAGTCCATCGTGTGATTCTAAATAATTTACAGAATGATCCGGTTTTTGAAATAAACCAAGTGAATCTTTTGTAAGTGTTCCATTTACGTAACTCTTAATTCTTTGCAGCGAATTATTTCCGTACCACGTTCCAAAAATCCAGCCGTGTCCGTCTTTGGGGTTTTCCCCTTTTATTCCATTTCTTATTTGATCATTCCACGCACCCCACCCGCGTAAAGAAAATCCCTGGGGATCATAACCTCCGCCCCAAGGTTCGCAAACAAATACAACATCAGGATTTATTTTTTTTGCTTCATAAATAATTGTTTCTATCGTTTCCCAATCCAAAAGTTTTCCAAGATCAAAACGGAAACCATCAACATGATATTCTTTCATCCAATATAAAATACTTTCTACAATTAATTTTCTTAACATTGGAGCTTCTGTTCGTAAGTCGTTTCCGCAGCCACTAACTTCGCAATAACTTCCATCAGGATTTAACCTAAAATAATATTCTCTATCAATCTCTTTTAAGTTGCCAAATTCATATTCAGAAAGATGATTGTAAACAACATCCATCATAACTGCAATATTTTCATTGTGGAAAGCTTTTACCATATCTTTAAAATCAGTTACAGCTTTTGCATCTGCACCACTCCATTTATTAAGCTCTAACTCGCGAGTATTTTCTGAATAGTAAGTTTCAGGTGCAAAAAATGAAGCTGTCATATATCCCCAATGATTTCTTTCGTAAGGATTCCAGGTATTAAACTTTCCTCGTAAAGAATCTTTAAATGGGATTTCTATGTTTGCAAATTCCTGCGAAGGTAAAAGTTCAACCGTATTTACGCCAAGATTTTTTATGTAATCTATACCACCGGTTTTACCCTTTTCTATCAGACCTTTATAAGTTCCGCGTTCTTTAACTCCGGAAGTTTGATGTTCAGTCATATCACGCACGTGCATTTCATAAACAATTAAATCACGCCAGTCACGTTGAATCCAATTATCATTTTGCCAATCATAATTACCTTCTTTGAAAACAATACTTTTGCGCGGAGTAAAATAAGAGTTGTAGCTTGCAACGGCTTTTGCGTATGGATCAATACAAAGCACCGTTTCTTTATCTTTATGTTTTACATTAAATCCATAAAATTTTCCGTAAAGTTCTCCATCTAGCGAAGTTTCCCAAACAGCATTTTCATCACGAATCATATCATATTCTTTTCCTTTTTGCTCATCAACTTTATTAAAGACTACGAGTGTAACTTTTTCAGCATTTGGAGTGAACAATCTAAAATATGTTTTTCCGTTCTCAACAAATGAACCGAGTTTTTTATCTGAGTAAATCTTATCAAGTTCATCTTGCCTTAATTCAATCTCAGATTTACTTTTTACCTTAGAATTTGTTTTGTCTGAAATGTACAAGGGACTTCCTGTAAATGTTATTGTTAATACTATTATTATCGATTTTAAAAGAAAACTTTTCATAGTTAGTCCTGATATTATTCTGAATAGATTTCGCCATCAACAACGGGTGTAACGCATATTAGTGGATTTTCTGCAACGCCAAATCGCTGAAAGATTTCCTCAAATAATTGGAAATGCATTCCACGTTTTTCTAATTTATGAAACTTTGCGTATTCCATAAACTTTTCATTTTTATCAGTTGGCGCATCAAACACTATAGCTTTTGGATAATCTTCTTTAGCAAGAGATTTTAGAAATTCAATTTTTCTGTCGTCTCCACCTTCCATTTCGTACGATACTACTTTGAAGGCTTCAACTAATCCGCTATTTATTACTAAATAAATATTTAAAATAATTTCGTTCATCGTTAAAAGGTGAATTATATAAACATACAAAACTTAGACATACTGCATATATAAATGCAAACTTGCACATTATACTTTCAATAGAAGAAATGATAGAATAATTGCCTGCCGTAAAGATCAAAATAAATCCTAAAGTTGATGGTAAGCTTATAAAGATTGATCCAAATAATAAAACCTTAGCAATTAATTTTTGCTTTTTGTCATCAGTTTTTGGGATAAATTTTATAAATAAAACTATTGAAATCAAAATAGGCAGATAATAGAACGCACCAAATAAATCTCCCAGCGGATAGTGATAACTTGCATAAAGTACAGTACACTTTGCAACAACAAATTTTGGGAGAACAAATAAATAGTATATCGAAAATGAGATGGCAGGAATAAATATCAAACTACTTTTAAAATTAAGTTTTACATTTTGTGTAAGGGTTAGTGCAAGTAATAAATTTAGTGGCGGAAGGAATCCAATAACTACAAAGGCTATATATGGATAAATAGAATCCTGAAGCCCAACCTGGCACATTAAGAATTCCATAGTTTGATAAGCTGCAAGTAAAGTAATCATAAGCATTGCAATTATGTTTACTTTGTTCTTTTCAATAAATACAATCAGATTGAACAACAGTAAAAACTCAATGCAAGCTATAAGAAGCGATACTATTCCATTCCAGTTATCCAAATTGGTTCCTTATTTTTTGAAATCAAAAATAATGATTTCTTCTAGCAATAATGCTATTATTTTTACCCTTAAATAGACATTAAAATTGATACTTAATCATTCGTTGTTCAAGTATGTTGATCTCAACAATTAAAAAGGATATTCAGATGAAAATCAAGATCTTGTTTGTGCTTGCTTTAACAACATTTTTCTCTGCAGGTTTAGTAACTAAAACATTCGCACAAAATGAACCAATTTTGTACTTCTGCGAAAAGTACGATTCTAAAAGAGGAGAAATTGGGGTCAGCGATAGATTCACAACCGGTTATTTAACTGTCATGGTAAAATCTGATGATCCATTAGATCTTGAAGATGTTCATATTCAATTTGATAAACTAAACGAAAGAAACAAAAAATTTGAATTCTACAAAAAATATGATTACACAATTGATCCTGATATGAGTTATGTTTTCTTTGCAAAGAATTCAGACAGTGATTTGAAATTTGAAGAACCAGGGTTTTATAGAGTTTTCTTACTAGATGACAATGATAAAACAGTAGCAAGCGCATTGATAGAAATTGTTCCTAAATAGTTTTTACAAAAAACGGCAGTTGATAAACTGCCGTTTTAGATAATTTAGTATAATATCATTTCAAATAGGTCATCTTTCGAACAGCGGAAAAATCTTCTGTAATTATCCTGTAAAAATAAATTCCACTCGGCAAATTATCTGGTACAAAGTTTAAATTGTGTACGCCAGCTTGTTTAAATCCTTCTACTAGTGTTAATATTTCTTGTCCATTTATATTATAAATCTTTAAAGTTACGTATGAATCTTTTGTGAGACTAAATTGTATTGTAGTGGATGGATTAAATGGATTTGGAAAATTCTGCTCTAAAGAAAATTTTACTGGTGGATTTATTTCCACTTCAATAGAATTTGAGTATTCAAACGTTCCATTAAAATCAATTTGTTTTAGTCTGTATTGATATTTTCCAACAGATACATTTCCATCAACAAAAGAATACATTTGCGGTTCTGTGGTGGTTCCACTTCCGTTAACAATTCCAACTGTTTGCCATGCAAGATTTTTTTCTTTCTTCGATTCAACGCTTCGTTCAACATTAAACCCGGAGTTATTAGTCTCCGTTGCGGTCGTCCAATAAAATGTTACATCATTGTCAATAATTTCAGAAGAAAAAGAGATAAGTTCTGCGGGAACTGGGGTTACGATTGAAAAAGAACTGTCGGAAACATCGTAAGAAGCTGGATAATCACCTACTCTCACTAAACAGTTCTCAGATAAAATGTTAGGAACAGTCCAATTATAAACACCTGTGTTGGGCAATGATGAAACAACTGTATTCCAAGTTAAACCATTGTTGTAGCTATACTCAATATTAACATAATTTATATCTGTACTATTCCAAGTAATTTGTTTTGTTGATCCAATTTCCCATTGTTCCCCGCCGTTAGGAGTTACTATCTGAATATTACTTGTTGGTTGAGCATAATGATATTTCAAAAATGTTCCTGAAAAACCTACACAGTAACCTACAGAATCAATAAAGAATATTTCTCTAAGTTGTTTATCTGTAGAAATCTGTTCTCTAATCCAGTTATTTCCACCATTTATAGTTTTTAATAATACGCCATCAAATCCACACGCCCATCCTTCCATATCATTAATAAAATACGAACCAATCAATGCATGCTCTTGAAATGATTCGCGGATTTGGTACCATGAATTTCCTGAGTTAGTAGATTTGGCAATAAAATCACTACTTGGATTCCCACCTACAAGATATCCAATATTTTTAGAGGAATAAAAGATATCAAACAACCAGTATCCTGTATTGGCGTTAATGTAATTCCAGGAATTACCACCATTCGTAGTTTTATAAGTAGCGCCGTTTGAACCGCAAACCCATCCGTCATTTTGATCTAAAAAGAATAGATCTATAAAACCGTGTGAATCATCAAATAAATTTATTACCCAACTTTCCCCTCCATCACTTGTCTTAAGAATTCTTCCTGAATAAGGAAATCCACTGAACCAGTTACTTGTTACTGCAAAACCGACAGATTGATTTATAAAAAATATTGAATTTATATTTTCGGTTACGCTGGATGGCTTTTGTAACCAGGTATTTCCGCCGTCTGTTGTTTTAAGAATATTTCCATCAGCTCCACAAACCCACCCATGGAACGAGTCTATAAAATAAACAGAGGCAAGAATAACATTTAAGTTTGATTGTTGGACTGTCCACCAACTACCACCGTTTGTTGTTTTTAAGATGGTACCGTTACTACCAACTACCCAACCTGTATCCATGGAAATAAAATATAAACCTAATATGTCAGACGAAGTACCAATAGGCAGTTCAGTCCATTGAGAACGGATTGGAATATTAAGAGTGGCTAACAGGAAACATATAAAAATAAAAATTTTCATATCGAGCCCCTGATATAAGTTATTAAAATTAACCTACGTAAAAATAGCAAATAGTAAATCAACCCAAAATATCAATATCATTTTGGGTTAATTTATTTTCAAAACCATTATATTTTTTATTTCCCTGGACCAACCATTTTTTCAGGTCTCACAACTTCATCAAATTTTTCTGAGGTTAACAAACCGAGCTCCATTGCTGCTTGCTTAAGCGTTGTGTTTTCTTTGTGAGCCTTTTTTGCAACTTTAGCTGCATTATCATAACCGATAACTGGATTTAAAGCTGTAACCAGCATTAAAGAATTTTCAAGATGTTTTTTGATGTTTACCTTATTAGCCTCTATTCCAACAATGCAATTATCAGTAAAACTTTCACAAGAATCAGCAATTAATCTTATAGAATTTAAAACATTAAAGATGATTACAGGTTTAAAAACATTTAATTCAAAATTTCCCATCGCACCGCCAAAGTTTACTGCAACATCATTTCCGAAAACCTGCGCACAAACCATTGTCATTGCTTCGCTTTGTGTTGGGTTCACTTTACCCGGCATAATTGAACTTCCCGGTTCGTTTTCAGGAAGATTCAACTCGCCCAATCCACATCGTGGACCAGAACCAAGCCATCTAACATCATTTGCAATTTTCATAAGTGAAGCAGCAAGCGTTTTTAAAACGCCACTGAATTCAACAAGCGCATCGTGTCCTGCAAGTGCCTCAAATTTATTTGGTGCAGTTATAAATTTCTTTCCTGTTAACTTTGCAATATGCTCTGCAGATTTCACTGCAAATTGAGGGTGCGTATTCAATCCTGTTCCAACTGCTGTTCCACCAAGTGCTAATTCATATAACCTTGGAAGAGCAGCATTTATTCTATCTAATCCGTTTGAGAGCATCTGTACATATCCACCAAATTCTTGGCCTAAAGTCAATGGAACAGCATCCATTAAATGTGTTCTTCCAATCTTAATAATGTCTTTATATTCTTTTTCTTTAACAGCAAGTGCATCGCGAAGTTTTGTAATCATAGGAATTAATCTGCGATGAATTTGTTCTACTGCTGCGATATGCATTGCAGTCGGAAAAGTATCGTTAGAAGATTGAGCTTTATTCACATCATCATTTGGATGGATTGGTTTTTTACTTCCCATTTCACCGCCAGCAATTTCTATAGCACGATTTGAGATTACTTCATTAGAGTTCATATTTGTTTGTGTGCCACTTCCGGTCTGCCAAACTACTAATGGAAAATGTTCATCAAGTTTTCCTTCAATTACCTCATCGGCAGCTTGTATAATTAAATCTGCTTTCTCTGCAGGAAGTGTTCCAAGTTCTTTATTTGTAAGTGCGGCAGCTTTCTTTAAAATTCCAAGAGCACGAATAAGTTCACGTGGGAATCTATCGCCGCCAATTTTAAAGTTCATTAATGAGCGAGCAGTTTGCGCGCCGTAATATTTATCGGATGGAACTTCAATTTCACCCATTGTGTCTTTTTCAATTCGGTTGCTCATTGTACATCTCCCTTAATAGTTAGTTATGATTAAATTTTTGGTTTCTAATGATATAAAAATACTACAATTTTATTTGAGATAATCTTTTTAGAAGTTAAAACTAAACCCAAATTTTGTAATTGTGTCTGTTGGTTTTATTTTTTCTGGAGATTTTGCATCATATCGTAAATTAAAACTCACGGTTAAGTCTACAAAAGAACTAATTCCAATTATTAGTGAAGCATCTGAAATGATTCTAAAATCCTCCCATTTTCCAATCTGAGGCTGAAAATAATTTACTGTAATAAATTTAACATCATCTTTTATATTAAATTCGAATGTAATATATGTTGATAAACGATTTGCAAATATATTACTTCCGTGCACAGAGTTTACTAGCACATCATACTTTTCGTGTTCATAAAAATAGGATAGACCCAATCTAAATTTCAGATTTTCTTCAGTTAAAAATTTATATCTAAATCCACCGCCAATTAATTCTCTTTCTGTAAGCAATCTCTTTTTGTTAAAATCAGTCTGAGTAAAAACTTCAATCTGCAATAAATCGCTTAAAGAATGCACATGTCTTAAATGTAAAAGTGCTTGATTAAAAATTCGTTTACCATCATCCCAGCCAAATCCACCATCAGCAACTAAAAAAGTATAACTTTTCCCCCAATTGTAATTTAATCTGCCGCCAAGATCAATAAATTGAAAATCAGTGTTACCGGTAATCGCAGTCAATTCAACGTCGGCAACTGCAGTAAATCCTGTTGAGTCTGAATCCTTTCGGTATCTTTCTGTGTTAATCTGTGCGTAAGAATTGAAATAATTAAAAATGATTAATACTAAAACGAATCCGAAACTTTGTTTCATAAAAAAAATCCAAATGAGTTTGATGTAATTAAAGATTCTTGGCAGGAAAATTACTGATAAAATTTTTAATAGGAGAAATTTTATAATTCAGATTCTGGAAATCTTTTTGGTAACTCGACAATAAATTTAGTTTGTTCATCTTCGTTAGATATAAAACTAACCTTACCTTTTAAATAATTCTCAATCAGTAATTTAACACTATAAGTACCTATGCCGCGTCCCTTTTTAGCTTTAGTACTGAATGATCTGTTAAATATTTGAAGCTGAATGTGCTTTGGAATTACACCATCATTAGCAATTACAAACCTAACATTTTCACCATAATCCTGAGCAGAAATTGAAACCTTTTGTCCATTTCCAACTGCTTCTAAAGCATTTTTAATCAGGTTCCCAAGTGAGCGAATAATAAAGTGTGGATCAGTTTCAATTATCATCATATCAGGTGGGTAATCACAAGTAAATGATTTACCTTTTGTAAGGTTATTATTTTCGTACAACTCAAAAACTTTTTCAAGAATATTTTTGGCTGTATCCTGTGCAGGATAAATTATCAATTTACCTGATTCAGCATTTGACAGATCTCTTTGGGCTTGGATTTCTTGAATGAGTTGTTCTGATGTGTTCTGCAATATTTTAGAATACTTTTCAAAATCATCAGTTTCTCTAACTTCTGATATCATACCGGAAATACCAAAAATAATAGAAGCAGTATTTAAAACATCATGAAAGAAAATTCTTTCCAACAGTTCACGTCGTTTTTCATTTTCAAGATTTTTTATTGCAAAAACAATAAATTTTTCATTCTCAAATTCCAAGTAAGATGTAAATACTTTTAAATCTAAAGAGGTTTCAAATCCTTTATCTTTTATATGTATACGGCATTCTTCTTCATTAGATTGGGAAGTCAAAAGAGTGTTTTTATTACTTTTACCGGCGCCACAATCAGAGCAAAAAGATGAGGTCCCACAACCACCCGGTGTTTCAAATGCATGTATGCATCTAAATGCTTCTCCCAATCTTTGTCCAATAATTGCTTCATTTTCTTTCTTAAGCAACTCTTCAGCTCTTTTATTAAAAGCAACAATCTGTCTATTGGAATCAAGGATTACAACAAGTTCGGGAAAACTTTCCAGCATTTGAACAATGATTGGATTTCTGGCCAATCTACTTGAGCGAGATCCGATTTCTTGAATCGTACTTCTAAAAGGGGAATCAAAATATGTTTCTTGCTCAGTAACAAACATCCAGAGGCTCTACTATTTTATTTTAGTTGCTAATTTCATATAAAAAGCGATAGGTATCCCAACTAATTCTACTCTATTAACATTATCGTTACAATTTTATATAAAGTTGAGGGTGGGATTGCATTTTTTTGATTTATTCTAATAAGGCTTCTTTTTTACAGAATTAATGATTGTTTTGGTGAAAAGTCAGCTGAAAGCAAAAGTATTATTTACTTCTTGTCTTTTCAAATTCGGTATTTATTTCTTACGCTGATTTAACACTAATTAATCGTCAAATATTATCGAAAATCTTTTAAAAATAAGTTTAGCTGATTCTCGGCTTAACCTTTTCAAATTGATTCATCTAATTAAACTTTTTAATCTCAATTTTAGATTTGAGAGTAAGTTTGATATGATTTAAAATACATTTACCTTAAGAGAAAGCTTTTGCTGTAGATTTTTGTCAATGAATCTATATCTTAGTGATAGTTAGTTAAGAGGCATAATAATTGAAAGGACAACATAGAGCATTTTTTACATTTCTTTAATTTTTTATTGGATAGAAATGAATATTCCCATCCTTGACCGCAGTAACTATTTAAAAGGACTTTTTATCACTGCAAAACTTGATAAAGAGCTTAGCCCAAAAGAAAAAGACATACTTAAAAAAATTTCAGACAAATTAGGTTTCGCTACAGATTTTTTTGATGAAACGGTTAGAAGTCTTTTAACAAATAAATATATTAAAGAAGAGCCAATTGTGTTTTCTGAAAATGAAATTGCAAAATCATTTTTAAATGATGCGATAAAACTTGCCTGTTCAAACAATATTATAACCGAAGCTGAAGTGAACTGGCTTAAAAACACTGCCACTGCCAATAATTTAAATACTGAAATCGTAGATAAAGAAATAAAGTCATACAAGGAATCTCCTAGTTCTTTTTTCGGAAAAGATTTTGCTCTTTTTTCTATAATTTAATTTTTCAAATCTATTTAGCAAAAGATAATTTTTCTTCTTTGTCCTTACTCCCCTTATTTCTAATTTTGATTAGAACATTTTAAAAATAATTCTTTCATAAAATTCAAAATCATTTCTAAAGGGTCTTACAATGAAAAAAATGAAAGCTCTCGTTAAAAAGTATTCAAAACCTGGTATTTGGATGGACGAAGTTCCTGTTCCCGAATACGGACCAAACGATGTATTAATTAAAATTCAGAAAACCGCAATATGCGGAACAGATATTCACATTTACAATTGGGATGAATGGGCACAAAAAACTATTCCCGTTCCAATGCATGTTGGGCACGAGTATGTTGGAACTGTTGAAGCATTCGGTTCTAATGTGCACGATGTAAAAGTTGGCGAACTAGTTAGCGGCGAAGGCCATATTGTTTGCGGAACTTGCAGAAACTGCCGAGCAGGAAGGGGCCATCTTTGCCCAAACACAAAAAGTGTTGGTGTAAATCGAGCAGGAGCGTTTGCGGAATATCTTGTAATTCCTGTTCAAAATATCTGGCATTGCGATCCAAAAATATCGACAGAAGTTCTTTCTGTTTTTGATCCCTTTGGTAATGCAGTTCATACAGCATTAAGTTATGATTTACTTGGAGAAGATGTTTTAATTACCGGTGCGGGTCCAATAGGAATAATGGCCGCCTCAGTTGCAATTCATGCGGGTGCAAGAAATGTTGTAATAACAGATATGAATCAATATAGATTAGAACTTGCAAGAAAAATCGGGGTTACACGTGCTGTTGATGTTTCTAAAGAAAAATTACCAGATGTTGTTAAGGAACTTGGAATGAAAGAAGGTTTTGATGTTGGATTGGAAATGAGCGGAAGTATTCACGCTTTTAATGATATGATAAATGTTATGTTTCATGGCGGCAATATTGCATTACTTGGTATACTTCCTTCAAACGCTGGGGTTGATTGGACAAAAATAATTTTTAGCGGATTAAATATTCGCGGTATCTATGGTAGAAAGATGTTTGAAACCTGGTACAAAATGCAAGCAATGGTGCAAAGCGGATTAGATATCACTCCAATTATAACTCATAGATTTAAAATTGATGACTACCAAGAAGGATTTGAAATAATGAAATCCGGCAACTCTGGCAAAGTAATACTTGATTGGAATTCATTAAAATAGACCTCAAGGCACTCTAAGATTTTACTTTGAGTATTATGTTAACTCTGTGGTAAAAATATCAAAAAAAAAAATTGAAAGAATAAAATGAATAAAGAAACAAAACAACACTACGCAGACATTCTAACTGGAATTGAAAAAGAAGGTTTATTCAAAAAAGAACGAATCATAACAACGCCGCAAAGAGCACACATTGCTGTTACAACAGGGCAAAAAGTTTTAAATATGTGTGCAAATAATTATTTAGGATTAGCCGACAATCCGGAAATAATAAAAGCAGCAAAAGATAGTTTTGATAAATGGGGATTTGGAATGTCATCTGTAAGATTTATTTGCGGCACACAAGAAATCCACAAAGAATTAGAAAAGAAAGTTTCTGAATTTCTTGGAATGGAAGACACAATTATTTACACATCCTGTTTTGATGCAAACGGTGGATTGTTCGAAACTCTGCTTGGAGAAGAAGATGCGATTGTTAGTGATGAATTAAATCACGCAAGCATTATAGATGGAATAAGATTATGTAAAGCTCAGCGTTATCGTTATAAAAATTGTGATATGAATGATCTTGAAGAAAAACTTAAAGAGGCTAAAGCTAATAACGCAAAAAATATTTTAGTCGCCACAGACGGTGTTTTTTCGATGGATGGTTTTATTGCTCCACTTAAAGATATATGTAATATTGCAGAAAAATATAACGCTATGGTTATGGTTGATGATTCACATGCAGTTGGGTTTATGGGAAAACATGGTAAAGGAACTCATGAACATAACAATGTAATGGGTAGAATAGATATAATTACTGGAACACTCGGGAAAGCACTTGGCGGCGCAAGCGGTGGTTATACATCAGCAAAAAAAGAAATTGTTGATTTACTTCGCCAACGTTCTCGACCATATTTATTTTCAAACACAGTTGCACCAAACATAGTTGCTGCTTCAATTAAAGTTCTTGAAATGCTTTCTTCAACAACTAATTTAAGAGACAAACTTGAAGAGAACACAAAACACTTTAGAGCAAAAATAAAAGCTGCAGGATTTAATATTAAAGAAGGTGTTCATCCAATTGTACCTATTATGCTTGGCGATGCCGTTCTTGCTCAAACAATGGCCTCAAAAATGTTAGAACGTGGAGTTTATGTTGTTGGATTTTTCTTCCCTGTTGTACCCAAGGGAACAGCAAGAATAAGAGTTCAAATTTCTGCAGCTCATTCTAAAGAGGATTTAGATTTTGCTGTAGAGAAATTTTTAGAAGTAAAAACCGAAATGAAGATTTAGGGATATTATAAAAACAAAATTCATAAAAACAACTTTTTTAATTTTAATATTTGCTTCAACCGTTTTTACAAGCTGCAGCAGAGATAAATACTATGCTACTCCCGAAGAAGTAATTGAAGCGAATACTGATTTTATGAATAAGGAAAATCTTGAAGGTGCAATGTCAACAATATATCCTGATGACAAAACGTATGAAACGACAGAAAATCTTGTTATACAATTATTCAAAATGTATGACCTAAACTATAAAATAGAAAAGTTAGCTGTTGTTAATGAAAATGATACAGAGGTGATTGTTGATTTTACTCAACTAACAACAAAAATAAATGGACCAAAATTTAGGGATAACAGAGTTAATGGAACTCACACACTGAAAAAAGATGGTGACTCTTGGAAAATATTTTCTACAAAAATTACTAAAACAGAATACTTAAATTAGATCGATAAATACTATACTTAGATTCTAAGGGCTTATTATTAATTAATTATTTGGGATGTAAAAGATATTCCAAATAATTATTAATCCTTTTTATTCAACTTCTGCAGGTGGAATCTTTTCCGCACCATCAAGTTTACCAATCAATTTTTGAGGATGATGAATTAAAACCGGCAAACAGTTGGAACAAATAAATGTTTGCCTTCCGGAATAAATTAAGTTTACTAGCGGAATATCATTTTCAGAATTGTTGCAATTCAAACAATAATTTGTTTTTGGATTTTCGATCATATTTTTTCCTTCCTTTATTATAAATATATGGATGATATTTTATCTTAAAAATATTAATGCTACACCACCAACAGCAATAACAGCGCCCGTAATTGCTCTCCACGATAATTTTTCTTTATAAATATATTTCACCATAGGCAGCATGATTATTGGCATCGTTGACATAAGTGTAGCGGCAATTCCAACTTTGGTATTTTCAATTGCAATTAAGCTAAATGTAATTCCCAAAAATGGTCCCAGAATTGTTCCAATTAAAGTTACCCCCAAAGCTGATTTATCTTTATTAAAAAGTTTATATGGATTTTTATACTTTTTTAATATCAACATTATTGGAAGAAATATTATAACAGAAGAAAATACACGAATGAATGTGGCAACAAAACCTGTTATGTGCCCTTCATTAAATGCAAACTTTGCAAATATTAATCCTCCAGCTTGCCCCATCGCACCGAGTATTCCATAAACTATTCCCAGAGTAGTAATTTGATATTTTAAATTTGTATTACGCTCTAGTACAACCAAAGCAATTCCCGAAAGGGTAATCAATATTCCAATAATTCCTAAATAAGAAATTGTTTCACTTAAAAATATAAAAGCAAGAATCGCAGAAATTGCTGGTGATAATGCCATCAACAGCATACTTATTCTTGCACCAATCATCTGATAACTTTTAAATAGAAAAGTATCGCCAATAACTAAACCAATAACGCCACTTATGATGAGGTTGGTGAATTGTGAATTTGATAAATCAAATCTATAGCCCATTATTAAAATTGTTGCGATTAGAAAAACTGAAGCAAATATCATTCTATTGATATTGAGTTGAAGTGATCCGATTTTTTCTGCTGCCGATGAAAAAGCGAGAGATGTTCCTGACCAAAGAACAGCTGTTAAAAGAGCACTTAATTCACCAAGGTATAACATAAAAATATTTTAATAATTGCTGAAGAAATAATTAGCGAAGATTTAATGAATGAAGAAGCAAGAACTCTCAAAAAGATCTATTCGGATTTTTTATATTCCTCTTTAGAATTTCCAACTATTCTCGTTCAAGAACCCTTCAAAATTTTTGCAATCAATATTGAAATGGTGGCAGATATTTGGAATTTTAGCAGCGTTTGGTTTATTTTCTTCTTCTGTAATAATACAAGCATCATTGACATAAGCTTTACTAATCACAAAAGGGTCAGCAAAAAAACCACCAGATAGAATTTTCTTTTTATCCAGATTCTGTTGGAAATGAGTCACTGAATATATCTTTGTTACAAAATTCAATTCATCAACATTAGGGTTTGTAAAAAAATCGATATTCTCATTCATAATCCTTTTTTTTTTTCCCCCCCCAAACCTTTGGTTTATTTTAATAAAACCCCCAAAAGGGAAAGAATTTTTTGATTTAATCATCTGATCAAATCTTTCCCAAAAACTAGGAAAATTATTTGCATAATAATGATTTAAAATATTCGATAAAGCATTTGTATCGAAAACATATATCATTTAATAAATCCACCTTCCATGACAATATTTTCAAAGGTTGGAAGCTTTTTAAGCTTAACATTTAAGTATTGTGATACCGTATCAAGATTTATTTTATTCTGATAATATTTACCATAAACTAAACTAATATATCTATCCCCTAAATAAGCTTTCTTATTGTTATAATAACTTCCGCCCTCCCCTTGATTTCTTTGATTTTGAGCTTCTTCAATCCATTTTTTAGAAAATTCATCATAGTATTTTTTATCTATTATATTTCGTTCCAAGTATTTTCTTAGAATAACTTCTCGACTAACGGAAAAGTAACTGGCTAGCTGATTAAATCGAGACTCAGAGATAGTTAACTCAATGAATCTCGGGAGGTGCAAGGATACAGAACCTCGTGCAGTACCTGAAATGTTTGTTAGTATTTCTTCTAAAATCATCCCACAATAAATGGCTTTGAGGCGTTTCGGATTTTTAAAAGCCTGAACTCTTTTAGGCCCTAAAAACTACCTTGCATTTCACCGTGAATGGATTGAACATCAATGGACATCAAAATTTTCAATTTCATTAGCTCACGAAACTTGAATTTTAATAGCACGACTAATTAAATCACTTTCAACTGGTTTCTTATTTTCAAATAATTCTTCTAAATAATATTGAAACAGTTTTGCATTCCTATATAGTTTTACCATACTTGTTGGTAATTCACTTACAACAGTTTCTGGCAAAGTTCTGAATTCGGTTTTTGGATTTTCCTCGTAAGGAATAGTAGGAAAGAAAAATACGGCAAGTGGTCTTTTATAAATTTCAATGCATCAGAGTTGGGTTCCGGCAAATTGGTCTCCCAATGCCTTTTTATCTTTAAGATAATACATTTTATAATTGACTATTCAAAATAAAATTCAACTACGGTTAAAGATAAAATAAAATCTACAAATTAAAATACATTTTGTACTCAAACGGATGCGGCATTGTAACTATAGAATGAATTTCTTCATTCTTTGTTTTAACCCATTGTTCTAAAAGTTCATCTGTAAATATATTTCCGCGTCTTAAGAAATCATTATCCGCAGCTAAAGCATCTAAAGCCTCGGCTAAATTTCTTGGTAAGTAGTGAATGTTTTCTGTATAGCTGCTATCTAGAAAATTCTTATCAATTGGTCCAAAACCTTCTTTAACCGGATCAATTTTATTTACAACGCCATCAATCCCAGCAAGAAGCATTGCAACTGTGCATAGATATGGATTTGCAGTTGCGTCTGGCGGGCGATATTCAAATCGTGTTTCATCAGGATTTGAAACATACTTTGGAATTCTGATTGCACTTGCACGATTACCCTGTCCATATGTTAAAGCTACAGGTGCTTCAAATCCTGGGACTAATCTTTTGTATGAATTTGTGCTTGGATTTGTAAATGCAGAAAGTGCCGGACCGTGCTTTAACATTCCTCCAATAAAATATCTTCCAAGTTCATTAACATTTCCATATTCACCTTTTTTGTAAAAGGCATTTTTTCCATTCTTAGTAAGATATAAATGCAAATGCATTCCATTGCCCGCTTGCTGATACATTGGTTTAGGCATAAATGTAACATACAACCCCTTTTGCTTTGCAAAGTTGAACAGAACATATTTTGCTGTAATTATATTATCGGCCGTAGTTAATAAATCACTAAAGTAAGTTTCGATTTCCTGCTGTCCTCTTTCACCAACTTCGTGATGATGATATTTTACGTTTATTCCTTGAGCCTTTAATAGCTTACAAGCTTCATCACGAAAATCATCATACTCATCAAACGGGTTTGCTGCGTGATATGCTTTTTTATAAAACTCTTCAGCATGTTCAACTCGATAATATGATGATGCAGTACGAGTATCGTATTCTACTTTTGAAAATATGTAGAACTCAAATTCCGGTCCCCATAAAGATTTGTCAGCACCTGTAGTTTTCTTTAATAAAGCTTCAGCTTTCTTTGCAAGATATCTTCCATCCTGGTTAAACGGACTTCTCTTTTCATCCGTTAAAACAATGTGAGAATAAAAACTTAATGTGGGTGCATCTCTAAAAGGATCAATCTTCGCAGTTGCTAAATCCGGAATCATAATCATATCACTGTTTTCAACTTTTAAAAATCCATAACTTGATCCATCAAATCCAACTCCTTCGCTCATAAGTTTTTCAAGTATGTTTGGATAAACCGGCAGTGATATGTGATGAAGTCTTCCTGTAAGATCAATCGCTTTTAAATCTATAACTTCAATTTTATTTTTTTTGATAATTGATTTACAATTTTCAATATAATTATTTTTCATTTTAATCTCTTTGCTGTTAAATTTTTCAATCTGATTAGAGACAAAAATGCCCGACTGAAAATCAATCGGGCTGTAATTTAATTAACCATTATAATTTAATGCTGAAACACCAGGGAAAATACCTGTTGTGTCAAGTTCCTCTTCAATTCTTAAAAGCTGATTATATTTTGCAATACGATCTGTTCTTGAAGCAGAACCAGTTTTAATTTGACCGGCATTTGTTGCAACCGCAATATCTGCAATTGTTGTGTCTTCGGTTTCACCACTGCGATGACTTATGACACTTGTGTAACCATTTATTTTTGCTAGTTCAATTGCATCAAGTGTTTCTGTTAATGTTCCTATTTGATTTACTTTTATAAGTATTGAGTTTGCAACTCCAAGATCAATTCCTTTTGCTAAACGATTAGTATTTGTTACAAATAAATCATCGCCAACAAGCTGAATTTTACCGCCAAGTTTTTCTGTCATCAATTTCCAACCATCCCAATCATCTTCAGCTAATCCATCTTCTATAGAAACAATCGGATATTGTTTTGCCCAACCTGCCCAGTAATCAACCATTTTCTCGATAGGAATTAATTGGTTTGGTGCTGATTTGAAAAGATGATAAGCATTTTTTTCTTTGATGAAGAATTCACTTGCAGCAGGATCAAGTGCGATACCGATATCGGTTCCAACTTTATAACCTGCCTTTTCGATAGCTTCTAATATTACTTCAATAGCTTCTTCATTTGATTTTAGATTTGGAGCAAATCCGCCTTCATCGCCAACTGCTGTGTTGTAACCCTTTTTGGTAAGAACAGATTTTAAAGCGTGAAAAGTTTCTGCACCCATTCTTAGTGCCTCTTTAAAACTTGGAGCTCCAAATGGCATAACCATAAATTCCTGAAAGTCAACATTATTATCAGCGTGTTTACCGCCGTTAAGAATATTCATCATAGGAACAGGAAGAGTACGAGCATTTACTCCGCCGATATAACGATAAAGTGGTAATCCAAAAAACTCTGCAGAAGCTTTTGCGCAAGCAAGTGAAACACCTAACATTGCATTTGCACCAAGATTTCCTTTGTTATCAGTCCCATCTAACTCAATTAACATATTATCAATTTCAACTTGTTCAGTCGCATCAAAGTCTATAAGCTCATCAGCAATTTTTTCGTTAACATTTTCAACAGCTTTAAGAACACCTTTACCGTTGTAACGATTCTTATCACCATCACGTAATTCACATGCCTCGTGCTCACCTGTGGAAGCACCGCTTGGCACCGCGGCTCTACCCATTACTCCACCTTCAAGATAAACGTCAACTTCTAAAGTTGGGTTACCTCTTGAATCTAAAATTTCTCGTCCAAATACATCAACTATTGTTGTCATTATCTAACTCCTAATTTTTCTAAATGTAATTCAAAGTTTGTTTTAATTTACTATTCAAAATTAGCTAAATGACGGTTAGAAGTGAAATTGTTATATTAAAATTAAGCGTAAAATCGACTATTAATATTATTTCTATCAACTTTTTCTAAAAATTTTGCCCTGTGTTTTTAATATCAAAACAAACTATCTTGCCTATAAAATTTTAACAAACATTATATTAATATTGCACTACGATACGCTTATATTACTGATCCAAATTGCCGGATTGCTTCTGATTGCAAGACTAATGGGTGAAATTGCACAACGACTCGGGCAGCCCGCTGTAGTGGGAGAAATCTTTGCAGGAATTCTGTTAGGTCCAACTTTACTTGGCAACATACCAATCATTGCTGAATATATAATTCCGACAGAATCAGGCAAAAATTATTTAACAATCATAAGCATGTTCGGGGCAATGTTTCTGCTTTTTATTGCAGGGATGGAAACTGATCTAAAATTAATTAAGCATCATTCTAAAAAAGCAATTAAGATTGCCGCAACAGCATTGTCAGTTTCATTTATAAGTTTGTTTTTATACAGTCTCACAATTCCAGATAACCTTCTCGTAAATGCAAATGACCGATATGTATTTGCAGCTTTTTTAGCTATTACAATTTCCGTTTCAGCTATTTCTGTAATCGCAAAGGTATTAATTGATTTAAATCTGATAAGAAGAGACTTTGGTCAATTATTTGTTGCAATAGGAATGATTGATGAAGCTATCGTTTGGATTTTAGTCTCAATCTTTATCGGTTTTGTTGGCGGATTTACTGCGAGCGTTAGTGGTGTAGTTTTCTCGTTTGCAAAAGTAATTTTATTCATAATTCTTGGATTTGTAATCGGAAAGTTTATAATAAAGAATATTATAACTTTTATGCAAAATAAAATAAAATTAACGTATAAGTTTTTAACTCTGGTTATGGTGGCCATTTTCGTTTATGGTGCAATTGCTACTGCGCTTGGTTTGGAGGCAGTGTTAGGAGCTTTCGTGGCTGGTATCGTATTCGGACAAATACCCTATTTATCTGATGAAACAATAGACAGGCTTGAAAGTATAACTTTCGCAATATTTGCTCCAATATTTTTTGCATCTGCCGGATTGCAGGTAAACATACTTGAGTTCACTGATCCTACTATTCTTATTTTGAGTGTTATATTAATGCTGATAGCATTTTCATCCAAAGCTATTGGTGGATATGTTGGGGCTAGATATTTTGCAAAAAGTGATCACTGGACTTCTGTGCTGTTTGCAGTTGGAACCAATACTCGAGGGACAATACAAATAATTGTTGCAACAATCGGTTTAACTATTGGATTAATAACTAAAGATATTTTTTCAATAATAATTTTGATTTCTATTATTTCATCAATTATCGCTCCGATTTTTATAAAACTGATAATCAAAAAAGTTGAACCAAACACGGAAGAAATTCAAAGGATTAAGCAGGAAGAAATTTATGCAGGAAGTATTTTATCTAAAGTAAATCGAGTATTGCTGCCTGTAAGAGTAAGAACCAATTTCAATATCAAATCTGCAAAATCAATCGAGACAAACATTCTAGAAGCAATTGGATCAAAAAAAGTACTTAGCGTTACTTTATTTACTATCACAAGTGAAGAGGAAAAATCAGCAGCTCAAACTTTTTTAGATGGAATTGCAAGCACATTTAAAGTAGCAGAGGTAAATAAAAAAATTATTATTGCTAATAATGCTCTTGAAAAGATTATTGAGGAATCCAAAAAAGATTATGATTTATTAGTAATTGGGGCAACAGAAAAACAAACTAATCCCCAAATGGTTTTTAATAGTTTTATAGATAATCTTATCCGGTTTTCTCCTTGCCCATCTTTAATAGTACAAGGGCATGCTCTTATTGGCGAAAATAAGTTTAAAAGAATACTCGTGCCTACAGATGGTTCAAAAGCCTCTAAACGTGCGGCTGAAGTTGCTTTTTCAATTGCAACAAAAAGTGATGAAGTTCATATCCTAAGAGTAATTGAAGAAAAAGTTACATTCGATAATTTTGAAGCAAAGGATCATCTTGTTGATAGGCAATTCAGTTATGCTCAGGAGATTGTAATGGAATTAAAAGGAATAGGTGAATCACTTTCCGTAAATACTTTTACAAGACTTGAACTTGGTGTTAATCCTGAAACAGTTATTCTTAATATCGCGAAAGAAAACAAGTTTGATCTTGTAATACTAGGTTCGGATGTAAGGCCTGGTTCAGACAGATTATATCTTGGTCCGCGCGTTGAAAAAATACTTGCAAACTGTACCTGCCCAGTAATTGTAGTAAACTCATTCTAATAGAATCTGAATCTATTATTGTTTTTTCTTATCTAACCTTAAAATTTTTAAAAGGTTTTATGGAAGCAAAAGAAATTTTTAATAAAGCAGAAAATTCTAAGTACTTAATCATTGCAGAAGATCAGCTACAATCAGTTTTAAATAATTCCGAAATAACTAGAGTTGAAGACACACATCTTTCTGATTTTATTAGATTGATAAAATTTGAAGAAAAATTATTTGTACAAGAAACAACATCCAAAAATGAAATCATAATAAGGAAAGTTAATTCAATTGAAGATGCCGATAGTTTTATTAAAGAAAGATTAGATTTTTATGAGCGTAAATGGGATGGCTGCGGTTGTAAGATTGATTATTATGAGTGATCATTTTTCGTATGTCCTCACGAATTCCAGAGGGATGAAGTGAGCTGCCAAGTTTTTAGAACAGATTACTTCTCACGATCGAATCGGGATCGCAATGATAAATCAGGGGCTACTCCTCATCTTCAAGCTCATGAGTTTGTGTATTATGCTCAACGCTAAATAAAAATTTGGCTTTTGGATTTTTTTCCCGAGCACTTATTACTGAATACGATGACTCGGCAAGGTAAACCAATTTATTATGTTTATCTAAAAATAAATTGTGCGAACGAATTCTTGTTAACTCATTGATATCCTCTTCCTTATCATAAATAACCCAACAAGCTTTGTAAAAGTTTAAAGGTCTAAATCTACATGCTGCTCCATATTCATTTAGTAGTCTATATTCAAGCACATCAAACTGAAGATCACCCACAGTACCAACAACTTTTCTGCTTCCATTATTCTGAATAAAAACTTGCGCAAGTCCTTCATCAGTAAGTTGTAAAATACCTTTGTTCAATTGTTTGGATTTAAATGGATCTTCAAGATGAAGTTCTTTAAATATTTCTGGTGAAAAAGTTGGAATCCCTTTGTACATAAAATTTTCACCTTCGGTTATTGTATCCCCGATTTTAAAATTTCCAACATCGTAAAGACCAATCACATCACCAGGGAAAGCCTCATCAATAGTCGTTTTATCCTGTGCCATAAAAGAAGCAGGATTTGGAAATTTAATATCACGGTTCAATCTAACGTGATGATAAAATTTATTTCTCTCAAATTTTCCGGAACAAACTCTTAAGAATGCAATTCTGTTTCTGTGTTTGGGATCGAGATTTGCGTGAATTTTGAAAATGAATCCGGAAAAATTATCACTTTCCGGTTTAATCATACCCATAGTTGTCTCTCTGGGTAGAGGTTGTGGAGCAATCGTAACAAAGCTTTCTAACAATTCTTTTACGCCAAAATTATTAACTGCACTGCCAAAAAATACCGGAGCCGTAGTTCCATTTAAATAATCTTCAATAGTAAAAGTTTCATAAGCTCCGTGGATAAGCTCAATATCATTTTTAAGTATTAATGCATCATCTCCGAAATATTCTTTTAGTTTTGGATCATCAACTCCATTAAACTTTTCAATTTCATCTTCAATCCTCTGCTTGTTCGCTTTGAAAAATGAAAAAGAATTTGCATAAAGATTATATACACCTCTAAAGCTAACTCCAATTCCCATTGGATAAGTTAGTGGTCTTACTTTAATATTAAGCTTTGCTTCAATCTCATCAAGAAGTTCAATTGGATTTCTACCTTCTCTATCAAGCTTGTTTATAAAAACAATAACAGGTGTGTTCCGCATTCTACAAACATTCATAAGTTTTTCTGTCTGTTCTTCCACACCTTTAACACAATCGATAACAAGAATAACGCTATCAACAGCTGTTAAAGTTCGATAAGTATCTTCAGCAAAATCCTTATGACCAGGGGTATCAAGGAGATTAATATTTATGCCATTGTATTTAAAGCTAAGTACAGATGTGGAAACTGAAATTCCTCTCTGCTTTTCAATTTCTTGAAAATCTGATGCTGCAGTTTTTCTAATTTTATTTGATTTAACAGCACCTGCAATTTGAATAGCACCACTGAACAAAAGTAATTTCTCGGTCAATGTTGTTTTACCAGCATCAGGGTGACTTATAATTGCAAATGTTTTTCGGTTCTTAATTTCTTTAATAAAACTCATTATAATTTTCTTTTAATTTCAAATTAGTTTGGATAAATAATACAGTCGGCTTGTTAAAAAGTCTAAATGAAGTTGAAATGCAAGCTAATAATTTTTATTCTTAAACATGATTTTACAAATATAGTGAAATTGATTTTGACATTATATTTATCCTCAAATTAATTCTTTCTAAAACTGATTAAAAACTTACTTTAAATTTTAATGTTAACTAACTATTTCAAAGTATTCTGAAGTTCCTCGTTTGATAAATTAAAATCTTCTGGGGATACTTGATAAAATGCACTCAGCTGATGTATCATTTTTTGAAGTTCTTTGCAATCGGGCAGAAGAGATGGTTTTGATATCATTTCAAATGGCATTTTCTTTACAAGATTGTCATACAAATCTTCAATTTCATCTTGAGCAAGTTGGAATGATAACCCAATATTATCATATAACTCCTGCTTAATCTTACTTAATTCATTATATGCGCTAAGATGACTAATAATTACATCACTAAATATTTTCAAAGTTCCGCATAATATTTGCGGTTCAAAACCTTCGGCAAATCTTCTGATAGCAATATCATCGATATAATTAAGAAGCAAACTTCTATCGCTGCTTCGTATTGTTGCTAATAGAAGGTGATATAATGCGCTCATATAACATTGAAAATCATTGAGGGGCATTACCTTGTATCTACTAAATATTCCTTTCGGATTTTCATTAATGATAATTTCAGTGATTTTTGATAGTATTACATCTTTTTGTTCAATCATTTTTTCATAGATCATCAGATTTGCTCTGCGTGCGATTCTCTTTAAAGTTGCTTCATTTTTTACGCGCCATTCATCCGGATGACTTTTCATTTTTTCCAAAAGAAACAATAACCTTCTTGTTAAATGATATCTTGCCGTTGGCTGCCAATTAAGCGCTAATTGGGTTAAGGAAGAATCAACATCGAGTTTTTTATCAATATATTTTATCATCCAAAAACGCTCGAACGGTTCTTCGTTTGTAAGATGAAAGAATCCCAACAACTTCCTTAAAACCAAAGCAGGATATGCTAAAAGCTTAGGTAGACTTATTGGTTTTATTGCTTCACCAAAAAAGTATCGTGTGGAAATTTCAAAAATTTCTTTATGGGATGTCGAGCCTTGAGGACTTGCATTATAAATTTCATATTTAGGAATTTCAGTTGTCTTGTCGATAATTATCTTAATTATATAACAAAGATCTCGAATATGAATATAGGGAATAGCGGACTCGCCTTTACCAGCAATTATTCTAGACTCAAGTTTTTTTGAGAGCCAGCTTGATAAAAATTTATAAAGAGGTGCAAACTCACACCAATCACTATAAACAGCAGCAAATCTGATTACTGTACAAGGAAATCGATCTGAATATTTTTTAACTAATTCCTCACCTAACTTTTTACTTATTGCATAATGATAATCTGCATCGGGAATGGTTTTTTCAGTAATAACATTTCCATTCGATGGGAATTCACAAGCGGCGATAGAACTAGCAAAAATGAATCTTTGGGCTTCAACTATTGTAGAAAATTCTAACATATTCTTTGTTCCATCAACATTAACAATTTTATATGCAGAGTTTTCTTTGTAAGTAAAATCATAAAATGCTGCAAGATGGATTACAAAATCAGCACCGCCTTGTTTGTTTATATAATTTGCTGCTTCACTAAGTGTTGTCCAATTTGAAATATCACATTGCAGCCAAGATAGATTTGGATGATAAGGAATGTTAGCTTCTTTTCTCGAACGTCTTGCAATTGCAAATATTTTGAAATCTTCTTTAATATAATCAATTAAGTAACTTCCAATAAATCCGCTGGCACCTGTAATAACTATTGAGGGTAGTTGTTTCATTAGTTATCCAAGTTAAAATACATTTCTTGATTTAGTTTTTTATATAAAAGCAAAATCACTAAACCCATAACAAAATCTGAAATTCCCGAGAAAACTATAAGCAATTGTGAGCTTGCAATTATGAAGTAGAGGAGAAGAAAAATTGTTGCAATAAATTTTACTAATATAGAAAAAACAATAAGCTGCTTAAAGCGCTTCAAATCGTATGCAGCCATTGCATAACTAAAAGCCATCGCAATATGAAATACTCCGCCCTGTGTCGAAAAAAATCTATCGAAAGTTGACTTAAATCCTAGAAGTTCAAATACAGATGAAGGCAATACAACAAGACCGATTCCAACAAGAAAGGAATGAAGGGCAACCAACCACAAAAAAACCGTAAGTATTCTAACTACTTTTAGGTTCATAATAAAAATGCCAACTTAATTAACTCTCTGAATTAAATTTACCTTTTATATAATTTGCCTTCAAGCATTTGTATACTTTTGGAAAATTTGAGAATTGGCAGATAAATTGCCGAGAAGAAACCTAGAATAGATTTAGTTTCAAATTTTAATTACATACCAGTTAAATAAAGAAGATAAACTCCACCTAAGATAACCAGAACCCCAGAAACTCTTTTTACCCACAATATTGTTTTTGATTCTTCCGACCAGTTTAAATATTGCTGAACTTTTTTTGTTAAAATGCCTGCCCCAATAATTACTGAACAATGTCCTATCCCAAATGCGAGGAGTAAAATTGCTGCAGAAGTAAAATTAGTTTGTGCAGTTTGAAAAACGATTCCAAGTACCGGAGCCATATATGCAAAGGTGCAAGGACCAAGGGCAATACCAAAAAGTAATCCAAGAACTAATGCAGCAAATAATCCTTTAGATTTTGTCTGCTTTAATGCTGAGGAGTTCCAATCAAACTTAATTATATCTAACAGATAAAGTCCAACCAAAAAGAAGATTCCTGCAACAAGATAATTACCTATTGCACCAACATCTCCCATTAATCTACCGAGTGATGCCGTGATAATTCCGATTGCGGCAATAGTAGTTAAAATTCCAATTGAAAAGATTAGCGAGATATAAAAAGTTTGTCTTATTGAAATTTTACCTTGTGAACTTATAAATCCTACAACAAGTGGAATGCTTGACAAGTGGCAGGGTGATAAAAGTATAGACAACACACCCCAACCGAATGATGCAAGCAATGCTATCCAATAGTTTTCATAGAGTGCTGTGCTTAATACAGTGAAAATTTCTTCTATCATTTTTTAGTTTTCTCTTTTAATCCTTTACCTTGCAATATTTTATCTATCTCTGCTTCAGGATAAAATCCTTCGTGGCGATGAAATTCTTTGCCATTTTCATCAAGAAAAATCTGAGTTGGAATCAATTTTATTCCATATTGCTTTGAATATTTTTTCTGATGTTCTTTCCAAACATCATAAAATATTACTTTAACCTGTTCACCATATTTTTCTTCAATGGCTTTCATAACAGGTTGCATTTGCTTGCATGGAATACAATTAACGGATCCTAGTTCAACAAAAGTAACTTTTGGTTTTGTACTATTTTGTGGTAACCCACTTATTGATAAACCAAGTACAAATAATAGAATAAAATATTTTTTCATTTCAGTTTTCCTTTAACCATGTAATTATCTGATCATCTTTAGGAACAATGCCATAGCTCTTAACTTTTTCATTAATAATTAGTCCTGGAGTCATCATAATTCCGTATCTAACCATTTCTTGAATATCTGTAACTTTTTCTACCTTTGCATCAATGTTATTTGTGGTAACAAGTTCTCTTACTTTATTTTCAAGATTCTGACATTTTTTACAACCACTGCCAAGTATTTTAACTGAAATCATTTTTTATCCTTTTATTTTTGTTTTAATAAACTCACTGAGTTTGGAAAGTAAGTTTTCATCATATTCAATTTTGAGAAGTGTTTCATTTCTTACATCAAACACAACTACTGATGGCGCAAAAAATGTTTCGTTCTTTATTTGCAATTCATTGTGTTCGTATGAATCAACAATCCAGTAATCTAGATTTTCTTCTTTTGCAAGATTTAATATTTCAATCGTCTGCTTTTTACACATTTCAAGTGTACAATAACAAGACATCGTTGCACTGAAGAATAAGAGTTTAATTTTATTTGATGAAAAGAATTTTTCATCAGCATAATTATAAAAAGTGTTAGAGAATTGAAGATACCATTGGTTGAAAAGGACCAAGGCAGAATCTTGAGAAATGTTTTTTATGGTAGTTTCATATTTATTAAAACGACTTTTCAGACTATCAAAATCGATTATTGAAGTTTGATATTTACTTTCAAGTTCTGCTTTATTATAATTCCTGAAAAGTACTTCTTTCAGTTTAAATAAATCAGTATCTGAATTGGAATCTTTATTTGAAAGATTAATAAAATACTTTGCTGCTGACTTCTCAATTGATTCATAGACTTGAGAACAAATATTTATTGAGACTGCTATAAAAACAAACACCAGTAACTTAAAATTTAACGTCATACATTTCCCCTTAGAAATAATATAAAGTTTTACGAACTACTACGGACAAATATCCATAGCTTTAATTGTTCCTTCTTCAACTTTTCCGAAATATTTTTTTTGTAACCAAAGTGCAACATTTACAAGAGCTATTAAAACAGGAACTTCAACAAGGGGACCTATAACTGCAGCGAATGCTTCTCCGCTGTTAATCCCAAAGACTGCTATCGCAACAGCGATAGCCAGTTCAAAATTATTACTGGCTGCGGTGAACGAAAGTGTTGCAGTTTTACTGTAATCTGCACCAATTTTCTTTCCCATATAAAACGAAACAAAAAACATTACAACAAAATAAATTACCAGCGGTATTGCAATCCTTACAACATCCAATGGAATCTTTACAATATATTCGCCTTTTAATGAAAACATTACCACAATTGTAAATAACAATGCGATTAGAGTGATAGGAGAAATTTTGGGAATAAACCTTTGTTCATACCATTCTTTGGATTTTAATTTTAGGACTACAAATCTTGTTATCATTCCAGCAAGAAAAGGAATACCGAGGTAGATGAAAACACTTTCGGCAATTTGTCCGATTGATATATCAACAGCAAAAGTTTTTAGACCTAACCAGGATGGTATAACTGTTAAGAATACATAAGCATAAATCGAAAAGAACAGTACCTGAAATATTGAATTGAATGCGACCAATCCTGCTGCGTATTCAGTATCACCTTTAGCAAGCTCATTCCAGACAATAACCATTGCAATACAGCGAGCAAGACCAATCAATATCAATCCCGCCATATATTCAGGATAATCCTGAAGAAATATTACAGCAAGTGCAAACATTAGTATTGGTCCAACAATCCAGTTTTGAACAAGCGAAAGTGAAAGCACTTTTACATTTCTAAATACGTCAGGCAATTCTTCATACTTAACTTTTGCAAGCGGCGGATACATCATTAAAATCAAACCAATTGCAATAGGAATATTTGTTGTACCAGATTGGAATGAATTCCAGAAATTAACAACTGAAGGGAATAAGTAGCCAGAAAAAACGCCAACAAACATTGCAAGAAATATCCACAACGTTAAGTAACGATCTAAGAATGAAAGTTTTTTTGTTAACGTGCTCATAATTTCTTACGCAAATATAAAATTGAATAAATATCCAACTATTATTATTCCTAGTCCAACCACTCCTATAAAAATACTTATCAACTGAATCTTGAGAACTTTTTTCAGGATAATTGTTTCAGGTAATGACAATCCAATTACACTCATCATAAATGCTAGAACAGTTCCTAATGAAGCTCCTTTTTCTAAAAGTGCTTGAACTATTGGAATTATACCAGCAGCATTTGAATACATTGGAATACCAATTAAAACAGAAAGTGGAACTGACCACCACGCTGATTTGCCCATAAGCGAAGCCATAAAATTTTCGGGAACATATCCGTGAATACCTGCTCCAACTGCAATACCCAAAACAATATAAATCCAAACTTTTGCTACAATTTCTTTTACGGCTATTATACCTGTATCAATTCTATCAGCAAAAGAAAATTTTTCTTCTGTAAACTCTACCATATTAGCTTTTGTTTCATAAACCCAACTCTCAACAAATTTTTCCAACTTTAATCTTCCAATTACATATCCAGCAGTTATTGCAATCAACAATCCTGTTGATGCATATAATAAAGCTGTCTTCCATCCGAAGAGCCCAAAGAGTAAAACAAGTGCAACTTCATTTATTATTGGGGCAGCAATTAAAAAAGAAAATGTAACTCCAAGTGGAACCCCGCTCTGCACAAATCCTAGAAACAAAGGTATTGCCGAACAAGAGCAGAATGGTGTAACAACGCCTAACGAACTTGCTAAAACATTTCCTGCAAACAATGATTTTCCTCCAAGTATTTTTCTTGTTCTTTCTGGTGAGAAATATGAGCGTATTATACCAACTCCAAAGACAACTAGTATAAGCAACATAATTACTTTTGGTACTTCAAAAATGAAAAACCAAATTGCATTTGTTAGATGTGTGTTTTTTTCTAAACCAATAATTGAATAAATAATAAAATCAGTAATAGTATTTAGATTTAGATAAAGCAATATCCAAACTATTAGAAAAGATGAGAGCAGTAATAATTTATTTTTCACTTTACTTATAATATTATTTTTTAAGATTACTTAATTGATATTATCCTGAATCCAATGAACTAAAGTTGATTTAGTTGGAAGTTTTCCACTCGAAATCATTTTACCATTTATCTCAAGTCCAGGCGTTGATAAAATTCCGGTTTTCATTATTTCCTGAATATCAGTCACTTTTTCAACTGAAGCATCAGCATTAAGCTCATGAATAACTTCGATGCACATTGCTTCAAGTTTTTTGCAATTTGCACAACCGCTGCCGTATACCTTTATTATATTCATTTTTTCTCGCTTAAATTATTTTTATAAAAATTGTAAAAATCTTTTTTGATTTCATCCCTTATTCTGCGATAAACCGGCATGATTTCTTCTTCACTTCCAACAGCATCAGCAGGATCATCAAATCCTATATGGAGTTGATGTTTAACATTACCTATAAAAACAGGGCAAGTCTCTTTTGCATTATCACAAACTGTAATCACATAATCAAAAGATTGTAAAAGATATTTATCAACATTTTCAGCCATACCATTCCTGATATCAATTCCAATTTCTTGCATAGCCTTAACTGCAAATGGATTTACTTTTTCTGCCGGATTTGTTCCAGCAGAAAACACTTCAAGCTTTTCATCGAACGATTTCAAAAAACCTTCCGCCATCTGACTACGGCAGGAATTTCCGGTACATAGAATTAAGATTCTTTTACTCATTTTTTGTATCCAACGACGGTAATACTAAAAATTCCAAATTGCTTTTCTTTGGACTCTTTTAATTGAGTTGCGTTGAGATATTTGTTTAATACTTCATCTGGCAATTCAATCGTTTTAGTTTTTTTAATTTCTGGATAAATGAACCCTGCATCTTTAATTATACTCAAATAATCTTCTTGCTGAATAGCACCGGCAACACAGCCAGCATACATCTCAGCGGATTTCTTTAATTCAGGATGCAACTCACCTTTAATAACGATATCCGAAACACAAAAGTGCGCACCGGGTTTTAGTGTACGGTAAATTTCGCTAAATGCTTTTTCTTTATCAGGAACAAGGTTCAAAACACAATTACTAACTATCACATCTGCCAGATTATTTGCTAAAGGTAAGTCTTCTATATCGCCGAAACGAAATTCAACATTCTTATAACCAAGTTTAGAATTATTCTGTTCTGCTTTTGCAATCATCTCATTAGTCATATCAACACCAATTACCTTACCTTCTTCACCAACGATGGCTCTTGCTACAAATACATCATTACCAGCACCAGAACCTAAATCGATAACAGTATCTCCTTTTTTAATCCCCGCAAACTCAGTTGGTAATCCGCAACCTAGACTTAAATCTGCATCAGCAATATAACCTTCTAAATAAGTGTACTCATCGTTCATAACCGTATAACCAACAATTTTATTTGATGGACCACAACAAGATGAAGATGATTTTGCAATCTCACCATACTTTTCTTTTACAAGTTCTTTTAAATCTTTTTGATCATTCATTTTAATTCTCCTTTTTCAACACACACAAACTTGATTAAATAATTTATCTAATTCTTTTTTTGCTTTCTGAAGTGTTTTATTATTCACGCAGTAGCATACTTTCGGTCCATCTATGTCACCCTGAATTAATTCAACACGTTTAAGTTCTTTTAGATGTTGAGAAACGGTGGACTGAGAAAGGGGAAGTAAATCAACAATATCACCGCACATACAAACATTCATTTCGGTTAGAATTTTTAATATCCTTATGCGTGCAGGGTGCGATAGGGCCTTGGCAACATCCGCTAGCCAGATATCCTCTGATTTGAATTCCTCTTTTTTAGAAAGTGCCATTTAAATATTTCCTTAATCGTTCATCGTAAATATACGATAGACAAAACAATAAAATCAACCCTTATAAATTATTATTTGGGTTATAAATTAAATCAGTTAATTTTCTCGAGTTAATTTTAATATTATCTATAAAAAGACTTACAATGAATTGGTACATGGAATATGTAAAAGCTTATCCAATTATTTCTGCAATGATTCAATTTGCAATTCTAGGAACTTTGGGTGATATAGTTTCGTATTGGATAATCAAAAAAAGAATTTTCAATCCATACAAAACAAAAATAATTTTTTTAAAAATGATAGAATGGGCAATACTTGCGGTATTTATTAAATATGCGTTTGTTGGTTTTAATGGATTTGTTGAAAGCTTAATCGCTCATAATGATTTACCAGACTTAGCTGGAATTGGAAAATCATTTGCAATTTCAACTTCTATGAATTTACAGTTTGGGCCATTTCTTGTAATTATGCATCGAGTACTCGATAACCTGATATCGAAACAAAACAATTGGAAAAACATTGATAAAGGTTTTTATTCACTCTTATGGTTTTGGATTCCAGCCCACACAATCACTTTTATATTACCAAAAGAATTCCAAATCGGTTTAGCTGCTCTTTGGTCTCTTGCTCTTGGAATTATTTTGGGGATTTATAACAGGGAGTAAAAAGCTGTAACAGCAACTATAGCAACTATTACAGCTTAAATTATAATTTATAACTTCAAAAAATTCAACGAATTTATAACTTCACCCCCTAAATCGATTGTAATTACTTTTCTCTTGTTATCCAGCAATGCTTGTCTATCACCTAACACTTGCGCTTTAATTAAAATCCCAAAAGTGATTGATGTTTTTTCTTCCCTGGGATTTTCAGGGATTGGTAAATCTTCTTCAATACTTGATGTAAATTGAATGAAGTATCCGTTACCAGCATCGCCCTTATGTAGTTGCCCTGTTGAATGAAGAAATCTTGGACCAAAACCAAGTGTGGTTGCAACTTTATATTTTTTCTGAATTGATGTTCTAAGTTTTTGCAGTGCTTTTGTTATCTCATCATTTGGGGTTAGATATGCCTGGATAGAAACGTAATTTTTTCCGCCCCTACAATCAGTCAGAAAAGATTGTAAAACTTCTTCAATTGACTTAACCTTTATATTTCCATAAACCTTTGTTCCCTTTTCTTCTATTGCTGGGATTAACTCCGGTAGCTTTCCTTTCTCCTGATATTCAGTCATCATTTTTCTCGCAACAACTTTGGCTTGCTCAACATTTGGCTGATCGTAAGGTTGGATCTGCATTAGCCATCCAGCAACCACAGTTGCAAATTCCCAAAGAAAAAATTGTTTACCTAAATCATAGATCGATTCAAGTTCAAACTCAAGGATTGGAAATCCAGCAGATTTTAATTTTTCAATTTTTTCATTATAAGTATCATCGTTTTTTAATTTTAGATAAACAAATAATCTATCATCAGAATAAAACTCCGGAGATTCAATCGATTCTAAATCAATAGGTAAAATTCCTTTTCCAACTTTTCCAGTACTTTCTGCAATTAACTGTTCTATCCATGCACCGATAAATAAAAATTTTGGTGATATAATGTATGTTAGTTTATCAATCCCCCTTTGTCCTAAAGTTCCAATTATTGTTCCTGCAATTGCAGCAATATTTTCTGAAATATCCTTGCCGGATTTTTTACAATTAATTGTTTCATCTTTTGCAATTGATAAAATCTTTTCAACATCAACTCCAATCAAAGCTGCAGGAACAATCCCAAATAGTGAAAGTGCCGAAAATCTTCCACCAATATTTGGATCATTAAAGAATATTTTTCTAAACTTTAATTCTTCTGCAATTTTCTGCAATCCGCTACCGGGATCCGTAATTGCAACAAAATGTACTCCTCCATTTTCTTTACCTAAGATATGTGAAACATAATTATAAAAGAATTTCATAAAAGAAAATGTTTCAACAGTGCCACCTGATTTTGTTGAAACAATGTACAAGGTTGTTGCGGGGTTAAATTTCTTCGCATAGTTCATCACAACTTCCGGATGAGTTGAATCAAGCACAGCTAAATCTAAATATCCGTCCTCGATTCCAAATGTTAATTTAAAAACTTCAGGAGCCAATGATGAGCCCCCCATTCCCATTAATAATGCATGTGTGTATCCCGCATTTCTAACTTCATCAACAAAATCATTTATTTCATTTAAAGATTTACTTGTCACATCAACACTATAAAGCCAGCCTAACCTGTTTGAAATTTCAGTTGGATCATTACTCCAAACAGTAAAATCTTTTTCCCAAATTCTATCAATAACATTTTCATTATTTAGTTTTTTTATTGCCTCATCAATCGATTTAGAATGTTTACCTACTGAATAATTAAATGACATTTCATTTCCTTTCATATAATATTTTATAACTGAATTAAATATAATCAGATTATTTTTGCTAAATAATATTGATTAGTTGTTTTGTGCCTCAATCATTAAATTATTATAAACTTTAAGAGATTTTTTTTGAAGAAGAGATCAAACAAAACTATAGCTTATTATTTTATTCTGATTTGGATATTAGCGGCATTCCTTTTAGAATCAACCGATTTATTAATATCAATAACTTTATATAATCCACATTCAGGATGGGCAATATTTCTTGAGAAGTATGGTGAGTTGCCGGGTATTTTTGTGATTCTTATGGGGGTACATATTTATATTGTAACACTTCGTACGTCATCAAACATAAAGACTATTTTATTTACTGGGTTTTTATTAACAATTGGGTCGCTGCTTTCTGTCTATATTCTTTGGGCTTTATCCTATGGATTTTCAAACCAGACAGATTTTTTTAATAACTATCCTCAATATTTTTTTCTTTGTGCAGTTACATCAAATATTTTGCTTTCATTACTGTTTAGAAAAAGACATAACTTTTCCAAAAAAGCAATTTTGTTTTCACGCATATCATTTAAAATGTTTTTCTATGGATATGTTCTTTTTGTTCAGCCAATAAAAATACTTTGGGGAAGAATTCGTTTTAGAGATTTGGTAGATTATTATTCAAATTTTACACCCTGGTATTTGCCGCAAGGGATTACAGGAAACCAATCATTTCCTTCCGGACATGCTTCAATGGGCTTTATGATGTTAGCGCTATTCGTTTTTTTTGCAGATAAAGCTTTTTACAAAAGAATAATTTTAAAGGGAATAATTATTAGCTGGGCTTTAGCAGTTTGCGCAAGCCGAGTTGTAATTGGAGCTCATTTTACTTCAGATGTTTTGTTTGGAGCTTTTGCAATGATTATTTCTTATCTATTCTTAATAAACAACGCTAACAAAACTTTAAAATCAGAAATTTAATAGAATTATTTTTTACTAAAATATTTTTTATAGTTCGTTTGTGTAATCAATCCAATTGGTCCTTCATAAATTCCACCATCCTGAAATCCATCATAAACTCGGACTGAAATTGTATTTGTTTCACCAAACTTCAAAAGTTTTTGTGGTACTGAGTAAACTCGTTCTTGTGACCATTCGAAATTACTGTTAAAATCTGTTGGAACATTTTTAAAATTCCATAAACCAGTTGAACCTACAAGAATTCCATTTACATAAGTTTGATCGATATCATCAATCTTTCCAAGAAGTAAAATCATACTCTGGCCATCAAAATCTTTTGGCAGATAAAATGATTTTTTGTACCATGCAAAACCATCATAATTTTCAAAACCTTGAATATCCCAATGTGCAGGAACCATTAGTTTCATGGTACTGGATTTTTCATTATAGATATTCAAAAAAGTTGAATCATCATCAGTTTTAAAATCCCAAATGCCACTTAAGTTAATATCTGGTTCAAATCCATTTTCATTCGTATAGATTCCTATTTTGCCGCTCATAATTCCCCCTTCAAGTTCATCATCATAAACTCTAACGGCAATAACATTTTCACTATCATCACTCAAAATTTCTTTTGGGATAAAATACTTTCTATACGCATTGTAGGCTGTTCTGTAGCTGTTTGGAAATCCCCCTGATACTCCAATTAAATTTCCATTTATAAAAGTTTGATCAACATCATCGATAAAACCTAAAACTAAATAAAGATCCTTGCTTTGATTTTCCATCGGTAATTTAAACGATTTTCTATACCATGCATAACCATCATATCCATGAAAACCTTGGTTTTCCCATGACGATGGGACGTTTATCTTTTCCCAATATTTATCATCAAAAGACTTTTCTTTCCACTGTTGTTTATCGCCAAGGCTAAATTTCCAGCTACCAGATAAATCAAGAATTAATTTTTCCGTATTCATTTTTTTCGGGGGTAATGGTACGCTTTTATCTTCAAAACAACCAGTTGCAATTACTGTGAGTAATAAAAGAATAATTATTTTATAAAAATTAATGTTTTTCATATTTCAATATTTTCTTTTAGTAAACCTACAATATTTATATGATTTTGAGTATCACTCCAAAGTAAACATTTGTAAAAAATTGTCATGATTTTATTTGAGGGATAACTGAATTTAACTATTTTCAATCTAAACTAATTACCAAACTTTTAAAGAACAAAAATGAATAAAATAATTGTGGCTGTCTTATATATTTCTCTTTCCTCAATTTCATTTTCGCAAACAGATTTTCAAATAACTGATTCTACACTTTATAAAAAAGCTTTAGAATTAAGTAAATCATTTTTAATGGTTGATACACACATAGATTTACCCGATTGGCTTTACGATGAATGGTTTGATGTTACTTCAGAATCAAACAAAGGAGAAATTGATTATCCACGCGCTCGTAAAGGCGGACTTGATGTTGCGTTTATGTCTATTTACACATCACCAAGTTTGGAAGGCACCGGTAAATCAAAAATAAAAGCTGATTCAATGATGAGCCTTGTTCACAGGATGGTTAAAGAATGGCCCACTATATTCTACTTTCTAAGATCAGTTTCCGAAATAGATCAACAGAACAATAAAAATAAAATTTTGTTAACAATGGGAATGGAAAATGGTTCGCCGATTGAAAATAATTTAAACAATGTTAAAGAATTTTATGATCAAGGAGTTCGTTACATAACACTTGCACATTATAAATGGAATCACATTTGTGATTCCGCAAATGATCCTGAAAGAAAATGGAATGGTTTAAGTCCTTTTGGTAAAGAAGTTGTAAAAGAAATGAATCGTTTGGGAATGATGGTTGATATTTCGCATGTTAGTGATAGCACTTTTTATGATGTAATAAAATTAAGCAAAGCTCCAGTGATTGCTTCACATTCGTGCTGCAGATTTTTTACCCCAGGTTATGAACGTAATATGAGTGATGAGATGATTAAAATCTTAGCTAAAAATGGAGGTGTCATCCAATTAGCTTTTGCAAGTTTTTTCTTGCGAGATGATATTTATCTTCAATATACCAAGGGTGATGAACATATTAAAAGTTATTTAAAAGAAAATAATATTAAATCCGGAACTGAAGCCGCTTGGAAGTATGAAGAAAATTACTGGAAAGAAAATCCACTTGCATCAGCAACAGTAAAAGATGTTGCTAACCATATCGATCATATAAAAAACTTAGTTGGAGTTGATTATATTGGAATTGGTTCTGACTTTAATGGAACCGGTGGTTTGCTTCCTGTTGGATTAGATGATGCTTCAAAATATCCAAACTTGGTTTATGAACTTTTGGTTCGTGATTATTCCGATGAAGATATACAAAAAATACTCGGTGGAAATTTGTTAAGAGTTTGGAAACAAGTTGAAAATGTTGCTGCGAGAAGTAATTAAAAGGAAGATCGAATTATATACAATGTCATCCTGAGCGAAGACTATGGATGACGGTTTAGCTATTAACGCAAGTCACACTTCGACCTCGCTCAGTGTGAAAACATAATTATTTCTGCTATCTCTACTCATCTCTGAACATCGGCTGTTCTGTTTGTATACTTAACAAGATATTCGTTACAAATTGCCTGACTCATTCTCCTTACTCTCGGATTTGAATCTTTCTTTGTGAGCATTTGCAATTCATTCATGCCTTTTTCGCTATTCATTCTAAAAAGTGCTAAACCGATTAAAACTTTTATATCAGAATCTTTTTCGACTTTAAGTTGTTCGATTAAAGCATTTTCTGTATCAATGAATCTGTATTGACCTGCAAGGTAGATTGAACTTTCTCTTACCCCTTCATTTTCGGAGTGTATTCCTATAACCAGATTTTGCAAAGCATATTTGTGTTTTGATAAATCAGAAATTTTCTGATTTTGACCAAAAGTATCTGTAACCAGAAGAATGAAAAGTATTGCAGCCAATCCGAAATATAACTTCTCTGAGTTGTGGAATAATGTTGTTTTCATTTTGTACCTCTTTTAAATAAATTATAAATACATTTAAGTTTCTGGTACAAACGTACATTAAGGAATTGTCAGTGGTGTCATCTAATAGTAAAGAGATGTAAAGAAATGTCATGGGAAATTTCGAATTGCGAATGAATAATTATAAAGGCTTACAATTAAGCATCTAACACTAAACATTAAATATTTTATAAAACTAGCTTATACCCTATACCATGAACTGTTAAAATTACCTGCGGATGATTTGAATCCACTTCAATTTTTTGTCTAAGTTTTAAAATAAAATTATCAACTGTGCGAGTTGTTGGATTTTCATCATAGCCCCAAATTTCAGTTAATAAATCATCACGACTGACTGTTGAATTACGATGCTTCCATAAGTAATGTAGAATTTCAAATTCTTTATGAGACATTTGCACATCTTTATTTTTTGATGTTGCTTTGTATCCACTAAAATTTATTTCCAACTTACCGATTTCTATTTCGCGTTCAGTATCGTTCATTACAAGACTTTCGCTTCTTCGTAAAACTGCTTTTACTCTAGCTAATAATTCCCGCAAACTAAATGGTTTTGTAACATAATCATCTGCTCCGATTTCCAATCCAACAACTTTATCAATTTCTTCGCCCTTGGCAGTAAGTAAAATAACTGGAGTGGTAATTCCGGCTTGACGAGCCTCTTTGCAAACATCAAATCCCGATTTTTTCGGCATCATCACATCAAGAATAATAAGGTTATAATTGTTATCAATAATTTTTTTTAATCCTTCTTTACCATCGTTTGCTGTATCCACATCATAGCCCTCAAATTCAAGATTATCTTTTAATCCCGTTTGCATATTCTGTTCATCATCAACAACTAAAATCTTAGGCATTTTTTTCTCCAATATTTAATTGAGAATTTTTTGGAAACAACAATTTAAAGCTACTTCCCTCACCTATTATACTTTTTAAAACTACTTTACCTTTGTGTGCATCCATAAGTTGCTTTACAAGTGAGAGCCCCAATCCCGTACCTTTAGTGGTGTGAACTAACCCGGATGAAACTCGATAAAATTTATCAAAAACTTTTTTCTGATCTTCTTCAGATATTCCAATTCCTTTATCAATTATTTCAATAAAAACATAACCGTTTTCATTTCCAATAATCATTTTAATAAACTTAGTTTCATTACTATACTTAACCGCATTGTCAATTAAGTTTACAATAGCTTCAGAAACTGCTTCACGATCAATCGAAACTTTTGGAATATCAATTCCAGGTTCATATTCAAATTCAAATCCTTTATTGTAAAGATGATAACTATAATTTTGATAAACATGAATTACAATTTCGTTTAAATCTTCTTCAGCAAGAATAAATTTGCGTTTGCCCGCTTCCATTTTAGAAAAATTTAAAATCGTGTTAACAATCTTTCCAAGGCGATTAGATTCGTGACTGATAATTGAATAGTATTCTTTTTTCTTGTCTTCAGTTTTTACACGATCCATTTCAAGAGTTTCTGCAAACATACTTATTAATGCAAGTGGCGTTCGGAGTTCGTGTGATACATTTGAAACAAAATCTGCTTTAGCCTGTGCAAATTCTAGTTCCTTTTTTACGGAACGATAAACAAACCACACAGCAGCAATTAATACTAAAAGTAAGATTCCAATTAAAATTAAATTATTCATTGCACGTTCTTTAACAAGGTCTTGAATGGATTGCCCAACTAAAGAAATCCCTAAGTTATAGTTTGGGAAAATCCATAATGCTTTTTGTGCTTGCAGTGATCGATTATTAAAATCTTTTGTAGAATTATATTGAAAATTTGTTATAGGGTTGATAACTGAAATTACAAATTCATCTTTTGCAACTTCTTGTAATCTGGATGAAAGATTTTGGGTTATAAAATCTTGTGGATTAATAACTACACCATAAATCCGTTTAGAATTATTTATTCCACTTGCAAAAATCAATAGCGATTGGTTATTAGAATTGGGTAAAATAATCGGTTCAATTTTCCTGTAATCTTGTTCACGATAAGTATAAAGTCTGTTAACTAAAACTTCATTCAACACAAGTACAGTTTTGTAATAAATTTTTAGAGAATCAATATTTGGCTGGATTTCATTTTGATGAAAATAAAATCGAACATTGCTCGAACCAAGACTATCAACAATAAATAAAATTTCAAACTTTCTGCTGTCGTTAATTAGAGATTTAAATTGTTTATCCTCATAGGATTTGTCGGAAGTTAATTCAATATTATCAATTATAGTGTTTACAGTTGTGCGAACTATATCTTCAGAATATTGATTTACAGAAAATAAAATTGCTTGAAGTTGATTGTTGTAGATTTGCTCAAGGACCTGTTCGTTCTCATTTAACTTGCCGAGTTCATTTACCAAAAGGAATGCTATAGGCAGAATGATAATTATTAAAAGTATTAAGCCTATTTTTTTCATTAAAAAAACAATATTGAAAAATATTAACTGTTATTTTAGATTTTCCGTAACTTTTGTTTGCACAGCATCTGTTAGCGAATCATAAGAATGATTTTCAGGCATAATTGGTTTTAAAAACTTTACATTTATTTTTTTCCAAGGTTTAGGAAAATGTGTGCCGCGTGGGAGTGCATCAAAAGCTCCATTTATAGCCACCGGAACAATTGGCACATTTAACTCACGGCTAAGAATAGCAAACGTCTTTTTGAAATCACCAATTTTACCTGATTGAGTTCTTGTTCCTTCTGGAAAGATGATAATATTTTTTCCACGTTTTAAAACTTCAGCCATTTTTTGCAATGATGTTTTCAGATCAGTTAAATCCATTACAATTACATTATTTTTTGCGGCCGCAAATTTCAATATTTTATTCTTTACATGTTTTTCCTTAGCATAAAAATATGTCTGCTTCATCAATTTATTTTTTAGAAACACTGCAACAAATAATCCATCAAAAAAACTTTGATGATTTGGCGCTAGTATAAACGGACCATTCGGAATATTTTCTAATCCTTCGCCTTTCAATCTGAAATAAAGTTTTAGAAAAACCTTTGCACTGTTTTTCATAAAATTATGCGTGAACCAGCTTTTAGGTAAATCAAGATCCAGCTGTTCTTTAAATATTTGACCCCAATCTATTGCCTCAACACTAAGCTTTGTTTTTTTATCGCGAATATTTTCTGCAATTTTGATAATGTTTGGGAATGCAACTAATTCAGCTTCTGAAAGTTTAATCCCAAAATTAGATTCTAAATAAACACCAAGATTTACTTTATCTAATGAATCTAGTCCTAAATCAATTTCAATATGATCAGATGGATGAACAGTAATATCTTTTTGCTGTTGTAAAAAATCTTTTAGCAATATGTATTCCTGAAACGTTGGTTCAGTTATTGACTCCAATTTTTCCTTAGAAATTGTTTCAAGTTTGGGCAATAAAAATCTTTTTAGTTTTAACAATCTGGTACGTGGCAATGGTTCTTTTACTAAACTAAATTTCATTACTTTTTTATAAGGCGTTACAGTTTGGTTGTACTTATCAATTACATCCCACTTTAACATTTCTTCAACATTTTCAATTCCAAGAGTCTTTGCTTTTTGATAGTCCGGATAAATTACTGCGTGCAGCATATCTGATTTTTCAAACACTCCAATTTCGGTTATAACATCTGAATAACTCAATATTTTATTTTCAATCTCTTCTGGATTTATATTTTTACCGTTCGATAAAATAATTATTTCTTTTTTTCTTCCGGTAATAAAAATTCTGTTATCATCATCAAGATGCCCTAAATCACCAGTGTAAAGCCAGCCATCTTTTAAAATTGCTGCAGTTTCTTCGGGCCGATTGTAATATCCTTGCATTACATTTCTGCCACGATTAACTATTTCACCATCAATAACTTTTACTTCATTAGTTTTTAATGGTTGTCCAGCAGAACCGGGTAACACTTTACCAGGGCGAGTAAAAGTAATCATCGGGGCACACTCAGTCATTCCAAAACCTTCAAGCACTTCAAATCCAAGTGTTAAATAATCTTTACATACTTCTTTATCAAAAGCTGCGCCTCCACAAACCATATATTTTACTTTACCGCCAAATTTTCTTTGTACGGATCCAAAAATTTTTCTTGAAAAGCTTAATGAATTTTTCTTTTCTGCAAGTTTGAAAAGAAGTTTTGCAATACCGCTTTTATTTATTTTATCTTTTATACCTTTTCTTATAAGATTATACAATCTGGGCACACCAATGATAATAGTAATTCCGTGTTGCAAAGTTGCCATAATATCTTCAGAAGCCATTGATGGTGAGAAAACAACTGTACCGCCAACGCTCAATGGGGCAATCATTGTTCCAACCAATGGGAATATATGATGCAGCGGAAGTAATATCATAACACGATCTTCAGTCTTAAATATCTGCACATCAGTTGTTACAGCTTCTATGTTTACAAGAAGATTATCATAAGAAAGCATAACTCCTTTAGGCGAACCTGTTGTTCCCGATGTGTAAATTATTACAGCAGTTTCATTTGTATTCGGGTCTGAGAATGTTACGCTAGCATTTGCTGATTTTATTTTTATTTCATCAAGATTTATCGTCTCTATTTTATAATTCAACTTTGCAATTGATTTTTCACAAACTTCTTTTGTTGTATTAGAGTAGAAAATCACTTCCGGTTTACAATCATTTAGAATAAATGTAACATCTTCAGCCGATGACATAAAATCAATTGGTACCGCAACCGCTTTTTTCATCCAAACAGAATAAAAAGCATAAATCCATTCAAATCTATTTTCAGAAAAGATTGCAACTTTAGAAAGATTTACAGATGGCAGCAGTGTTGCAAATGAATTTACATTTTGTATCAACTCATTGTAATCAATTTTTTGATCCTTAAGGATCATAGCGGTTTTATTATAATTTTTTAAAAACAATTTTTGCCTTTACTTGATGAAATATTAGTTCTAAAATATCAAAATAAATCATTAAAAACTGTTCTACTAAAACCTAATATAAATGCTAATCCACAATTGTATTCTTCATTTATTTTTCTTAAGTAGTGGTTAAATCTTTTGAGGATATTATGGAAATATCGCGCGAACAACTAATTCAACAAAAAAAACTACAGCTTAAAATTATTGATTTAGCATTGGGTATTTTAGTTGGAATGCTTTACGGTTATGCAATCAATAATCTAGTAGTAGGAGTCGTAATTGGAATTGGAGTCGGTTTGTTTAAATGGATAAACAGCATCCCGTTTTGGGGAGTATTTATATTAACAATTGTTTATTGGTTCATAATAATTTTTATTAGATAGGCAAAGGGTTTTTATGGAAGACAAACAAAAACCAGAAATTGGTTCAATAACATGGTGTGATTTAACTGTTTCAAATGCAGAAGAGGTCAAGGATTTTTATTCAAAAGTTGTTGGGTGGCAGGCTGAAGGTTTATCTATGGGCGATTATGAGGATTTTACAATGATAGCGCCCGAAAGTGGTAAAGTTGCTGCTGGCGTTTGTCATGCAAAAGGATCAAATGCTAAACTACCACCGCAATGGTTACTGTACATTACTGTTGAGGATGTTGATAAAAGTGCTGAGTCTTGCGTTCAACTTGGTGGAAAAATTATTATCGAGCCAAAAAATATGGCCGGCTACGGAAGATATTGTGTGATTCAAGATCCTGCGGGTGCTGTTTGTGCTTTGTTTAAACCGGAGTAGATCAACATTCGTTAAAATAAACCCAATTCATTAAAAGAATTGGGTTTATTAAATGTGAATTTTATTTACATAATCCAACTTCAATCAAACATTTCTTAATTCGTTCGTAAGTTTTTTTAATATCATTATCCAAACCAATTGAAATACGGACTAATCCTTCACTCAATCCCATTGCTTTTCTTTCTTCTTCTGGAATTTCTGATGAAGTGCTGTGACCAGGTGAAGAAAATAAAGTTTTAAAATAACCAAGACTCACAGCAAGATAACCAACTTTTTCTAGCTGCATATTAGCCATAAGTTCATTTGCTTTTTCAGTTGTAGTTGCATCAATTGCTAACATTCCCCCGTATCCAAATCCTTCATTCATAATTTCATTTAAAAGATTGTATCCGTTGTGTGATTTTAGTCCTGGATAAAAAACTTTACAACCCATTTTTTCAAAATTTTCTGCAAGATATTGGGCATTCTCACTATGCTTTTTAATTCTTATGTGAAGCGAGTGAATATTCTTCATTATTGACGCAGCGCGATAACTATCAAGAACAGGTCCTAATAACATAGCAGCTCCGGAATTTATATCAGTTAACTGAGCAATAAATTCTTTAGTACTACAAACACAGCCTGCGACACAATCACTTGTACCATTTATAAATTTAGTTAAGCTGTGAACAACAATGTGTGCCCCTAAACGGATTGGTGAAATGATAATCGGGCTGAATGTATTATCCACCATAAGTTTAATGTTATTTTGATTAGCAATTTCAGAAAGTTTTGGAATATCAGCAATTTCTAACAGTGGATTACTGACAGATTCACAATAAATAACTTTTGTTTTATCTGTAACCGAAGATTTAACTGCATCCAAATCTTGTGTATTTACAAACTTTACACTTATTCCAAACTTTGGTAAAAAATTTTTAAAAAATGCATATGTGCCGCCATAGATAGTTCTGCTTGATATAATCTCATCACCGGCGCTGCATAGTTGCAGAATAGCACAACTAATTGCACCCATTCCAGATGCAGTTACAATTGCGTCTTCGGAATCTTCTAACTTTGCAAGTGCTTGAGCCAGATATTTGTTTGTTGGATTCCAATGACGTGAGTATAAAAAACATCCTTCAATTTCATGATCAAAAAGGTCATTCATCGTTTGTGGATTTAAAAAAGTATAAGTTGATGAATCGGTAATAGACGGATTAACATCTCCATATTCTCCAAATACTAAATAATCCTGTATTTCACTGCTAGGATCGTAATGATGCATAATATTTCTCCCTATAATTTTCTTAAATATGTTTTAGGTTTACAAACTGAGTTCTTATTATTTTGGATACAACAATAAAAATATTTCTATTACTAAATTAACACTAGTTTTTAGAATAAATCACACAATTAAATAATACTACAATGAACGAAAAACTACTTGCCGCAGAAAAATCAATTGAATTTATTAAAGATGAAATGACTATTGGACTTGGTACCGGTTCCACAGTGTTCTTTTTAGTAAATAAACTTGCAGAATTGGTTAAAGATGGTCTTCAAGTAAATTGTGTCTCTACATCAAATCAAACGAGCGAGCTTGCAAAAAGTTTGGGAATTAAAATTTTAAATCTAAATGAGGTTGATAAAATTGATCTTACAATTGACGGAGCTGATGAAGTTGATGCAGAATTAAACGGAATTAAAGGCGGCGGTGGTGCATTGTTGTTTGAAAAGATAGTTTCAGCATCATCGGAAAAAGTTATATGGATTGTAGATTCATCAAAGTTTGTTAAAAAGCTTGGTAAATTTCCACTCCCAGTTGAAGTTATCTCTGTTGGATCTAATCACTTAATAAAAATATTTGAACAACTTGGTTACAAGCCTAAGGTAAGAAAAAATGGAATTGATGTTTTTAAAACAGATTCGAATAATTTAATTATAGATCTTCATTTAAATGAAATTGAAAATTCCATAAAATTGGAACGAGAAATTAAACTTATTCCTGGAGTCGTTGAAGTTGGATTATTCAACAACATTGCAAATATGGTTATCGTAGGTAAAGAAAACTCTACTGAAATTTTCAGAAGAGATTAAATTAAATCAGAACGAATAGTTTATTTATCCGCGCCCAATTTTTTTAATTCCTGAGATACTTTTCTTGAATTGAGGAATCCAAAAGCTAAAAGTGCAACCAAAAACAATAAAACGCCGATTTCTGTAAAGCCCATTACGAATAGTCCTTTCTTATTAAAATTTAAGAAAAAATTGCAAGCTTAGTGCCACTTGAATTATCGTAAAAGGACTTAAAAAAGTTTAATGAGATCTAAAATAAAAGGTAAAATAAATTATTGAGGTAATTATTACATGCAATAATTTTCGTACCTATAAAAAAGGTCTTTAATCGTTTTCTTTGCTTTCCTGAAAATTCTTTAACATTCGCCATAAAGTAGTTCTTCCTATTCCCAATTCTTCAGCTACTTTGGTTTTATTCCAGTGATGTTTTTCAAGAAGTTTTACAAGCTGTGGTGGGTTATCATTTTTTATTTCTATCACATTTTCACTATGCTGTAAAACTGCATTATTTCTAAAGGATGATGGCAAACTATTTAATGCAATATTTTTATTATCCTTACTTCTAACTATCAGATATTCGATTGCATTTTCTAGTTCCCGAACATTGCCGGGCCAACTATAATTCATAAAAACTTCAAGTGCATCATCATCAATATCATTAATTTCCTTCTTATAGATTTTTGAGTAGTCTTCAATAAAATGTTTTATGAGATATGGAATGTCTTCCCTTCTGTCTCGTAACGCCGGAACATAAATTGGAATTACATTTAATCTGTAAAAAAGATCTTCTCTCAGTTTACCATCCTCGAGCGCTTTTTTGATATTAATATTAGTTGCCGATATAACTCGCACATCAGTTTTACGTGTAACTGATTCTCCAACTCTTTCAAAGGTTCCTTCCTGCAAAATTCTTAACAATTGTATTTGTGTTTGCAGAGGCATTTCAGCAACTTCATCCAAAAAAAGCGTTCCGCCATTAGCCAACTCAAATCTGCCCGGTCTATCTTTAAATGCATCCGTAAATGCACCTTTAACGTGCCCAAATAATTCGCTAGCTAATAGATTTTGTGGAAATACAGAACAATTAACTTTTAAAAATTGTTTGCCTTTTCTTAAACTTGTTTCCTGAATTGCATTTGCAACTAATTCTTTTCCGGTTCCCGATTCACCTTGAATTAAAACAGTTGCATCAGATTCAGCAATTTCCTGAATCAAGCTAAAGATTTCTTGCATTGATTTGCTATGTCCAATTATCCCAAAGTAGTTTGATGGTGAAATTACATCACGTCTAAGTTTCATCAATTCAGAAAGATCGCGAAAAGAAATAACGCCACCTACAGGTTCGCTATCGCTATTTTTTAGAATAGCGGCGTTTAATCGTATTGGTTTTCTTGTTCCTGTTTTAACTTCTATACTCGAATTATAATCATAAATATCATTTCCAGATTCAAGAACCAATCCTATTGGGCATTGTGTTTGACAAAGTTCACATTTAAATACATACTTGCAAAACTCCCCAATCACTTCTTCTTTACTAAACCCAGTGATTAATTCCGCAGCGCGGTTAAAAAAGTTGATTTTAAAATTTTTATCAACCGTTAAAACGCCTTCAGCAAGTGAGTTTAATATTTCTTCGTTAAATTTTTTTTCCATACCGTAACTAATATAAATATTTACTGATTTATCAACTTAAAAAAAAAATCGTCGTTCATTCTAATTTATAAATAAAGCTTTTATCACAATTTAACTTATCGAAAAACTTTAGATAACTATCAAGATCTGTTTGGCATTTAAAGCAATTACATTTTTGCTTTTCAAGTTCATGAATTCTAAACAGTAGTTCTGCGTATACTTTGACCCAGAATTCCGGATCATTTTCTTGGATTTCTTTCCTAAATAATTGCGATCTAAAATTCCTCTTTTTCATACCATACAAACGTATGTAATATTGAAGAAAATGTAAAGAAAAGAAACAGATATTAAATCAAACTAATTTTGATGCTCTTTTCTTAAAAGATCGTTCACTTCTTTTACCGGATTAAAGGTACCTATTGGAACTTCCACAAAAATTGTTATCCAATTAGCCATACCGCCGTTCCATAAACCGGGTAATTCCAAGGCTTTAAGTTCAATTCCGTCTTTAGATTTTTTTGTAATTATTCCGCTATGATGATCTACAAAATTGCGCAAATCAAAATTATTCCCCTTATAATCTTTAACTCCACAAACTAAATCAACGGGATTAAAATGTGTTGAATTCTTAAAAATATTTTTTTGATTTTCATCAGTCATATCAATTTGAACTTGTTCGATAATTTGAAGTGAAGAACTTCCATTATCTTCATTCACCCAAAATGGCCCACCGCCAGGTTCTCCAACATTTTTAACCATACCACAAACCCTTATAGGACGATTTAATTTATCAAACAAAAACTTTCGCTTTTGACCATCATCCCAACTAAAAAAATCTTTCGACATTGTTATAAATAAAAATTCCTCTGCAAACTTCATCATCTCATCAAAACTATATTTAGCAAAATCTTTTTGATTTAAAGAATTCAAAAATTCAAAAACTTTATTTTGAATTTTTACCAAGTAGCCTGTTAATAGTTTTTTGAAAAGTATTGTATCATTATTTAGGTTTTCCGTTGAGATATTGTCAATATTTTTTATAATAACGATATCAGCATTCAGATCATTTAAATTTTCGATCAAGGCTCCATGTCCGCCAGGTCTTCGTATTGGGATACCGGATTTATCAAACAGAATCTTGTTAGAGAGATCAACAGCAATTGTGTTAGTAGATTTTTTTTGATAAGAATGCGTTACATTAATCTTAAATTCTTTTTTACTCAGTTTTGATTTTAAATCACTTATAATTTTTTTAAATAGATCTGTATGTTCTTCAGAAATTGTAAAATGGATTTTTACATTTTGTTCTTTATCAGTAGCATAATTAAAGGCTTCAAAAATTTGCTCTTCAAAAGCAGTTCTACACTCCGTTTTATAACAATGAAAATTAATCGCACCTTTTGGTTTTGAGGAATAACCTAATCCGGTTTCAAACAAAACCGCTTTTACTATTTCCTTAGGGAAATTATTAACTAATTTTTTAATTTTAACTTCATCGGCATTTAAAACAGCTTTTAAATTTTCATAAAAAGAAAACTTATTTAGATTTGTTAAAAAATCATAAACCGATTTACATTCATTATCATATTCAATTTTTGATTTGATATCGTTTAAAGAAAAATTATTAAACCTGATTAAGACGGATTGAAGCTTATGAAACATTCGTGAAGCCGCACCGGAAGCTGGAACAAACTTAATTATCCTGCTCTCAGCAGAAGCGGAATTAAAAAAATTTAGCAGTTCATCAAACTCATCGAGATTTAGTTTAACAATTCCGTCTCCAAGAGTACACGGTTTTTCTAATTGCGGAATCTTAACACCATTTTCAAATAAATCTAACTGTTCTTTTATAGCTGATAATAATATATGTTCATTATCAACTGAAGCTAAATAGTTTTTAATTTTTATTAATTCTAATTCGTTTTTATTCATAATAATTAACTTTTAAGAAAGAGAAATACTAATGGCAGGGATTAACCCCAGCTTTATACTTACAGTTTTTAATTTAATTGAACCTATTTTTATTTTTTCAGCAAAATCACTTGCCTTAAACAAACTATTTAAAATGATGAAGGCAATTTTACTTTCAGAAATATGTGCATTAATCTCTTTTCTTTTTGTTTCATCAATCATACCAAGAAAATAAAATGAGATTGAAATATCAGGTGGAATTGTAAGAGATGCATTAAAACTGTTCAGTTCATATCCAGCATCAGCGAATAGTGATTTATATTTTTCAATTATTTCTAATATTTCAACAATTTTTTCAGAACCTTTTTGCTTGAATTGATTAATAATCTCTTCTTTGTCATCATCCACTAAATGTTCTGTAAAATCAATTGATTTTTCTTTTAAAGATTGTGCCGCAGCCTTGGCTTTGTCTAAAATATTTTCGCTCATCGTTAACTTTCTAATTTTTAGTTATTATTGATAAAAAAAAGCACAGAATGAATTTTATCCTGTGCTTAAAAATACGAATAATAAAAAAAACTATTTAGATTTGCCGCCAATAAAACTGTAAACAAAACCAGCCAACACCGCGCCAATAATAGGAGCAACCCAGAATAACCACAATTGTGATATTGCCCATCCGCCAACAAATAATGCTGGTCCTGTACTTCTTGCAGGATTAACAGAAGTATTTGTAACAGGAATACTTATTAAATGGATTAAAGTTAGTCCTAATCCTATTGCAATTGGTGCAAACCCTTTTGGCGCTCTTTCATCAGTTGCGCCCAAAATTATCATAAGAAACATAAAAGTCATCACAACTTCGCTAACAAATCCTGAAGTTAATGAGTAACCACCTGGTGAGTGATCGCTATACCCATTGGATGCAAAGCCTGCACTTAAATCAAAACCAAGCTGACCGCTTGCAATTAAATACAAAACACCCGCACCGGCAATAGCGCCAAGCACTTGTGAAATTATATATGGCAAAATTTCTGAAGCTTTAAATCTTCCGCCTGCCCATAAGCCGATAGTTACTGCCGGATTAAGATGACATCCTGAAATATGCCCGATAGCAAAAGCCATTGTTAAAACTGTTAAACCAAAGGCCAGAGCAACACCAACGAAACCAATACCAAGACTGGGAAAAGCAGCAGCAAGAACTGCGCTTCCACAACCACCAAGTACCAACCAGAATGTTCCGATAAACTCGGCTGCAAGTTTTTTTGAATCCATTTGCCCTCCTGAATAAATGAAATAGAAAGAACCTTTAATTTTTGTACCAAAAAGAGTAGTCTTTTAATAGATAACAATAAACAATATAAAAAGAATTAAATTATTAGTTTCTGAAAATTTAATTCTTCAATATATAATTAAATTATTTATCTTGAACATAAGATATTTAATTGAAAACCTCAAACACTATTTACCTTTAAGTTTTTAATATAAGTCGAGATGATTTAAATCTTTATTATTTGATTTTCTATTTTTGATATATGAAAAAACAGCCTTCTAAAAAAAATAATTCATATAAACCTGACTGGACTCCCCAAAATGCGGGTGAAGGATTTGCTGTACGAGTTGTCAAAGGAATACAAAGTTCAAGTTCAGATGTAGGTTCTAGCAAAAAGGAAAAAGATTTGAAACGCCAGCATCTATCTATTGATGATTATGTTAATGGTGTTTTAAATTTTGATAGAAATATTCTGGCTCGTGCTATTACATTAATTGAAAGCAATAATCCAACTCATCATGATAATGCACAAGAAGTATTAAAGAAGCTGCTTCCCTATTCCGGAAAATCTTTAAGAATTGGAATTACAGGAGTTCCCGGGGCAGGCAAAAGCACACTGATTGAAGCACTAGGCATGTATCTAATAGATCAAGGACACAAAGTTGCCGTTCTTACTGTTGATCCGAGCAGCATCGTAAATAAGGGAAGTATTCTCGGAGATAAAACAAGAATGGAAAATCTTTCTAAAGAAAAAAATTGTTTTATTCGTCCTTCACCTTCTGGTGGAAATCTTGGTGGAGTAACAAGAAAAAGTCGCGAAACAATTACTGCATGCGAAGCCGCAGGATTTGATATTATCCTTATTGAAACAGTTGGCGTTGGACAAAGCGAAGTTACCGTGCGTTCTATGGTGGATTTTTTTCTGCTTGTTTTAATTGCAGGCGCAGGTGATGAACTGCAGGGAATTAAACGTGGCATAATGGAATTGACCGATGCAATCCTTATCAACAAAGCAGATGGCGATAATGAGAAGAAAGCTAACATTGCAAGATCAGATTATAACAATGCTCTGCATTATCTGCAGCCTGCAACAAAAGGATGGACATCACAAGCATTCTGTGGATCTGCGCTAACGGGAAAAGGAATTCCTGAACTTTGGGATGTGATTAAGAAATTTGAAAAGACTATTAAACAATCCGGAATATTTGAACAACGAAGAAAAGATCAATCTATTGAATGGGTTTTTAGAATGGTGGAAGACACTTTACGCGATGAGTTTTATAATGATGAAAAAGTTCAACAAGCAATAGCATCAATTAAACAAGAAATACTAAAAGATAAAATAACACCAACGCTCGCCGCAGAAAAATTGCTTAAGATTTTCAAATCATAAAATATGAGGCTGTCTAAAAAGTGTCATTCCGAATTTATTTCGGAATCTAACGGTGCGATTTTGAATTAAATTTAGATCCTGAAACGAGTTCAGGGTTACAAAACAACCCTTTTGAGACAGCCTCATAAATTAATTTTATTTCATCAGTATCATCTTTCGGCTTTCAAGAAAATCTCCTGCTTGAATTGAGTAGATATAAACTCCGCTTGATAATTTGCTTGCATCAAACTGAACATCATATGTACCCACCTCTTTTTGTTCATTAACCAATGTTACTATTTCTTTTCCAAGTAAATCATAAATTTTTAATGAAACGTTACTTCGATGAGCAATATTGTATGTTATCCTGGTAGATGGATTAAATGGATTTGGATAATTCTGCAGTAAGGCAAACTTTTCCGGAACAATCTGATCATCTTCTTCAACATCAGTTGGAGTTGTGACCATCCAGTTATCAATTATAAAATCATAATTTGCATAAGATGCTGCGGCATTAAAACGATAAGGTCTTCCGGCAATAAAAATAAAATTGCCTTCATCCTGTTTGTTTAATCTAAATCCTGCATAAAAAGCATTTGCGGTTAGATCATCAAAAATTGGAACTGCTTCTGAATTTACATCAAAGGAAACTAAATGTACAAGATTATTAACGCCCGTTGAGGGCATCGTAACCAATCCAGAATCTAGTGCGACAAGATCTGTTACCTGCAAATCACCTGTAACAGCAGAAACGCCGCAATAAGTTCTAAGTTGAGTATCAAAAAAACTACCGGCTAATCTTGTTGCCAAGAGAAAATTTCCACCATTTTGTACATAATCAATTACCTGTGCAGGAATAAAGAATGCTAAATCGCCACTAAAATTATTTCCTATCCAAATTACCTTATCATAAAGATTTAATACTGAGGTAGGAATATCACGGTTAAATAAATGTGTAGTTTGAAAAGATGAATTTGCTCTATAATTAAATCCTTGATCACCAAATAAATCCCAAACATCAACATTATGATTACCAATACAAGCAGAACTACTATAGAACGCCTGCATTTCAGGAATATAAGTTGCATTTGAGTAATCGATTCCATTTACTACTAAAATATCAGCAGAATTTGTTAATCCGTAAATATAATTTTCTAAAGTGCGTATGTATTGATTGATACCATCACTAACTGTTAAAGAAACTGTATATGTTCCTTCAGTTGTAAAAGTATAAGTTGGATTAGGTTCTTGAGAATCAGGGTTTCCGTCATTGTCAAAATCCCAGGACCAAGATGTAATTGATGTAGAATCTGTCGCAGAAGAATAATCTTCAAAAGTAACTTCAAATGGTAATGCGCCTAAATTTTCAGTAACCTGGAATGCAGCGTTTAGATTATTAGACAGTTCAACGTCCGCGGTAGCTGATTGATAAACAAGTTTATTAGCATCACTTTGGATAAAGGCTACGACTGAAAGCGCTGTTATATCAACCTCTTGCAAAAATTGTGCATTTGGGATAAAGGAAAATTCGTATTCAACAGAATCACCTGCAACAGGAATCTGAATTAAAGTTCCTTTTCCGTCTGGCAGCATTTTACGAGTTACATTGTGAAATAAAATTTCACCATTGTTACAGCAGGTTAAACAAGTTCTATCGACTGTTAATTCTGTAAGAGCAACTCTTAGTTTGGTATTATTAAAAGTTGTATTGTCAGAAGAATCCCTGGTTATAATAACTTTTACATTAATAACATTGTTAGAAAATCTAACCGGAATTATTTCAATCTTAAATGGAGAGTAAGATGCATTTCCGGAATTAACAGCTCCTTCAAGAGCTGCCTGACTAACTGAAATGGTCGTACCGTTTACATCAATCCACGGGACTGAGTTAACACCATAATATCCTCGCCTAGCGTTATTATCAGCAGCATTTAGTATATGCATTGGGTCTGTTGGTGAAGGCCAATCAACATTGTATATAACATGGGTTATTGAACGTGAGTTGATTAGATTTGCAGTTGTACCATTATACCATGCATTATTAGCTGTAGCACAAGGGCCGCAGGAACAATTTGTAAATCTTTCAACTAGAGAAAGTTTATCATATGCTAAACCTGAGCCAAAAAAACCTAATATAAAAAACAGTAAATATAGTCGTTTCATTACAGTTACTCCATTATTCATTAAACATTGAATAGCTAGAAGTAATTTGCAAAGAAATTAGTTAGTTGTCAAATAAAAACTGTTGCTTAATGAGAAAAATTAAAATACATCCATTCCATCTTCAATGCTTGGTTTTTTATCGCGATCTTTATTTCCGTTTCCCGGGCTTAATCTGTATGATATTCCAAGAAACGCTACACGTGATTCCATTTTTCTGTAAGATGTAGAAAAGAAATTAATTCCATTTGTTTCAGAATCCATTTTACGTGTGTTAAAAATATCGCTAACTCTAAAGGTTACAGAAAGCTGCCCATCCAAAAAATCTTTTTTAGCAGCAAAATCTGTTGTAAACACTTCTTTAATTCTGCCCTGCGCCGTAACAATTGGAGAATTATAATTAGCATTTATCTGCAGATTAAAATCTTTTGAAAGAAAAATCATGGTGGAGAGTTTGGCAATCCAGCTAAAATCTTCTTTAACAAGCTCCGGCTCTTCAAACTTTGTATTAAAATATGAAAAGCTGCCGTTTAATCTAAACCACTCAAACAAAGGATGCACGGCGGTTAATTCTATCCCATAAGAAGTGCTTTTAGAAAGATTGCGCCACGTGGTTTCCGTAACTCCATCGTCTCTTAAAAAGTATAATTATCTATCGCGTCATCAGTAAGTTTGTAAAAGAATGATGATGTTAGTGAAGTTTTACCAAAGAATTTTGAATATCCAAGATCAATCGAATTAACAAACTCGGGATTTAATTCCGGATTACCATATTGAATATTTAAAGAATCTGATCGATCCACATAAGGATTTAACCTTCTGTTATTTGGGCGCTCAACTCTTCTACTGTAACTTAATTGTATTTCCTGATCCTCGGGTAAACCTTGCACCAAATGTATTGTTGGATAAAGAGCAAAATAATTTTTGTTAAATGATGTTGTAGTAATGCTTTCCTTCCCATCAACATTAGCTTGTTCTGCACGTAATCCAATTTGATATTGAAATTTATTAATGTTGTTAGAGTAAATTCCATACACTGCGTAAATCTGTTCTTTATAATTAAAATCAGTTTTTCTCAAAGGATCATCAATCCACACCGAAGAACTTTGATTAAAATCTTGATAATCATTTTTTGAATTTAAATTTTTAAAAGTGGTTTTAAACCCTGTTTCTATTCGTCCAAATCCTTCTATGGGATTTACATAATTAGATTGTAAAGTTAACTGTTTATTAGAGTTGCTTGATAAACCTTTTTGTTTGGATTCTCTGATTGGAATTAGATTTATATCAAAATTGGTTTGTGTAATTTCCTCATCCCTGTTCATTGCAAAATCCCCAACTATTACATCCGCAGTCAACTCATTACCTTTTGTTTCAGAGGTTCTTCTATAACTTAAAGTATAATTGCTTCCTCCCATATTTCTATCAGCAACACTGCTGCGATTAAAAACATCAATAATTTGATTTATGGAATTTAAGTTTGTGTTTTTAACAAATCCATCGCTGTCAAATCCAAATTTTCTGTAACGATAAGAAAACGTGAATGTGTTAAAATCATCATATAGATAATCTAATCCCGCATTTACATTATTAGAATTAAATTTGAACAATCCGTTATTTGCCTGATCCAAATAAGAAATTGTATTTGCGATGTTGTTTGTTCTTAATGAATTTCCCTCGTTTTCATTATTCATGATTCGTGAATCAAAGGCAGTGAAGAAATTAAAATATGGCGTTCTGTAATTCAGATTTATTGATCCATTATATTTATCACGAGTACCAACATTTAGACTAACGCTTCCATTTAATCCGCCATTAATTCTTTTCTTTAAAATGATGTTTAGGATTCCCGATGAACCATCCGGATCGTAGCGTGCAGATGGATTGGTAACAAGTTCAATGGATTCTATAGAACTGGCGGGAATGCTGTTTAAAATATCGCTGTTACTTGAACCAACTAATTCACTTGGTTTGCCATCCACTAAAATTGTTATGTTTTGATTGCCTCTAAAACTTACATTGCCATCAAGATCAACTGTTACGGAGGGTATGTTTCCCACAACATCAACTGCTGAACCGCCTGTGCTGGTTAAATCTTTTTCAACATTAATAATTTTTTTATCAAGGTTGTTAATCACCATTTCTTTTTGTCCAGTTACAAGAATATTCCCAAGTTCAATTGATTCTTCATCAAGAAATATTTCTCCAAGATTAATTTCTAAAGATTTGGGATTAACACGTATGCTATCTATAAACTTAGTTGCATAGCCAATAAATGATGCTTTTAAATAATACATTCCGAATTGCAGATTACTGAGTGTAAATTTTCCCTCTTTATCCGAAATAGTTCCGGTTGCCATGGAAGAATCTTTAGTTAGATATAAAACAATATTACCATATTCAATAATTTGATTTGTCTGAGCATCGAACAAAGAGCCAAATATTTTCCCGGTTGGCATGTTGCCGTTTTGGTTATTTCTTCCTCTAGGATTCTGGGAAAAAGAATTTGAAGTAAACATCAAACTAATTACTAAAATAATTAAGGCTTGTATTTTCATTATTGGTTGATCTCTCAAACTGGATTTATTATTAAAACAATTGATAACTAGTAAACTGCAAAATTAGACAAAAGATTCCCTAAGATGGTTTAATTTTTTGTATGAGAAATAGTTAAAAAGCACTTCCTATTAGAGGAGGTGCTCTATTAGAGGATTCAAGTTTAATTGTGATTAGGAACTCATCTTTAACCAGCCAATAACTTCTGACCATTTGGGCTTTTTACCTGTAAGTAAAATTCCTATGCGGTATATCTTGCCTGCTAATTTAAATATTCCAATTAAAACTACAAGATTTATAACAACGGAAAGTAATATCTGCCAAATCGGAACCTCAACCAATATCATTCGTGCAGGCATAACAATTAAAGAAGAGAATGGAAATAGTGAAGCAATTTGCGCCAAAGAACTTTGTGCGTTTGATTCCATGCCAAGTGCAATAAAAAAGGGTATCATTATTAACATTAACAACGGCCAAACACCGGATTGTGCATCTTGAGGGTTATCAAAAATAGCGCCCACTGATGCATAAAGTGCAACATAACTGATTAATGCAATTGAATAGTTAAATAAGAAATAAAGTACAAATCCAAAATTCATTTGTGGCATAAATTCCGCTGGAATGAAAAACCAGCTTGTTGAAATAAGCAAAACCATCGGACTTAACCATATAGCCATTTGCAAAACCTGAACTATAACAGTCCCAATTATTTTTCCGGCCATAAGTTCTGTACTGCTTACAGAAGAAAGCAGTACTTCCACAATTTTATTACTTTTCTCTTCCACAACAGCATTCATTGTCATAGTGCCGGAGAATATTAATGCCATATAAAGAAGAAAAGAGAACAACACCATTGCAATTCTGTTTCCGTAGCCTTCTTCTGCAACCTTTTCATCGGATGAAACTCTGAAACCATTTATCTCAACATCTTTTCTAGCAAATTTTATTTCATCATCCGTTAAAAGTCTGCCGGCAAAATAAATCTCAACAAGAGTTTTATTAATAGATGGTTTTATCTTATAAAATAAAGAAGAGTTGCTTGGGTTTGATGAATAGTATTCAACGCCTTTTGATTGCAAAGAGGTTGATGGTATAAAAACAACACCTGTAATTCTTTGAGCTATAATATCAGGTTTAACTTCAATCAATTTAGAATTGAATTTTGGTAATTCAATTTTTTCAAATCGTGCAGTAAGATCACCAGATTTAAAAGAACTTGTTTGGAATATCTCATTTTGAAGTTTGTTTAAAATTTCATCGGAATCAGAAATCACAATTAAATCAGCTCTTTCCTCATCAGAAAGTGAATGAACCAAATACTGAATCGAAAATATTACAACCATAAATAAAGGTACAAGCAAAGTCATAAGAATAAATGATTTGCTAAAAAGCTTCATTTTAAGTTCGCGTTTTATAATTGCGAGTGTTCTTGTATTAAACATTTGCAACCTCTTTTCCTGCAAGCAAAACAAAAATTTCGTGCAGAGAAATTTCATCCACATTAAACTTTTTAATTGAAATATTATTTGCCATAAGTAATTTTAATAATTCCTGATCGGAGTTTTCATTTTTAAGTTTTATACCTGTTGTGTTTCCGTAATTTTCAATGCTTTCAACAATAGGGTGATTATTTAGAAAAGATATATTACCATTATAATTTAGACTTACATTCCTGCTTGCATATTTTTCTTTAATCTCAGTTAGTTTGCCATTTAGTATTATCTTACCCTTATCAATCATTGCAATAGAATCACACATCTTTTCTGCAAATTCCATTAGATGTGTTGAAAAGATTACAACTTTGCCTTTGTTTTTCATTTCAAGAATTATTTCTTTTAAAAGATTTGTATTGATAGGATCAAGCCCAGAAAAGGGTTCATCAAAAATTAAAAAATCAGGATCGTGAAGAACTGTACCAATAAATTGTATTTTCTGCTGATTCCCTTTTGAGAGGTCTTCAATCTTAGAATTTTTTCTATCCGCAAGATCAAACCTTTCTAAATATTGTAATGCTGATTTTGAAACGTCACTTCCCTTTTTACCTTTTAGTTCGGCAAGGAATAACAGCATATCCAATACTTTCATCTTTTTGTAAAGACCTCGCTCCTCAGGCAAATAGCCAACAGAATCTTTAAAATCCTGTTCAATCTTTGAACCTTTAAATAAAACTTCACCCTCATCAGGGAAGTAAATATTTAACATCATTCTAATTGTAGTAGTTTTTCCAGCACCGTTTCTGCCAATCAATCCAAACACAGAACCTTCCGAAACGGAAAATGATGCTTTATCAACGGCGGTAATTCCACTAAATCTTTTAGTAAGATTTTTAACTTCCAGTACATTCATTCTCAACTCTTAAATTAATTAAAGGTAAAATTACACAAATCATATCTAGCAGAGAATACCGTTTAAGTAAGAAAAGTTGCGATCAAATAAAAAAGCCCGAACATTTCTGAACGGGCTTAACCAACAACAATTTTTATAATATTTAAGTAACTTAATTTTCGTTTTGTCTTTTTCTAATAGTCAACCTTTATGCCAGAAAAAAGGTTATAAAAAATTCCAAAATAGCGTAATTTTAATATTTCGTATTGTTTCAGATTGATATTAATCTATAATTAAGTTCGACGCTTAATCAAATAATTTTACATTTGATTATTGTTATAACGCAAAGTCTTTTCTTATCTTTGCATCAAAGATTATGACAATGCTGATCATACTGCGGTAAGACATTTACAGTTTCTTATTAATTTAAAGAAGAAATTATGTTAAATATGTTAAAATTTTTCAAAATAATTTTTGTTTATTTTCTCTTATCACTCACAGTGATTTATCAATCTAATTCTCAAACTCCATCTACTGATAACAATTTTCTTTTACAAAATTTTATTTTATCACTTGAAGGTGGTTTAGCATATGGATCTTCCGACTATAAAAATGCGACACCCGGTCCTGCTTTTAGAGGCTCAATTGAATATTATCCAATAATTATTCAGAATTCCAGGCTTGGTGTTAAAGCATTTGCAGGTGGCTTAACCCTTAAATTTAATGATACAAGAAATTTAATTTCAAGTAACGATGGACTGCGTGATATCCCCGATCATATTTCAACGGACGGAATCCAAATAGGTTCTGGAATTAGTTTTGGTTATGCCTTTAATGATTATTTTATCCCTTCTATTACAGTGGGTGGTACATTTCTCAAATTCAGCCCAAAAGATTCAGATGGAAAAATACGCCCATTTAATAAGGCAGATGTCTATAAAAAAGAGATTATTAGTTTTTATTTTGAGGGTGAATTAAAGATTAAAATATCAGAAAGATTTAGCGTCAATACTCAATTGAGTTACTACCCAACATCCTCAGATTATTTGGATGATGTCTCTGCTTCAACAAATAATGATACATACCTAACCGGAATGTTAGGAATTTCATACGCGTTCACCGGCAACTTTGATTCTGATGGCGATGGAATAAAAGACAATGTAGATATATGTCCGGATTCTAAAGAAGATTTTGATGGGTTTGAAGATGAAGATGGTTGTCCTGATCCCGATAATGACAAAGATGGTATTTTAGATTTACAAGATAAATGTCCGGATCAAGCGGAAGATAAAGATGGATTTGAAGATTGGGATGGCTGCCCTGATCTTGATAACGACAAAGATGGTATTTGGGATGTAAATGATAATTGTCCGGATGAAGCAGAAGACATAGATGGCTTTCAGGATGAAGACGGCTGCCCCGACGTTGATAACGATGGTGATGGAATTCTCGATATAAACGACAAATGTCCTGATCAACCTGAAACAATAAATAATTTTGAAGATGGGGATGGCTGTCCTGATGCGGCACAGCAAGAAACTTTCTATCAATTTAACCTAAGGGGCGATGATACTTTTAATAATGGTTCGTCAAATTTAACGGAAGCTGCAAAACTTGTTCTTAATGAAATTGCCTTTTATATACAAAACCAGCCCAAAAGCAAATGGCGTATAGAGGGTCATATGGATAGTCAGGGATCTTCTTATACTATCAAAAAACTATCTTATGACAGAGCAAGATCTGCATATGATTATCTAATAACTCAGGGTGTTTTGGCAGATCAATTAGAAGTATACGGCTTAGGAGATTCATTCCCAATCGGTAATAACAATTCTGCAGAAGGAAGAAGTTCTAATAGAAGAATAATGATTATTAGAGAAGATTAATATTCTCAATAGTTAAATATTAGCCACTTGTATACATGTCGATAAACTTCCTAACAGAAGTTTTACTTGTAGTTTTTACCTTTCTTTGGTTCTTACCTCAAATTACAGCATTATTTCAAAACTTTTAATAAGGAATGAATATTGATAGTTTTAGGTCAAATTATTTTACTTTCAGAATAAAAGAAGTGTAAAAATGAGAGACTCCGCTTTCAGATTACATCAGGGTGAATGGGAAAATTCAGAAGCAACTGTTAAAAAATCTTCTGAATCAGGGAATGATAACAAGGGAATGATTAAAGCACGTTTGGGTTTTATTTATTTTGTTGTTCTTGTCTCCTCACTTATTGTGATTTTCACAAGATAAGATTTTAAAAGAAAAGCTATAAGGAATACTTATAGCTTTTTAATAACTTTTGCAGGTACACCGGCAACAACTGTGTTTGCTGGTACATCTTTGGTAACAACAGCCCCAGCTCCAACAATGGCGTTCTCGCCAACAGTAACACCACACAATATTGTAGATGATGAACCAACCGAAGCCCCATTTTTTATAAATGTTTCTACCACAGCCCAATCAGCTTCTGTTTGCATTGTCCCATCAGGATTTGCAGATCGAGGATATTTATCATTAATAAAGGTTACATTGTGCCCTATAAAAACATTATCCCCAATGTGAACACCTTCGCAGATAAATGTGTGTGAAGAAATTTTAGTGTTCTTACCAACTGAAGCATTTTTTTGTATTTCTACAAATGTTCCAATCTTTGAATTATCATCAATTGAACAACCATAAAGATTTACAAAATCAAAAATCTTAACGTCTTTACCCAGTTTTACATTGTTAATATTTTTCTTTTCCAAAATTGTTTCCGTGTTATTAGTTGAGTAATTAAAAGTGTACTAATTCCTGTATTTCAACAATTCTTCCCATACCTTTTAATGATTTATCACTTGCTTCCAATAGCTTTACAATTTCTAATCCGTCATACCCGTTTGTTAATGGCTGTCTGTTTTCCTTGATCGCATCCAAACATTCGCGTGCACCTAAAGCAAGTGCTTCTGTTTGATTAACTTTTGGAGAAAACATATCACCGATTCTGTACTGTACAAGAGCTTCATGTATTCCTTCAGGTGATTTAATATCAATTCCACTATCATAAACTTTTATCTTTTCAAAATTTTCCATATCATCATAAACTAACATTTTCTTTGAACCGCCAACAATCATTCTTCTTATCTTAACTGGTGAAATCCAATTAACATGAAAATGTGCAAAACAATTGTCTTCAAAATAAATGCTGATATGTGCAATGTTTTCTTTACCGTTAAAGTTTGCAATACCATTGGCGGAAATAGCTTTTGCCTTTTTGCCCAGAATAAATTGCATAATTGATAAATCGTGTGGAGCTAAATCCCAAATAACATTTACATCTCTCTGGAATAATCCAAGGTTAATTCTTTCAGAATCAAAGTAAAGAATGTTGCCAAGCTCACCTTTTTCAACAAGTTCTTTCATCTTAAGAACAGCGCCATTATATATAAAGGTGTGATCAACAAATATTTTAAGATTTCTAGCTTCAGCAATTTCTACGAGTTCTTCAGCTTCGGCAACACTTGCAGTAAAAGGTTTTTCTACCCAAATATGTTTTCCATTTTCAAGTGCTTTTTTTGCGATTGGATAATGTGTTGCAACAGGAGTAGCGATAACAATAAGTTCGCACTCACCTTTTAAAACACTTTCACAATCGTTAGAAACATGAACACTCGGAAATTTTTGCTTAATTACTTTTAGCCTGTCTTCTCTCATATCACAAGCAACTACTTTTTCAACATCAGGCTGCGATAAGAAATTTCTAACTAAATTTGGACCCCAGTATCCTAAACCTACTATTGCAACTTTCATTGTAAACCTTTTTAAATTTTATTTTGCTCCTCTTGAAAACAACATCACAGGAACTGTCTGGAAGATCAGTTGGATATCGAGCCAAGGGGACATATTATTTATATAATAGAGATCTAAAACTACACTTTCTTCATATGTAACTAAACTTCTTCCCCATACTTGCCATACGCCTGTACAACCTGGAATAACGCTTACTCTTCGTTTCTGCCACTCAGGGTAATTTTCAAATTCATAAGGCAGACAAGGTCTAGGCCCAACAAGACTCATATCCCCTTTGATAACATTGTACAATTGTGGTAACTCATCTAACGAAGTTTTTCTGATTATTTTACCAATCTTAGTAACTCGGTTTTCATTTATAACTTTTGTGTCTGAAGCATTTTTATCAGCACCATTTTTCATAAACTCGATCATTTTCTTTTTTCGATCTTCATCTTCACCGTCTATCTGTTTCATCGATCTGAACTTATAAAAACTAAATTCCTTTCCATCTTTACCTATTCTTGCCTGTTTAAAGAAAATTGGTCCTGGTGAAGACAACTTTACAAGAACAGCAATTAATGCAAAGAATGGTGATAGGATTAGTAAGCCGAATGAGGCTGTTATAACATCAGTAATTCGTTTAAGTCCAAGTGTAAAATTATCATTGTACTGTGGGGCAACATCAATAACCGGAATATCAGTATATTTTTCAGTTTTCAATCTTTGATTAACAACATCAAGCAAGTTTGATGTCATTCTGATAGGAACATTTAAAGTTTTACACTGATCAACAATATCAAAAAATCTTTCATAAGATTCGTTATCAACAGCTACTATAAGCTCATCAACTATCCTGGTTTTAACTATTTTAGGAAGATCTTCTAAATTTCCTAATACTTTTTTTCCGGCAACAACAAAATCACCGATATGTCTTTCTTCATCCACAAATCCAATTATGTTTAGTCCTAAAGGATTTTCGTACAGTAATTTAGTGGCTAGAAGTTTACCCGATTTACCATTACCAACAATAACTACATTCCGCTTAAAGCTTGTCTGACTAAGTTCAACAAATACCCATTTAAGTAATTCAACTCTTATTAAAAACAGCAATCCAACAGAAACAAGAAAGAAGAAAACAAAAAGTAATCTGGAATCAAGTATCATTCTTGAATCAAGAATAAAAGATAAAAGTACAATTTGTAATGAACTATAATAGATTGCTTTTAGAATGTGAGTAAAATGTGTTGACCTGTTTAATATAATATCTAATCTATACAAACCATTGTATTGAAAAATGAGTAGAATTATAAGAGAGATTGTAAAAATTAATAAAAGGATTCCTGGAATTGCTGCGTAGAATGAAAAGAAATTTGCAGTTGTATCATTTCTTAAAATGAATATTGATACTAAGAAGGAGAATAAAAGAATTGAAAAATCTGCAATTCCGAAAAAGTATTTGTATTTGTAATTTTTTTTCATAGATATAATTGAAATAGTTAAGTTCGGTTAAACTTTCCAGAATTATGCCATTCGCTAAAGTCCTGTTTTATAAGCGATTTAACACAAAACAGTTCAATTATTATATCAAAATGAGATAGAAAATAGACTAATTGAAATATGAGACAACTAAGAAGTTATTTTGCACTTGAAATAAATCTATATGCTGGAGAAAATAATAAAACAGCCCGAAATTATTAATAACTCGGGCCGTCTGTTAAATCCAGGTTAGATGATCTTATTTAAAGAATTCTTTAATTTTCCCAACAACATAATTAATTTGTTCATCATTCATTTCAGGGAACATCGGAAGCGATAACCCTGCCTCGGCAATTCTTTCACTATTTGGGAAATCACCTTTTTTATATCCTAATCCTTTAAAACATTCCTGCATATGAAGCGGAATTGGATAATGTAAACCAACATTAACTCCCTGCTGAGTTAAGAAATCCTTTAACTTATCTCTAAGTTGATTACTTGCTTCAAAACTTCCATCATTTAATTGTATAACATATAAATGATAGACGTGTTTTGCATAACTCATTTCTTTTGGTGTTATAACTTTTCCCAACCCTTTTAGACCTTCATTATATTTAGCAGCTACTGCTCTTCTTGCATCAGTCCATTTACTTAAGTGTTTTAGTTTAACACCAAGAACAGCACCTTGAATGCCTTCCATTCTGTAATTATGTCCAAAAGAATCGTGATAATATTTTTGTGATTGTCCGTGTTCTCTCAATTTTTTTACACGGTTAAAAAGTGCTTCATCATTAGTTGTAACAGCTCCGCCTTCGCCATAAGCTCCAAGATTTTTTCCGGGATAATAACTGAAAGAAGCAGCTGCAGATAATCCGCCAATTGGCTTTCCTTTGTACTCCGCAAGATGTGCCTGAGCAGCATCTTCCACTAAAATAATTTTGTGTTTTTTTGCAATCTCTTTTAATGGATCAAGATCAGCACTTTGTCCGTATAGATGAACCGCGACAATAGCTTTTGTTTTACTTGTTATTGCTTCCTCAACCTTTGCCGGATCCATATTATAACTTTCCGGATGACAATCAACAAAAACAGGAGTAGCACCACAAAGAGTTGCGCCCCAAGCTGTTGCGATAAAAGTATTTGCAGGAATTATCACTTCATCCCCTGCTGCAATTCCCAAACCCCAAAGCACTAAATGATTTGCGTCTGTACCTGAACTTGTTCCCAGACAATACTTTACATCCTGCGCAGCGGCAAAATCTTTTTCAAAATTTTGTACAGATGCACCTAATATATAGGCTGTATTATCCAGAACATTCTGAATAGCAGAATCAACTTCTGATTTTATTGAATTGTAATTTGCCTTAAGGTCCAAAAAAGGAATATTCATTTTTTCTCCATTAGATTTTATTAAGTCGTAAAAAAGATATTAATTGTTCTTATTTGCAGATACGGTTTATTACTTAAAAAAAAATTTATTTTTTAATTTATTCCCTAATATCTTGTCGCTGATTAGTCGGTGACAACCAAGTGTGTTTTTATTATTCTTTGCTGTTACTCCTGACTCTAACTTAGACCTATGTTTATTACAATCGTTTTACTGGTCCAAGGCTAGAATTCTATATATTACAATTTAACTACAACTTTAATGTTAAAATTTTTTTTTGATCCAATATTCATTCATTATTTAAAACAATTGCTAATTTTAGCAGAGGAACTTCTGAGATTTAATTTTATAATCTGTTCAATCATAGAATCTAGCGAATAGGACCTAGTCCAGGATGATTTCAATTTGTCTCCATCTGATATAAATCCAGGATCGATCACGTCTGGACTTAGATCCCGATATTCGGCATTAAGCTTTCGTTGACTTATCTCTTCAAATCTTTCAGAGATATACTCGTTTAATAGCCCATCACCAACAAGAAGGTAATTTGCCTTATCACCAATCAATGCAGAATTAATTATCAGGTCAATTGCTTCGTCTATATATAAAATATTTGAAATATGTTCTTTGTTAACCCAAATTTTTTTATTATTAAATGCGCTGTTAAAAAGCTGGGTTAACAACTGTGTTGGCACTTCTCCAAAAGCTGCTATTGATCCTAATCTCAGGTTAACAACTCTTGTGATTGATTTGTGGAACAATGAATTGAAGTAATTTTCCGCTGTTACTTTCGAAATACCGTAAGGTGTTAATGGCTTAGGAAGAGTTAATGATGAAACTGGGTTTTCATTTAATTCGCTGAATATTTTAATTGTTGATATGTTTATAAATTTTTTTGGTTGTTTTTCTTTCAACCATTCCCAAAAGAATTCATGTAAGTAAATATTTGAATTTATCTCAAAAAGTAATTGTTCTGTAAATGATTTAGTCCGGTTAACCTGCCAGTGGAAATTGATAATATAATCTGGAACTTCAAGCTTGGTTATATCTTCTTTCTCAAAAATCCTGATAGGATTTACATAAGAATTCCATTCAATCCGTTTAGGATTTTCTGGATATCCTTGCAAGATTATAGGAATTACTGTAGCTTTCAACTCTTCCAGACGTTGGCAGATTTCTTTACCTAAACGACCGGTAGAGCCTGTAATCAGAAATTTTTTACCTTGTAAAATCTTTTACTCCCAACTTCTTAATACTTCTTGTTTTAATAGTTCTTCAGGAGAGTATGGAAGACTTTTAAACCAAGATATAGTCTTGCTTATACCCTCTTCAAGTGTGGTTTTGGGTAAGTAACCTGTCAGTTCTTCAAAGATAGAATTACCGCCCAGATGTCTCATAACATCACCGGGACGGGGTTCCTGTTTTTGAATATACACTTTAGGATCAAGTGAAAATTCATTACAAATTGCTTCAGCAATATTTCTTATTGTGGTTTCTTTACCTGTACAAATATTAATATTTTTGTTAAGACAGGAATTACTACTTGCAACATCCAATATCCCTCTCGCAGCATCTTCTACATAGATAAAGTCTCTTGTTTGATCACCTTCGCCAAAAATAACCAGAGGCTGTTGGTTCATTGCTCTTACAATCATCTTTGGAATCAATTCTCCCCTATATCCTTGCCAATGAGAATGCGGGCCATACATATTAAATGGTCTTACCGTGGTCCAGGGTAACCCATAAGTTCTTCCAAAACTGAAAGTATACATATCCTGAGCAACTTTTGATGCTGCATAAGGTGTTTCTGGTAGCAGTGGATGTTTTTCATCCATTGGAATATATTGAGCAGTTCCAAAAACTTCTGACGAAGAACAATTGACAAACAGTTCAATATTACTATCGCGAGCGACATTTAAACAATTTAGTGTCCCATCAACGATAACATCGTTTACTCTTTGTGGTTCTTTAATAGATTGTCGTAAATCAAGAACTGCAAAATGAAAGACTACCTGTCCATTTTCAAATGCTTTCTTTACGTTATTAATATTAGTTATATCACCTTTTATTACTCTAAGATTAGGATTGTCAGCAATTTCCTTTAAATGCAAATCTTTGCCGTGCGAGAAGTCATCCAATATTGTCACTTTGTTCCCCTTTTCTAGTAATAATCGAACTAAATGTGAACCAAGAAATCCAGCTCCGCCCGTAACAACAATATGTTTATTCTGCAAATTTATTTCTCCTTCTAATTAAGTAATGTATATTTATTCGCCAAAATTTTTTATAAACGCTCTTATTAAATATCAATTTATTTAGTATTAAACTTAGTATATCATTAATTAATAACAAATATAAATTCTAAATAATTTAAATATAAAAATGAATTAAAAAATTATGAAAAATTTCTTGTGAAAGAACTCCTTGATTTTAAAAGCAATGTATTCAATCTGCTCGTCTTTAAGTTCGGCGAACATAGGCAGAGATAAGCCAGATCGAGCTAAATCTTCCGTAATTGGAAAATCACCTTAATATTTTCCTGAGATAATTTTTTTAGTCTATTCATTATTTTTTGAAATGCAGCACAACAAGAATTGTGCTAATTAAATTTAGTCGCTTAGTAAGAAGTAAAAATAATTTAAAATGTGTAATGACTATACCAGAATTCATTTTTCATTATGAACTATCATATAACGGTAATATAATTCTACAATAGTTGTGATTGTGAATATACTTTTAAGTCATGTTATGATCCAAAATAAAAATAATTTTCTCATTTTAGTATTTTTTTTGTGAATTAATCTTTGAATAGTCATTACTTACCTGTTTTTGATGGCATGAATATTGTTTTTTAAGGTAATAAAAATTTTTAATTAGCAGTATAGTGCTTAATTTAAAGTCCAATGGGCGCATTCTACAGCATTGGTTGTTTTCGGCACTAGCTTTCCAACTTGAAATGAGAGTTTTGCATAGCTATTTGAACTATTTAATTATAACATTATTTTATATCATTAGTTTATTCTCTATTCATTTTTTAAATAAGAACCCTATATGAAAATAGTATTTTTTATTCTTTTTGCAACCCTTTGCGTATTTATAAGTCTAAATTCATATGCACAGAAAATAAGTCCAGGCGATGGAGTAAGAATAGCTTTTCTCGATATTGGAGATGTGATTACTGGCGATTATTATATTCAACCAAACGGTTTACTAAATTTACCACAAATTGGTATTATAAATACAACTAATAAAGATTTTAAGGAAATTAAATCAGAAATAGAATCTCGTTATGATTCGTTATATAGAGATCCTCATTTAAGTGTTAATGCATTATTTAGAATAAACATCCTTGGAGAGGTAACAAACCCCGGGTTTTATTATGTCTCCGACTCAGAGAAATTTACTGCAATACTAGCATTTGCTGGCGGACCAAGAGAGACTGCGGATTTAGGTGATATAGTGCTGATAAGAGACTTTGAAGCAATTGAGATTGATGTGGAAACAATAATTGAGAAAGGCAGAAATGCTTCGGACTTAGGATTGCAGTCCGGAGATCAAATATATGTCCCAAGAAGATGGTGGGCAGATAATTCGGGAGTGGTCACGACAATTATTTCCATTGTTGCACTTGCCATAACCACTTACGCAGTCTTTTTTCAATAAATAGTTCAAATTAGTATTAGGAAGAAAATCTTAATTATGGTCGAAAAATTTTCTAAGAATTATAAAAAAGAGAAATCTCTTTTAGAGATATTAAATATTGTTTATCAGGGGCGTACAAAAATAATATCGTCTGTAATTATTTTTCTAATTCTGGCTTTTTTATATAATCTGTTTTCTTCACCGGTTTTTGAATCTACAGCCCTGCTTAAAAAAGAAGCTGCCGACAATAACGGGGGACAGAGGGATGAGCTTTATGAAATTGTCAAACTACAAACTTCAGATCTGCTCGAAACAGAAATGGAGCTTATAAAAACCAATGAAGTATTAGGTAGAGTAATTAATGAATTAAAGCTGTATATTGAGTTAAATGAGATAATTGACCGGAATGGAAATTCCTACAAACTAAATAATGTTTTTACTGATTTTCCTGATTCTGGGAATAACTATGCCAAAGAAATTTCATTTAATCTCCCGATTTTTAAAAATTTTAAGTTAATAGATGAAAATATAGAGTTGGTAGTTTACATAAAAAAAATAGGGGAAAAACATTTTGAATTGTGGAACGCTAAAGAAAATAAATTGATCACAATTATGAGTGATTCATTTGTAGGTGATTCAGATACACTAAAAGAATATTATGATGCTGATTCTCTTGATTTGACAAAACCATTGAAAGAAAATAAAAACTGGGTGACTGCAAATACCGATTTTGCCAGGTTCGAATTTAGCTGGAATAGTGCTCCTATAGGGAGTAAAATTGCATTTAGCATTAAAAACTACCGTAAATTTATATTGAATTTTAGTAAAGGGATTAATGTTTCGCGAGTGGGTCATACAGATGTGTTTGCTCTAAGTGTTCAGTCATCCTCTCCATTAGCTAGCAAAATAATAGCCGATCACATAATTCATAACTTCAGAGAAGTGAGAATGGAACAGCAAAAGCAAACAGTTCGTTACTCATTTCAGTTTGTAGATGAACAACTAACCGAAGTTCAAAAAAAACTATTAGATGCAGAAAGTAACCTAAGCAACTTCAAAGGTAGTGGGAAAATAATGAGTATTGATCAAAATACTCAGGAACTTCTTAATTACCAGAGCACTCTAGAAGCAGAGCGATTACAGACAGATCTTCTTCTTTCCAATTATAAGGACAAAGCTGAAGCAATGAGAAAGGAGCTTGAGTCAAGTAGATTTTTTGATCAAAGTTTTCTTGAACCTTCTGGGGAAAGTTCGGGTGAATCACCATTTTCGGGCTTAATGAGTCGTCTTTCAGAACTGGAACTTCAAAAACTTGAACTTATCCAAAAACGTACAGAAAAACATCCTGATGTGATAGCGTTGGATGAACAAATCCGTTCTGTAAAGGAAAAATTAGCTGGTTATAACCAGAACACATTAACAGCATACAAAATTATTATCAGCACCTTAGAGAATAAACTTCGAAAAATTGATAACTTAATGTCCGGTTATGATGTTAAGATGCAACGATTACCTGCACAAGAGACTCAAATGGCAAGATTAGTTAGAGAAAAAGACGTTTATGAAAAAATATTTAAGTTGCTACTTGATAAACGTGAAGAGATGAGAGTGGCTGAGCTATCTCAATTGCAGGATATTATTATTGTTGATCACCCTTATTTACCAATAAAACCTATTCAACCAAAAAAAGCCCTAAATATGTTAATTGGATTATTTTTTGGTGGATTTATTGGTATTGTTGCTGTTTTCCTAGTTCAATTAATGAAGTCAAGACACATAGATTTAGATTATTTAGAAGATGAATTAGGAATGTCAATATTAGCCTTAATTCCAAATTTTGATAAATCCATTCTAAATAGAATGAAAAAATCAAATGAAGAAAAAGATAAGTTTGTGACTCTGCAACCTGATAATACAGGAATTAGCGAATCTTATAGGTTGCTAAATACGAAATTGTCTCATCTAGATTTAAGAGACAAAACAATTATGGTTACAAGTTGTGAAGAAAATACAGGTAAAACTACTATAGTTGCAAACCTGGCTATTACTATGGCTTTAAATGATAAAAACATTTTAATTATCGATTGTGATCTAAGAAAAGGTGAACTATCTAAGATGTTCGATATTTTTCATAACTCACCAGGATTAATTGATTTTCTTGAAAAGGGCGGTTCTCCTGCGGTTTATAACAAGTTATTAAAGAAAATATATATTATACCATCTGGTGGATTAAGAGAAAATTCAAGTATACTACTAAGTTCAGAAAGGATGAAATCAATTTTTGAAAAAATCAATACATCTACATATGACTATGTTATAATTGATACACCTCCCGTGACAAGAGTTGTTGATACGCTCGTTTTAGGTCAATATGTAAAGAACGCCATACTAATTGTACGACCTGATACCAGTATCAAAGATGCAGTAATTGGAGGAATACAGGATATGAGACATGCACAAATTAAGATACTTGGAGTTATAGCTAATGCTACAGAGATTCAGAGTTCTTATCGCTATCGCTATAGTTATGGGTATGGTTACGGCTATGGGAATGGAAATTTTCAAGAACTTAAAGGTGGTGGGCACATAGTCAAAAAAGTAGGTTCAATGATACGAAAAAAATCTAAAGTGAATTCCTCCTGATTTATTATCCTTTCTTAATCAAATTGATGTAAGACCGAAAGATTTAATGTAAATGCATTCAGGATATTTGATTTTATAACTTTTAAATAAGTGCCTTTTTGGTTTCTTATAAAATGGGATTTAATACTGTAAAAGTTGAAAATAGACTAAGTCGATTTATTTTCCATTTCATTATTTGAGAAAGAAATCATCATTTTGAGACTGGTGGTAATGAAGATTTATTATGAAGTTCTATAATTTTGTTAGTTTCTTTGGAATTTATATTGGTGTGATATTTAGTATAAAAACTCAAAATCACTACTCTGTTAGTCGAAGGAATCTCAAAGTAGCAGTTCTCGTTTCTTCTTTATCGAACATTAAATGTTAATTAATGCATGTACCTATCAAGTAGAGTTTCAAAGTTTTTTTTATAGTAAAACCAAACAAGATATTTATCATCTGAGAATAATGGATTATGATTAAAAGTATTTTTAGTAGATTTTTATTAAGCCTCTCATTTATTGCACCTTTTGGATATAGTTTTAGACCTTGGTTGCATAAGATTAGAGGTGTTAAAATGGGTAAAAATGTATGGATTGCAAAAGCCGTATATCTAGATGAATTACATCCTGAAGATATAGAGATCGGTGATAATTCTATAGTTAACTACAGGACAACAGTTTATACACATTCATATTTTGGTCCAAAGCAGAAAAAAAGTTCAGGAAAGGTGATAATAGGCAAGGATGTCTACATTGGGCCTCACTGCCTAATTTTACCTGGAGTAAAAATTGGGGATTGTTCTGTAATAAAAGGAGGTACTGTTTTAACACGAAATGTACCGCCAAATACTTTTTGGGGAATGCCAAACCCCGGACCACTTGCGCGAGTTACTGTTCCACTAACACCTGGCCACACGCAGGAAGAATTCGTAAAGGGACTTCGTCCGATCAAAAAAAGGAAGATTACCCCCGATACATAGTCAGATTAATTTTATAGATTTTTTATAAACATTATTAAAGGAAAGAAGATATTATGAGTCAAATCGATATAGTTAAAGAATTTATTATAGAAAATTTTCTTTTTGGAGAGGAAGAGCAACTTAAGCTAGATACCGATTTTTTTGATAAAGGTATCATAGATTCTACTGGTGTAATAGAATTAGTAAGTTTTTTGGAAGAAACATTTAACATATCTGTTGAAGATGAGGAGTTGATTCCAGATAATCTCTCCAGTTTAAAAAATATAGAGGTATTCCTTCAGAAAAAACTTAACCAAAAGGTTGCGTAAGCATGTGTGCAATTGCAGGTATTGTTAATCTAGGACATCAACAACCAATTACTTCTAATGCACTCAGGCGAATGGTCTCAGTTCAGCAATACCGCGGACCAGATGAGACCGGTGCTTATATTGATGATCATATTGGCCTGGCTCACGCACGGCTAAGTATTATAGATCTCAAGGATGGCACCCAACCAATACATAATGAAGATAAATCTTTATGGATTATTTATAATGGAGAAGTTTTTAACTATCCAGAGCTTAGAAAAGAATTAATTAGTTGCGGTCATAAATTCTATACTACCAGTGATACGGAAGTAATTTTACATTTATACGAGGAAAAAGGAATTAATTGTATAAATGAACTGAACGGGCAGTTTGCCTTTGCCATCTGGAATTCAAAAAATAGAACGCTGTTTCTTGTCCGCGATAGAGTTGGGATTGTACCTTTACATTATGCTATTCAAAATCAACGATTATACTTCGCTTCTGAAGTAAAAGCTATTTTTGCCAACAATGAAATTAATCGTTCGTTTGATCCCGAATCTCTTGATCAAATTTTTACATACTGGACTACACTTCCAGGCAAAACAGCTTTTAGTAACATTAAAGAGCTTCCCCCGGCTCACTACATGCTTATTTCGCAAAACGAAATTAAAACTGCTAAATACTGGGATCTGGATTTCGCGAGTAATACAGAAACAGTAAAAAGAAAGAGTGATGATTTAGTTAATGAGATATCCGAAACACTAATGGATTCAGTTAAAATCCGTTTGCGTGCTGACGTTCCTGTTGGTACTTATCTCAGTGGAGGTTTAGACTCTTCAGCTTTAACTGAGACTGTTAAAAAGAATTTTAATAATGAACTCCGATCATTCGGAATCAGATTTGAAAATAAAGATTATGATGAAGGTAGATTTCAGAATGAAGTGGTCGATTTTCTTAAAGTTAATCACTCAGAAATTATAGCAAGCAATGATGCCATTGGAGCGAATTTAGAAAATGTTTTATGGCATACAGAAAAACCATTACTAAGAACAGGGCCTATTCCGTTATATATTTTATCTGGCTTGGTTAATCAGAGTGGTTATAAAGTTGTACTAACTGGCGAAGGTGCTGATGAAATTTTTGGCGGCTATGATATATTCAAAGAAGCAAAAATCAGAAATTTTTGGGCGAAGGATCCTGATTCCAAACTCAGACCATTACTTCTTGGAAGATTGTATCCATATATATTTAAAGATGATCGATTAAAACAAACACTTATCGCTTTCTTTAAAAACGGAATTGATAATCCCGACGATCCTTTCTTTTCACACAATATCAGATGGAAGAATACCAGTAAAATAAAAAACTTTTTCTCTAATCAGGTTAAAGATTCAACCCAAAATTATGATAGCTATTCAGAGTTGATGAAATTATTGCCTGCTAAGTATTTTTACTGGGATACTGTAACCAAATCACAGTTTTTAGAATCGCTGATCTTTCTTAGTAATTACCTGTTGTCGTCGCAAGGGGATAGGGTTGCTATGGCTCACTCCGTTGAGTTAAGGGTTCCCTATCTCGATCATAGAGTTATCGAGCTTCTAGGGAAAGTAAATTCTGAGATCAAAATAAACGGATTAAATGAAAAATACCTACTGAAGCAAGTATTTAAAAACCGACTTCCTTCAAACATTATAAGAAGATGGAAAAATCCTTACAGAGCACCAATAAATAAAGCCCTTTTAAGTAACAATCTTAATTTAGTAAAGGATTACTGTTCAGAAGATGCCTTAAAAAGAACTGGAATATTTGATCCCTTTAAAGTTATGAAACTTTTCAACAAACTTGGAAAATTAGATAAAGCGGGTGAGTTCGATGAAATGGCATTGGTTGGAATTTTATCCACTCAAATAATTTATAAAAATTTTATTGAAGACTTTCAGATTAGTGATGATAGTGCTGGGAAATTCGATACGTTTTTTGATCATAGATCTGTTAATGAAAAATAAAATAATGTTTTATGGAAGATTTTTATTTAAGCATGAGTATATTTGACTAATTCTTCATTTACTCAAAAGATTTGAAGTTATTATCTAAATTCCTGAAGTTGTAGAATGTGCAATTGAAGGAGTTTTAGATGAGATATTTACAGAAGCAATAAAAGAAAAAATAGTATTAACTTATAACACTGATAATACATAAGAAAAAAAATTATGACTTGCAGAAATAAACTCGTGATTTACAAAATTCTTCAATTTATTGAATTCAGGAAAAAACTTGAAGTAAATCAGACAGGTAAATAGGTGGTAAAAGATTCTAAATCATCAACAAAAAGCTAAACAAGTATAATATATTAACAGCAATAAAAATGTAAGGTTAAAAATATGAATTTCACAAAAGATTCAATAAAAATTGATCCGGCTAAAGAATTTGAAAAAATTAGCTTAAAACTTAAAGAAGATGTGGGTAAGAAACTAAGGAAAAGAGGAGCTGTTATTGGGATAAGTGGTGGTATCGATTCATCAGTTTGTTTGGCAATTTGTGCTAAAACTTTTGGACCAGACCGCGTATTAGGTGTAATGATGCCGGAAAACGATTCCAATCCTGACAGTCTTGAGTTGGCAAAAAAACTTTCTGCTAAGTATCAAACAAAATATGTTGTTGAAAATATGACGGAGGCTTTAGAAGGATTTGGCTGCTACAATAGAAGAGATGAAGCGATTAAAAAAGTCTTCCCTGAGTTTAATAGTAAATACAAAGCAAAAATTACTTTACCAACTAATTTGATGGAAAAAGAAACATTAAACGTTTTTCAATTAACCATTATTACTCCTGACGGTGAAACAAAATCAGAAAGAATACCCCTTAAAGAATATTTGCAAATAGTTGCGGCTTCAAACTTTAAGCAACGAAGCAGGATGTGTATGCTTTATTATCATGCTGAAGCAAGGAATTATGCCGTAATAGGTACGGGTAATAAGAATGAACATGAACAAGGATTCTTCGTAAAATATGGTGATGGTGGATCAGATATTAAACCAATATCTCATTTATTTAAATCTCAGGTATTTCAACTTGCCGATTATCTGGAAGTGCCCGAGGAAATCTGTCAAAGGATTCCTACAACCGACACATACAGTGCAGAACAAACACAGGAAGAATTTTTTTATAGGGTTCCATTTGATATTCTTGACAGAGTTTGGTTTGGATGGGAAAAAGGTGTAACATCAAAGCAAATTGCGGAAGCCTTAGAACTGACTAAAGATAATGTTGAATCAATTATCCATGATACGCAGCGAAAAATCAGAACGACTGAGTATCTCAGAATGAATCCGCTTTAATTATATCTGATTTGGATTTGTGCAATTATATAATTAAAGTTAAAGAAATTTATTTATGAAATTACTGCTGCAATCAAAAATTGGTGTTTATTATGATAGTTGATCATATTGGAATAGTTGTTAACTCAATTGAAAAGAGTATAGAGTACTGGGAAAATACCTTCGGTTATAAGCAGATGACAGAAATTGTTATCAATACGCGACAGAAAGTTAAAGTAGTTTTTTTGAATAAGGAAAATTCACTTCTTATTAAATTGATAGAACCAACTGATGAAACATCACCGGTATTTAGAAACGCAAGAAAAGGTGGTGGATTGCATCATTTGGGATTTCGATGTACAGATATTAACCAAGAAATAATAAGACTTAAAGATTTAGGGTTGCGTGTTATAACAAATCCTCAGCCCGGCGAAGCTTTTGAAAATAATCAGATTGCTTTTTTATTAGGAAATCAGGCGTTAAATATTGAATTAATTGATACTGAAAAAAAAGCCAGAAAAATTATTAAATAATGGATAGCTCGAATAAATAACTATGACCAGATTGTATTACATATTTAAACCTGTCATTCCAAGGTCGATTCAACTTTTTCTGAGAAGAATACACGGTAAAAAACTGTTAAAAACACACAAGAATTCCTGGCCAATTCTTCCTGGGAGTGAAAAGAAACCTGAAAACTGGATTGGTTGGCCTGAAGGGAAAGATTTTGCTCTTGTACTTACTCATGATGTTGAATGGAGAAAAGGTCATGATAAGTGCAAACAACTTTTAGAGATTGAGAATAAGTTAGGATTTAAATCATCATTTAACCTCGTGCCTGAAAGATACAAAGTTGATAAAGAGTTACGGGACTTTATTGTTAATGAAGGCTTTGAAGTTGGTGTTCATGGACTAAAGCACGATGGAAAATTATTCCGTAGTAGAAAAATTTTTAATGAACGAGCAATAAAGATAAATCAATACTTAAAAGAATGGAATTCTGTTGGTTTCAGAGCACCTGCAGTACATCATAAACTTGATTGGATTGCAGAACTGAATATTGAATACGATTTATCTACTTTTGACACAGATCCTTTTGAGCCACAACCTGATGGTGTCGGGACTATTTTCCCTTTTTTCATAGAACGAAAAGATGGTAAATCAGGTTATGTAGAAATGCCCTATACTTTGGATCAGGATTTCACATTATTTATTCTATTAAAAAAGACCTCTTATCAAATTTGGATTGATAAATTAAATTGGATTGCTGAAAATGGTGGGATGGCACTCATAAATGTACACCCGGATTATCTTAATTTTGAAAATAAAACAGAATCTGAAGAGTATCCCGTAAGCTATTATTCTGAATTTTTAGCATTTATAAAAAAGAATTATGAGGGAAAATATTGGAATGCACTGCCCAGGGATGTTGCAAGATATTTTAAAGACAACTATTACCAGCATTTGTCGGAAAATAAAGGGAAAGCACTAAAAAATGGGAGGGCATTAATGGTAGTATATTCTTACTCTCCCCAAGACGTTAGACCAAGAAGAGAAGCAGAGGCATTAATAAATGCTGGGTACGAAGTAGATATGATTTGTTTAAGATTACCCGACCAACCCAAACAAGAAAATGTTTATGGTGTTAATGTTTATAGGGTAAATATGTCTAAATCTAGATCAACAAAACGGAAATATATCACTCTATATTCAAAATTCTTTATTCTGGCTTTTATCAAGCTAAATAAACTTTTTCTTAAGAACAGTTACGATGTAATTCATGTCCATAATATGCCTGATTTTTTAGTCTTCTTAAGCGTTATTCCTAAAATATTTGGCGCAAAAGTAGTCCTAGACTTACATGATCCTACACCAGAAATGTTAATTACAAAATTTTCTGAAGGTGATGAGAGCAGATTGACAAAACTGCTTAAGTGGCAAGAAAAAATGAGTATAAAATTTTCTCATTCTGTAATCACGACTAACAAGTCCTTTGTAGATAGGTTTGTTCTAAGAGGGTGTCCTCCTGATAAAATAAAGACCGTAATGAACTCACCACAGGAATCGGTTTTTACTAAGGCAGCACTTAACTCGCAGAACAAATCAAAGGAGAATAAATTTATCTTAATGTATCATGGATTGATTGTTGAAAGATATGGATTAGAGGATCTTGTGAATGCTGTAAAATTATTAAAAAACAAAATACCCGAAATAGAATTAGTAATTTATGGTGATGGTGAATATGTGCCAGTGCTTCTAAAAATAATTGAGGAACACAGATTAAATGATACGATAAAATATTTTGGAACTCTTTCTCTTGAAGAAATAGCTGAGATTATTCCTTCTTGTGATATCGGAATAATTCCTAACAGACTTGGTCCGTTTACTCAAATCAACTTCCCCACTAGAATATTCGAGTACCTGCATATGAAAAAACCTGTGATAGTGCCCAGAACACAGGGGATTAATGACTATTTTGATGAAGAAGCAATTTTTTATTTTGATGCCGGTAATGCGGAAAGTTTAGCAAATGTAATATTCAATATTTATTCTGATCGGGTTAAAGCAGTTGAGGTGGTAAATAAAGGGTATGAGATATATCAAAAACATAGATGGGAAAGCCAGAGTAAGAATCTGATTAAAATTTATGAAGAACTGCTAAACTGATTTTGAAATAGAATATGAACACTGTGAAATATGTTTTAATAACTGCAGCTAAGAACGAAGAATTATTTATAGAAAAAACAATTCAGTCAGTTCTCAATCAAACAATAAAACCAGCTAGATGGGTAATTGTAAGTGATGGTTCAACAGACAGGACCAATGATATTGTAGAACAATATAGGAAGAAAAATAAATTTATTGACTTAATTGCTCTACCTCCTAATAAGGAACGCAATTTCAGTTCGAAGGTTAATGCTCTTAATGAAGCATGGAAAAAAATTGGAGGAACGGAATTTGATTTTATTGGAAATCTTGATGCAGATGTAACTTTAGATAAATGTTATTATGAAGAAGTATTTCGAACATTCCAGACCAATCCAAAGCTGGGAATTGCAGGTGGAATTATCCTGGATTGTGTAGATGATAATGTGTACCCTCAAAATATAAGCCTTAACAGTGTTGCCGGGGCAATTCAAGTATTTAGAAAACAGTGTTTTGAAAAAATAGGCTATTATATTCCATTTAAGTACGGGGGAGAAGATGCCTACATGGAAATAATGGCAAGAATGATGGGTTGGGAGGTGCAAACTTTGGCTGAATTAAAAGTACTTCATCACAGGCCGACGGGAACCGGCATGGGAAGTTTGTTAAAGGCGAATTTCAGAAAAGGACAAATGTTTTATACATTGGGTTATTCACCAATTTTCTTTCTTGTGAGAATCTTTTACAGATTATTTGATAAACCTATTTTAATTGGGAGTTTACTGAATATAACTGGATATTTATCAGCATTTATTAAAAAGGACAAGTGCCCTGCAGGTAATACGTTTATTGATTTTGTTAGAAGTGAACAAAAAGAGCGCTTAAGTTCACTTCTTCCTTTCAAGCAAAAAGGACACGTGGTTAAAACTTCACGAATGATCAAGATTTAGATATAAAATTAATGATGAAAATGTAATATGTGTGGAATTTGCGGACAATATTATTTTAAAGAGAAGCAGCTTGTTTCTCTACACACGATAAAAAAAATGGCAGATTCAATAGCTCATCGTGGTCCTGATGATGATGGATACTATGTCTCGGATTCTATTGGGCTTGGATTTAGACGACTCTCTATTATAGATTTATCTGGTGGACACCAGCCTATGTCAGATCTGGAAAAATCAGTTTGGGTCATATTCAATGGGGAAATTTATAATTTCCCTGAGTTAAAAAAGGAACTCGAAGGTTATGGACACATCTTTCAAACCCAATCAGATACTGAAGTTATAGTCCACGGATATAAACAATGGGGAATTGATGTTCTTAGCCATCTGAGTGGGATGTTCGGTTTAGCAATCTGGGATGAAAAAAAGAAACGACTAGTTCTTGCCAGAGACCGTATGGGAATTAAAATTGTGTATTATATGATTGAAAATGGACTACTCTATTTTGGTTCAGAGATAAGGGCAATCCTCGCCGGTTTGAATAGAAAACCAGACATCAATCCAGCTGCGATAAATTTATTTTTAAGGTATCGTTATACGCCTGCACCACATACCATATATAAGGGTATCCAGAAATTAGCAGCCGGAACATGCCTAGTTGTGGAAAATGGAAATGTTGAAATAAAACATTGGTGGAATTACAAACCGCAAACCTTTAATCCCATTCCTAAGGAAGCACAGGTAAAAGAAGAACTGCTTGAGTTGTATAGGCAAGCAGTAAAAAGTCATTTGATTAGTGATGTCCCACTAGGCATACTGTTAAGCGGCGGTGTCGATTCCAACATGTTACTGGCTTTGATGAATGAATTCGGTGAAGACTGGAAATCTTTTACTGTTGGGTATGGAGGATCATTTCACGATGATGAATTGGATTATGCAAAAGAATCAGCAGTTATTTTTAATTCACCTCATTACTCTATAAAAATAAATCAGGAACGATTTGAAGAAACGCTTTCAAAAATCATCGCTTGTGTTGAAGAGCCAATTGCATCATCCTCCATAGTACCAATGTATTATGTCTGTCAAAAAGCCAGACAACGAGTAAAAGTAGCCTTAATGGGGCAGGGACCGGATGAATTGTTTGGTGGATACACAAGACATCTCGGTGTTTATTATGGCAAATATTGGCGTTCTATACCAGGGACAATAAGAAAACCAATCGGTAAACTTCTGTCAAAAATGTCAAAAAGTGAATCGATCAGAAGGGGTTTAGATTCGCTAGAAGTTTCGCAAAAGTTGGTTCGTTATCAACAGGTATTTTCTTTAATGTCTGAATCTCTCATAGATGGCCTGTTCCAGGACGACCTATTAACTGAAGGAACTGGCGATTATATACTTGATTCGTGGAAAAATTTAGAGACATTAATTGAAGATACAGATGACCTTAATGGTTTTCAATATTTGGAGATTCGAACCTCACTTCCTGATGAACTGCTGATGTACGGGGACAAATTGTCAATGGCGCATGGCCTTGAAGTGCGCGTTCCCTATCTTGATCAAAAAATCGTGGAATATGTTGAACGCTTACCTTCTGATTATCATATAAGATTTGGAACCCGAAAATGGATCCATAAGCAAGTTTGTTCAGATTATTTACCAAAGAAGATCATTAAACGAAAAAAGCGCGGATTCGCAGCAAACGTGGTTGATAGATGGTTCAAGGAATCACTTTCAAATGACTTTAGTGGTATTCTACTTGATAAAAGTTCGCTTATGTATGAGTTTTTAAAACCAAAAAAAGTACTCTCCTTATATAAGGATCATACTGATGGCAAAGAGGTTAATTATAAAATTCTATTCAGTCTAATTGTACTTGAAAAATGGCTTAGAGATCATAACTTATAGTATTTTTTGTCAAAAAAAGTTACTATTTAAATCATTAGTAAATATTTAATTAAAATTTATTAAGAATTACTCGATGGATTTTCGATATAGATTATGAACAAAGAGAAGTATATTTTAATAACAGCTGCCCATAATGAGCAGGACTTCATAGAGAAAACCATTGTCTCTGTCATCAATCAGTTGCATAAACCTGCAGAGTGGATAATTGTTAACGACGGATCCACTGACAACACCGAATCTATAGTACGTAAATATACCTCAGAGAATTTATATATTAAACTTTTAATTAATAATCGAAAGGATGGGCGTGATTTTGCATCAAAAGTTTACGCTTTAAATATTGGATTAAAAAATATTCAAGCATCTGAATATGATTATGTAGGAATTCTTGATGCTGATGTTTCGTTTGATAAGGAATATTATTTATTACTAATTGAAGAATTTAAGAAAAACCCAAAACTCGGGATTGGCGGCGGAAATTACTTTGATATAATTAATGGGAAAAAAGTCGCCGTTCATCAAAGTCCTTTTAGCGTTAGAGGTGCCACACAATTTTTCCAGAGAAAATGTTTTGATCAAATCGGCGGTTTAATACCCATGAAGTACGGTGGTGAAGATGCGGCTGCTTGCTTTTCAGCAAGAATGCATGGTTGGGAGACAAAAAGCTTTCCTGATATGTTAGTATTACATCACAAGCCAACAGGATTTGCTGGTAAAAATCTTTTGAAAACAAGGTTGAGAGATGGCTATGTAGAATATAATCTTGGTTACCATCCATTGTTCCAATTTGTTAAGTGCGTTAAAAGAATTTCTCAGAATCCTTATTTAATTGGAAGCTTTATTCGTTTTATTGGATTTTGGATCGCAAGATTTAAATTTGAAAATCAAAATGTACCCAAAGAGCTAAGAATTTTTATCAGGAAAGAACAGTCTTTTAGATTATTTCATATTAATAATTAGGTAACGGCATTTTTGAATGGATTATAAATTAGAAATTAATAGTATTTCAAAAGAAGCTTACAACGAAACTTTGCATCTTTTTCAAGATTCAAACCTTTATCAATCCTATGAATATAATTTGCACGCTAAAGGGGGAAGGCATATGTGTACGGTTGTTTTGAAAAAGGGGGATAAAATTTTAGGAGTTTCTATAGTTAGAATTGTAAAGTTGCCTTTTTTTAACTTTGGTCTAGCTTATATTTACCGTGGACCTGTGTGGCAAAGGAAAAATATAGTAAACTCTATCGAAATTCTGTCGGTATTTTTAAAACTTTTAAAAGAGGAGTTTGTTTTAAAGAGAAAATTGGTATTAAGAATCTCACCAAATTTATTAAAAGAAAAGAACATGGAATTTGAAAATTTATTTAATGAACTTGGATTTACTTCCAAAGGTAAATATGCAGGATCTAATACTTTTTATATTGATGCTAGTCTGCCTTTAGAAGAATTAAAAAAAAATCTTAGTGGAAATTGGAGAAAAAAACTTAAAAAATCAGAAAATGAAAATCTTAGGTTTTTAAGTGGTAGGGAAGATTCACTATATCAGGAAGCTGAAAAACTCTACTTGGAGATGGTTAAAAGAAAAAGATTTGATCAAGGGATAGATGTTAATAAATTAAAAACCACACAAGTATGCTTGCCCTCGTCGTTGAAAATGATTTCAACGATTTGTTATTCCAAGGATGTTCCAATAAGCTGTTTGGTTTTCTCAGCTGTTGGATCCACTGGAATCCCAATATTAGCGGCTACTTCTGACTCAGGGACTAATTACAACGGTTCATATTTGTTGCATTGGCAAATGCTGGTCTATTTAAACGAAAATGGATATAAGTGCTTTGATTTGGGAGGTATAGATAAAGAAAAAAATCCTAATGTTTATAATTTTAAGCATGGAATGGGTGGCGTTGAAGTACACTTCCTTGATGTAATGGACTTTGGATCAAATAAATTTTTTAACTCTATATTAAAAAGATTTGAGTTAGTTAAAAAATTTATTAGATAAAGTTACTTAATGGTTAGTAACCTGTATTTGAATTTTAATATTTTCTGACAATTCAATGAATAACCTTGGCCAGGAAAACATAAATTCTATATCAGATAAAGTTATTTTGTAAATTATTTCTTATAAGCTCAAAAGGAATATGAATAGATAATTTACAATTATTTCTTAAGATTGAAGGAACAGAAATTTAAATTGATTCTAATATTTCGTATTCAACACTTTTTGTGGGTTTAATGTTTTAATGTTCACAATTTATTTTGTTATTTAATGTCATATTTATCAAATAAGCTTCAAGCACCGATTAATGGTATTGATCTACTGATCAAAATAAATTCTTTTATACTTATTTACGTTACATTTTTTACTACCAGTATTCCTTTTGACCCTAGTAATTATGCTGATACCTTTGGAGGAGAAACTACAAACATAAAAAATCAGGTTGTTTATTTATTCCTGTTTTTTTCATCATTAGTTATCTTATCAAAAAGGTTTGAAAAAATATTTTCTCTCATAAGATCTGAAAAATATCTTAGTTTATTCGTTTTAATATGTTTATTAAGTGCTTTATGGTCCGATTATAAATTTTTATCATTCAAAAGATCTTTTCAATTATTTGTTATGTTTCTTGTTATCGTAGAAGCATTGGTAAATATTGATGCTAAAGTACTATTAAAGCAGCTTAAGATAGTAGTTTCAATATATTTATTTTTTAATTTGTATGCATGCCGGTTTATTCCTGCTGCTATTGATCCGGTATTTGGAACCTGGCGAGGAATGGAAGTACAAAAAAACTGGCTTGCTCAAAACAGCCTCTATTGTCTTTTATCATCAATTGTTTTTTTTAGCTTCGATAAAACAAGATTAACAAAGGTATATGATTCCATACTTATTTTAATTTCAGTTTTAATAATTTATAAAGCTCATAGTTCAACAAATTTAATTGCAGTAGTTATTATTGTCTTTATGGGTATTGTTTTTCAGATAGAGTCGGTTTTTAAAAATTTAGGAATTGGTAGATCAATTTTGGGATTTGTGTTTTTATTTATCCTGACCTTAAGTGGGATATTTCTTATTTTTTCTTCAGAGATTTTTGGATTAATTCCCGGATATTTTGGTAAAGATTTAACTTTCTCTGGTAGAGTTGATATTTGGGCCTTTGTGTGGAATGATATAGAAAAACAATTATTACTTGGATACGGTTTTGCAACTTATTGGATAATGGGTTCTTCAAGATTAGAGATCTTTGCAAGTTATTTTGAAGGCTTTGTGGTGAACTCAGCACATAACGGTTATTTGGAAATCATACTTCAATTAGGTGTTGTTGGTTTTATATTTTTTTTATTTCCAATAATTGCATATATATATAGAATGTTCAAGTTAAATAGCAATTTAGCCATATTAATTTTTATATCAATAATGACATTAAATTATTTTGAATCTATTTTATTTAAAGTAGGTTTGGGAATCACAACTTTCTACTTTATGGCCACATATGTCGCACTTTCAGTTTTTCATTTTAACTTAGGACAAGTTAATCATAATGAGAATAATTCCTCTTAAAATAATGGAGGATTCTAATAATTAATATTTAAAGACTTTTATTTTGTGTAAAAAAGCAAGAATAATATTTAATAATTAAGTAGTAAGCACATCTCCAAACTATTTAACATAATGGCTTGGTATTTGTTGTTTAGTATAGATTAAGGAATTATTCCTTTACAAGTAAGAATTGTGACAAAAATTATTTACTTCTATTATTTTTATTTTCTTTTTCTCTAGTTCCAGTGATCTTATCATCTAAATGAAAATAAAAAAACATGCAAAACTAAATCGGTGTTAAGTAAACTTGTTAAAACTATATAGTTGAATTTAGCAACTCGATATTGCAATTCTCGTTAAACTAATAAAAGAAACCAATTAAGGTAATAATGAATCCGCTGGATGATAAAAATTTACAATTATGTACTATGTCGATACAATCACTCTGGAGAAAATATTTGTCAGGAATAAAATTTATTAGTTTTAGTGGGGTATGATTAATAGTCTGTTTCACTAAGTATTATTGTACATGTAAAAATATTAACATTATGGATAAAAGTTTTAAAAGGGATTTTATTAAAGGTTCGGCCGCCGCTTCCATGGGAACTATAGTAGCTATGGTTTTCCAGTTTCTGAGCATCGTCATAATTACACGGCATATCACAAAAGAGGAATTTGGAATTTATGTGTTGATAATTGTGATTTCTACTTTCCTAGATGCAGTCAGCGGACTAGCACTTGAGCAAAGTCTCGTGAAATTTATATCTAGTGCCGATGATCTGGAGAGAAGATCAACATTTATTCCTATACTTATAATAAGAATTTTATTAATAATTATTGCCGTTATTCTGGTTGTTTTATTTGGCAATTCTTTAATGCCTCTGTTCAATTTTACAGCAACTGAATTTTTATATGTAATTATCATACTGTTTATATTGTCAAGCTTTAGAGGCTTGTTTTATAATTTATTACAGGGGATGAACCTCTTTAAGAAATATGCATCGGTACAAACTATAACTTCTATTGTAAGGGTAGCACTTTTACTTGTTATTGTCTATTTAGATGATTTAACTCTGAAAAACGTTTTATTAGTAGAAATAGTAGCTGTTACTTTTACAGTTTTATTACAGATGGCTCTAATTCCCTATAAAGAAGTTTTCCATTGGGATGTGAATTTTAAAAATATTAAAAAGATTCTCAATTTCAGTATTCCTCTTTACTTCTCAGGCATATCATATTTTATACAAACCCAGGTAAATGTTTTTATAATTGGCGCATATTTAAGCCCCGTTAGTATAGCTAATTACGATGTTGCAGGAAAAATTCCTCAAGCAAGCGCAAAAGGATTTCAATCATTTATTATTGTATTCTTTCCAAATCTTTCTAGACTGTTATCCTTGGGGGAACGTGATTCTGCACTTATATTAATCAACAAATCACTTTTGACCTTCTCGATTGTAATAAACATGCTGTTATTGGTTTCTTTTCTTTTCAATAAAGAGATAATTCTTTTGCTCTTTTCTGATAAGTATATAGATTCTTCATTGGCTTTTTCATTTATGATGGTTGCTTTCTATTTGACTGCAATGTCAAATATTATGGGCTATTCATTGGTTTCAGCGGGGCTACCTTCTATAACTTTAAAAGTTAATATTGCAGCAGGTGCGATTAATTTAATTGGAGCATTCTTGATGGTTCCCCTCTGGGGTTTTATGGGGGCTGTATATTCAATTCTATTGACCGGTCTTGCCTCACTACTGTTTCATTATTTATATTTAACTAAGTATGATATGCAGATAGAGCTATTTAGTTTTATTAAACCGACGTTGATAACAATTACGGCACTGCTCCTCTATTATCCATTTATTCCTGATAATCTGATATTTAAGATGATTCTTTTGATTGTCTATTTTATTGCAATTTACTTTGTATTGCCTGAAGTAAAAGAAATATTTAACCAGATTGCGAAACATTTGTTCAAGTTTAAACCTGAAGATAACAGTTAGAAAATTTCGTAATGGATTACACATAATCTTTTTAGAAATGGTGATCAGTTTATTAAATTGAAAATTTTATATTAATATGGATTAATTTTTCATTAATTTGTCAAAGATCTACATGACAAAAAATATTTCAATTAATAAATTGATTTTCTGTTTTTTATTTTTTATTAAAAGTGAGTGAATTTCATGAGTGCGAGTAAAATTAAAGTATTAATGATAGATTCCTGGGTAGAAAAAAACGGGAACTATTACGCTCTTCATCTTTGTAAAGCATTGAAAAAAGCCGGCATTGATATAAGTCTCATCGTAATTGAGGATTATGTACATAATGGTACTATTGATTATCCTCTCCTTCCCCTTGGGCCATCAAGAACCAAAAGCGTAAGCAAATTTAAAAAGATTTTCAAATATTCGAATTATCTCTTGAATATCTATAAGCTGATACAACGCGAAAAATACGATGTTATTCACTTTCAATATTTCCGTAGACTAAGAATGGAAAGTTTATATTTTTTGATGCTCAAATTGATGGGGATAAAACTTGCTCATACCGTACACGATGTTACACCTTTAAACAACAGCAAACTGGATCATTATTTCAGTCTTTTAGTTTATAAGAAAGCTGATATTTTGTTCGTACATTCCAATTCAAATAAAACAGACCTGACTCAGCAAATAAAACTAAATGAAGAAAAAATTAAGGTAGTTCCTCACGGTGATTTTGATACTTTTATTCCTGATCGAATCATAGCTAAATCTGAGGCAAGGGAGTTCTTTGGCTTATCGGATGTGCAGAATGTTATTTTATTTTTTGGCGCAATTAAAGAATATAAAGGATTAGATATTCTTTCGAAATCAATTCCTATAGCCTCCTCAAAAATAAATAATTTAGCGTTAATAATTGCTGGAGAGGCTGGTGACGCAGAAACAAGGCAAATTGTATTAAAATGCAAAGACATACTATCAAAGTTACCAAACGAAGTTAAAGTTGTTGTTCATGAGAAGTATATTCCAGATGCAGAAGTTGCGAAATATTTTATTGCATCTGATGTAGTTGTACTACCCTATAGAGGAATTTCACATAGCGGGGTTCTTCACATAGCTTATTCATTTGGAAGACCGGTAATTGTATCAGATGTTGGAGATTTTAAGGAGTCTGTTGAAGAAGGAAAAAGTGGATTTGTATTGTCTTCCAACAGTGCGGAAAATTTATCAGAGAAGATTATTCAGGCCTTTTCTGATAAACAGAACCTCGAAAAGATGGGGAAATATGCAAGGAATCTTAGTGAAACAAAGTATTCGTGGGAAAATAGCGCAACATTAATGAAACCGATTTACGAAATAATGATTAAGAATGTGTGAAACAATTTTACTAATATCCTGCTGTTACTTTTTCCTATTGTTTTTCAAATTACATTTCATTCCAGAAATATTATGTAAAGCAATACTTTCTTGATTATTTTCTAAAAACTAATAATTTAAAAAGAAAAGATGTACGAATAAAATGATCACAAGATTACTAAAAATATTTATAAGTATTATATATCTTCTTGCCAAGAAAATTGCAATTCTTTTGGGCATGACTCAGGGTAATCAAATGTGTGTTGTAATCTATTATCATTCAGTGTTGAGTAAAGAAAAATTTATTCGACAGCTGAATTATCTTTCGAATAAATATTGCCTAGTTTCTTTAAATTCCCTTAATACTATTACTTCAAGGAAAAATCTAATTTCGATTACATTTGATGATGGATTATCTAGCATTTTAAAAAATGCATTACCCGAATTAATAAAAAGAAAAATCCCAACAACTATATTTATTCCTGCGGCTACGATCGGTAGTTACCCAAAGTGGGAACAAAAAAGGCAGGAAATTTACCACGACGACAGAATCTTAAACCTTGATGAAATAAAGGAATTATCAGATCAAGGTATAGAAATAGGATCTCATACTTTACACCATACAGATTTAAGAAATGTAACATCAGAGGCTGCAAGAGATGAGTTTGATTTATCAAAATCACTACTTGAAGAAATCACGGGAGAGGAAGTTGTATCGTTTAGTTTTCCCTATGGCAGTTATAATGATCAATTGTTAAATCTTGCTTTTGATTGTGGTTATAGGTTTGTTTATACAACAGAACCAGAAATGATTTCTGTTCCAACAAAAAGTAAAATATTTGGCAGGATAGGAGTGGACCCAGATGACTTTTTCATTGAATTAAAACTTAAAGCTTCTGGAGCTTATTCATGGTTACCGAGGGCAAGCAGATTGAAAACAAAAGTAAAGAAATTTCTATCAAGTTAGTTGATAGTGTTCAAATAATTTAATTAATATAAAAACTAGAATAACCTTTTTTTATTTACAATGATTTTATTAAAAGAAATTAACGACAAAACATTTTGGCATACATCATTGCAGGATTTTAATGATGCCAATATATATCAAACCTGGAATTTTGCCATATTAGTTCAAAATGAAAAGATTGTAAAACACATTGCTATTTACTCAAACCAGACTCTGATTGGTTTAGTAAAAGTACGCATCAGAAAAATACCAATCTTAAACCGTGGGATAGCTTACATTTTAAATGGACCTGTATGGCAGAAGAGAAATCAAGAAAACAATATCCAAAAATTGGCTGATATTTTTGTTGCTTTGAGAGAAGAGTTTGTAGTGAAGCAGCAACTTGTACTAAGAATACAACCATACATTTTTTCGGATATGGTTTCAAATTTCGATTTTATCGAAAATCTTGGATTTAATCGTATAGAGAATATTAGAAGACACCAGACATTAGTTTTATATCTTGATAAAGAACTTGATGAAATAAGAAAAAGTTTTAAGCAAAAATGGAGGAATTGTCTTAATCAGTCAGAAAGAAATGACCTGGAAATCTGCGAAGGTAATGGCCAGCAACAGTATAATGTTTTTCTTGGAATTTACAATCAAATGATGGCACGGAAGAAATTCAAAGAAAACGTGGATCCTTATAAAATGGGAAAAATGAATGAGGCATTGGATGATGAATACAAGAAGAAAATATTCGTCGCATATAAAGATAAAATTCCTGTCGCCAGTATAGTAGGTAGCGCCATTGGAAATACAGGTATTTATTTGCTTGGAGCATCAAATGAAATTGGGATGAAGAATAAGGCTTCGTATTTACTGCAGTGGGAAATGATAAAATGGTTAAAGCAAAAGGGATGTCAAAGATATGACCTTGGCGGAATTAATAAAGATGAGAATCCTGGGGGATATCATTTTAAATCTGGAATTACTGATCAGGAAGTACTGGGTATGGGCACTTTTGAATCATATAATAACAGGTTATCCAAGCGAATTGTTAGTTTCGGAGAGTTTATTAAAAGATAAATTAGTTCCACTTTGATCTACTGTTTATATCATTTCTCTACTAATATAAAAAAATGCCTACCTTCCGGTAGGCATTGACATAAGAATATTATTTCAACAAAATCATTTTCTTAGTATCCACAAAGGAACCTGCTTGTAATCTGTAAAAGTATATTCCGCTCGTTAGACTATATACTTCTCCTCCAAATGAAGATCCACCTGTAGTGGAAAAGTTAACTTCATAGCTTCCTTTAGATTTCTCTTCACTAACTAGTATCGCAACTTCATTTCCCAAAACATCATATATAGCTAATGTTACAAATGAAGATGAGGGAATTGAATAGTGAATTGTTGTAGAAGGATTAAATGGGTTAGGATAATTTTGTTTCAAAGCAAATCCTTTAGGCAAGTTATTGTTAGATGGATCAACTACAGTGGGACCATCAACTCCCCAAATTTCAGCTTCCCATAACCCTGCCCAGGTACTTTGATTGTTATTAATAAAATGAACTCGTACATATCTTGCATCAACCGGTGAAAATTCCTCAACAGTCCATTCCTCATTGGAGACGGATGTTGCTTGGGATACGATGGTAATCCAGTTATTATTATCACTTGAAATAGATATTGAGTAATCATAAACCCTTCCAGCATTCCAATTATAAAAGGATAGTTTGGTTTTACATACTGTCCTAATTGCACCCAGATCAAATGTTAATTCCTCGGGCATCGGTTCTGCCGCCCATCTTGAGTCTGGATCTCCACTAAGTGCACCCAGCCCATCAATTGTCTTTTCTGGTGTATGGTTAGGCTCTATTATTATTCCCTCTACATCTACTATAGGAAACCTCATTAACGTATCGGGTGGTAAGACTATATGTTCATACTGGGTAGTGTTATGTACAGGGTCAACGGAATTGCCGGCAACATCCTCAACATTAACAACTGTAACTACATATAAACCCGGAGAATGGGGAGACGTTTGAAGAGTGACCTTTGAACCAGATACTGATGCGCTAAGGACATTGATGTTATTAGTTATAGAATAATTGTTTTCGTTCTCAGCTGTTGCTTGGTCTAATGATTCTGAGAAATTCACAACCAAAGTTATAGAGTCCGGCAAAGTTGCCCCGGTTACTCTGGGTGGAGTCAAATCTGGTCCGGCATCATATTCATAAGCACCAATAGTAGGAGTATTATCTCTTGGATTTCCATTTATGTCATTCCATTGCAATCTGCCATTTAATACATAAGTTGTATTGAGACGGTTTAGCAACCACTCAATATCTTCGCCTTGATTTATAGCAGGTGAACCAGATTGTAATTCTCCATTAAGTAACCCTTGGTCTGGTTCGTGACCAATGTTGCTTACAAGCAGTGGATTCCCTTTTACTCCTGTTCCTCCATAATTATTTACCCAGTCAGACCATCCTGTTGGTTGGCCAGTGTTTCCATTTCCAGTAACATTACCTCCAAACCCTACGTCACCCTCCCAGCTATGATAGAATAAATTATTTCTTATGCTATCTACACGAAGATTTGAACCGGTACTATTATCGAAATTATCAAGTACCCCGCTTGTGGTAGTGCTGTATTGTGCTATTATATTATTTATTACAGTTGTGGTTGTTGGAGTTGAATATTCTAACCAGATACCTCTTACTCTTGGTCCGTTCGAAACAACTGTATTATTGAGTATCCAGGTTGGGGGCATAGGGTTGTGATCATACCAGCGTGTCATAAGTGTTCCTGCCCAGTTTCCACCTGAATACCAAACACCACCCATATAACAAAAGTTATTATATATTATAACCGGATTAGAGCCTTCTGATCCAAGAATAATTGGTATTCCTCCACCCTCAGGACTATAAACCGAATCATTTATAAGAATGTTATTAGTGATTACAAATCCATTTCCCAAATAAGCCTGAATTGCATCAACGTGTTGAACAGGGTCTTGATTAGGTATTCTTATATAGTTATTATTAATAAAAACTCTGGAAGCTCCTTTTATTTGGATTCCATCTGATTCCCCTCCAATATAATCAGGAGAAACTATTCTGCAATTCTCAATAAAAACACTATCCGCATTTTGATAACCAACTTCGCCTGTTTCAAATTGTATCCCAGCCCCGTTAAAACCATATATCATACAGGAATCAATCTTAATCCCTCTATGGAAATTATCAAAGTTAGCATATACACCTGATTCCACATTTCTTGTCTCAATACCTTTGATAGTGATATAACTCGGATTTGAACCAGAACCATCGCCAAAAGTGATAGCTGATTGGTTGTGATTATTACCATCTATTATTACTCTGCCCGAATGTCCGGAAGGCGATGGAGCATACTTACCAGCAATAATTGTTATCCAATTAACAGAATTTCCACTACAATTAGGTGAAAGTGGTCCATTATATACTAAAGAATCTGTACCGCCAGATATATAAATATAGTCACCTGGCTGAATGGAACTCCAATTTATAACAGAAAATGATTGCCAGGCATTAGTCCAGCTTGTTCCATTATTGGAACCGCTTACATTTTTATTTACATACCAATTTGTTGCATATAATGGATGTGATAATAATAGAAATAAAACTACCGCAAATGATAATCTATTTATTTGATAGCTTTTGAAAAATCCTCGTAATTTCATCGTAATCCTTTTCTATTTTTAGTTACAGGTCCAGTTTCAACATATGTGCCGTTATGAACCATTACTTTTTTGACACATTTAAATTGAGACTGTCGGTAAAATCGTTAATTTTGTAATTTTTACACAATATTTTTGAACAGGTTAAATTATTTTTACGAAAGGGAGATGAGTAGCTAGTGCAATTTGAAAAAATCTTTCGTTCTTTAGCAACTAAAATACTTAAACATTTATAAGTATAAAAGTAATTTGTTTGATTTAGTATTACTAAATAATCTTAGCCTTTGGTTTTTTTGATATACTAAGCTGTTATCTTATTAAAGGTTGATGGAGATAAAACTATTTAAAATTAGGATATATAGATTTTGTGATAGTGCTAATGCCAAAAAATAATCTTGATTTATATTCACTCTAAATTAATTACTCCCCCAAAACAGTATTTTTCAAATGCAAAGGAACACTTAATTTTTCATTAATAAAAGGTCAAAAAAAAGTCCGTAAAATGTAAATATTAAATTGATAAGGTTTATCATAGTCAACTTTACTCCAATTTATGAAATAAACTTTCCTTTATCGGAAATACTTAAAGTTAAATTAACAAAAATAATATCACGCTTACCTTATTGTTTTTCTGTATAAAAAACCCAACTCTTCGTGAAGTTTTAATCTTTAGATTAAATGAACTCTGATTACTTCAAAAATACTTCTCCGATGTAGTTCCGAAAGAAGCATATAAAAAGTTTATCGAAGGAGAATCATTTTCTTAACTTGAACGAATGCATCACTTTCAACTCTGTAGATGTATGCGCCGCTTGATAAATCACTTGCATCAAAATTAACTCTATAATTTCCTGCTTCGTAAGTCCCTTCTACAAGTGTTTCGACATGTTCACCAAGCATGTTGTAAACATTAATTTTTAGATGTGTTTTCTCTGGAAGAGAGAACTTAATTGTTGTGCTCAAGTTAAATGGATTAGGATAGTTCTGTGATAATTCGTATTTAGTTGGTGTTATCTCTAATTCAACAACTTTTGAGTACTCAAAGCTCCCATCAAAATCAATTTGCTTTAATCGATAAACAAGAGCTGATGACTGAACTAAGCTTATATCATCAATGTAAGAATATTCTTTTTGTTCTGTTGTTGTTCCATGACCTTCAATAAAACCAATATTTTCCCATTCTGAGTTTTCTTGCTTTCTTTGAATTTCATAACCTTGGTTATTTGTTTCAGTAGCCGTAATCCACTCAAGGATTACATTGTCATCATAATATTCAGCATTAAAAGAAATCAACTCGACCGGTACTGAACCAACTCCCCAAATTTCAGCTTCCCATAACCCTGCCCAGGTACTTTGATTGTTATTAATAAAATGAACTCGTACATATCTTGCATCAACCGGTGAAAATTCCTCAACAGTCCATTCCTCATTGGAGACGGATGTTGCTTGGGATACGATGGTAATCCAGTTATTATTATCACTTGAAATAGATATTGAGTAATCATAAACCCTTCCAGCATTCCAATTATAAAAGGATAGTTTGGTTTTACATACTGTCCTAATTGCACCCAGATCAAATGTTAATTCCTCGGGCATCGGTTCTGCCGCCCATCTTGAGTCTGGATCTCCACTAAGTGCACCCAGCCCATCAATTGTCTTTTCTGGTGTATGGTTAGGCTCTATTATTATTCCCTCTACATCTACTATAGGAAACCTCATTAACGTATCGGGTGGTAAGACTATATGTTCATACTGGGTAGTGTTATGTACAGGGTCAACGGAATTGCCGGCAACATCCTCAACATTAACAACTGTAACTACATATAAACCCGGAGAATGGGGAGACGTTTGAAGAGTGACCTTTGAACCAGATACTGATGCGCTAAGGACATTGATGTTATTAGTTATAGAATAATTGTTTTCGTTCTCAGCTGTTGCTTGGTCTAATGATTCTGAGAAATTCACAACCAAAGTTATAGAGTCCGGCAAAGTTGCCCCGGTTACTCTGGGTGGAGTCAAATCTGGTCCGGCATCATATTCATAAGCACCAATAGTAGGAGTATTATCTCTTGGATTTCCATTTATGTCATTCCATTGCAATCTGCCATTTAATACATAAGTTGTATTGAGACGGTTTAGCAACCACTCAATATCTTCGCCTTGATTTATAGCAGGTGAACCAGATTGTAATTCTCCATTAAGTAACCCTTGGTCTGGTTCGTGACCAATGTTGCTTACAAGCAGTGGATTCCCTTTTACTCCTGTTCCTCCATAATTATTTACCCAGTCAGACCATCCTGTTGGTTGGCCAGTGTTTCCATTTCCAGTAACATTACCTCCAAACCCTACGTCACCCTCCCAGCTATGATAGAATAAATTATTTCTTATGCTATCTACACGAAGATTTGAACCGGTACTATTATCGAAATTATCAAGTACCCCGCTTGTGGTAGTGCTGTATTGTGCTATTATATTATTTATTACAGTTGTGGTTGTTGGAGTTGAATATTCTAACCAGATACCTCTTACTCTTGGTCCGTTCGAAACAACTGTATTATTGAGTATCCAGGTTGGGGGCATAGGGTTGTGATCATACCAGCGTGTCATAAGTGTTCCTGCCCAGTTTCCACCTGAATACCAAACACCACCCATATAACAAAAGTTATTATATATTATAACCGGATTAGAGCCTTCTGATCCAAGAATAATTGGTATTCCTCCACCCTCAGGACTATAAACCGAATCATTTATAAGAATGTTATTAGTGATTACAAATCCATTTCCCAAATAAGCCTGAATTGCATCAACGTGTTGAACAGGGTCTTGATTAGGTATTCTTATATAGTTATTATTAATAAAAACTCTGGAAGCTCCTTTTATTTGGATTCCATCTGATTCCCCTCCAATATAATCAGGAGAAACTATTCTGCAATTCTCAATAAAAACACTATCCGCATTTTGATAACCAACTTCGCCTGTTTCAAATTGTATCCCAGCCCCGTTAAAACCATATATCATACAGGAATCAATCTTAATCCCTCTATGGAAATTATCAAAGTTAGCATATACACCTGATTCCACATTTCTTGTCTCAATACCTTTGATAGTGATATAACTCGGATTTGAACCAGAACCATCGCCAAAAGTGATAGCTGATTGGTTGTGATTATTACCATCTATTATTACTCTGCCCGAATGTCCGGAAGGCGATGGAGCATACTTACCAGCAATAATTGTTATCCAATTAACAGAATTTCCACTACAATTAGGTGAAAGTGGTCCATTATATACTAAAGAATCTGTACCGCCAGATATATAAATATAGTCACCTGGCTGAATGGAACTCCAATTTATAACAGAAAATGATTGCCAGGCATTAGTCCAGCTTGTTCCATTATTGGAACCGCTTACATTTTTATTTACATACCAATTTGTTGCATATAATGGATGTGATAATAATAGAAATAAAACTACCGCAAATGATAATCTATTTATTTGATAGCTTTTGAAAAATCCTCGTAATTTCATCGTAACCCTTTCCCATTTTTTAATTACAGATTTAGGTTCAACATATGTGCCATTATGAATCATTATTTTTTTGATACATTCAAAACGAGACAATCGGTAAAATTGTGAATTCTGTAATTTTTACTAGATGAAACATTTTATTACAATAAAAATTATCTCAATTTCAAGAATAAATTTTCTATGGATGGGATTTTTTTTAGTTTCTAAATCGACAAAAAAAATATTGCTTTTACATGACTATTTTCTATCAACTTTTTACTTTACAGAGGTTAGTCGTAATTTACGTGTTATTAAAACCTTTCAATTCAACTTATTGATACTAGAATATTTATCATCCTTTTAACAACACCATTTTTCTGTTCTCGACAAAGTTCAACGACTGGTGTTTATAAAAATATAATCAGCTGGTTAGGTTTTTTGCATTAAAATAAATTTTTTATGAGCCAAATACTTTTCTTCATAGGCAAAAATTTGAAATTACTGCCCGCTTAGTTTATAAACAGCTAAACTAACCCAGTTTAGTTGCGGGACATAGTATTGAATTGTTTTAGTGGGATTAAAAGAATTAGGATAATTTTGTTTTAGAGTTACCTGCACCTGATGATCATATCATTGCATAAGTTGGTAAATCCATCATCAAGCACTGGCATATTGATGAGTGTATCAAATAAATAAAAGTTGCTATTCTTTTATCATCAGCACTTTAAGTTTCAGTTCTAAAATGGAAGACTATTTGTTCGGTCTAAAACATCTTGCAGTAGATAAAATTTCACTTCACTTGGTAAACCAATTTACTCCGAGTACTTTAGGCGGAGTAAAATCTGTCCTACCTTCTTATTCATATTCATAAGCTCCTATTGTGGGAGTTTTATCTCTCGAAATACCATTTATACCTTCATTCGGAAGAACAATCCCCCAAGTTTTATAAAAATAATCCAGATAAGGCTCAATATCTTCTCCATTATTTATGGCTGGGGAATTAGGTCTTAATTCTCCATTCAAAGCACCTTGGTCGGATTCATATCCTACATTTATTAATAATTTGGGATCTGCATTGACGCCGGTTCCTCCATAAATGCTTACCCAATCTAACCAGCCGGAAATACCACCTGTTAGACCATTACCTGTGTATTGCCCCGTAAAACCTATATCTAAACCATCTTTCCAGAATAGATTACTTCTTATACTATCAACAATAATAGCTGAAGGTAAATCCCACACATCAAAATTGCTCATAAATGTTAAATCCCTATAGGCAGGTGGGCAGTACATTGCTATAATATTATTTATACATGTAGCTGTATATTGCTGCCAAATTCCTCTGCATCTCGGACCATTTGCCACTATTGTATTATTAATTATCCACGTTGGCGGCATTGGGTTGTTGTCATACCACCTTGTACAAAGTACAGCACTCATATTCCCTGTTGGCAACCAAACTCCCCCCATATAAATAAAGTTATTATATATAATAACCGGATTAGTACCTTCAGAACCAAGAATCAATGGTATACCGCCACCTTCTGGACTATAAACTGAATCATTAATTAATATATTATTATAAATAACAAATCCATTACAATGATACCCTGAATAACATCATTGTGAGCGAGAGGATCTTGATTAGGTATACGAATGTAATTATTGTGAATAACTGTATGCTGAGCACCCTGCATATATATCCCATCAGTCTGTCCGTTATATATTGGCCAGGATACTATTCTGCAATTCTTTATCGTTACGCTATCAACAGTATATGTATTTTGAATTCCATTAAGCATTATTCCTGCCTGGTCATTATAATTGTATATGTTTAATGAATCGAGAATAATATTGCTTACCCAAACATCTCCTTCAACATATACTCCTTTTATAGCGTGCCTACACTCAAACCCTTTAATAGTAACATATTTTCTATCGTGCACATAAATACCTTGTCCTCTTGTTCCACCACCGTCAATAATCACTCTCCCACTGTGTCCCGATGGGCTTGGTGAATATTTACCTGCTATTATTGTAATTGGATTGGCAGCTATTCCATTTGCACCGACTGATAGTTCTTCATAATAGATAGTTGAATCTTTACCACCTGAAATATATATAGTATCACCAGGTTGTATTTGGTCCCACTCTATATCGGAGAAGCTTTCCCATGCGTTCCTCCATGATGTTCCATTGTTTTGACCCGAAGCATTTTTGTCTACATAATGTTTTGATGTATGAGCTATTGTTGTACATTGATATGTTATTATACAAAGGAATAGAAATAACGCCGATAAGTAAAAATTTTTTGAAATAAGTCTCATATATTCTCCAAGAATTTTATTGCTAGGGATTATTTCAATAAAATCATCTTTCTAACCTGAGTAAATCCATTGCTTTCAATTCTGTATATGTAAGCTCCACTTGGAAGCGAAGAAGCATTAAATGTTACTTTATGCTTGAATACCCGTTTTAACAAGCTATTCTATGCAAATGAACTTATCCTTACTCTTCTTCCGACATTGGGCCCGGAATTGTTCAACTCTGTTTTGTCCCCACTTAAAGCAAAACCTGTGTGTTTGGTTGGGGGGGGGGGGGGGGAGGGTAAAACCCGCAGGGGGAAAAGAAAATAATTCAAAAAAAAAAGAAAATGGAAAATCTAATAAAGTTAAAAATTAAAACCGAAAAAAAAAAAAGGGGGAAAAAGAGGACCCAAAATAATAAAACAAGGGGGGGCCGGTTGTGTATTGAATCCATCAAAGTTAAAATACTATTAAAGGTATTTTTAATTGGTACTTGTGTACCTAGTTAACCTTTTCAAGAATCCAGAATTAGAATTCAAATCAAAACAAAGTGTAACCGAAAAAAAAATTTTTTTTTTTGAGGGGTTTAACCAAATAATTTCATTTATTATTTCCTCAATTTTATTAAAATCTAATTTAGGGTACATTGGTGATCCTGATTACTGATATAATATATAATCTTCACCATCTGTGCCCTCTAAATTATACCCCGGAAAAATAGCCTCCCTTCCCTTGGGGGGTTTGTTAAAATTTTTTTTTTTTCCCCAAAATTTCGCCATCGTTATTTCCATCTGCTGCGATCATTCCGAAAACTCCACCAGGAAGAGCATACATCGAACCTGTACCATAAGCTTGTGATTGTGATGAAGAAAAATTATACCACGCAGAGCACTGCTAATGGAATCGCTGATGCGCTCATTATACTAAGATGATTCCGATGACGTATTACAATATAATAATTTCCATCAGATAAACCAGTGAATTTTACTGGACTTGTCCCATCTGTGTCTACGATTGTCCCATCATTTTTTATAAATGCCGCGCGTGTCGCTACTTTTGTTTTGAAGCGGTTCCGGTCCTTAGTTCAACAAGCACCCAATCAACAATAGTTGAATTTGGAATACTACCTACAACACTCGCAGTGTAATCATAATTTATAGTTGAATAAGCGGTATTAGAATTGAGTGGAATTAAACTACTAGAATTAAGAAATGAAGTCATGGTGCCAGGACCATTATATGGTCCTGTAAGGAATACTTTTAAATTTGCTGTAATAAAAGCTGGTGATGGTACTGAGGTTCTCAAAATTAAACCTCCTTCGCCAACAATAGTTCCGTTATTTGCATCAGTAAAAAAAGTCCCCAATAAAAAGTTAGTTGTACTGATTTCTTCTACTGTCCAGTTTGTACCAGCGTCTGTAGTACTAAGAATTGTACCAAATTCACCAACAACAATTCCGTTATTTGTATCTGTAAAGAAAACGCTATTCAATTCTTTTGTTGTTCCGCTTGTTTGAGGAGTCCAGTTTGTGCCGCCGTTAGTAGTTCTGAGGATAGTTCCGCTATAGCCAACAATAGTACCATTATTTTGATCTGAAAAGAAAACACTCTTCAAAAAATTTGATGTTCCGCTTGTAAGTGTACCCCAATTTAATCCAGCGTCAGTAGTTATTAAGATGGTACCTGCATCGCCAACTGTAAAGCCAGTATCTGCATTTGTGAAAAAGACACTTGATAAATTATTTGTTGTTCCGCTTGATTGGGTGGTCCAATTTGTTCCTCCGTCAGTAGTTCTCAAAATAGTTCCTGTATCACCAACAACTATTGCGGTATCTATGTAAGTAATAAAAACACTATGTAAGAAATTTGTTCCTACTGTGGATATGTCCCAATATGTACCACCGTCTGTAGTTTTGAGGATTGCTCCGGCCTGGCCAACAACTATTCCTTTGTTCTTATTCTTCTTTGAAAAATAAACACCATCTTAAATTGTCTACTGGTGGAGTTTGTACCTCCCAACTTGCTCCGCCATTTGTAGTATGGAGAATTCTTCCTGCATTACCAACCGCGGTACCTGTATCTTTACTGGTAAAGAAAACACTAAAAAGGTTTGCTTGGGCACCAATTTCTTTAGTATTCCAGGTTATACCGCTGTCTGTTGTTTTCATAACTGATCCATAAAGACCGACGGCAATTCCAATATTTGAATTAGCAAAGGTGACACCGGCTAATGTTTTTGATTCGTGCGATGGTTCAATCCAACTTGCACCTCCATCTGTAGTTTGAAAAATAGCGCCAGTCCAACCTACTGCTACACCAGTATCTGAATTAACAAAGTACACATCCTCGAAAACTTCTGTACTAGGTGATACCGGTTGTTGAACCCAGTTTAACCCACCGTTAGTTGTTCGAAGAATAGTTGATTCATATCCAACGGCGGTTCCAGTATCTCTACTTGTGAAGAAGACACTTTTAAGTCCTTGTATTGTTCCACTTGATTGTGGAGTCCAGTTAGATCCGCCGTCAGTAGTTCTCAGGATTGTTCCGGAATTGCCAACTGCAGTACCTGTACTTGAATCCGAAAAGAAAACTCCTGTCAATTCTAGTGATGTTCCACTCGTCTGTGGGATCCAGCTTGTGCCACCATTAGTAGTCCTTAGTATTAATCCGCTCTGACCTACAACAGTACCGTGGATAGAATCAGCTAAACTTAAACTATGAAGATAATTTGACACTCCACTTACTTGTGGAGTCCAGTTTGTTCCGCCGTCAGAAGTTATCAGGATTGTACCTTCTGCTCCGATAACCCATCCTTTATTTACATTAATAAAACAAACATTAGTAAGCTCTACTTTTGTTCCGCTTACTAAAGACTCCCAGGTTACTCCGCTGTCGCTAGTTTTCATAATTGTACCTGCAGTTCCAACAGCCCATCCAACATTTTCAGAAATAAGTTCAACAGAGTTAAATGAATTGGCCGTAGGATAAGGATTTTGCAAATACCATTGTGAGAATGTGTTAAAGGGGGCTAGAATAAATACAAGGTTGATTATTAATAATTTTTTCAAATTAGCTCCATAAAATTGCTTAAGACTGCTAAAAATTTTTTGATAGTAAATTTCAAATTAAAGAGTTAAACAAAATAGTTAATATGATATAAATCAATATTTAAATTTAGAAAGTCAAGTAAAAGTTGCTGATTAACAAGTATAATAAATTTAATCAATATAAAACTAATGGAAAGTAGACTGGTATTGTGTCTTAATTTTGTAATGCTCATTTCCAGTTTACCTCAATTTGTGGATAGATCAATATTGCAATTTACAGTTAATGAATGTTTACAAATGAAGCCGTACCTAAAGTATCTGGATGGATTACCTTAACAACAAAGCCTGTAAATTTCTAATCCGATTTGTGGAGTAGAAGAAATGAAAAATACTTTATGGTAATCTGCTATATAAGTTAATTGAGAAATTGTTATAACAAATTGTGGGCAAATCATTAAACATTAAATTCTTTAATTTATTATGGAACCCAAGACTCATAACCTTGGTTCGTCTGATATAAAATATAATCCTCACCGTATACGCCTCCATCCATATTATAATCTTCTACCTGATAATTCTCTTGACCTTGTGCAGAATAGTAAAGAACAAAATCTTCTCCATAAATTCCACCATCTCCATTACCATCACCTGCATACATTCCAAAAACATTACCTCCAAGGTTAGCCATAGGCTCTGTTCCATAAGCTTGTGTCTGTGCTGTACTAAAATCATAAAGTGAACTGCTTGAAAAACCAAGAGCAACAGGGTTCGCACTCATTATCGGAAGATGGTTTCTATGCCTTACAACTATATAGTAATTACCAGGGACCACAGCTTTAAATTTTACCTGGCTTGTTCCATCAATATCTACAATAGTACCGTTACTTTTTAATAAAGCTGCGCGTTTACTTACAGTGGTACTTGCGGCAGTACCTGTCCTTAGCTCTAAAAGAACCCAATCAACGACATCTGAAGGAAGATTATATATTCGCTCACTGCCTGTGTAGTTCCATATGTCCAAGGTATCATTGAATGGATGATGAACAGGTATCATTCCTGCGGTATTCAAGGATGTTGTCATTGTTCCGCTACCGGAATAACTACCCTGAGAAGGACTTTGACATTTACATATGATTGAGTAATTAGCCTTATATATGACCATCCTACATATCCATCTCCACCGGTGATAGCATCTGCTTTCTGAGTGAAGAGAGAAAACTGTCCGTTGGTAACAGTAACTGTACCTAAAGAAACATCACTATTTTTATTTACTTCCACACTGTCTTTAGAAGGATTGCCTTCATCATTTAATGAATAAAATAATTTGTAAGTCCTTCCGGGATCTTTAGCGATAATTGTTGCTCTAACCTCATACTCGCCATTTGGGACATTACAGTAAAACTTCATTACAGGTAAGCTTTTATTTGAAGTATGACAGTACACAGCAGGTGTGCCTATGTAGCGAGGTTCTGTCCAACTAGTAGTATGCCAGTATTCATTCCAGACAGAAGTATTGAACGATCCATGTCCTTCTTCAAAAGTTGGACGCACCGGATATTGTGATGTATCATCTGCGCATCTAATTACACAACCCGCCGGATAAAGATCATTTACTACTTCCCAAACAGTCTTTACAGGAATTTGCCGGGCAACAATCTCATCAAACGTGGCTTGTAATAGAGCAGGACTTTGTTCCCAACCACCAGGAGTATCGCCAAGCGGATGACCGTAAAATACCACCCACTGATTTTTCGCTACAGCAGAGTCCAATATATTTCTAACCTGTTGTATAGTCACATCGTTTGTTAAACTAAACCGTTTTAAAAGTATATGTCATATGGGTGAGACATCCCTTCTTCGTTTTGATTATAGTTACCTGTGCCTGCAGAATAATAAGGGTGGTACTTTCTAACAATATTAACGTAGTTATGACTCCAATCATTGCGAGGTGATTGAAATCCAGCATTCAGAAATCCACGAGAATCCAGCCAGTCTTTCATATCGCTAACCTCAGCTTCTGTAATCGGATCAGCATGAGTATATGTATGATTGCCTATCTCCCAGCCGGCTTTATGCATAATCTTTAAACGATCCAAGGCATGGTAGTCAGCACCCTGCATCCACCAGGTAACTGCATTTATCCAACCAACTGCCGGAAATCCGTACTCCTGATATAAAGGAAACCCGAGATCCCACCAGGAAGGATATCCGTCATCGTAGGCAAAGGAAACTACCGAACCAGACTGCGCGTTTGAATAACTGGAACCGAACAGTAACATCATTACTAATAAAATCATTTTTTGTCTCATTCATTCTCCTTGTGATAGCATTATATCATATACTTAAGTTAAATTGTTGGATATGAAGTAGCTTTAGAAATCGTCTTATAATTGAACAATTATCCGAAATTTCCTTAAGCAAATGCAGTCGTACTAGTTATGTACAAATTACAATATAAATAAAAATGTAATTAAATTATCTTTTATTCAAAGCCCTTAAAAAATATATTCAATTACTATACTAAATAGAAAAAAATCCTAACCTTTATAATATTTAATCAAGCATTTATTTTATCAACACCATTTTTCTTACCTGAACAAAATTGCTGCTTTCAATTCTGTATATGTAAGCTCCACTTGGAAGCGAAGAAGCATTAAATGTTACTTTATGATAACCAGCTTCGTATTTACCCTCTGCAAGTATTTGTACAAGTTCACCCAGCATATTGTAAATATTAATTTTTAACTGCGTCTCCTTTGGAAGGGAGAACCTGATTGTTGTGCTCGGGTTAAATGGATTAGGATAATTCTGTGAAAGCTCATACTCAGTTGGTACTATTTCTATTTCAACAGCATCTGAATACTCAAACTGACCATCTGAATCAACCTGTTTTAACCGATACTGAAGCTTGCTGCCGCCTGCAAATAGATCTTTATCAACATAGCTGTACTGCTTTGGTGAGTTTGAGTTGCCGTTTCCTTCTACAAAACCTATTTTATTCCATTCTCCATCTTTTATTCTTCTTTCGACATTGAACCCGTAATTGTTCACTTCTGTTTTTGTCCCCCACTTTAAGTCAACCTTGTTTTGATTGACTGCAGCTGTAAAGGATGAAAGTTCAACCGGTAATGGAACATTACCTAATTCAACAGGAATTGATAATTCAGCACCTGTAATTATGTTATAATTTAAGTCCGAAGCTAAAAATTGAGGACTAAAAGATGACCAACTAATAGAACCATTGGCAGTGCCGGTTGTGTATTGAATCGATATAGTTAAAATTCTTTTGTAAAAGTACTATTAATTGTACTTCTAGTTCCTGAGTTGAAAGTATAAATGTATCTTATTCTTCCAGCAAATGATGTTGTATTATAATCTTGTGATGTGGTATAAGCTGAAGGAGGAAATAATTGATTAGAGAAAGATACAGAAGGGTTTTGCGCTCTAAATATTGCATCCAACTGAATCGCATCCTGAAAGACACTTATTTCAATATTGCCAGAATTAGAAATAGCCTCCACATCAAAAACTAAAGTTGATAATCCAGGAGAAGGAAAATCATGTGTATTACTTACGAAGACTAATCGGGTATCTACTTGTGCAAAAATTACTTGTCCACATAAAATTAATAAGATTATTTTAATTTTTTTCATTTATTATTTCCTCAATTTTATTAAAATCTAATTTAGGGTACATTTGACTCTGATCCTTGATTCAACTGATATAATATATAATCTTCACCATAAGCTCCGCCATCTAAATTATAATCCTCGGATATATAGCCTTCGTTACCTTGTGAAGTTTGATAAATTATATAATCTTCACCATAAATTCCGCCATCGTTATTTCCATCTGCTGCGATCATTCCGAAAACTCCACCAGGAAGAGCATACATCGAACCTGTACCATAAGCTTGTGATTGTGATGAAGAAAAATTATACCACGCAGAACTGATACTTAATGGAATCGCTGATGCGCTCATTATACTAAGATGATTCCGATGACGTATTACAATATAATAATTTCCATCAGATAAACCAGTGAATTTTACTGGACTTGTCCCATCTGTGTCTACGATTGTCCCATCATTTTTTATAAATGCCGCGCGTGTCGCTACTTTTGTATTTGAAGCGGTTCCGGTCCTTAGTTCAACAAGTACCCAATCAACAATAGTTGAATTTGGAATACTACCTACAACACTCGCAGTGTAATCATAATTTATAGTTGAATAAGCGGTATTAGAATTGAGTGGAATTAAACTACTAGAATTAAGAAATGAAGTCATGGTGCCAGGACCATTATATGGTCCTGTAAGATATACTTTTAAATTTGCTGTAATAAAAGCGGGAGCTGTAGTTCTTAATATAGTTCCACCTTGTCCGACAATCGTCCCATTATTTGCATCAGTAAACGTTACGCCCCAGAAATTATTTATTGTCCCACTGTTTTCTGCTGTCCAGCTTGTACCGCTGTTTGTTGTTCTAAGTATTGTACCTAACCAGCCCACAGTAATTTTATTATTTGCATTAAACGAAAATATAGACTTTAAATTCTGAGTAGTTCCACTCGATAAGGAACTCCAGGTAGTACCAGCATCAGTAGTTTTTAAGATTGTACCAGCATCCCCAACAACCATTCCGTTATTAATATCATCAAAAGAAATGTTTCTTAAATCACTTTCCGTTCCGCTTGTCTGGGAAGTCCAGGTAGTTCCATAGTTCGTGCTTCTGAGGATTGTGCCGGAATCGCCGACAACCGTCCAGGTATTTGCATTAAGAAATTTTACTGCCCATAAATTCTTTGTTGTTCCACTTGTCAGGGCAGTCCAGGTTGTTCCTGCATTAGTAGTTTTAAGAATTGTCCCTGCATCACCTACAACCATCCCTGTATCCGTATCCAAAAATGTTACTGCCCATAAATTATTTGTGGTGCCGCTCGTCTGGGAAGTCCAGTTTGCTCCGGCATCAGTGGTTCTTATTATAGCTCCATTAGTTCCGACAGCCGTACCATTGTTTACATCTGTAAAAGAAAGCCCCCATAAATCTTCATCTGAAATTATATCTACGTTCCAATCTGTTCCAGCGTTAGTCGTATGGAGGAATCGTCCAACAAGACCGACCACATAACCTGTATTAGCATTGGGATAAGTTACTCCCTTAAGAACCACTTGAGAGCCTATATATTGAGGTAACCAGTTTGAGCCGGCATCTGTGGTTTTGGTTATCGTTCCCCATATTCCAACAGCATAACCGGTATTTGAATCAATTAAATGAACACCGCTAAAAGATTTGGTGCCATTCTCTTGAAGAGTCCAATTTGTGCCTCCATTAGTGGTTCTTATTGTTACACCGCCCCATCCAACAGCGGTACCAGTATTTGCATCAATAAAGTGAACAGCTTCCAAAGTTTGGCCGGGAGATATACCAACGACTGATTGACGATTCCAGTTTGTCCCGCCGTTCGTTGTTCTAAGGATTATAGTGTCTTGCCCCACTATAGTGCTTGTGTTTGCATCTGTAAAAGAAATACTTTTAAGCGATTTAGTAGTAGAACTTGTTTGAAACAACCAGTTTGTTCCGCCGTCCGTGGTCTTTAATATTGTTCCTGTATCACCTACAGCAATCCCTGTATTTGCATCAATAAATGATACAGCCCACAGAATATTTGCTGTACCACTTGTTTGTGTAGACCAGGTAATACCACCATTTATGGTTCTTAGGATTCTACCAGACTGGCCAACTGCAGTACCGTTATTCAAATCGGTAAAGGAAACACCTAACAGATAGTTTGATACACCGCTCGTCTGCGGAACCCAGGTAGCACCGCCATCCGTTGTGTTGAGAATTGTGCCATTCCAGCCAACAATCCAACCATTGCTTGCATCAACAAAAGAAACTGAAACTAATTCTTCTGTCGTTCCGCTTGTTTGTTCAGTCCAGATTAATCCACCATCAGTCGTGTAAAGAATGGTGCCATAATCACCGACAGCCCATCCAACAGTTGAAGACATAAATCTTACACAATTGAGTGTATTTCCTTGTGGCAATGGATTTTGCCAATACCATTGCGGGAAAGCGTTAGGCGAAGCAAGAATAAATATAATATTAATTAGTAATAATTTTTTCAATTTAGCTCCATTAAAATACCTGTAATAACAACAGAAATTAATTGCAACTCCAAAATTTAATAGTTCAACAAAATTGCTTAATAATATAAATCAAATCAATATTGAAATTATTACAATGAGTGACCAATAATTATACCAATAAAATATGTCAATTAATGTAAAAATGCGAACTATCTCATTATTTTTTTGAGAAACGGCTTTACTTCGTGACATTGTTAAATCTCGTTAAATGGGCTGGGTTAAACTTTAAAAAAGTACTCGACTTATCCCCGTCCTTTGCTTAAATATGTGTTTTATTAAGACACAAATCCTCTTTAAATTGCTTTTTACTAATTACCGCAGTGCAATTTGGCCTATTTCATAAGCTACATTTTCTTTTTAACTACAAATCTGTCTGCTTATTTGTCATATTTATCTAAAACCATTGATTAAAATCACATTAGAAAAAAACTCCTACCATTTTATTTGATAGGAGTTTTCCAGAAAATATGGCCTTATTTCACAAGTAACATCTTCTTGACCGAAACAAAATTGTCAGTCCTTAACTCATAGATATATATTCCTGTTGCTACATTTTGTGCATTCCATCGATAGCTATACTTTCCGGCTTCTAATGCTGTATTGACCAACTCTGATACCTTTTCTCCCAATGCATTGTAAATAGATAACCGCACGTTATTGACATTCTCTGGTAATAAAAACTCAATTACTGTATTTGGATTAAATGGATTTGGATAGTTCTGATGCAAAGCATATTCTGTTGGAACTACTTTAACCTCTACCACAGCTGAGTATTCATATTTACCATCATTGTCCATTTGCTTTAATCTATATTGGAAATTGGTTGCTTCAATTAGCTTGTTATCTGTAAATGAATATTGTTTTTGTGAACTACTGTTACCATTGCCTTCTACAAATCCAATCTTCTTCCAGGTTTCATTAGTCTTTCTTTCAACATCAAATCCATAATTATTTGTTTCTGTTTTAGTTTCCCACTTAAGCATTATTTGATCTGTTTTAGCTGTTGCTGTAAATGAGGATAGTTCTACTGGTAAAGGATCATCAGTAGAGCCAATTGCAAATTCAGAAAATGAATTAAATAAAACGATACTCTCAAAATTCTCTCCAGAAACAAATCCGCCAATATTTTCCCAAGCATCACCCGGGTTAGTTCTTTTAAGCCATACGAGTTTAGATGCATCTGTAACACCGCGTAGTGTTGAAATAGGAACTATTATTTTACCATTATTAAAGTTTATCGCAGGAGAAGATACTTGCCAATAATACTCACTTACAAAATCAATTCCTGCTGGTGGGGTTCCAAAGACTGGAGACTCATAAGGATAAAAGTTAACGGAAATATTATCAGCTGTGGTCACATTCATAGATATATCGATATTGGTTTCAAGAAAATCAATAATTCGCTGACCTAAATTTGCGTATTGGATTATGTTGCAAAAATGCCAAATTATAAAATTATTAGCACTTTCATCATAGACACTGGAATTTGACGCGTCTTCAATTTTAACTTTACAATTAAAATTAAGAAACCAATTTAAAGTTGGAACCGTCCAGCTATAATTGCCACTGCTTGCGTCTACATTTGTTGCTATTGTATTCCAGTCACCGCCACCATTTGTTGAATAATATAAGTTGACATTAGAGATATTTTCACTTGTCCAGGTTATATTCCTTTGCCAACCTGATTTCCAAACCTCTCCACCATTTGGTGAAGTCAATGACAATATTGGCTCGACTGAATAATTAAACATTGTACCACTTGCTCCACCAACCCAGCCCGTGTATTCGTCGACGAAGAATGCACTATTTCCAATACCTAAACCAACATTAAGTGCGTTCCAACTATCACCAAAATTAGTTGTCTTATATACTGTTCCTTCAGAAGTATAACCCCAGATTGTTGTTGAATTTATAAAGTTGATAGATCGAAGTAAAGGACCACTTTTGGCACTCCAGGTTTCACCACCATCGGTTGAAACTAATATGTCCCCTCCTCCGACACACATTCCAACATTTTGATCAAAAAATTTAATATTGGAACCTGTCAAACTCGATTTACTATTCCAGGTTTCTCCACCATCTGTAGATTTTAATATACCGCCTGGACCAGCAGACCAACCATTATAAAAATCCGAAAAGTAGATACTTGAACTATTGACCGAACTTTTCTTCTCCAGAGTAACACCACCATCAGTTGACTTATAAATTCCATATTGAGAACTGCTACTATAATCACTCGTTACCCAGCCTGTATCTTGATTAATAAAAAATACTGAAGAAAAATCACCACCAGGATATATCGAAACCCAATTCTCCCCTCCATCTGTCGTTCGGAAAATTCCCGCTCCCGTTTCTTGAGGAATTGAATGGGATTTAGCAAGCCATCCTAACGATTCATTTATAAAATAAAAACAACGTGAATAGCTGTCGATACTTTGGGCATCCAACTGAGTTTTCCATTGTTTTCCACCGTTGGTTGTTTTTAATATCACTCCCTTATAAGGATTTCCCCAACGAGTTCCTCCAGCCCAACCAATATTTTTATCTACAAAATAAACAGATTGGACGTTATCATTCGTCCCGCTTAACAATCGCGACCAATAAGTATCACTCTCTGCTTTCAAGTAAATCAGCCCGCTTGAACCAACTGCTAATCCAGTTCCATTTTGTGTTACAAAAACAGATAATAATGAATGTTCCACCCAACTTCTTTGGTACTTCCAGGTTATTCCACCATCAGTAGTTGAATAAATATAATTGTCCATTCCAGTCCATCTTACATACCAGCCGTTATCTGTATCACTGAAACAAATAGAAGTAATTCCAGCAGTATATGGATAAACACTAAGCTGTTCTTTAACATCTATCTCATTTAGTTTTGATGGAAATTGTGATAAAGATGAATTCCAAGTATCTCCTCCATCTGTTGTCTTGTATAAAAAACCACTATAATCACCCCCACCAATAAACCCTGTACTTGCATCAATAAATTCAACAGCAAGACATTTGCCACTCGTTCGAGGAAATCCACTTGACTTATCAATCCAAGTGGCTCCACCATCTGTTGTTTTAATCACTGAATGTGTTTCATTCACTTCTCCAGCAGCGTAGCCAATATAAGCATCAATAAAATCCATTGAGTATAAATCATTAGTCGTTCCAGAAGATAGGTTTGTCCAGGATGAACCACCATTAGTGGTCTTTATTATTGTGCCTCCAAATCCTACAGCATAACCAATATTAGTATCATAAAAATAAATATCTGATAGATGTTCCGTCGTACCACTTAGCTGCACCTCCCAATTAGCTCCTCCATCAATAGTATTAAGTATTAGTCCTCCTTCTCCACATATCCAGCCATTGTTTTGATCAACGAACGTTACTGATTTTAGAATAGAAGTTGTTCCGCTATTTTGTAAAATCCATTCATCACCAGCATTAGTAGTCTTTTTTATAAAACCACCTGATCCAACAATCCAACCTGTATTATTGTCTACAAAAAAAGTAGACCAAAGGTCATTGACATCCGGGACAGGATTTTGGTTTACCCATTGGGGGTATGTGTTAAAGGATGAAAGAATAAATACAAACGTATATAGATATAACTTTTTCATTTTGCCCTCACAAAAGTTAAGCACAACTTAAAAATAATAAATAGTAAAATCAAAAATCGAAAGTCAATTAGTATTAATCAACTATTAGCAATTGATTTTGAGTTAAATAAAAGGGTTAGTCAATCATCATACCATTATAATATGCAACTAAATCAAGTAATATGGATATTATTATCGTCTTCTTAAACAAACAGTATCATTATGAGAGAATAAAATATTTTTTAAAAGGGTGACCGTCTTCTTAGGTCACTTCATCAAAACCATTTTCTTTGTTTCAGTAAATTCTCCCGCTACAATTCTATAAATGTATATTCCGCTCGGTAAACTTTGTGTATTTAACTCTATTTCATATACACCAGGTTTCTTTTCCTCCTCAAGTAAAGTTAATAATTCGGCTCCAAGTATGTCGAAGATTTTAATAACTACTTTACTCTCCTTCGCAATTTCGTATCTAATTTTTGTATTTGGGTTAAATGGATTTGGATAGTTCTGTCTAAGAACAAATATTCCTGGCGGGATTAAGATCAACCTTTATAATATTTGAATAAGAATGGCTTCCATTTAAATCTAACTGTTTAAGTCTATAATAATTTTCGTTACTAGTTAAAGCTTCATCTCTGTAACTATATGTTTTGGCGTCGGTGGTAGTTCCAAAACCAGGAACAAATGCTATCTTATCAAATGTCACTCTGTCATTACTTCTCTCAACCTGAAAACCAAAATTATTCGTTTCAGTTGATGTTCTCCAATTTAAAATCACATCGCCATTATCTACATCAGCAGAGAATGATGTAAGCTCAACTGGAATAATTGAAAGATTATAAACTGATATTTCGGAAGAATCTATAGTAACCGCAAAACCAGAATCGTGCATACAGTTTATCCAATTATTTAAGCATACATTATACTCACCACCAACATTATCTGGATTGGTTTTTTCCGGATAGTATGCTATGGGTGTTAGCATATATTTAGAAGCATACCAGGAGGCTGCAAAAGGGTCGGTAGAACCCAATAGCATATTAAGTTGTACGGCATCACTACCATAATTACGTTCTGGATTGGCCCAGGCTGCATCAATTATTGTTAGTTCTGGAAATGTAACTTGCATTACTTTTGCAGGTAGTGCATATTCACTGAACATATAGTCAAAGTGCATAGGACCATCACCTCCATATCGTTCGTCCTGATATGCAACAGTAAGAACTCCTATCCAATTCTTTATTGCTAATGTTGCACCAGTCCAACCGTGGGCTTTTAAGACAGGAAAATCAACTATGCATAAACGATCGTGATTATATGTTTGAGTAGTCGCATTCCAGATTCCATTTTTTAATGATATATAATGATTGCCGGATGGTGATTGGAACTTTGGATAAGTAATTTTAGAGGCCGGGTCATAAGGATATCCATCATTATAATCACCATCAGAATATTCTGTTACTACATTATTCATTATGTTTTTCCACTCGAATAAATAAACAGGATATCCCTTAGAATGAAAAGTATTTATAACATCAAGAATACATTGATTTGGATCTTCTGAATTATTATCGTCTTCTCCGGTCGATGCCCATTGTGTATTATCACCTACGAGAATTTCACCGGTGAATCCATCAGGATGATTTAGTATTTGCCATATTACTCCTTTAATCCTATCCGTGCTTGTAGTGTTTCTAAAATCCCACTGAAAACTTCCTTTTATTATCACAATATCATCTGAGCCAACAATACCAAAAGGTCTGGAAGATGTTCTGTGTAAATAAGTACCTTGCGTCTCCATCAACCGAAACAGACTGTCAATTGCAGGATCAACCAGATACTCATCCGGTACGGTAGTGTCACCGGCAGCTAAAGAACCAGCCGTTGGTGGAATTTCGTCCATTACAAAAACCTTTGATACTGGATTATTTACTTCCCAGGTAGGTAGTGATTGAGGTAGAATGTTAACAGTTAAGAGTAATTCAGCAATTATGATTACTGAGATTGATAACTTGTTATATTTTTTCTTAGAGCTATTTTCACTCAAGGGCTTCATTTTAACACCCTTCGCTTTTATTTATTAGTAAAACTTAACCTTCCTATTTAGAAAACATATTACGATAGTGAATACAAGAAAGCAAAATAACGGTACTTATGTTTGTAGGCATTTTAAAGAAAATTTTATCTAATTTCAATTTTTAGAGATTATCCTGGGTTTTGATGATCTTTTAATCAGAATGCCTAGAACCTCTATCCATTCTAGATAAAGCAACAAAAAATATGGTATTTGATATAGTTTAATCATTATTAAATAGGAGAATCGTCAATACCAGTTAATTTCAAACTTAACTGCCAAAGTTTCAAAGCAGCCTCTCTGTTGTAGGAAGCAGGTGAAGAATTGATTTCTTTTTTTTCAAAAAAGTACTTTCCTGTAATGCTGCTTACATCATGTGATGAGGATAAATATACAATCGTTTCAGCAGCTTTTTGTGGCGAAATTAATTTTAGCTGCAGTACGTAAGAAAGGTAATGCTTCATCCAGGCAAATAGCCCATTATTTCTACTGAAATTTGTTGCCACACCACCAGGATCTACTGCATTTACAGTAAAGTTACTATTTTTTAATCTACTGCTTAATTCATAAGTAAAATACAAATTTGCTAATTTTGAACGGCCATAGGCCAGTCTTCTATCATAACTTACTGGAGAGACTATATCATCAAGATCTTCAGTTGCTCTTGAATGTGCAGGTGATGAAACATTTATTATTCTTCCCTGTGTAGATTTCCTTAGCATTTCAATTAAAGAAAGCGTTAATAGAAAGTGCCCAAGATGATTAGTTGCGAACGTTAATTCTATTCCTTCATCGTTTTTAAAAGACCTGTCAAATCTTGCACCTGCATTATTTATTAGAACATCAATATGATTAAAATCTGATTTTATTCTTTCAACAGTGCTTCTCACTTCTTTCATAGAGAGATATCAACTCTGTAGAATTTAACTTGAGCATTATTATTTTTTTTCCTAATCTGCTCACAAATCTTCTCTCCCATTTTTTCATTTCTTGAAATAATGATTAATGAAGCACCAAGGTCAGCCAGTTTTAATGCTGCGGCTTTACCTATTCCGGAAGTGGCTCCGGTTATTAAACAGATCTTATTTCTCATAAACTTTCACAAAGTTAATTTCAAAGTATTCTTTTTAACTTTCAAATAAAATTAATAAAACTCAACTTAACATATTTTAATTGGAGATATACTGCAAATATCTATTGAATAGAATTCTACATCTGGAAATCATAAATATTTTATTCTTTTTAGCAGAGTATTTACAAATTGTTGCCGCTTCTAATTTTAAACAGAGAAGCAGAACAAATATGTTGTACTATCATGCCGAGGCAAAAAATTATGCTGTAATTGGTACCGGAAATAAGAATGAACACGAACAGGGATTTTTTGTTAAGTATGGTGATGGCGGTGCAGATGTAAAACCAATCGCACATTTATTCAAGACACAGGTATATCAGTTAGCAGAGTTTCTTGGTGTTCCAGAGGAAATTAGAAAACGTACACCAACAACTGATACTTACAGTGCAGAGCAGACTCAGGAAGAGTTCTTTTACAAAATGCCATTTGAAGTAATGGATAGAATTTGGGATGGTTGGGAAAAGGGTGTTTCATCAGATGTCATTGCTAAGGTTATAAATATTCCTCAATCTCAGGTTAATGTAACGATAAACGATATAAGACAAAAAATACAAACAACAGAATATTTATGACAAGAACCATTTTCTTTAGGATAAACTCGTTTACATATGCTAGGCGCAACCTTTAAAGTTTGTTACATAACTTCAAATTGCCCCGATCTTTAGATCAGGGCTTTTATTTCAAGAATATATTTGGTGCTTTAGTCCAAACCAAAACTAGTTAGGCTAAAGTCAAGAAACTTCATTTAAAACTTAAACCCCGACTTAAAAGTCGGGGCAATTGCTCATCAAACATTAGTCGCGCAACAGACTCTTCAGATTGTGCTAGAATTTATGTAGGTATAAAGCCTACGCTACATGTTTATAATTCAAACATTTCATTTATCGTTTTATAATCATACTTCCCAGTACTATTTGTAGGAATTTGATTTGTTGATTTGACCACCAGGGATTTGAAACTAAGTTTGTACATCTTCATAACTTCTTCTTTAACTTTAACTTCCGTAAGATGATCATCAGAATGAACTAATATTTTAAGTAGTTCATCTTTTCCTGTACATGCAACAGAAATTTTAAAATGATTTTCTATCATCTTTTGCACTTCATCAAGATTAATTCTTAATCCAAATATTTTTATAAATCTTTTCATTCTTCCGGTAACATAAAAAAATCCATCTTCATCCTTATAACCCAAATCGCCGGTTGAAAGAAATCCATTAAGTTCATCACCTTTAGATAGGTCGTCTAAAGTTTCAGCATAGCCCAGCATTACATTATCACCTTTATAAACAAGCTCACCAACTTCATTTGGATTATTTATTTCAACTCCATCATTCATTATTTTCAGTTCACCTTTGGGAATTGAAATGCCGATTGAACCAATTTTATCACTTAATTTTTCAGGTGGAACATAAGTTATTCTGGCTGTTGCTTCAGTCTGACCATACATCACATAAAATTTTATTCTATTCTCCAGCGCGTATTCATTGAAATGTTTAATAAATTCTTCGCTAAGTTTTCCGCCTGCTTGCGTAAAATATTTTAGGGTTGGAAGTTCAATTTTATCAAAACCAATTCTTTTTAACATTGTATAAGTATAAGGCACACCGGCAAAAGATGTACACTTATATTCATTAAATAGATTCCAAAAATCCCTAAATAAGACCGTCTTATCAGTTAAAATGATTGTTGCTCCTTTTAGCAAATGACTGTTTACAACTGACAATCCATAGGAATAATTAATTGGAAGAGTTGTGATTGGTCTTTCATTTTCATCAATATGTAAATACGCTGCAATCGATTTAGCATTGGATTGAATATTTTTATAAGAGAGTCTAACAAGCTTTGGTGAACCTGTAGTGCCTGAAGTAGATAATAGCACCGCTAGTTCTGGAAAAATAGTAATAGGATTGCTTTCATTTCTTTTAATAAAATTAAGGGATCCATATTTAAATGAAGATAAATAATTTATAGGGATGTTTTCATTTGAAGAAATAATAATATCAGGTTTATAATTTTCAATCAGTCCGGATCTTATTTCATCATTCAACTTTTCATCAAGTAAAAGTACAGCATTTCCAGACTTGAGTGCTGCGATATAAGAAATTATAGATTCAGAATTATTTGTGGTAAAAAGAAAAATCAGGCCTTTATCTTTTAACTTGAACTTTTCTAATAGTGTATCAGATTCAGTTTCAAGTTCTAAGTATGTAATTGATTTATTCTTTTCAGTATCAATAAGAGCAATATTCTCTGAAAAAGACTTTAGGTAGAACCAGAAATTATTTGATACGTACATTTTAGATATTCCTAAATTTTAATGAGTATATTAAGTAGTACAGCATCCAGAGTCCTGTTCCAACAATTCTTAAAAATTCTTCTTTAAGATCTGAATCTGGTAACAAAATTATTTTCCCATCGGTGAGAAGGTCAAGAATAACCGCACTGGATATGAAACAAATTGATAAGATCAATAAAACAAAATTAGTTCTAATTATTTCAAACTTGAACTGATAAAAATGAAATAAGAAAGGAATCAAAACGAGAGAGTAAGTTAAGGAATTTGGTATTCCAAATTCGGATCTCAATAGATGGTGAAGCTTTAAAACAATTGTAAATAATAAAATCAAACTTATTGCCAATGACGATAACAGGAATTTTAATTTCCGATCATAAAACTTTCTATTAGAAAAAAGCAGTGTAAGGATAAGTAATATCGTAATTACTAGAAAAATTATTTTAATTGAATCTAAGTGCATATTAAGTTATTCCAACTATCTAAAACTCCACCAAAGCAGTGCAACTACCGCAACTAATAAAACTGAAAAACCAATATTTATTTTTCTCCATTTATCTTTAATCTGAAGTGTATCTTTTGCATATATAATTCCTTTTAGTCTTTCTTCATTTGGTTTTTCTGTAGCTAAGCTTACTGCAACCAATACCGCCGAAGAAATTAAAAATAATAATATTGCGAAGTGCAGAAAATTAATTGATGCGATATTTTGTAGAATTGGATTTGATAAAGCCTCAACCTTACTTTGTATTTCTATTATTAATCTGAAAGCACCTAATACCAGGCCTGTAATTAATGATGCCATTGCTCCTTTGCCGTTTACTCTTTTCCAAAATATCCCGAATAAAAATATTGCAGCAATTGGTGGAGAAATATATGCTTGTACACTTTGCAGATATACATACATCCTATCATCACTTAAGAGACTAATAAAAGGGATCCACAGCAGACCCAAAAGAACCATTACGCCCGTTGCCCATTTACCAAAGTTTACGGTCGATTTTTCATCAGCATCAGGTTTTATTTTTTTATAGATATCTATTGTTAGTAAAGTTGATGTAGAATTAAACATTGCACTAAGTGAAGACATTAATGCTGCAAGTAATCCTGCAACAACTAATCCTTTTAACCCGGAAGGAAGAAGATTTGTAACAAGCCAGGGATAAGCTTTATCACCGCTAACGGTTCCACCTGAAATTTGGAATGCAATTATGCCGGGTAGAATTAAAATGAAGACTGGAAGTATTTTTAAAAATCCGGCTAAAATAGTTCCGCTTTGTGCATTGGATAAGTTTTTTGCACTAAGTACTCTTTGAACAATATATTGATCTGTGCACCAGTACCAAATTCCTAAGATCGGCGCACCAAAAATTATTCCCGTCCATGGAAAATCAGGATCAGTTAAGGGTTTAAACATATTCCAATAATTTGCAGGAGTACTTGCTACGAGATTATTCCAACCACCTGCTCTATCTAATCCGATTAAAGTCAATGCTATTGATCCGCCAATTAGAACGATAGTTTGAATAAGATCAGTATAAATAACCGCGGATAGACCTCCCATTAAAGTATAAAGACCAGTAATTAAAACAATGACAACCGCAGAAGTTACTATATCCCATCCAACAACTGCATTAAGTAAAATTCCACCGGCGTAAAGAGCTATTGAAATTTTTGTTAGTACATATCCGACAATTGAAATAATACTTAAGTAATATCTTGATGCAGTGTTGTATCTTCTTTCAAGAAATTCAGGCATCGTAAACACACCCGATTTAAGGTAGAAAGGTGTAAAAACCCAACCAAGCATTAGTAAAATTAAGCAAGCAAGCCATTCAAAGTGCCCAACAGCCAATCCAGATTTTGATGCAGTTCCAGCTAGTCCTAAAAAATGTTCACTTGAAACATTGGTCGCAAATAATGATGCACCGATTGCTATCCAGCCGATATTTCTTCCTGCAAGAAAATACTCCTCGCTGTTTTTACTTTTTTTTCTGAAATAAAAACCGATAGAAAGAACTATCAGTACGTAAAAAATTATGATACTTACATCGAGAGAACTGAGATTTTGTAACATATTATCTCCGGAGCATGATATTAAACTTTATTATGAAATAAAACTTCACCTTTTTCTTTATTAATGCAGATAAATATCAGATCCCCTTTTGAGCAGCTTAGGTATTGAATTGGCACCTGCGAGTAACTTATGTACCAGCAGTTATTTGGAAGTTTAGATAGTTTTTTATTTTCGGTTAATTTATCTGATATTCTCATTGCCCTTAACTCAATATCCGGCACTATACTTTTTGCAATTTGAAATGCTTGCTGTTGTGTTATCAAAAGTTTTTGTGAGATTAATTTGAATTAATTAATTGTATTGGTACAAAGATGCGAATTTGATTTGTACAATCAAATAGTTGCGTTAGAAGTTTACCGCAATAGAAAGTGGTGTTCTTTTGGCATAAATTAATTTTAGTCTGTCGTGCTGCACTTTTACAAAATCCGGAATGGATTTCAGATTTTCATTCGGGTAGGCTTTTCCTTCAGCAATCTTAAGTATATACGTAATTCCATTTTCAAGATTTTCTTTAAATATTTCCAAATATTTAATTTCCGCTTCGCTGCTGCCCATTGTTTTAATAAGATTTTCATAGTAGTTAACATACAGTTCTATTTCCTGGCAGAACATATGTGGTCTATCCGCAGAAACTAGCGACTCACCTCTTCCATAAATATGATTCGTCATTTCCTGCAAGGAATATTGTCTGTTGAACCAAACGATATTTGGTCCCGGACAAATTGATTGCGGAGATTTTGTTTTAGGTGATATACCTAATTTTATTAATGCGCCATTTGCAAGATGATCACACAAACAAACTTTTGCATACCACAGATTTTTTAACTCATCCTTTTCAGATTCCGGGATTTGCATTGCTGATATTTCTTCAACTTTATTTTTCTGGAATTGACGTGATGCTGTGCATATAGGTTTATCGGTGTATTGTTTGTCTGATATTAAAAACCCTTTAGGACATGGTGATCCTGGTTTACCACTATCAGCACGATCTTTTGTCCAGTTTTCTGAACCTGTGTTTCTAAGATTATTAAAAGGAACACCAAGTGGAGATGCACCACTTAAATATAAATCATCTTTCTGTGCATTCATTAAAAGGCTCAACGTGTCGTCATCAACACAAGTTGCTTCGGGAACTAATAGGAAAGGACTTCCCCATCCTGTTGAATCACAGCCGAAATCTTCAATCAGTCTTTGTGCTTCGCCACTGGTACCGATACCGCCTTGAACAGTAATTAATGGCTCATATTTAAAACTGGATTCATCAAAATTCCAATTTTGTTTTTCATAATATGATTTTATAATTGGAATAAACTCTTTAGCAAGTTCGTGCCGTTTTGCTGTAAACTCTTGCAAGATTGAAGGAAGCAAATATCCTTGCGATGCGAAAGCATGTCCACCGCAGTTCAATCCGGATTCAATTCTAAATTCAGAAACTTCAAGACCTTTAGTTGCTAAAAATTTTCCCTGAATCATAGCAGAACGAAAATCGCTGACTTTTATAATAATTTTTTTCTTGATGGAACCATTTTCATCGCGGTAAAAATCTTTAAACTGAGGAATAAACCCCAAAAGTGTTCTATTGAATCCAGCAGAAAATACGATTGAAGATGTAAGAGTGCTTTCTGCATATCCGCGCAAAGCTGCTTTTGCATCACTGAATTCATCACTCAACATTGTACCATCTTTAGCGTAATTAGTTCTATCAACTTTGGACATAATATTCACATCGATAGAACCAGCGCGCATTAAATCTGTGAGTTCTTTACCTAACTTTTCTTTTTCAGATGCATCAGTAACTTTTAAAAAATAATTATACTTTTGCTTTAAAGAACTATCATCCGGTAAAAGCTCAAAGTATTTTGTCTTTTCATTTTGCTCAAAGAATGGTAAACGTTTTATTTCTTCAAGATTACGTGCAACAATTATATCAACTACATTTAAATAAGCTGTTATTCTTTTCGATCGTGCGTAAAGATCTTTTTTAGAAATTTCTTCAAATGGGATTGAATATTTATTAGCATAGTACTTACCAATTTTTTCAATTAAAATATCATCAACTATAGACATTACAGATGAAATCCCAAGATGTGCAACACGAATTGGTGAATCAATTGAATGCCCTGTTCCCATAACCGGAATGTGAAATTTGTGATATAGATTTTCCATAGAATTCTCTTTGTTATCAAAATATTTAATAGCAAATCACAATAGTAGATTTAAACTAATTTGTTATTAAAGTATGGTCTAAGCTAAATAATTAAAGATGTATAAAAAGAGAGAAAAAGGGGTTTTACAATACTTTTACAATAGAGAAATGTGATTAAACTACAGGTTTCAAGTAAAAACTAAATTGACCATATGAAGATTATAGACAAATCAATTTATAAGAATAAATGAAGGTTTTTCTAATTAATTTTAAAAAAGTATTGTAATTTTGTGACGTGAAGAATAATCATTGGCCCTTTAAAGAATTTATTCAGAATCTAGGACTAAAATCCTCTCAGCATCTAATTGTTCATACAAGTTTCAAAAAAATTAAGTTTGCGTTTCCAGAGATAACTCCTTCTCAAATAATTCAAGATCTAAAAGAAATTATTGGATCATCCGGATCCATAATCTTTCCCGTTTTCACTTATTGTTTTAAAAAAACATTTGGCTTTTATGAAACTTTTAATCCAAAGAATTCTAAAAGTAAGGTAGGGTTACTTTCAGAAACATTTAGATTAAGTGAAGGGGTTATCAGAACATCATCACCAACTCATTCTTTTGCTTTGTGGGGAAAAGTAACGGAGGAAATAAAAGAAGATAATGACCCTGATAGTCCGCTGGGTAAAGGAAGTGTTTTAGATTGGCTAACAAAAAATGAAAATTCTTTCATTCTAATGCTTGGGACAGATTTCTCATCTTTAACATATGGTCATTATCTTGAGATTACTGCTAAAGTTCCATGGTACAATTATTCGCCTTGGGATCATTTAAATGTTCTGCCATTTGGTGTTTCAACCACAGGGGAACAAAAATTAAAAGAGATTCCCGGTTGTGCAAAAAGTTTTGTTAATTTGGAAAAGTATTTATTAAATCATAATCTAATCGTTAAGCATTCTTATAACGGATTATATAGTTATTTCATATCCGTTAAAAGTCTCTATTCTCATGGAGAAACATATTTTAAAGAAAATTTTGAAAGTTTATTATGTACAAAAGGAACATGTCAGGCCTGCGATTCAAGAAGAATAAAATTTATTCAATCCTGATTTTTATTTTTACATTTATTTTTTTCTCATTCACAAACTGCAGTGATAGCAAAGAGTTTAAACCAGATGATTACTATTCGAAAGTTGTGCTTAAATCAGAAAGAGAAAAATTTCTTATTAAAACCATTAATGAAACGATCAAATTTAATTTATCAAAAACTTTAACAGATTCGACAGAAAAAAATTATCAAAGTGCATTCTGGGCAATGGAGCTAATTCAATTTAAGAATGAATTTACAGATTCGGTTATAACCAGCTGTTTCAATAATATAAAAGATTGTTCAACAGAATTCCAGAGATCATTCTTAGAAGTTGTTTACACACTTTACCAAAATAATTTCACCCCTGAAATAGAAGCTTTTGCAAAAGAGACGAACAACCCCAAGTTATTTGCAATGTGTGTAGATTATCTTAAGCGATCCGACTTTAATGCAAATGAGATGCTTGAAGAATTTTTAGAAAGAAATCCTTTACTTATTGATCACCCAATCTTAGTAATGCTAAAAAATGATTTATCTAATGAATTGATTTCTTTACCGCCGATTCAGGATTTATTAGGGCATAGTTTTGAGAATAGATTAGTAATCTTTTCAATTCAAAGGTCAAACAGAGATTATCCCGGTTTGGTAGTAGTAAGAAAACCTAATGGAAAATTTCTTAGAAGTGAATCCGGAGAAATATTTAGTGTGCCCCAATTAGCAAGAGCGATCACTGATTTGCCAGGTTATATAACCAATGGAAATACTCCTGAGGGTATTTTATCCATACAAGGAATAGATTTTTCAAAGAATGACTTCATAGGGCCTAGTCCTAATTTACAACTTGTGTTTCCGTATGAAGTTAATCCTGGAAAATATTTCCATGTGGCTAATAAAGATACCTTATGGAATCTCGAAGAATATAAAAGGTTACTGCCTGAAAGTTGGAAGGAATATATAAATATTTATGAAGCTTATTATGCCGGTAAAGCTGGAAGAAATGAAATTATCGCCCACGGTACAACCATCGATCCCGGGTTTTATGCTGGTACATCATACTTCCCTTTCACTCCTTCACTTGGATGTTTAACTACTAAGGAATTATGGTCCTATGAGACAGGTAATATTATCGAAAGCGATCAAATCAAATTAATGAACGCTTTTAAGAATGCTGGTAATGAGAATGGCTATTTTATCGTTGTAAACATTGATGATCAAAAAGCAGCAGTTGCTTTGAACGAAATAATAAACACTATACTTGAGGCAGAAGGAAAATAGATGTCTGTTATTGATTTAATTATAGTTATTGCTTATCTGATTCTTATTACTATAATTGGATTTTACTTTGAGAAAAAAGCTTCCTCAGGAATTGATTCTTACTTTCTCGGAAGCAGAAAAATTCCATGGTGGGCACTTGGAGCTTCGGGAATGGCATCTAACTTTGATGTTAGCGGCACAATGATAAATGTTGCACTTATTTATGCATTTGGTGCAGTTGGATTTTTTGTTGAGATGCGTGGCGGACTTGTTCTTATTATGGCTTTCTTTATGATCTTTATGGGTAAGTGGACAAGAAGATCAAAAGTTATGACGCTTGCCGAGTGGATGAAATATAGATTTGGCGATGGCATACAAGGTAAATCCGCAAGAATAATTGCTGCGCTTTCTACATTAATTATCACCATTGCTATTGTTTCATATTTTTCTGTAGGTGCCGGAAAGTTTGTCGGTGATGTTCTTAGCATCCCTGAATTTTTTGGTTTATCATCAGAGTTTTGGGCAGCTGCTTTGATCATATTTCTAACCACTTTATATACTGTAGCAAGTGGACTGCAAGGCGTTGTATGGACTGATGTATTTCAAGGCATATTAATTTTTGTGATGATAATAATAGTGTGTTCAATTGCTCTTGTTTCTGCAGACATCCCTAATACATTTTCAATATCAGTTCCTCTAAAAGATGGAAGTTTTTTACCAATAGAAACAACTCGGGATGCCTGGACAAGTATTCTTCCATCGTGGGAATTAAACTTTCCTGAAAATTCAGCTTATTCTATCTACAATCTTTTTGGAATTGCATTACTCTTTTATCTAATTAAAGTTGTGATTGAAGGAAGTGCTGGAACCGGCGGTTATATGGCACAAAGATTTTTTGCTGCAAGAAGTGATAGAGATGCTGGATTGCTTTCTTTATTCTGGACTTTCCTTTTATCTTTTCGCTGGCCATTTATTGCGGCTATTGCAGTGCTTGGTATTTCATACGGGGTAAGTTCAGGTTCAATCATTAGTGATCCTGAAAAAGTTTTACCAACTGTTATATTTAATATTCTACCTGTAGGGTTAAAAGGATTATTAGTTGCCGGACTAATGGCTGCAGCAATGTCAACATTCAGTTCTTTAATTAACTCAGGTGCCTCCTATTGGGTTAGAGATATTTATCAGGAATTTATTAATCCTAATGCATCAGAGAAAAAATTAATTATTCATAGTAGACTTTCCTCTATTATTATTGTTTTACTCGGACTTGGATTAACAGTTAATATTAAAAGCATTAATGAAATATGGGGATGGCTTACAATGGGGCTTGGTGCTGGAATGGTTGTTCCGCTTCTAGTCAGATGGTACTGGTGGCGAATGAATGGATTCGGGTTTACTGCAGGAACTGTTTTTGGAATGGGTGCTGCAATAGTTCAAAAAATATTTTCTCCGAATGCAACAGAATATTTATCCTTTGCCATTTTGCTCGTTGCATCATTCTCAGCTACAATAATTGTTACATTAGTAACTGAACAAACTAATAAAGAGACTCTTGTCAATTTTTATAAAACTACTCGTCCGTTTGGTTTCTGGAAACCAATAAAATCATTTCTGCCGGATGAAAAGAAAACTCAAATTAATTTTGAAAACAGAAGAGATATTATCGCAATTTGTTTCGCACTTCCCTGGCAAATAGTATTATTTTTAACGGGGATGACTGTAATTCTAAAAAGGTTTGATTTGTTTTTTTATCTACTGATTATATTAATCTTTTTATCAGTTGGATTATATTATTTCTGGTTCAGACATTTATCCGATGAAGTGAGAGTTGAATGATAATTAACTGTCATTCTGAACGAAGTGAAGAATCTGCATAAGATGAAATTTAACTTCTCCAGAAAATCTTTTTCTTTGTAAAAAAACTTGTGACTAATGCCGCAAGCAAAGTGAAAATGAGTCCTTTCAAAAACCCAAGCCATGGATTAAGAAGAAGATAATTTAGAATTGTCGATAATCCAGTTAAGGCAAGAACAGGCATAACGAAATTACTTCCCGTTATGTACGCAATCATCGGATTCTGACCATTCTCAATTAACAAATTCACATACTTGGATTTTTTCCAGTAATCAGAAATAGTTGAAAAAGATATCAAAGCTAAAAAAGCTAATCCTGATGTAACGAAATAATAACTTAAAGTTGGATGATCTTTTTTAATACCTCCTTCATAGGATTCAAAAGCTAATCCAAGCAGCAGCCAAAACGTACCCCACGAAAATAATTTTTTATAAAGTTCAAGTAGTTTTGATTTCGAGTTTTTAAGCAAAAATAAACCTGTAGATAAAAGAATTAAATTACCAACCAAATTTAATATTAGATGTCTATTGTAGAGGCCGAATAAATTTAGAATAATTATTCCAATACAGAGAAAGAACAGGTAAACAAATGTTGATTTATTCTCTTTCGAAATTTCTTCAGATGAAGATTTTATCCATTTAAAAAATAAATCTCCTGCAATTGTGCCGGGAATAACGATAAATAAGTATTGTAAAAAATAAAATTGATATATCTCAGAAGTTGGAGTTAAATTCCATATCCAGGCTGTCCAGCTGCCTTCAATAGAGTGCGTAATCCTGAATGCAAGAAGAAAACCAAGAATAGATAATCTAACTAACAAATTATCCTTTGTAAAAATCCAGATGATGGAACCAAATAAAGCTACGTTGGCAAGTACCAGAATAATTATATCACTTCTGCTTAGCGTAAATCCGTTCCCATTTGAATAAGTAAGCTGTGAGAAAAGAACTACTGCACCGATACCTGTAATTATTTTTATTAAGGTAGTAAGCTTAGGATTAGTATTCTTTGGATAACGATAGTAAATAAGAAAAAGGATTATGAATCCAACCAAACCAAGAATCCAATGAATAGTTTCCGGATTGCCGCTTAATGCGTAAGGTTTTGAGTGCTGGAGAAAAAGTGCAAACACAACAAGTAAAAATCCTCTTTGAATTGCTTGAAGTGATAATTTCCAATAAGGGATCCCCTGCTCAATTCTTTTTCTCAATGCAAATGGAAAAGCGGCACCCATCGAGAAAAGGAAGAACGGAAATACCAGATCAACCCAGGTAATGCCGGGCAAATTAGGATTAAAAATGTGATCTGGTGGTGGAACCTGTGCGTGATACATCCATCCTGGTAATGAAGCAGGTCCTGAAAATGGAATACTTCCTGAAAGAATCATTGTTATGATTGCAAATCCACGAAGAGCATCCAATGCATTAGCACGTTTTTCCATCAACGAAGTAACACCATTTTTTTAGTTTGAATGAACGAACCGGATTTAAGTTGATAAAAGTATACGCCGCTTGTAAAATTGGTTGCATTGAATTCAACCACATAATTTCCGGCAGGTTTTTCTTCGTTTACTAAGATCGCTACTTCTTTACCGAGAATATCATATACTTTTAGTGTTACAAATTGTCTACTGCTTATTGAATAATTTATACTAGTAGATGGATTGAATGGATTAGGATAATTCTGCTCTAATCTGAATTCTGTTGGTTGACTTACATTGTTTTCTTTTTCCTCTTCAACATTTGTTACCACTACTTCAGGAGATAACTTCCTGTTAATCATTATCATAACAGCATCAGCAACTAAATATTTTCCACTTTCTAAATATGTATTGTCTATCTTTAATACTTTATTGTTACCTTCACTTAAATATACTGTGCCAATTCTTTGCCAGCCTTTTTTATTTAAGTTTGATTGATTTACAATTACTTCTGATGAATCTGTTTCAGAATATATTACGTACCTTGCATTCTGTGTCCATGGTGTATTCGGAACTAAATATCCGTAAACATCAAAGTATGCACCAAAAGGAACATCTACATTATATTCTACTGCCTGATAACTTGATGTTACATTTGTTCGGATTATTCCTCCATCATATCCTGGCTGAGCATAATTTGTCCAGGTTCCAGTTATTGTTACTCCACTTTCGGTTTCATTTTTTATAATTGCTTTTGGGCGCCAAATATTTCCGTTCCTGCCGGGCACTATCGCTGGCTTTGAATAGAAGGTTGCTTTAAGTGTATCACCAAGCTGATTATTATTTTTCTTGAATCCTTCATAATAAAAATAGGCTTCACCCATTACGCCTCTATCACGATTTGCCTGCAAAGCTGACATTAGATATGCAGGAGACATAACATATTCATTCGGTGGAATACCGATATTCATTAAAAGTCCGCCAAACAGTTTATGCAGATTAACTGATCCAGCTTGATTAACTGCTTGATTAAGTTCATATAAATATTCAGAAAAAGTATAACGGTAAAGCTGTGGAATAAATTGATCGCAGACACCTGAATCCAACCAGGTTTGAACATCCTGCAAATAGTTATCATAGCTCCACGGATAAATACTTGGGCTTGATGAAACAAATAAGTTTTCATCATAATTTTTCATTAATGTTCTAACCCCCATATACCAATCATTCATTTTATTTGCGCGCCATCGTTTCCAATTTGCATCGTTATAATTTGTTGGCGGATTTTGTCCACCGTGTTCAGATTGATAAAGAGAAACTGTATAAGGCTCATATCCTCCCTCAATCGGCATTGCGGGTATGCGATCTGAAAATTCAATACCATCAATATCATATTTAGTCATAACTTCAAATATCAATTTATTCATAAAATCCTGTACTTCGGGATCAATAGCTGACATCCAATCAAAACCGTTTTTAACTGCAATTTGTCCATTACTTATTTTACAAGCCCAATCAGGTTTTGTTTGCAATATGTGTCCGCCATAAGGTGGAGTTCCACCTGAATACCACGCAGCAAATCCATATTCAAACCAGGGATACACTTCTATTCCGTTTCTATGAGCTTCAATGATAACTCTTTCAAGCGCATCTCGGTTATTAAGTTCAGGATCAATTGGAATACTAAAAAGACTATCCATAGTATTGCTGTAGAACAAAGTATAACCACCATTCAACACCACGCATAGAACAACATTTACATTAACAGAAGCAAGGTAATCCATTGCAGCAGCAGTTCCCTGATCTGAAAATAATATATTACTATCAACATTGGTTAGTTTGGCGGCGCGGAATTCCTCCAGCGGTTGGGAAATAAGAATTGATTGAAAAATCAGGAATGATACAAGAAAATATTTTATCATAATTGTAAATCATTTGGTCACATTTCAACTTCGCTCAATGTGACATTTATTCATTAAATAAATTTTAATTCGATATTAGCGAAGTAAAATCATTTTTTTCGTTTGAATTACAGAACCTGATTTAAGTTGATAAAAATATACTCCGCTTGTTAAATTACTACCATCAAATTCTACTTCGTAAGCTCCTATAGGTTTTTCTTCGTTTACTAGTGTTGCTACTTCTTTACCTAATACATCAAATATTTTAAGCTGTACTCGAGACCCTTCGACTCCGCTCAGTGTGACATTTGGAATTGTAAATCTGATCTTTGTTACCGGATTAAATGGATTTGGATAATTTTGCTCTAACCTAAATTCTGTTGGATTTATAGTTTGTGATGAGTTCTCTTCTTCTATTTTTGTTAATATTACTTCTGGTGATAATTTTCTGTTTATCATCAGCATTACTGCATCAGCTATTAGATACTTTCCTGCCTCTAAGTATGTGTTATCTATTTTTAATACTTTTCTGTTCCCTTCTGTTAGGTAAACTGTACCAATCTTTTGCCAGCCTTTTTTATTTAAGTTTGCCTGATTTACTATCACTTCAGTTGAGTCTGTATCTGAATAAATAACATATCTGGCATTCTGCGTCCACGGTGTATTTGGAACTAAATATCCGTAAACATCAAAGTATGCACCAAAAGGAACATCTACATTATATTCTACTGCCTGATAACTTGATGTTACATTTGTTCGGATTATTCCTCCATCATATCCTGGCTGAGCATAATTTGTCCAGGTTCCAGTTATTGTTACTCCACTTTCGGTTTCATTTTTTATCGTCGCTTTTGGGCGCCAGATGTTCCCGTTGCGATATGGAACAAGTGCAGGTTGATTATAAAAATCTGTTCCGATGATATTGCCAATCTCATTTGAGTTGGCTCTTAATCCTTCATAAAAAAATGCACACTCGCCGTTAACATTATTAGTACGGTTATAATTTATTATTTGAGAAATTAAAGTAGGAGTTGTAACCCAGGAGCCGGCTTTAATTAAAACCCCAGCAAAATATATATCAGGATTAACACTTCTTATTTGCTGAAGTGATTGAGCTAATACTGATTGATAACCCGAAAAATCATATCTATAAAGTTGAGGGACTATGTTATCTACAATATTATTTTGAGCCCAGTATCTGGAGTCCTGAAGATATTCATCATATCCCCACGGATACGGAGTTGGGGATGATGATAAAATTAAATGGTCGCCTCTGCTTTTAACTGAATCTCTCATCCTTAAGAAGAACTCATTTAATTTATCCGCTCTCCATCTTTTCCAGTTTGGATCGCCGGCATTGTTTGGAGGATTGGCTCCGCTGTGTTCTGATTGATATATTGCAACAGTTACGGAATCGTAAACACCGTCAACCGGGATCGATGGTAATCGGTCATCCCCCCTGCACGCCGTCAACATCATAATTATCAATCACTTCAGTAACCAAAGAAATCATATAATTCTGAACTTCAGGATTTATTCCACTCAACCAATCGAATCCGTTTTTAACAACAAGGTTGCCTTGATTATTCTTTAACGCCCAATTTGGATACTTTGCAACAATATGTCCGCCATTTAAACTGTATGATGAAGAAAATCCAAATTCAAACCATGGAATTACTTCTATTCCAACTCTATGAGCTTCAATTACAAGTCTTTCTAGAAAATCTCTGTTTTGAAAAGATACATCAGGTATAGTAGGTGCATTGAAAAGGCTATCCATAATTTCACTTGGATAAATAGTGTAGCCTTTATTATAAACAACGGGAAAGATTACATTTATGCCGATTGAGGATAAGTAATTTACTGCTTCAACAATTGAGTTATCCGTTGCAAGAACATAACTATCTACATTTGTTAACCACGTTGCTCTAAACTGCTGAAGCGGCTGAGCATTTGCATTATGACAAATTAATAATAACACAACTAATAAAAATCTTTTCACATTACCTCATCTAATTAAATCCGGAAACTCAACCTTATCTTTATAAATTTTCTTAAATAAATCAGGATACTTTTTTATACCCTCATAGAAGAAAAAAACTTCTCCATTTACATTATTATTTCGGTTTACTTCTATCATCTGATTAAGAAATTCCTCGGAAGGATAATAATCACCTACTTTAAGCAAAACACCGGGATAAAATCTGTTAAAATATTTTTGATCAATTTGGTCTTCAACAATTAAATCAAGTGCGTTTCTATAATCTTTAATGTTGTATCTATAAACTTGCGGACAAACAAAATCAACATAACCATTTTGCATCCAAGTTGGCCAGTCCTGCAAATACTCTTCTTCGCTCCATGGATAAATACTTGGAGCCATAGATACAATTAATTTCTGGTTATGAGATTTAACAGAATCGTGAATTATCTTCATGAAATTTGTAAGAAGGTTTGATCTCCATTTTATCCAATTATAATCTTTATGATATAAAGGCGGATTTTTTCCATCGTGTTCAGATCTGTAAAGTTTAACTGTATATTCATCATAGCCTGCTTCGGAAGGCATTGCTGGCAATCTATCATCGCCCTGAATACCATCAATATTATAGTTTCGAACTACTTCCATTATTAACGATAGCATAAAATCCTGAACTTCAGGATTAAATCCATTCATCCACTCAAATCCGTTTTTTGTTACAAGGTTTCCATTAACGTCTTTTGAAGCCCATTCAGGTTTCTTTTCTAAAATTGGTCCGCCATTTAATTGATATGAAGATGAAAAACCAAATTCAAACCAGGCAATAACTTTTATATTTTTTTTATGTGCTTCTTCAATTAATTCATTAAGTGGATCTCGTCCTGTAAATAAAGTATCGATTTCAACTCCGGTAAATCCTTTCATAATTTTGCTTGGATAAGTTGTCATAGCTTTATTCCAGGTAACAACAAAGATTGTATTAAATCCAAGTTCATCTAAAAGATTAACAGCTTCAACAATATTTTCTTTGGAATTTAGAACCTCACTATCAACATTAGTTAGCCATACACCACGAACAGCTTTAGTTTCACTGGTCTGGCAGGAGGGACTTATGAATAATGATAAGACGAATAGAAATGTTATTAATTTTTTCATTTGCTGTAAATAGCTTTTGATAATTACAGCCTTAAATTGATTCCTGCTCTGAAATCAAAAAACTGCAATCCACTTACATTTTCCAGATTTAAATCAAGCGTAGGCCAAAGTTCAGCAATTATAAGTTTGTAGTTAGCGGATAGGTTTAACCAGACTGGTTCAAAAATATTTATGTTAAAATCTAATCCTGCGTTTAAACCGCCGCTCCAATCTTTTTGATTGAGAGCGGGAACATTAATTATATCAATAACAACAAGATCCCCGCTTCCGGTAGTATCTGCAAATAATGAATCACTATAATTTCCGTGGTCGTAATTCCAATAATAAAACCCGAAACCAAGATTTAAGTCTGTTTCAAAAATATCCGATTTAAAGAGCTTATACTTTGCTTCGGCAGTAAAACCGGCGACTGTTAACTCCATACTTATGCCTGGCAGTTCAAATCTTAAATCCTGATTAACACTGTTGATATTAGTTTCAACAATTTTATACATCTGGTCTTCATTAACTTCATCAAATTTAAAGTACTCAAACTTTCCAACCCAGGTCCAATCATCACTAACCTGTTTGCCGGCATAAAACCAGCCTCCAAATGCGCCGTTCATTCTATCAGCTAATGAACCAACAGGAAGATTATAATTACCTCCTGCACCAATTATATACTTGTCTTGAGCCAGCAATAACTGTGATAAAGTAAAAAAAACAAGTAGAAAAATTTTAATTGATAATCTCATAAATAATTTCACATCAGTAAAAAATGGCTAAACCTAGTGCGATCGAAAGTTCACTGCCTATAGGAAAATCATCATACCCCAAAGAGCCTTCTGTTGGGATTACATAAGAATACTGTACGTTTGTAAAGATTCCCAAAGATTTATATAATTTATATTGAACATTAAGGCTGCTAGTAATAAAAAGTGGACTTCCTTTTTTTGAAGGTGCAAAATTTCTATAACTGTATTGCAAAGTATAATCTGCCTCGGGATAATATTTACTCCAGCTTTCAACAGCAAACATACGTCGTGTGTAAACATAAACTCCACCGCCAACAGTTGGTGTGATTTCTAATTTATCAATGGGTAAAAAATCATAGCCGATTGAAATCGAAATAGGAATCAAATCAATTTTTTGTGCAGCTGATATTTGCACTCCTAAATTCTGATCAGCGTTGAGATCAGATACAATTTTAGGATAGTATCTGTCTGTCCAAAAAACCCAGCCCCAATTATTCAATACATCGGGTTCACTGAGTGAGTAAAGTTTATAACCACCATTAATATTAATTAAAATATCATCTGCAATTAAAAATTTAATCTTTACCCCTCCGCCAACTGCATCCGCTTCTGTAATCTGCAATCGTGTTGATAATTCCGAAGAGTAATCTCCATAGAACGATATGGATTGCAGCTGGGCAAAGTTGTTTGAATAACCAAGTAAAAAAGCTAACAATATTAACTGGAATTTTTTCATAGAATATCTTGCATTAGTGCATTCCTAATTGTAAAGTAAACCTTAAAATATTTCCAAGTCTGCCGTAATCCGAATAAGCAAAATCAAAACTCATTGGAAGCTCTAATTGAGGATTTATTCCTAATCCAAAGCTTAGATTTTCTTCATCATAAAAAAACTTATAGCCGCCGCGTAAAATAAAAATATTATTCCAGCTTACTTCAGCTCCAAGGTTTAATCTTTCATTTGAATTATTTGGATGTGAGGCTTCAAAAATTACTGTGCCTTTGTATTCGGACTCATTATCACCAAAAATTTCTGCAGCAAGTCCAAGTTTAAATGTTGCAGGCATTTTAAATTCATCATTTATAAACTTACTATTTGTACCAAAATTGTGGATTGTTGCCGCAATCCTAAGTGAGTGGAAGCCTGTGTAATACAAAACGCCGCCATCAAATAAAATATTATCAGCTTTGTAGATATCTATCTTTTCCTGTACATATTTTAAAGTTACTCCAACCGAAAAACGATCTGTTAACATTTTGGAATAAGTTAAACCTGCTGCTATCGAGTTAGCTTCAAAGCTTCCAATAACAGAATACACTTTTTGTCCGGATGATCTTGTAGTCCTTGGCATCGAACCATAATCAAGTAAGATAAATCCGATACCAAATACTCCTATAGGTGAGTTGTAAGTATAACCAGTTCCGTAATTTTTTATATCAGCAAACCAGTTTGAATATGATGCTGAGAATGAATGGGTGTAATTTGTAAATCCAATAATAGCAGGATTAACAAATAACCCTTCTGAGTTCATATCAGAAAGTGCAATTGATGCCTCACCCAAAGCCGCAACTCTTGCGGTAGTAGGTATCTGTAAAAATGTAAACCCGGCAGTAGCATTGCTTTTAAATTCATCCTGACACAATAATGAAGTGTTCAGAATAATAAATTGGAGGAAAAATATTCCTAACAGAAATTTTATTTTTTTAATTCGCATCATCATCTAACTATTGCAAACTTTCCTAGCTTGCTTCCGCCATTATAATCGATATGAAAAATGTAAATACCGCTTTCAACAAACTGCCCATAATCAGTAACCTGATCCCAGGTAACAATGGCACCGGTTCCATCAGCAACATCAATAGTTTTTACAATATCGCCTCTTACTGTATAAATCCTTATCGTACAAGGATTAGGTAGATTAACAAATTGTATTTGATCACCTGCCCCTGGCTGTGATTGCCCTTCGCTGATTATAAAAGGATTTGGGACAACAAGTACTTCTTCTAAATCTTCTTTGGGTGCGATAGTTGCAATAAATGGAGTTTGTTTTCGATTAGCAAAAATGGATGTTTCAAGTGGAGGAACGTTTGTAATAGTTTGAACGCCAGTCCAGCTTGCTCTTCCATTATCAAAGGATGTTAAAGCATAATAATATCCCTGCCCGATTGAAACTGCTGAATCTATATAGGTGTATTCAAATCCATCTAAATAATTTGGATCGCCTGCAAAAACCGTATCTATAGCGATCCAGGGACCGATTGACAGGTACTCAGATCTATATACTATATAACCAACTAAATCAAGTTGACCATCATCAGGATCGGGAATTGATTCAGCTTCTATTCCCCACTTCAGAATATTAGCAACAATATCGCCGCCTCTGTTATAATCTACTGTAAAGACAGGTGCTGCCGGTGGATCGGGATGATTAAAATTATTATCAAAAGTAAATTGCGATTGATCTACACTTCTATCAAACAATCCTCTTGAGAGACTTGTAATTGTAGCAGTTCCGTAATTCTTTGGTTGAATAGCTATTCCATAATCAACACCGTTTACAATCTCAGCAACTGCAAATCTTATTGAATCCCCTGGTAAAATGTCCCAGGGACCGAGAGACATCATAGACCACATTCTGGATCTTCTCATATATACTGTATCTGTAAAACTTGAAACAAAACTTGAAGTCAATCTGATATCCTGCATTGCTGCATATTGTGCTTCAAGTGAACCAAGGTTTGTAAACGGTCCGCTTAAGTCAATCGAATTGCTGGCAGCAGACCAACCGTAACGATTAACTTTTGAAACTTCATTAAGTTTATTTAGAGAAGAGTACAAAAGTTTATAACCAACATAAGCAGGAGCAAGATATTCGCCGCTCGGTTGATCATTTACAATTGGGCCAAATGAATTAACCAATCCAAAGGTTTCTGTTTGATTTTTAGTATCCGGATAATCTGCGGCATATCCAAAAATTAATCTTTTGCTTGCAGTGTTAAAAAACCATGTATTTCTTGCACCCGGAGATAGTGAGGGAAATAGAACAGACCAGGATCTTGAGTTACTATGCATTCCATAATTTAATGTGATGTAAACATCCAATAGAGAATCAGCAACAAATCTCTCTGATGAAACAAGTGATCTAATTTCCGGTGAAATATTTTTTATAACATAATCATGAATGATATAATTTTCATCTTTTCTTGAACCGCTCCATTGATGTGTTGTTCTTTTAACGCGAACCGGAAGCATTCGTTTGATTTGAAATTCATCCTGATAATTAATATTATATTCCCAGACAGTTTCAACAACTTCTTCACCAACATCAGGATTGGTCTTTAACCAAAAATTTTCACCATTAGGATAAACTTTTCTATTTGTCTTAACAGTGTATTTAGAAGCAGCCCCTTCAGCAACAGAACTACCATATAATGACCATTCCTCAACAGATAAAATACTATCTTGTGCCCACTTTGCACCTATGTAAAAACCACCGGAAACAAGATGTGAGGCTGTGCCTCCAATGTTTTCTGAAATAAGACTTGCATCGTAGCCTGGCCAGTCAAGTCCAATTCCTCTTTGTGTCCAGTTGCTAAAAGATGGGCCGACTTTGCCTAATGAAACAGTTTGCCACAATTGTCCTCTATTAAGTATAAACGATGATGATTCAATCTGTGCAAATGATTGAGGAACAATCATTATAAAAGTTATAAACAGTAAAAAATTTTTCATCAATATATTTTTGATCTTTATTTAGTTAAATCCTACTCCAACAGTAAAAAAGACTTGCCTTGGTATTGTTGTATAAGCTCTATAGGGTGCAACAAGATAACTAAACCTGGTTGGGTCATTTCCTGGCATATCCATAGTAACACCCTGTTGAATCCATAAGTTAAGATCTTCATTTGTAGAAAACGGAGTGAGCCATTTGTTATCAAACAAATTCATTATCCTTAGACCAAGAATAATTTTGTAATTATCAAATTGAATGTCTTTATTAAAGCTAAAATCAACCATCGATTCTAAAGGATACCTTCGATTATAAACTGCATCCTTTAAGTCAAAACTTGTAATGTAAGTATAAGGCAAACCAGATTGTGCAGTGTAAGTAAGACTAAAAACGGAATTACTAAAAGGTCTTATTCCCAAAATTTCAAAACCGCCTTCTACATCAACAAAGTATTGCAGAAGTGCTCTAAAGTTATGTGTTCTATCCCAGCTTGCTAAAAATTCACCTGTAAAATTTCTAGTGGAGTATTCTCTTGAGTTATCAGGCCACTGCGCCTGTGCACCATAATTTCCGGCAGTGGTTTGTGAAAGGCTGTAAGATAATCTATAGGACCAATTTTTTGTAGAAAATGTTTCAAAACTTGCTTCAAATCCTAATGTAGAACCAAATCCGTTGTTTGCATATGTGTTTATGAAGTATAATGGATTATTTTCAAGATCAAATCCGGCATAAATACCACCAGGTGTCTGAGTTACATTTTTACTTCCGGTATATGCCGCAAGATACTGGCTGCCTATCTGGGATACACGGTCATTATAATATAGAACTAAGTCAAGTCTATGTATATCACTTAACTGCTGTTGTATTCCGAATTCATAGTTAATGGTTTTTTTAGGATCAAGATTTGGATTACCCAGCCCTTGCCAGCCAACCCATGTTTTTTTAGATAAAGCCTGACTAAAAATCGGCATTGATGAAAAGTGCCCATATTGAAATCTAAATGCTGTACCTTCTCCAATCGGAAATGATATACCAAAACGCGGAAGAAATATTAATTTAGTTTCTGAGCCAACGGTAGCGGGATTACCTGTTCCGCCGGGTCCCTCTGTACCAACATATAGAAAGTTATATGGATCAACAGGAACCTGAGTTTGGAAATTATAAAATTCTGTCCGCACACCAATGTTGGCAATTATTCCTTCATACTCCATTCTATCCTGAACGTAACCTCCCATGCTTATTGGATATGCTGTATAATAATCCGCAAAACCATTACGAGCCACATAAGTATTAGCTTGAAAACTTGAGTTTACACCATTATTAATCATATCCCAATATTGAATTCCAATTCCTGCTTTTGCTAAGTGCGAGGCATCAAGCTGTCCTGTAAAATCAAATTTTAATCCAAAGTTTTCCGTTCTGCTATCCTGATAATAATTAGTGCTGAAACTAAAGGGTGCTCTGAATACATCTTTTTCCCACCAGCTGCCATCTCTTAAAACTGTTCCACTCGGATCGCTTGAACTATCTGCCCTGTCAACCTCTAGTCCATATCCAGCAAGATATTTAAACGGTAGCTCGTATTTTTCCTGCTGATGTGTTAAGGTTAATTCAGTAAATGATTGAGGATTTATTGAGTAAACCCAATTTAATGTTTGAGCAATTGTTTGTTCTTCTCTTACGGGATCAATTGTAACAAGGTATTTTGTAGATACACCGGGAGGTGTAAATGCTAATCCGGACCAGCGTATATCAGATGAGCCTGACCAAATACCGCCAATATAGCTTTGGTAGCTGCCCATTACTTTAAACTTATGTCCGCCACCAGGTTGGTAAGTTAAATTAAGTATATAGTTTTGGCCTGTTTGAACTTTTTCCGGAGTAGGCAATCTTGTTGGATTTCTTTTGTATTCTCCAGAAACATAAAATTTTAAAATATTTGGATCAGCACCGAGAGGACCACCAAATCCAAATAAATATCTTTGATAAGAATATTGTCTGTAGTCATAAACTCCCAGAACATTTTCATCGCTGGGCTCATGATTTTTTACCCATAGGTCGTAAGCCCATTTTATTTCTTCGTCAGCAAGCTGATTATACAATTCGGGATTACTATTTTTTAACCCTTCATATCTTGTACTAAATGTAAGTTCATTAAGTATCTGATCTTTCTTAGCCATCCATTGATCAAGAGTTCCCCATTTCTGCCATTCCCAATTATTTTTATCGTAGATATAGTCACCATAATGATATTGTCCGGAAGGACGATACTCAACTCGAACTTCTCCGGTAAATTTTGGTGCGCCGTCCTTTAAAACAACTTTAACAATACCTGCCTGAGAGTTTCCGTATTCAGCAGAAAATCCACCTGTAATTAATTGAAGCTGCTGAACACCCAGTGGATTAACATCATACTTCCAGGAGTTATCAGCTTTTTCAGTTCCAAATGTTGCCGGTGCAGAAGTATTTGAACTCATCTGTTCAACACCATTTATTTGAAAATTCAATTCATAGGAACCGGAACCACGAACGGAATAATTTCCTTTTTGATCTTTCTGAAAACCGGCGCTTAATTCCAGCGCACCGCGCAGACCTTCAATCGGAGCAACTTTAATTTGTTTATCATCAATGTGTGTAGAAGTAGAAGTTTGATCTTTAATAACCGCGGGTCTTTTTGCAACTACAACTACCTGCTCCATCTGCAGTGCTTCGTCATTTAAACCAAAAGACAATTGAGTTGTTCTGTCAATATTTATCTCAACACCTTTTTCTGTTGACTTAGAGTAACCTATCATGCTTGCGGTTATATTATAAGTGCCGGGAGAGATATTTAAGATTACAAATTGTCCATCAATATTTGTGGCAGCACCAAGATTGGTTCCTTCGATTAAAACATTTGCACCAATCAGTGGTTCCTTAGTGGATGCATCAATAACAATTCCGGATATTTTTCCTGACTGTCCTTGTGGAAAAATATTGATGCTAAAAAGAAAAAGTATTATTAAAAAAATCTTATAAAGATTTTTTATTTCTTTTTGTCTCATACGGGATTTACTTAATTAAATGGTAATAAAAAGCCCGGCTTATTTTCCGGGCTCATAAAACTATTTAATCAAACTCATTTTTTTACTGATTTTAGAGTCACCTGTAATTAAGGTGTAAAAATAAATTCCACTGGACAATCCATCACCTTTAAATAACTTTGTATGTCTGCCCGCAGAAACAAAACCATCAACCAATGTTTGAACCTCATTTCCTAAAATATCTGAAACAATAAGTTTAACATTAGAAGATTTTGGCAGATTAAATCTGATTAATGTGGATGGATTAAATGGATTTGGATAATTCTGTTCCAAACTAAAATCAATATTCGCTAATATATCTTCTTCAACACTAACTACTGTTCTAGTAAATTTAAATGCTGATCTTGACCACTCATCAATAACATACACTGTTGAGCTATCGGAAGTAATAGCAACGTCTGCGGGAGAAGTCATTGGTGCACCATTTGGATCTTGAATATCTCCGCTAAACTGACTTGGTAAATCGTAAACCGGTAAAGCAAAGATTCCATCCATATAAAATGCTTTTACCCATCTGCGTGTACTATCAACTCCTGCAACCCAAAGTAGATTATTTTTATCATGAGTAATTCCGCATGGATAAAAATCATTGAACGCTAAAAAATTATCGGCATCAAGTATTCTTTGTCCACTATAATCAATAGGAGTCCTTTGGGTTCCCCCTGTCCAAACGGCTATGCCGCCGGTTTGTTGTATACTTGAGTAGGAATTTCTTGAAGTATAAAATGGAGTGGAAGTATTGAAATAATCTCCATCTGGAATAAGAGCAACATCTCTAATTAAATCAATCCCACCTAGTTGGGCTCCACCCGGTTCTAGAGCATATTGTGCAGGTGGAATGTATGAACCATATCCAGCGACTGTAATTGTATCACTAAAATTATAGCATCTGAAAGTAGTACCAAATGAAATTCCAGTAAAGATTACAGAATCTTTACTTATATCAATACCGTGATTATAAGAACCATAACCACTTCCTTGAATACCAAATCCATATTTGATTACTTGAAGAGTATCGAAGTTTGGATACAAATACATTGCAGCAACGGTGTTGGGCTGAGTTTTGGGATACGGTTGCGAAGCACTTATATATAAGGTATTTCCCAATGCAGCGATGCCTCTTAAAGCACCGATATTACCGAGTAATGAATCTGAGTCTCCGTTATCATTAAAATCAATAAATTTTTGAAATACTGTATCACCCGGGACTAAGAAATAAATTGCATTATGTGCTGAAACATCCTGAATTCGGCTTGAAATTACCCAGAGTGTTCCATCATCCGCTACGGCTGAAAGAAAAGGTCTTACAATATCACTATCAGCCGGTGGAAAATATAATTGCTGAGAGTATTGCCAGGGGTTTTGGGAATATAAACTTGGTACAAATAAAATAGTTAGAATTGCAAATCGTAAAAAAGATTTCATAATTACCTCATCAATAATTATTGTGTAAAAAAAATATTTGCTTAAATAATTTTCTTTTTAAATATAAAGAAAAAAATATTTCGTTGTGCCAATTAATTAATTATTCTGTAAAATATTTTTCATATTTAATACTTAAATTAGTTTTAGCATTATTATAATCTTAAGAATGGAAATATTTCAAATAATTTTACTCATCAGTGTTTTTGTTTTTATGGCACTGATGATGTTTTTCCGAAAAATTCCTGCACTTATCGCACTACCATTAATGGCTGTTTTGATTGCTATTATAGGTAATATAAATTTTACGGATATAATAGAATATGTTATAGGACAAGGCTCACTAAAGCTACATCAGGCTTATACAATTGCGTTATTTGGCAGTATGCTCAGTGTTCTTATGCAAAAAACAGGTGTTGCTGAAGCTTTTATTAAAAAAGGTGCTGAACTTTCAGGCGATAATCCATGGCTAATTGCCATCATTTTACTTTTGCTAATTATTTCTCTTTTTACAACTCTTGGTGGACTTGGTGCGATTATTATGGTTGCAACAATCGTTCTCCCAATTATGTCTTCAGTTGGAATTGGTCCGATGACATCGGTTGGAATTTTTCTTTTCGGATTAAGCATTGGTGGTATCCTTAATGTTGGCAACTGGGCGGTTTACATAAGTGTAATGGGATTAACGGTTGATGAGATTCGTCCTTTTGCAATGCTGATGTTTTTAGTTTCAATTCTTGGTGCGATCGTTTATATCACAATCCAGATTTACCGCGATGGACATGATTTGAATTTTAAGAAAATAATTTTCAGAAGTTTAATAATAATTTTTGCACTTACTCTTATTTATTACCTATATACTTCCTTGACTTCATATGAATCTAAAATTCAGTTCACTGAAATTTTATCTAATGTTGGAATTGCCTTAAAATGGATTATTGCAATTTGCATTGCCCTGCTTTTCATCACTGCTTTTATAAGAATAATTTTAAGGAAAAATGAAAATGCAGTCCAACCTCATTGGATATCGTTCCTTTCGCCTATTCTTCCATTATTCTTAATTCTTTTATTTGATGTTAATTTTATCGCTGCATTTATTGTAGGATTGCTTTATGCTTTTCTAACAACTTATAAAAAGGGAAGATTAAATTTATTTATACAAGCTTGCTTTGAAGGCGGAGGAGTTGTAATGCCCGCAGTTGTGTTGATGTTTGGAATTGGAATGCTGCTGGTTGCTATAATGGGTCCAGGTGTAACTCTTGATCAATATCCCGATGGGTGGCCGGTTTTGAATATTGTAAAACCATTGATGGCTCAGATAATTCCTTCGAATCCAATAAGTTACATATTAATATTTTCTGCGGCTGCGCCTTTAGCTCTTTATCGTGGACCATTAAACGTATGGGGAATGGGATACGGACTTGCAGCTGTTTTTTTAGCAAGCGGATTGAATCCCGGAGCTGTAATGGGTTTGCTCATAGCAGTTGGACAAATACAGGGAATTTCTGATCCTACAAATACACATAACGTCTGGCTCGCAAATGAAATGAGAGTTGATGTTCAAAAAGTTTTATGGAATACAATTATTTATACCTGGTTAATGGCGATTGTCGGTTTAATTATTTCGTCAATAATGTTTATGTGATTATTTAATTGAAGAGAAAAATTAAAATAGGAATTGATGTTGGCGGAACTTTTACTCACGCAGTTGCAGTAGATATTTCCAATTTTAAATTAATTGGGAAAGCCTGCGTTCCAACTACCCATAAAGCAAATGAAGGGGTTGCTAAAGGTGTTGTTGATTCTATGCATCTCCTGATTGATGATCACAAAATCAATCCTGATGAAATTGTTCTAATTGCACACTCTACAACACAAGCAACCAATGCTTTACTTGAAGGCGATGTCGCAATTGTTGGTATTATCGGAATGGGAAAAGGTCTGGAAGGAATTCGTGCTAAGAATGAAATCAATCTAAAGAATATTGAACTCTCTCCGGGAAAATTTCTACAGACAAAATTCAGATTTATCGATTTGTCTTCAAAGCTTACCGAAGACGCAATTAAAAAAAATATTAATGATTTACTAAATGAGGGTGCTCAAGTTATTGTTGCATCAGAAGCATTTGGTGTTGATGATACAAAGAATGAAGATTTGGTTGTTTCGGTTGCTGAATCTTTGAATCTTCAGGCAACAGCAGCAAGTAGAATTTCAAAACTTTATGGATTGAGAGTTCGCACTCGTACAGCAGTTATAAATGCCAGTATGATGCCGAGAATGCTGGAAACAGCAAATATGACAGAAGAAGCAATTCGTAAAAGCGGAATCAAAGCACCGTTAATGGTTATGCGTTCCGATGGCGGTATAATGGATATTAATGAAATGCGAAAACGTCCGATACTAACTATGCTTTCTGGTCCTGCTGCAGGTGTTACAGCTGCATTAATGTACGAAAAAGTTTCAGATGGAATATTTCTCGAAGTTGGGGGAACATCAACTGATATTTCTGTCATCAAAAATGGAAAACCTCAAGTTAAGAGCGCACAAATTGGTGGTAACAGGCTTTACTTAAGAACCCTGGATGTTAGAACCCTTGGAATTGCAGGTGGTTCAATTCCCAGAATCCAGGGAAATAAAATTATTGATGTTGGTCCACGCAGCGCACACATAGCAGGTTTAAATTATGTTTCTTTTAGTGATGAGAATTTTTCTGATATAGAATTAGAAAAAGTGCAGCCATTAAAAAATGACCCGGATGATTACTTGTCAATCAAAATTAAAAATGAGTTCAAAAAAAGATTCACTATTACGCCAACTGGCGCATCAAATTTTCTAGGGCTTGTAAAAGACGCCGGACACGGAGTAGCAAATCTTGCATCAATTAATAAATGTTTTGAATCTCTTTCTAAGATTTTTAATAATGCACCTAAAGATATAGCTGAACAGATTCTTAAAATCTCAGCAGAAAAAATTAAACCTGTTATCTCACAACTCTCAAGAGAGTACAAATTAGATAAAGAATTAATTCAACTTGTTGGCGGTGGTGGTGGTGCAACTGCTCTTGTACCTTTTACAGCAAAGCATTTAAATTATCCGCATAAAATTGCAAAAGATTGTGAAGTAGTTTCAGCAATTGGAGCTGCTCTTGGGATGATACGTGATTCTGTTGAAAAATCCATTATTAATCCAACTGAAAATGATATAATATCTTTGCGCCAGCAGGCATTTGATTCAGTCGCATCAATGGGGGCAGTTCCCGAATCTATAGAAGTTACAGTAGAAATTGATTCAAAAAATAAAAAAGTAATTGCAGTTGCAATGGGTTCGAGCGAAATGCGTTCACGCGATGTTCAAATCAAAGAGTTGACTGAAAATGATATTAGGAAAATTGCTTCTGTCTCGATGAGGACAGGTGAAGATAAAGTAGTTATCTCAGGGAACACATCATTCTTTTATGCAATAACTTTTAAGCAGATTAAAAAACATTTATTCGGATTTATTAAAGATGAAACACAAAAACTTAGAGTAATAGATCGCGAAGGGACAATAAAACTTCAATTAAATGATGCATTGTGTGAAAGTGTTACATCAAATTCTGTAAAATCAAAAATAAAAGAAATGATCGGAACTCTAACAACATTCGGAGATGCCGGTGCACTTGTTCCAGATATCTTTTTATTAATCTCATCAAAGATTGTTGATTTTACAGGGTTAATAAATGAAGCCCAGATAATGGCTTTAGTTGATTTTGAACTTTCTAAAATTCCACAGGATGAAAAAATTATAGTGATTGCCTCACCGAAGAAATAGATATGAACATTGATAAGACATACGATTATATAATTTATTCTGCCGGTTTAACTGGGGTTTTAACTGCACTTAATCTATCCAAAAAAGGTAAACGTGTTTTACTTCTTAACTATTACGGTTTTATGGGTGGAACTATTACGGAATCATTAAATTGTTTTCAATTAGTTGATGAAAATCAGTTAAATGTTTTCTCAAGAAACCTTTTAAATAAAATAAAATCAGAAAAAGATGGGATCCTTTACCAGGATATCCAAAATGTTATAATCAATCCTGAAACAGTAAAAATTGTTTTACAAACACTGATTGAAGATTCTAAAGTAGATTTATTATTTCATATAGTACCGTTTTATATAAGACAAAAAAACGAATATGTAGAATTGTCTGTATCAGGCAAAGAAGGCGTTTTTCAAGTTACCGGCAAAACGATAATTGATACATCAGATGAATATGATTTATTGAAGCTTGAAAATGTCAAGAGAAGTTTGAATGAACTTTACTGCAATATGTTTTTAAGCATTATAAATAATGATTTATGGAAGGATCATAATTTATTAAACAGAAAAATTAATTTGAATGATCGAAGATATTGGGTTTCGTTAAAGCTGCCAAAACCTGGAAATGAATTTTTTATCGAAAATAATTCTCAGAGAATAATTAACGATTTTGAAGAAGTCATTCAAAAAAGTGGTGGAAGGATTCAAATGCTGGCAGCCCAAACGCAAAAAGTTTATAGCGTTGATAATCTTAGTATTACTAAAAATATTTTTCATATAAACTCCATTCTTTCAAAAGAATATAGCTTTACTCAATTATTATCAAAAGTTTCTGAAGTAGAATCCCAAATGAGTAAAATAAAATGAACAATGAAATAATTTCAAAGCTAAAACATGGATTAATTGTCTCCTGTCAGGCAGAAGGTGAATCTCCATTTAATTCACCAGAAGGTGTAACGATGTTTGCCAAAGCCGCTATCGCTGGTGGCTCCATTGGAATTAGAAGTGAGGGAATTGATAAAACAAAACTGATCCTTGCAACAGTTAGGGTTCCAGTAATCGGATTAATCAAATCTTATTTTGATGATGGAAGCGTAAGAATAACCGGATCATTTTCTGATGTTGATAATCTATCGTTTATTGGTTGTCCAATCATTGCTGTTGATGGTACTTTTAGAAAACGCGAAGGATTGACCGGACCCGAATTCATTCACAGAATCAAATCTGAATTTGATGCTCTCATAATGGCTGATATTGCAAAAGAAGATGAAGCAATTGAATGCGAAAAAACCGGTGCAGATTTTATTTCAACAACATTAAACGGTTATACACTGGAAACATTAAAAGATAAAAATGATTCACCTAATTTTGAACTTGTAAAATCATTGGTAAAAAAAATAAAAATTCCAGTAATAGCTGAAGGGAGAATTAACAATCCTTCAGATGCAAAAAGAATGATTGATGTTGGTGCGTTTGCAGTTGTTGTTGGAACAGCTATTACACGTCCACATATTGTTACCAGTTGGTATGTTGATGCTATTAAAAAATGAATGAACTAAAAACTAAATACGATGTAGTTGTAGCAGGAGCGGGAATTGCCGGAATAAGTGCCGCAGTTAAAGCAGCACGCGAGGATGTTTCTGTTTTGTTGATAGAGCATTATGGTTTTGTTGGCGGTATGTCCACTGCGGGAATGGTCTCCCCTTTTATGAAACATTCTGTTAATGGTGAAACTTTAGTTAGAGGAATATTTGAAGATATCGAAAATGAGATGCGAAATAGAAAAGGAATGATTGACAACGGTTTTTATGCTTCTTCATTTCGTGCTGCCGCATTTAATCTTTTAAGCAATGCTGATTGTAATGTGCTTCTTCATTCTGAAATTCTTAAAGTAAATAGAATCAAAAATAAAATTGATTCACTTACAGTTCTGATAAATGGCGTTGAATATATTGTTCGTGCTGAAGTATTTATTGATACTACGGGTGATGCTCAACTTCTTTATCTCGGAAATTTTCCTTTTGCAAAAGGTGATGAAAAGACAGGTAAGCTACAGGCATTAACCTTGTTTTTCAGAATGATAAATATCGATATCAAAACTGTTACAGAATATGCAGAAGCAAATAAGGATAATTTCTTTGATTGGATGGAATACGATTTTGATTTTTCAAAAATAATTTCGATAGCAGGATATTTTAACCAGGTAAAAAAAGCAATTCGCGAAGGGCGTTTGCAGGAAAATGTTCAATACATTTTCTTCACTACACTATCCGAATCAGGAGAAGGATCATTTAATACATCAAATATACTTGGTATTGATGCATCAACATCATTCAATTTGACTAAAGCAGAATTACTTGGGAGAAAACAGGTGACACAGGTCGTAAAATTACTGCAGGATGAAATTCCTGGATTTAAGAACTCGATTTTATTGGAAACTGCTGTTCAGGTTGGTGTTAGAGAAACTCGCAGAGCGATTGGTGATTATGCCGTGACAGGTGATGACATAAAGTTCGGGCATAAATTTGATGATGCTATTGCAAGAGCAGTATACGGAATTGATATCCATGGACAAAAAGATGAAGAAAGTAGAATGGAACACTTGCCGGAAGGACAATATTATGAAATTCCTTTGCGTGCTCTTATTGTAAAAGAAGCAGATAATCTTTTAGTTGCAGGAAGATGCATTTCATCAACAAGAGAAGGTCACAGCGCACTTCGTATTCAACCAACTTCTTCTGCTACTGGCGAAGCATGCGGTGCCTTGGCTGCATTAAGTGTAAAGAAAATTACATCAGTCAGACATATTGATTATTCCGATTTAGAGCAATTGATAAAACATAATCTATCGAAAAAAATATGAGTATTATATTCGGTACAGACGGCTGGCGTGGTTTATTAGACCGTGAGGTTAACGATGAATCAGTTTCAATAGTTGCTCAAGCTTTTGCTGATTATAATAATCTAAAATTTTCTGAACCAAAAATTGCTATCGGTTACGATGGAAGAAGAAATTCAAAACGTTTTGCAAAAATATTTGCAGAGATACTTTCCGGAAATGGAATAAAAGTTTCTTTATCAGATAGAGTTATTCCAACTCCAGTGCTTTCATATTTTGTAAAACATAGTAAACTAAGTTCCGGAGTAATGATAACCGCATCCCATAATCCTCCAGAATATAATGGAGTTAAGTTTAAAGCAGATTATGGCGGACCATTTCTGACTGAAGAAACTTTAGTTGTTGAAGGACTTATTGGAAAATCAATAGTTAAAAAAAGTCAAGATAGCATCAAGATGTTAAATTTAATTCTACCTTATGCTTCGGCAGTTGAGAATCTAATTGATTTTGAAGCCATCAGAAGAGCCAGATTAACAATATTAATTGATTCTATGGGCGGTGCGGGTGCAGACTATTTAGAAAGAATTTTACTAGCTCATAATATTCCTGCCCAAACAGTTTTTCATCCGCCGGATGAAGATTTTTACGGTAGGTTAGCAGAGCCGATTGAAAAGAACCTTGAACCATTAAAAAATGAGTTAAAGAATAATGGTTATTCTTTGGGATTGGCAACAGATGGTGATGCTGATCGTTTAGGAGTCATGCTTGATAATGGAGAATGGTTAAGTGCGCAGGAAACAATTTTGCTTCTTGCCGACTATGTTATCAACAAAAAACAATTCGATGGTAATATTATTAAAACTTCTTCTGTTACCGATAAACTCAAAACGCTCTTTGAAACAGATAAAAGAAAAGTTGTGGATGTTCAGGTTGGATTTAAATACATTACAGAAGAAATGATAAAATCGCAAGTTGTGTTTGGCTGCGAAGAGAGCGGCGGATTTGGTTATGGATTTCATATGCCTGAACGTGATGGGTTACTTTCTGCTTTGTTGATTATTGAAATGCTGGCAAACTCCGGTGATCAAAAATTAAGTGTGTCTGTAAATCATAAAAGAAAAGAGTTTGGACTGATTCATTATTCAAGAATCGATCTTAAATATGAAAAAGAAGATAGAATAAACAAACTTCCGGATTTGTTTAATAGAAATACGAATAAGATAAATAACTTTAGTGTTAAGGATGTAAAAACTTTTTTAAGTAGTCGTGGAATTATAAACGGCATTAAATTAATTTTGGAAGGTGATAACCGCTGGCTTCTTTTACGTTCATCAGAAACAGAGCCGATCATTAGAATTTATGCTGAAGGACAAGGTGATGAAGAAGTAATTGAGCTACTGAAGTTTGGTAAGCAATTATTTGTATAAGTAATTTTAAGAATCATCCTGAACTTGTTTCAGGATCCTACAATTAAACATGGAAATTCCGAGACAAGTTCGGAATGACAACGCTATGAAAAAGAAATTTGCAGATAAAAAAGAAGCAAAGCAGCTTATCTCTAAACTCGGAGAAGACTTTGCTGTTGTAAAAAATCCGGGATTCATTCATCCTGATTATGAGCTCTATCCTCTTGCACTAAAAACCAAAAAACCTGTTGAAACATTAACCGCTACTGTTATGGATATGGATGGCACAACAACAACAACTGAAGCACTATGTATTCATTCACTTGAATTTATGGTTAAAAAACTATCCGGACGAATGAAAAGGGATCACTGGAAAGGTTTGGACTCAGTTAAAGATTATCCTCATATAATTGGTAACAGTACAACAAAGCATGTTGAATACTTGATTGAGAAATATCAGAAGACATTTAAAAACAATTTAATCATAAAATCATTTTTGTATGCCGCAGGATGGACAATAGTTTATGGTAAAGATACGAAAAGAAGAGAAGAAGTAATTCAGAATTTGAATGACCTAAATTGTTCTCAGCTTATTAATGATGAAAGACTTAAGAAATTAAATCCACTTACACTGCCGGATGATGAAGATGAAGAACAGCTAAGTGAATATTTCTATTCAAAGTATAAATCGCAGATTAAAAAGTTCGATTTTAATTCTATAGTAAGAATTGGGATTGATGTTTATTATCAACGTTATCATGGAATTCTGGAAAGAATAAAACTTGGCGAAGGTAAATTTATTGCTGAAAATCTTTTCGGTGATCCGAACAAGCATCTAATAGAAGCAATGCCAGGAATTGAAATTTTTCTGCCGATGATAAAAGGTTTTATCAAATCAAACGAAGATATTTATTTCGAACAGCTTCTGGTTGATTATGAATTTAAATCAGGTAAAAAATTTCCTGAGAAAAATATTGATATAGCAAGAATATCATTTATTAAACTCTGCAAGTATTTTGTACAAAGTCCACTGAAAGTCGCAATTGTAACATCATCTATTTTTTATGAAGCTGATATCGTTTTAAGAGAAGTGTTTAAGATTATAATTTCAACATTAGATAGGATAATTCCTGTCTCTGATGATAAATTAAAAATACTTGAGAGGTTTAAAGACTACAAAAATTATTATGATGCGGTTGTAACTGCGAGTGATTCAAATGAGATAAGATTGAAACCTCATCGCGATCTTTATAGCATTGCACTTTATAAATTAAATGTACCGAGAGAAAAGTTTAATCAGGTAATTGGTTTTGAAGACAGCGAAAGCGGGACAATTGCAATACGTGCGGCAGGAATTGGATTATCAATCGCTGTTCCGTTTGCTGAAACAACTGGTCATAATCTTAAAGCAGCAACATATGTTTGCAAAGGAGGATTACCTGAAGTGATTTTAAAACATAATTTATTTTTGAAAGTTATATGTTAGAAAAATATAAAGACAAAGTCTTCCACGTAATCTCTAATACTCATTGGGATCGAGAGTGGCGCTATCCATTCCAGCGCAACAGGCAAATGCTTGTTGATATGATTGATAAAGTGCTTGATATTCTTGAAGCCGAACCAAAATACAGAGCATTTCATCTTGATAGTCAATCAATCGTTATAAAAGATTATCTTGAAATTCGCCCACATAAAGAAAAACAAATAATAAAGTTTGTTAAGGAAAAAAGATTGTTCATTGGTCCTTGGTATGTATTACCTGAACAATTTCAGGTTGGCGGTGAAAATCTTATTCGTAATCTTCTGCTGGGACACAAAACTAGTAAACAATTTGGACGAGTTTCTAAAATCGGCTATTCACCTTTTTCATGGGGACAAATATCTCAGCTTCCTCAAATCTATAAAGAGTTCGGGATTGAACTGATAATGTTTTACCGTGGCATTAATTCCATCGATTCCCCCAAAGCAGAATTTCTATGGATTGGTGCTGATGGAACAGAAGCTGTGTCATCACGATTTTCAACAATGCCGAGATATAATTTTTACTTTTACATCTATCGCCCTGTCGTTCACAATGAATTCTTTTCTGATGTTGAATACAAATGGTCAAATGGCGGAATTCCCTTTCATTTTTCTGATAAACAATTAGCTAAAGAAGATTATTTTATTATTGATTCTGCTAATGGGTATTATCCTGAGAATATTAAACACCAGGTTGAAGCAATAATAAAAGATCAAGTAGATGATTTTACAACTCCACATGTAATTTGGATGGAAGGACACGATTCAAGCGGACCAAATGTTAAAACAGTAAAAATTATTGAGGACATTAAAAAGATTTTTCCTGATTTAAATGTTGTTCATTCAACTTTAGAAGATTATGCAAAATTTTTATTTGAAAGTGTTGATGTTAAAACCCTGAAAAAAGTTTACGGGGAGAGAAGAAGCTCACAGTTTGATAAACGCAGCGGAAATATGTATGGCTACACTACTTCAGCACGAATGTACCTTAAACAGAAAAATTTTGAAGCTGAAAAATGGACGCAATTTTATGCTGAGCCATTCAATGTATTTTCAGCTTTGGTTGGTAGAAATATTAATGATGCATATTTAGATAAAGCATGGGAATTAATAGTTCAAAATTCTTCTCACGATTCTATCGGTGGTTGTAGTCTTGATCAGATTCACGACGATATGATGGATCGTTACAGGCAGGCAATTGAAATTTCAAAGGGAGTTTTTGAAAGATCAGTAAAACATATTGTTAAGAATCTTAATTTTCCAAATGCAAGTAATGAAAACATTTTTTTAGTTGCTTTCAATCCAAATAACTATTTAAGAAATGAAGTTACTGAGTGTTTTGTAGATATTCCGAAAGAATTTAATAAGAGTGATTTTAAGATTTTTGATCTGAATGGAAATGAAATTGAAAAACAAATAATTAAAATTGAACCTCATCAACCTGTTCTTGAACAATTGATCGATCGTCCGATGTACTTTGATATGATGAGATTCCATTGTTTGGTTGATCTGAAAAATATTCCTCAGTTTGGTTATAATGCTTTTTCTATAATCCCAGGTCAAAAGTCAAAAGTCAAAAGTCAAAAACTGGCTTATACAAAATCTCAATCGCTAACTCTTGAAAATGAATTTTTAAAAGTAAAAATAAATTCGAACGGAACATTTAATCTTTTTGATAAAGAAAATAATAAAGAGTTTAAAGAACTTGGATATTTTTATGACGAGGGTGAGGCGGGACATGCCTGGGTGAATATCCCAACAAAACCAATTATTACAACCTTAAAAAGTAAACCGAAAATAAAGCTTATTCAGAATGGTGAGCTAAGTGCAGTTATTAAAATCAGCCATATGATTAAACTTCCAATAAATCTTTTAGAAAGAAAAAGGAAGAAGTATAAGACTGGTTCAGTAAATGTTGATTTATTTCTCTCGTTAAATAAGAATTCTAAAAGAGTTGAATTTAAAGTCGAATTGAATAATAAAGCTGAGAGCCATCGTCTAAGAATTATGTTTCCAACAAATCTTGATGCAAAATATCATTATGGTGAAGGACAGTTTGATGTGGTGAAAAGATCAGCTGAAAGACCGAATACAAAAGACTGGATTGAACAGCCGATGTATGATTTTCCATTACATCACTTCATTGATGTAAGTGATAAGAAAAACGGATTAGCTGTTTTAGTAGATGGATTAAAAGAGTATGAACTTCTGAATGATAAGAAAAAAACTTTAGCTGTTACTCTGCTTCGAGGATTTGAATATATAATTACTCCAAGTTCAAAACAGGATTACACTTATTTAAAGGGCAGTCAATGTTTAGGTAAATCATCTTATAAGTTGGCACTATATCCGCACAAGGGCGATTGGCAAAATGGAGAAGTTTATAAAGAAGCATTAAACTTTAATAATCCACTTAGTCTTGTTCAAACAGGAAAAGCAAAGGGTAAACTGCCGGCTGAAATGTCATTTATGAAAGTAAAGCCTAAAGAGCTTGTTTTTAGTGCTCTTAAAAAATCTGAAGATGGAAATGCTTTTGTGTTAAGAATTTATAATCCAACTGAAAACGATATTGAAGGTAAAGTTGAGTTAATCAAAAAACTCTCTAGAGTTGAGCAAGTAACATTGGGAGAGATTTATATTAAGGATATTAATTTAATTAATGAAAATAGCTTTCCTGTTTCATTGAATAAGAAAAAAATTGGGACTTATAAATTTAAGGATTTGATTTAAGGATTTAAGAATGTTAAAAAATAAATATGGATATTTTTCAGCGGATGGAAGAGAATTTGTAATTACTGATCCGAGAACTCCGCGTCCCTGGTTTAATTATATGTGGAATGAAAATTATGCTGGTTTAATTTCTCACACTGGCGGCGGATTCAGTTATCTAGAAACTCCACGTGATAACAGGCTGACCCGAATGCGTTATAACTGTCTTCCATGGGATCGTCCTGGAAGATATGTTATTGTAAAAGATACTCAATCAGGCAAGTACTGGTCTTTGAGCTGGGCACCTACAATTGAAAAAAAATACGATAAATACGAATGCAGACATGGACAGGGTTATACTACAATTATCACCGAGAAAAATAAAATTCGAGGAGAGATTACGTACTTTGTACCAAATGATGTTGATGGTGAAATATGGAAAGTGAATCTCAAAAATCTTTCCAACAAAAAAAGAAAACTTGAGATATATTCTTTTACAGAATTATTAATGGGAAATGCGCTGAATGATATTATAAATCAGCCTAATGATAAACATTTTACGGATATTAAGTTTGACAAGAAAAATGAGACTCTTGTTTGTACACGCCGATACTGGGTATTAAATAAAAAAGTTACTGTTGCGCAGCCCAACATAGATTGGAAATACAATTTACTTTTCACAACAACGCTGCCCGTTTCAGGTTTCGATGGGAGTCTTGATAATTTTATTGGCAAATGGAGATCAGAATCAAATCCAATTTCTGTTGAAATCGGAAAAATGAGTAACACAGAAATTACAGCCGGTGATCCTGTTGCTGCTTTACAATCCAAGATTATTTTAGATAAAAAATCTGAAATTGATTTTGCGGTAATAATGTCTGTTATTCCAAAAGAAGAAAAGGATCCTTTCAAAGCTATTAAACTGAATGAACTCAAAAAAATTAAAAGCATTGATTTAAAACTTGAGAGATTAAAAAATAACTGGACAAATTATCTAAGTAACTTCAATGTAAAGTCACCGGATCAGAAGTTTAATTTATCGCTTAACATCTGGAATCAGTACCAGGCAGCAGTTACATTTGATATGGCTCGCAACTCAGGTTACTATCACGGTGGTTTGTTATTTGGTACCGGAATACGTGATCAATTTCAGGATATCCTTGGAATGGTTATTTCAAATCCTGATCAAGTAAGAAAAAGATTACTCAATGCTTTACGTTTTCAATTTAAAGATGGTTCAACACTTCATAATTATTTTAAGATTACGGAATGGGGCGAGAAGACTAATCACTCCGATACTCCCCTTTGGATTCCATTTGGTATTGTAGAATATCTTAATGAAACAGCTGACTTCTCTATTCTTGATGAAGTTGTAAAATTTTATGATGAAGGCGAAGCAACTGTTTATAATCATATGAAACTTGCTGTTGATTTTGCTATTTCTGCTTGCACAGAAAGAGGTTTACCTAAAATTATGACCGGAGACTGGAATGACACACTCGATCACATTGGACCTAAAGGCAAGGGTGAAACAGTTTGGGGTGCTTTTTTTCTGGGCTACATAATTAAAAAAACCTTTGAGCTGCTTGAGTATAAAAAAGATTTCTCTACTTTAGAACGATGGAAAGACAAGTACGAACAGCTTAGAAATGTAATTGATGAAAAATGCTGGGATGGCAAGTGGTACTTAAGAGCTTTCCGGGATGATGGGAGCGAAATTGGATCAAATAAACATAAGCAGGGAAAGATCTTTGTAAATGCCCAAAGCTGGTCTGTTATTTCAGGTCTAGCAGAAAGTGAAAAAGCAAAAAGTGCGATGAAATCCGGAAAGAAATTTTTAACAACCCCTTATGGAATGCAAATCGTTTATCCATCTTATACAGAAGTTGAGGATAATACAGGATTGATCAGTCGGTGTGTCCCTGGTAAAAAAGAAAACGGAGCAATTTTCAATCACGCTTCATCCTGGTTTGTCCTGGCTTCAATAATTAATGACGACACGGATTTTGCTTATGAGACTTATTCTAAAATGCTCCCAACAAATTCATCAAATAATATTGATAAGTACGAAGTGGAGCCTTATGTGTTTGCTGAATATATAACGAGTCCTGATCATAAAACAGAAAATCAGGCAAGCCATAGCTGGCTTACTGGAACTGCTGTCTGGATGCTTAGAATTGGAATGGATTACATTTGCGGGTTTAGAACATCATTAAAGGGATTAATTATTAATCCAAATATCCCTTCTAAATGGAAATCATTTTCTGCCGAAAGGAATTTCAGAGGCAAAACAATTAAATTGAAGGTGGAAAATCCCACGGGAAAATATTCAGGAATTAAAATGATAGAAGTAAACCGAAACAGAGTTGAATCTAACTTCATTAATCCTGAGGATTTTTCTGAAAAAGAAATAAACGTAAGAATGATTTTAGGATAAATATTTAATGTCTTTCCCGCGTTGGCTGGAATCTATTTTATAAATTAGTTGGATTTCCAATTTCGTGGGAATGACAAAACACTAAGGAGCGAATTATGAAAAAAATATTACTACTAACTGTTTTACTAACAACTATATGTTTCTCCCAACCAATTACCTGGACTGAAATAACTTCAAACTATACTCTTCCAGCAGGAATAAAAGTTTTCAGTGGAGAACGTTCATCACCAATACTAAAAATTTTTTATATCGATGTTGACATGAATAATCCTGATCTGGTTATCCATCCATACATAGGTTCTAATAAAACTGTAAATAATTTTGTACCTTCAGTTGGTGCTTATGCAGGAATTAATGGCGGATTCTTTGGTGGGTCAAGTTCATATTCAGCAGTAATTTATCCTTACGAAGTGAAGGCACAAAACGTGACTGCAGTAACACGTAATAGTCAATCATTTCCAGTAGTAAGAAGCTTTTTCGGAATGAATTTCAATCGTACATTTGATGTTAAATGGATTTATCATTATGGAAATAATGTTTCTGATATTTATGAGTTTGATCAACCGATGGCTTACACAAATAATCAAACCAATCCTCTGCCGGCGCCTGAACAATCTACTGGATCGGTTTATGATAATTTGTTAGTAGGGATTGGTGGCGCTCCGACTCTTGTTAAAAATGGACAGGTAAATGTAACTTATGATCAAGAAGTTATGTGGGGTTCAGGAGTAGGTTATGATAATGGCGATCCTAGAACCGCGGTTGGATACACAACTGATAATCATGTTATTATGATAGTTGCAGATGGACGACAAGCGGCAAGCCAGGGTGTTGGCTTACCCGAACTAGCGCAAATAATGATTGATCTTGGCTGTGTTGAGGCAATGAATCTTGATGGCGGAGGATCAACTCAAATGGCAGTTGGAAATCAACTTGTTGATATGCCTTCTGAGTCCAGAGCAATCCCAACAATATTGACTGTTACACATAAAGATTCGTTAAAATTACCTCCAACTCCACAATACGAAAAAATAATTGATACAGGTGATCCTGAATGCAATTTGATAGGAAGCGGATGGTTAACGTCTGCAAATCCGGGTTATTGGGGAAATACACCTGCATATTTAAATCCGGTTGGAGACGGAAGTGCTTACGCTGAATTTCGTCCGCAATTTCCTGATAATGCACAATATGAAGTTTACGGATGGTGGGTTTCATCATTCAATAGATGTACCGATACACCTTTTATCATTAAGCATAAAAATGGAACTGATACTGTAAGAGTTGATCAAGTACAAAACGGATCAATTTGGAAATTGATCGGAACATATCAATTCTCACCAGATACATCTCAAAAAATTATAATTTCAAATAAAGGAACTGCTGGAACATCAGCCACTTATATAGTAGCTGATGCAATAAAATTGGTTTCTTATGATCCTGCTACACCTATTAAAGAAGAACAAAATATTGTTCCATCTGAATTTGTGTTATATCAGAATTATCCGAATCCATTTAATCCGGGTACTAAGATCAGTTGGCAATCGCCAGTGGGAAGCTGGCAAACTTTAAAAGTTTATGATGTGCTTGGAAAAGAAATTGCTACTTTAGTGGATGAAGAAAAGCCTGCAGGGAAATATGAAGTAAATTTTAATGCATATAAACTTTCGAGTGGAATTTATTTCTATACATTACGCTCTGGTGATATAATGGAAACAAAAAGTATGTTGCTGATTAAATAACAATTACTTGCTAAGTGTTATCATTATTTGTTAGTCAACTTTCGATAAGAACATACGTTGTCTGTTCAAACGTACAGATTAGTATAATTATTGTGGGAATTAAATAATATTTAAAATTCTGGAATTGTTAAAGAAAATTACTTATGTTACACATAATTAATTGTAACAATATAAATTTCGAAGCAATTAAAACTAATATGTATTTCCACAATTCATTTCATTTCAAATAATAATAAAAGAGGAGCATATGCGTAAAGCTATTTTTACTTTTCTAGCAATTATCTTTACTGTGAGTATAGGATACTCACAAGTCACAACACTTTGGGAAAGATCTCAAGCTACTGCAAACATGCCAAGCTGGTTTGGTACTGATCTTACCCGCGGCTTAGCCTTTGGAAATGACCACGTGTATATTGTTAGCCGAACCGGTGGAAGCTTTGTTTATATTTATAATGCGGCAACAGGTGATTCAATTGGTACACTTAGAACTGATGGAATTTCCGGTGGAACTTATGCCGTTAGTGATGTTGAAGTTTCATCAAATGGAGTAATTTTCGTTTGTAATCTAACAACCGCTGCCAACTCAAGTGCCTTAAAAGTTTATAAATATACAACAGAAACAGATTCACCTATTGTTGCAATTAATTATACAGGTGTTACAGCTGCCCGTTTAGGTGATAAATTTACTGTAACCGGCTCAACTGCAGATAATTCAATAGTAATTTGGTTCGCTTCTGCAAATACTAAAGAACTTTATAAGTTTACAACTGTAGATAACGGTACATCATTCACGGCTACTGTAATTCCTCTACCAAGTCTAGCAACTGTAGCTTCTTATGGTAGTGCCTCAGTTGGACCATTATCAAATGGTGACTTTTATTATAATGCAAGTGGACAAAATGCTGAAAAGTTTTTAGCAGACGGAACTGTAATTGATACTGTATCAGGTAGTATTGTTGCAACTGGGTCTAATGCAATTCGTTTTATTAGTACACTTTCTAGCGATGAATATTTTGTAACTTTCGCATATGGGACTGGTAATCAAAATGGTAGAATTGTTAAGATTCCTGGTGGAGATATTAATCTAGCTGAACTTGTTGGGACAACAAATATTCTGGGTTCAAATGCTAATGTAAATGGAGCCGGTGATGTTGCTATTCAAAAAGTGAGTAATTATTTTTATAATATTTATGTGCTCTCAACTAATAATGGTTTCGGTGCTTATCAGGTAGATTTAAGAGCTCAATTAACAGGTGATTACTATATTGGTTCAGCGGGAACAGGTCCTGGTGGATCTGATCCTGATTACCCGACACTAGAGGCAGCTTTTAATGTTATCAATAATGCTAGTATTACAGGTGATTGTAATTTCTTTATAACAAGTGATATTACTGAACCTAATACAGCACACGGACTTGGATTAGCCGTTGACCCCTCCCCAAATACAATCACATTCAAGCCCTTTACAGGTGTTCAACCTGTTATAACTTTACAATATCCTGTTGATATTAATTCAGGTCCTTCCGGTGCATTTGTTATAGGAATTCCTTCAGATAATAATATAGCCTGGAATGATTTACGCACCACTAAAAATATAGTTATCGATGGATCAAATACAGTTGGTGGAACTACAAGAGATCTAACTATTCAATCTTCACTTACAGCTCAGAGAAATGCTTTCCCCATCACTATTGTTGGTGACGTTTCCAACCTGATAGTTAAGAACACTAACATTTATTATAAAGCTCAAGGCGTCAGCACCTCAGGAAATCTTTTTGTTAGCGCTGTACAAGTTAGATCTAGAAATAATTTAAGTGCAGATTATGTACCGCATGATTTAACATTTGAGAACAATCATATAAGTTCCAATTTTGACGGCGTAGTTCAGAGTGCACAAGGTTATGGAACATATCAAAGTGGAACACCAGTGCCTGCACTTCTTCCATATAATATTACCTTAATAAATAACTTGATAGAAGGTAAAAGAAGAGCAGTTACACTTTATCTTGCTGGCAGCCATGATATAATTGGTAATGAAATAATTCTTAATCAAAATATTTCTACTAATACAACTAACGAGGCTATTTACGCAGTTAACGTTATTGCGGGTTCAGTAATAAATATTTATGACAATAAAATTTCTAAATTATTTGCAACATCTTTTAGTTTAGCAAACAGCGGTAACACCGGTATAAGTATAGAAACCGCAGGCACTTATAATATTTATAATAATTTTATTTATGGATTTGGCTTTGATAGTTCAAGTGTTGCTGCTTATTTAAGAGGGATAAAAAATTCCTCAGCAACGGCCACACTCAACCTTAACTTCAATTCAGTTTACATGCCAAATCTTAACTATTTAGGTTCAGCTCCAATAAATTATACAGGTATCTATTTATCCGATGGAACCAATAATTTAGGCAACAATATTGTCTATACTGTTAATCAATCCGGTGCACCAACTTGGGTAGCTTATTGTATTTATAGATTAGGTACTGCCGGTACTTTAACTTCTAATTACAATAATTTTTACCCTGAGGATAGTTATGTTGGTTATTGGAATACTGCTGATGCTATTACATTAACTAACTGGCAAACTGCATCAGGACAAGATGCTAATTCAAAATCAAAAGTAGTTTCTTTTGTCTCTGCAACTGATCTACATTTAACTGGTTCTTCCATTGGAGATTTAGACCTTGCCGGTACTCCAATAGCTGGAATTACAACTGACATTGATGGTGATGTTAGAAGTACAACATTCCCATATATGGGCGCTGATGAAGGTTTAATTCCACTTCCTGTTGAATTGACTGCATTTAGTGCAAGCTATACTAATGGCAGCGTTTTATTAAAATGGACGACTGCGACTGAAACAAATAACCAGGGATTTGAAATCCAGAGAAAATCTTCTGGTGATTTTGAAACGCTAGGGTTTGTAAATGGTAACGGAACAACTACACAAACACAATCTTATAGTTTTATAGATAACGAAGTTAATAACTCTGTTTACAGCTATAGATTAAAACAAGTGGATTATGATGGAACATTCTCATATTCAAATGTAATTGAAGTTGATGTAACATCTCCATTGCAATTTGAACTCTCACAGAATTATCCAAATCCATTTAATCCAACAACGATGATAAATTATCAGATTGCTGCCCCTGTTAATGTAAACTTAGTTGTGTTTAATATGCTGGGTGAAGAAGTTGCAGTTCTGTTGAACAATCAGTTTACAGAAGCAGGAACACATAGTGTTAGATTTGATGGATCAAGTCTTGCAAGCGGAACTTATATTTACAGATTAACTGCTGGTAATTTTGTTCAGACAAAGAAAATGATGCTTACAAAATAGACATTGTTTAATAGTTAGTTAAAAGCCCCGTTTGATCGGGGCTTTTTTTATACACACCATGTACAAAAGTTTAGTGAACTTTATTTCAACTCTAGTAGATATTACTTTAATAATATCATCTGTTTAACTTTAACAAAATTTTCTGTTTGAATCCTATATATATATACACCACTTGATAAATCTGAAGCGTTAAATGATGTTGTATAATATCCTGAGTTAAGAAAATCATCAATTAAAACTGCTATTTCATTTCCAAGAATATCATAAACTGTAAGTTTCGTCAATCCTGCCTGTGGAATTGAAAATGAAATGTTTGTATTTGGATTAAATGGATTTGGATAATTCTGTAAAAGCTGATAATCATCAGCAACCATAGCTTGATTTGGATTTTCTACAGGTACAGTAACGCTGTCCGGAAAATAAAAAGTGTATGCAATGCCTCCTTTATTAAACCACGATTGCGACAACGATGTTTTATTAAAGATATAAGAATAACCATTTGATTTTGCAGGATCATGCACGATTGGTCTTCCATCAGTTGTAAATCCAGCAAGCATCATTAAATGACCCGTGTAAAGCGGAGGTCCAACTGACATAGAGATTCTGCCGCCATTTGCAAGTACTTCTCTTGCTTCACTCCAGGTTCTATAACGAGTAACCGCTCCATCTAAACCATACTCTGCAGCATTTTGCACAACCCTTGGCCAGATACCAAACATTCCAAAATTTGTATCGTAATTATCAATTGCAAATTGGCGAGGGTCAACATCAATATTATAACTTTTTAAAATCATCGCTACGGATGTTGGCGAACAAATATCCCCGCCAATTCCAGGGTCAACACCGTACTGATAGATAAAAGTTGTGGGAATGAAAATGGCTGCAGGACTATCGTTAACAATACTAGTAATATTAACTGAATCCGTTGTCATATCATCACTTACAAAAAAACTTAATTTATAGATACTAGGTGATGGTTGTGAGGATGAAGTACGTCTCATAATTACTTTAAATTGCCATTCATTTTGATAATCATTTAATTTTACATTATCATAATCTATATATCCACCGCCGTAAATTGGTTTTGAATAAGTTCCGTATATATTGTTTTTCCAATATCCAACAGTTAACCATGGTGACCAGCTACCATTATATGGAAATCGCATCTGAACTCTAAAACCATTGTTAGCGTCAGCCGCACTTCCATTCCATGATGGCAACCCTTCATTAAAAGGTGATTGAGAATATTGAGGTTTTAATATAATATACCCATCATTTATACCATCTTGCAGCACAATACTTTTACCGTCGGGACTAAGAGTCATTCCAACATTAGTTTCTATGTTCTGATAAATTGAATCAATGCGTGAGACGTAAAGTTGATCCGAATAATTTTGTGCGGACAAAAAACAAGGAAATATAGTGAGGAGCAAAACCAAATTGGTAGTATAAGTTTTTATGTTCATATTCTATTTTATTTGCTTATTAATAAAAAATGTTACCAGAGGCTAAATTATATAAATAATCCTGATCTTGAAAGAAAAAACTTTAAAATGGGGATTGAGATTTGGAACTGTGAAAACTGTTTACGACAGCAACTAAAATAATATACTTCTAATAAATTGAAATTTGGTATTTACCTAGTTCTTTATCCAATATCTTTGCACCACCAGAAACTTTATCGAGCAAATTCCAAAATCTTGCACTATGATTGTGATGAACAGTATGAACCAATTCGTGAAGGATGACATAATCAATTAAATGTTTAGGCAAACGCATTAAGTGAGTACTCAGGTTAATATTATTTTTTCTTGAGCAGCTTCCCCATCTAGATTTAATATTTTTCAAAGTTAGTTTATTATAATCAAAATTAAATTTTACAGCTAACATTTTAACTCTATCCGGCAGATAAATTTTTGCTTCAATTTTTAATGCTCTCTCAATTCCAATCCTTATTGCTGATTGCACTTCTGCGGAGCTCGTTTTTAGTTCTGCAGGATAAAGTACATTTATTTTTTCTTTTGATAATCTTACTGATATATTTTTTCTATTTGCCTTTCTTAAATATAGTTTATGATGTTTAGTACAATAACCCGAGTATTCATCAAACATTGTTTGTTGCTTTTCAAACTCTTTCATCTTAAAAAGATGTTGCTTTACCCATAATTTTTTTTCTGTCACTAATCTTATGGCACTCGTATAACTCATTCCGATTGGAATTGATACTCTTGCACCAACAAATGGTTTAACTGTAATATTTAAATGACGTGCACGACTGCTGTGTGTAAACAATACTTCGCCAACTTCATCAATATCGATTATTTTTTCAGGCATAGACTAAAATAGATTTAAAATTACGGACTTAAAATGGAAATTCTTCTTTATAATCAATCTTTTGATCAAGTTTTTCTGTAGGTTTTATTTCTGCTACTTGATGTGTAACATTTCCATCAATGTAAATTGCTTTATATGGTTTGGTGGGACAAGCATGTTCACAAGCACCGCAGCCAACACAGTACTTATTTGTTACTTCAGGAATTTTCAAATTCCCTTTATAATCTACCATCATTACAGCTTTTGTTGGGCAATGTTCTGAACATGCGCCACAGGCTGTGTTCTCAGTTTCAACTATACAATTTTCTTTTACAAAAATTGCCTTACCAATTTGGATGCTTTTTTTCTGTTCGCTAGTTACAGTTTGGATTGCTGAAGTTGGACAAACTTCACTACAAGCCACACAATCATAATTACAATAATTTGTTTTGTAATCCATAAATGGTTGAAAGATATTAAATATTCCATATTCCACTATTGAGGGTTGCAAGACTTTTGTAGGGCAAGCTGTAATACACAAATGACATGCAGTACAATTACTATTAAAATGATCAATTGTTTTTGATCCGGGCGGTGATGCAAATGAATTTTTCTTTATTGCAACTTTGCTGTCTTTTTTGGGTATGATTTTAATTTGTGAAATTGCTGTTGTTGTTAAACCAATAAATAACATGGATGTTCTGGATAAAAAATTTCTGCGGGATTCATCTGATGTTTTTTGAGAACTATTTAGGGAAATAAAATTATAATTTATTGAGTCACTCGGACAAACATCCAAGCAATTGTAACAGGCGACACAGCGACTAAAATCAATTTCCTTTGTGGTTTTTTCGATACATTCCGCTTTGCAAACTCTTGCACAAATTCCGCAGCCTTCGCAACTTGTTTTATCGATCCTAAGTTTAAATATTGTGAACTTTGAAATTAGACCCAACAAAGTTCCAACCGGACAAATCGTATTACAATACAACCTTCCCCTTTTATATGAAACGTAAAGAACGATTACTAAAAATATTAGTGGAAACGAAGCAGCAGAAATATAAAATGCTTTAATTTCAATTGGATAAATAAAATAGATATTAAACTTCTCAAGAGAAAATGCAATCAGATTATTTAGAAGTGTTACCAGTGGATTAAATAATTGAGCAAATATTCTTCCAGAGTTACTATATGGATCCAGCAAATTAATTAAAAATAAACTTCCAGATAAAATCGAAACAATTGTTATTCCCAAAACAGAATATCTTAACCAAAATGATTCTTTTGAGAAAGTGAATTTTTTCTTTTTATTATTTTTTTGGGCGGTATAAGAAGAGAAATCTTGTATTGTTCCTAATGGGCAGATACTTGAACAGTATACTCTACCGAATAATAATGTTAAGATTATAACAATAATAAATCCGAAAGACATTGGTAGAAAGAGATTTGTGAATTTTATTATCGAAGGAATAAACTGTAGAAATGTTATGTAGTTAATAAAACTTGCGGGCAGAAAATTAGTTATATCTAGAAATACAATTGCAATCGATAATAGAAATATTATCGATACAACAATTCTTATTTTTCTAAGATATGCTAACTTCAATATATCACATTATTTTTCTATATATAGAAAGCTTGTCTAAATTCATCGAACCAAGTTTCATTTCGTTTGCAATCCTGATATAATCAATTTTTTCAGGATCAACACCAAACAATTTTGCGGCAGCGGCATCTGCAGCCACAATATCTGTAGAAATGATTTGGGATTTCATTGTTAGCACATCATCTTTTGAAACACCACGTGGTCCATTTTTTTTCATTACGTAATAAGCATCAACTACTGTTAAATCAGGTGTACGAAATGATGCAAAATCTGAAATACATTGATGCAGATTATTTGAATGCCAATATCCACGATCCCAAACATTCCCCATTAAATTTTTCATCCCGATTGTTACATCAGCGGATGAATGATGTTTTAAGATTGGCACATTAATAAACACATCTGATTCAAGTATAAGTTCGTGTACTTTTGTTTTTTTTAATTTTTTGCCCTGTCTAATTGTAACTTCCTGGTAATAACTTTCACTTGCACCGGAAACAATTTTACCTTTTGCATCTTTAACAGCACGTTCAATTCCGCTGTTTGCATAACACTTATTCCAATTATCACAAGTATGATCAAACACATAAACATCTTTTGCCCCAGCATCAAAACAGTGTTTAATAATTCTGTTAATTAAAAGAGGATTTGTATTCCCAGCCCTCTCAGGCTCAACATCCCAACCGATATTTGGCTTCACAACAACAGTCTGTCCTTTTTTAACAAACTTAGACATTCCACCAAATGCTTTAATAGCTTCATCAAACATAGTATCCGGCTCACCGCCTTTAATAGCTGCTAAATTATAATCATTGCTGGGATATAATAGGGATGAAGGGAATAGACTAGAATAACTGGCAACTGAAAATCCTGCACCGGCAATCAAACTAGCTTTCACAGATTTAGAGATAAATTCTCGTCTTCTCATAATAACTTTACCAAATTATTTTATAAATAATTATTATAAAAATAATCAATTTGGTTAATAATGTATACCTTTAATTTTATTCTTTGAGCTTGGTCAGTTTTAAATTATTTTAGAACAGTAAATATTAATAGAGGTTAGTGAATGGAAAAAGCAGTAAACATAGTTCATATAAAATCCAATATAAAAACTTATTTGATAGATTTTTCTCTTTTATTGTTGATTTATTTTCTTCCTGCATTGTCACACTTATTTGCATTCCCAATTTATTATCTTGACCCAATGCGAATTGCCTTAGTGGTTGCCCTAATTCACACATCAAAGAAAAATAGTTATATAATTGCACTTACATTACCACTATTCTCTTTCGTAATCTCTTCACACCCACAAATATTTAAGTCCTTTCTATTAAGTGCAGAACTGATCATAAACCTGAGTTTATTTTTCTTATTTAAAGATAAAATTAAAAGTGTTTTTACAGCTCTGTTTCTAAGTATTCTGATAAGTAAAGTTGTTTATTATGTTCTAAAATTTGCAATTCTTTCTTTTGGTTTGATAGACGATAGGTTGTTTTCAACACCAATTTATTTTCAGATAGCATCTGCAATACTATTAAGTTTTTATATTTATATTATTAATAGAGCTTCGCTGAAATCGTAGAATTGAAATTTATCGTGATGAGTAGTTTTATGAGGAATAAAACTTTATTGTCATTGGAAAAGATTACTAGATATAAATTATCTTTTCAAGAAATAATTTTATTAAGAGCGCCAACTCATTAACATCGAAGACATTTTAGAAGCAAAAACTATTTTATCATTCTGCAAAAAAAACTACGATAAATCACTTATGTGGAATATAGTATCTAATTTTACTTTGGATAATATTTCATGAACTTTTTTAGTTACACCAGATAAACTCAATTGTGAATTTCTATTTGTTGCAGTTGTAAACGCGTGAACCAACATTCCGATTCCCCAACTCGTGATGTATTCTACCATTGACATATCAATTATGATCGAATTTACACCTTTATCTAATGTATCTAAAATAGAGTTTTGAAATTCTGCTCCTTCTGTACCCAACACACTATTTTTGTTAAACTTTATTACTGTAAAATCTTTTTGGTCTTTGACATCTAAATTCATTGTAAACGCCTTTACATATTAAATTTTAAATTACTATTATTATTTGATGGAAAATACTACTGCTCAAATGAAATATCAATTGTGTGTTTTATTTTAAGTAAAATAATAATAAAAGACTACACCAGATTTAGTGATTATTAATGTTATTACTACTTTACTTTTATTACTACAAAAGTAACATCATCATCTGGCTCTACTCCGAGAATCCAATTAGATGCTGAGTTATTTAAATGTTTAACTATTGCTTTCGAATTTTTATGAGCAACAGATTTAAATTCTTCTTTTACTCGTTCGTAACCATACTGTTCTTCGTTTTTATTTTTTAATTCAGCAAAACCATCACTCATAAGTAACAGTGTATCGCCTTTTTCATAATTAATTTCTTTAAGCGAATACATAGTCCCTTTCATAGCTCCTAAAGGTAAATTGTTACTAACAAACTCACCTGCCTTTTGAGATTTATTTCTGAAATAAATTAATGATGGCATCCCTGCATTTGTAGCTATTACTTTTTCAGATGTAATTTGAACACCCATAAACGACATCATCAATCTGCCAAGCTGCATTTCTTTTATAGAGTTGTTAGCGTTTTCAAAAAATTCTTTTAATTCAATGTTAGATTTATGGGAAATAAAAAAAGACTTCATAATTGAAACCATCATTCCCGACATCATTCCGTGTCCCGTGGCATCTCCAACAACAAAAGTAAGTGTTCCATCCGAATCAACATTATAATCATAATAATCACCACCGACTTCTGTAGCAGTTTTCATATGAACAGCAATATCAAGATGCGGCAGTTGAGGAAGTACTTTTGGAAGCATAGATAGCTGTAACTGACGCGCATCTTCAAGTTCTTTTGTCTTACGTTCATTTTCAGCTTTAATAATTTTGTTCTGTGCTTCTGCTTTTTTCAAATCTAAATGTCGTGTAAATGTAAGTTGAAATACATCAGCAAAACGCCTCATTAAATTTTTAGCCTCAACAGAAAACTCGCTTTCACGGAAAGCAAAAAGTCCCCCAGAAGGAAACATAATACAGTGGTAATACTGTTTAGTGGTTTCTGAAGTAACTTTTGGTGCCGTAACAGGAAGATTGGAGTTGGATGTAACTCCATAGTAATCTAATAAATCTTTTCCCTCAAGAACATATGAATAGTCTTTCTGAAGCTTCCACGCCTTAAATATTCCTTCCAGCAAAGGATGACCTTCTAGCACTTCATTTCCTGATAAATTCACTGAACCGCTCTTATCATCTGAAGAAGTAGTCCAAACATCTACCTTTTCACTCAAATCATTAAAAATACCAATCCCACAACGGACAGTTCTAAAATTAAGACGATCAAGCTCAGAAAACACAGTCGCAACTGCAGGTGTTAGATCATCACTTTTATTCATTGCCATTGCTTTTGCACGGACGCGTTCAAGTGCAGCCTCAATTTGGGATTCCCTTGCTTGTGCTTCCGCTTTTTGCAGATCTAGGAAGCGGGTGTAGGTTTGTTGAAACACTTTTCCAAAGCGCAACAGCACCGCATTCTCTTCATTACTGTAAGGAGTACCTGAGAAATTTTCAATGTAAAGTGAAACATTATCTAACAACACAGTAGATATTGCAAGGCCAGGGCAACTAAAATAATATTCCTTTGCTTTGTCCGGTACGGGGAATAATTTAAAAAGATCCTTATAAAATTTGTTTTTTTCTTCAAAATCCAAGTGGTTGGCAAAAAAATCCTTGCCTTTTGCCTTGGCTTCAATAAAACTGTTCCAATGCGGAGAATCAAAATAAGGAATCGTTATTTGTGAGGGAACTTCGTGCTTATCAGCTAGCCAGATATACATATCATCTCTTGTTTTGTAATCTAAAATAAACCCAGTGTGTTCAACATGAATATTTAAATAAACGAATTGTTCATAAACAAGCTGAATTACCTCTTTTAGCTCTTCGCTTTTTTGCATTCCCATTGTTCTACTTCTCACCCTTTCCAACGCTGCTTCAATCTGAGCTTCCCTTGCCTGTGCTTCTGCTTTTTGAATATCCGTATATCTTTGGTAAGCAAGTTCAAAAACATTTCTAAATCTTTTAAGAATAATTAACTGTGATTCAATAATTGGTTTGAATGATGAAATACCTATGTCTCCTAGACCGATAGAGAATAGGTAGTAATAGAGAGATGTTGCTTGATTTAATCTTGGATCATCCATTTGACTAGATTTTTTCCGAAAATCTTTCCACCCTTCCAACTGATCCTCATTTATTACAACTTCAAAGTAAGCATCTTTAGCACTTTTGATTTTTTCCAGATATTCATCGACAATGGGATGCGAACCATACTCTATTTTTGTTATTGCACCGCCCGTTAATTCTGAGAAGTCATAATCCATGAAATATTTTTCTTTATCATTAGGGATGTGAATTATGGCATTTCTGAGATTATTAAAACCTAATTTTTTTAATTCTTTAAATGAAACTTCACAGATGCTTAACAAATCATCAGAATTATTCATACTCATGGCAACTGCTCTCACTCTTTCAAGAGATGCTTCAATTTCCAGCTGGCGGTTTTTTTTCTCAAGTTTTTCTAAGGTTTCATTTAAATCCTGCGTTCTCTCAAAAACCTGTCGTTCTAATTCTTTGTTCCGAATGATTGTCTGCTCGTTTGTCATATAATCACCCTCCTTCAACCTGTAATCCGGAACAGAACCATGAACATGTGTGACTAACCATTTACTATTATCATATTTTAGCAGAGTTGTATTCCTTAATAGCTCAGTAGATATCTCGTTATTTATCATTTGACTCCAAACAACTTCGGATTCAACACAAGCAACAATTTCATTTATCATTGAAAGATTAGTCCATAAAAATTCAATCTGGAAAGGATCGGGAAATTGCTTCACTCCTTCGTTATTTATGTTTTTGTACTCTGTCTTATTTAAAGCTCTCTCATGCAAGCCGCTTCCGATAAAAGTAACATCTTCAGAACAAAGCGAAAACCTGAGTTCTATATCTCTACGTGCATAAGATTCCCAAAACAAATTATGCACCTCCATAACTTCCATCTGGATATCTTTAGTTGTTTTCATTTGATGCTACTTAACTTTTATTACCACAAATGTCACATCATCATCTGGTTCTTTATCATTAGACCAGCGCGAACCTTCATCTTTTAAGTAACTAATAATTTCTTCAGGTTCTTTCTCAGCTACCTCTTCAAAAGAATTCTTAGCACGGCGGTAACCGAAGATTTCATTTTTATCACTTTGTAATTCAGGATAACCATCGCTCATTAAAAGCAAGGTATCACCTTTAAATAAATTTAATTCCTTTAACTCATACGGAAAACCATCCATAGTTCCCAAAGGCATTCCTTTCATTAAATGTTCTTCAATAATTCGGTTCTCTCTGCGGAAGATATATACCGGCGGCATACCCGCAGCTGACATTAATAATTTATTGTTTTTGATTTTCAGCATTGTCATACTCATAGCAAGTGACTGAAACTGCATTTGCTTAATACACCTGGTCATTTCTTGGAATGTAAAAAGTATATCTGGATTTGCGGCATAACTGTTAAAGAGAGTTTTTGCAGACGTCACCATAGTGCCTGCCCTCATTCCGTGACCAGTTGCATCACCAAGTACAATAGTTAAAGTGCCATCCAGAGCGACATTAAAATCATAGTAGTCGCCGCCCACCTCAGTAGCTGTTTTCATATAAACAGCAATATCAAGATGAGGTAACTGCGGTAGTTCTTTTGGCAGCATAGAAAGCTGCAACTGGCGAGCTTCTTCCAATTCTTTAGTCTTGCGTTCATTCTCGGTTTCGGCAAGCTGGGCCCGGAGTTGCGCCTCTTTAATTGCAGCTGTATTTCGAGCTTTGTTAAGTAATCTTCTACGCTGTACCCTATCGATACCAAAAATTAATCCTATAAACAATAAGCCATACCCGATGTAAGCAATTATTGTGCGGTACCAGGGCGGATTGACTGTAATTTTGATTGAGGCTTCTTTAGGATTCCAAACACCATCACCGTTTGAACCTTTTAGTCTAAATACATAATCACCCGGGGGCAGATTTAAATATGATGCAAATCTTCTGTTAGTGTAATTCCAGTCTTTGTCTATTCCTTCCAGTATATAGGCAAGTTTATTTTTTGCAGGACGCGAAAAGTGAATGGATGCAAATTCAAATGAAAGATTATTATCTGAATATGGCAGCACTAATTGTTTTGTTTCACTTATATCAGTTTTAAGATCTAATTCCGAAGCTAGCTTTTCGATTGGAACCCCGGATATGTTGATACTATTAATCACCGGATCTGGTAATGTGTTATTTGGAGTTGCCGGATAAAAAGCATTCAGGCCCCCATAACCGCCATAAAATATTTCGCCATCATTTGTCATTGTAATTGCATTGTTTAGCGGCAGATCATTTATTCCGTCTTTATTATCATAATTAATAAAACTTAGTTGTTTCCCTGCATTCCTTTTATCGAGCATTGAGATACCGCCCGGAGTTCCAAACCATAAATTGCTATTTAGATCTTCAATCATAAAAGAGACGACACTGCTGGCTAATCCATCACTTTGTGTTATTATTTGATATTTTTCTGTCTCAGGATTGAACCTAATTAATCCGACTAATGAAGTACACCAAATAATGCCATCTTTATCTTCCAGGATTTGGTTCAACTGATTAACTAATGCAAATCTTTGGGTCCCGTCGTCAAAACTATATTGTTCATTGGTGTTATCCCGCAGGTTAAGCTTTTTTAGACCAGTCATGGATGCGACCCATACGGTATTAATATATTTTCTACTAAATTCAACATCGCTAGCTAATTCAAATAATGGATAATGTGTATTATCCAATTCATTTTTTATTTTTTCATTTAAATAAGAATATTGCTGCTCATCTAATTGAAGTACCTGTATGCCGTACCATTCAGAATCGGGGGGTGCTGTAACATTAAAGGCACCATAATTATGTCCTATATCTGAAATAAATTTTATTTTATACTGGCCTTTAGGTAAATCAAGACAACTTAATGCAATCCTGTTTTTATACCCGCCACCATCATTGAATGAGTTTTGCACTTTATCCGCTGCCCAGATTTCTTTCCCTTTTGAATCTTCGATCCAACCATAATCAAACATATTACCAGTTAAGCTGGTATATCTTCCTTCTCCAAGGTTAATAATTAATACTTTTGAGGGTTTATCAAGCGTAAATGACTTTTCAAGAGAGACTCCCTCACCCACTTTTAAAATTGAAGCAATAGGTTTTTCATTCTTTACGATTTCCCTGATTCTTAATATAAGTTCAGAGCTTATTGGTTTGTTTGTAATTGATGGAAGCCGATTAAAACTTTTATTTACCGGATTAAATATTTGGACACCCTGCCTGTCGGCAATCCAAATATTATTATCAGGACCAAATTTCATTTTATTTATATTAAAATTTGATGTGTATTTAATATTCCGGAACTCAAAATTTTCTGTTCCTTTAGAACTAAGATTTAATTTGTTAAGTTTATTATTGAAGACATACCATAAATTTTCATTATCATCAGACAATAATTTTGTACCATCTAGATTTAGAATTTTATTGAACCTATTTAAGTCACGATCAAATTCATAAATACCTTGTGTATTAAATGATAATAGCAGTTTACTTTTATTAAGGGGATATTTCACAATATCAGTTACAGGATTTGATTTTGTTTCGGCCTGCTCATTGTTGCTTATCTTAAAAAACTGAAATGGTTTTTTTGAAGGATCAAATTTTATCAACCCATTTCCTGCCGTTGAGACCCAGTAAATCCCAAAATTATCCCGATAAAAATAGATGAGATTAATGTTTGGAATATCTTTAGAGATTAATGAAAAATCGTTTCCGTTTAAATCGGTTTCTAAAATTCCAAAATTACTTGCAAACAAAATTCTCTTATTTATGTCTTCATAAAATAACCCGTAATAATTATTTCCTTTATCTGCAAACTTGGTAGCCATATTTATAGATTTAATTTCGTAGGTAACCGGATTGTAAATATCAATTTTATCTATACCGCCAAACCATAGTTTTCCTGAATTGTCCTCAAAAACGGTCCATACGTTATTTAAATTTTGTTTTGGATTAGTAAAGTATGGCTGAAATGCATTTTTTGATGCATTGTAAATAAATACACCAGCAGTCGGGCTAGCCGTTAAAATATTCCCATTTTTTAATTCAGTTATTTTAACCACAAATCTCTGTATGAAAGACAATATTTCATTTCCGGAATAATCAAGAAACTTTATTGCTTTGAATCTATTTGTAGATTTATCATAGAGTTGTACACCGGTAAATTCAGTAGCAATCCAAAGCCTGTTTTTTGAATCAAATAAAATATTTAAAATTTGAGTTGTATTTACTTGCGCCCCCTTATCAGCAGGAATGGATTTAAAGCTGTCTGTTACTCTATTATATTTGCTTACCTGATCTATGGTTCCTACTAATAAATTCCCATCCTTATCTTCACTAATTGAATTTATTACATTGAAAGGTAAACTGGTTGTATCACCTACAATGTTTTTATAAACTTTAATATCATATCCATCATATCTGTTAAGCCCATCTATTGTACCAATCCATAAATAGCCAAGATGATCCTGGTATGTGCATAACACAACAGAATTTGATAATCCATCGGATACTGATAGTTTTTCAAAAAAGTATTTATCTTGTCCATTGATATTGCTTATAAACAGTAATAGGAGACTGATTATAATAAATTTCAAACTGAAAATATTTTTATTCCATTTCATACGCTTACCTTAATTATTTAAAAATCTTCGATTCGCTTTTACAAAGTCAGGTCATTTTTGAACTGTCATTTCGACAGACCTGCCGCAGGCAAGGGACAGGGAGAAATCTTTTTCAAACTAATTATATTAAAAGATTTCTCGGTCACTTCATTCCCTCGAAATGACAAGCGGTTACTTTATTTTTATCACAACAAACGTAACATCATCATCGGGTTCTTTATTATTTGTCCATCGTTTGCCTTCTTCTTTTAGGAATGTTACTATTTCTTCAGGTTCTTTCTTAGCTGATTCTTCAAAACTGTTTCTTGCTCTCTTGTATCCATAAATCTCGTTGTTAACATTTTTAAGTTCTGCAAATCCATCACTCATTAGTAATAGAGTATCCCCCCTTTCTATCTTGATTTCTTTAATATCATAAACAATACCTTTCATAGAGCCTAATGGCATATTATTTATTACAACCTCTTCAATCGTCTGAGAATTTTTTCTATAAATAAATAGAGGAGGCATGCCGGCATTAGTAGTTGTTATTTTATTATTACTGATCTGCACACAGGTAAGTGCCATCATAAGTCTGCCAAGCTGCATATCCTTAATCGCTTCATTCGCATTTTCAAAGAAGGGCTTAAGTTCTTTGTTAGTTCTATCCGACATAAAGAGTGATTTCATAATTGAAACCATCATTCCGGACATCATACCGTGTCCGGTTGCATCACCAAGTACAATTGTTAGAGTGCCATCCATATGAACATGAAAATCATAATAATCGCCGCCAACTTCAGTTGCCGTTTTCATAAATACTGCAATATCAAGATGGGGGACGCTTGGTAATGCTTTGGGTAGCATTGAAAGCTGAAGCTGTCTGGCTTCTTCAAGCTCTTTTGTTTTTCTGTCATTTTCAATCTGCAGGAATTTTTTATTTTCGTTTTCTTTTCTTCTCTCTAATTCATACTTTCTTATTCCTCCGAGCATTCCAACAAAGCCTAGAAAGTAAAGTCCATATGCCCACCAGGTTCTCCATATTGGAGGATTAACTCTGAATGAATATGATGCTTCATTGGTTTTAACTCCGTTTGATGTAACGCCACGTACCCGAAAAGTGTATTTACCAAATGGAAGACTTTGATATTCTGCAAACGGAAGGTTACTTGCCTTTGACCAGCCCTTGTCGAAACCTTCAAGAAAATGTTCATACGTTGTTTGCTTGGGATCTTTATAATTTAACGCAGCATAATTAAAGATAAATGAATTTTCAGAATAGGGTAATTCTTTCGGTAAATTATAAAAATAAGATTTGCCGGTTACTGATACAGATGAAATTAATAATGGGTAACTTTTTTCTTCACTCTTATTAATGTAAAGACCGACTCCATTATAGAATTCTACCATATTCCCTAATCCATCCATAGCTGAAATATAAGGGCCGCCGCTCGCAACGCTCTCGTCATGATAGAATGTCTGAAATTTATTACCGCTTATTTTTAATGCCCCTGAAGGAGATGAAAAATAAACAGCACCTCTAATTTCATCGACTACAGGATTTGAGAGATTAGTGGATAGAAGACCATCTTTTTTAGTATAAAATTTTAGATTTGTTCCGTCGAAAATTACTAGTCCCCTGTTTCTGAGTCTTATATATAAATTTTCACCTGCCTGAATTTCTGTTTGTGTTCCTGCAACACTCGCACCTTTTAAAATTCTGAAATCTGCATTCTCATTAACGCTATCACTAAGATTAACAAAATTATTTCTGTTAAAAACATAAAATCCCCCAACGGTTAAAAAGTACATTCCATTTTTCAGGTTGCCTACATAGTGCAATTGTTCTGTAGGAACATTCCAGCTTGCCGGAGGCTTTGACCATGATTTACCATCAAACAACACTATTTTAGACTGTACCGATGTAATATCCTTTATATTATCTGAGAATAAACCAAAGAACCATAGCCTTCCTTCATTATCTTCCTTAATATCAAAAAGTTGATACTTTTTAGCATTATCAATTTCATCAAAAGGTGATTTTATTTTAACAACCTTGTCTCCTTCTAATCTCCCAAAATAAGGCTCAGCTCCTATGAGATTATCTGAAGCAGGTCTTACATAATTTTGCCAGGTAAAAATATCACCATTCTTCGTTTCCAGTGCATTTGAAATATAATAGGGTTTATCATCTTCATTTGGAATTGAATTAATCTTAAATATTTGTTCACCTTCGCTGTTTCTGATTTCACGAATCATCGTTAACCCTTTTGAAGTAGTAATCCAAACTCTTTTTTTACTATCCTGAAAGGTTTTGAAGGTTATATTGCTTGCAAGTCCATCTTTTTCTGTTATGGTTCGTAATATTTTTCCATCCCAAACATTAATGCCAACATCTGCGGTTAAAGCGTACGCAGGTAAATCGGTATATGAATATGAAAGCCAGACTATCCCACTATAATCTGTGTAAGGTGTTACAATACCTGATTGTGTAACCAGCAAACCATCTTTAGAAGTTAACATCCTTGAATAATTGGGATAATAGATTCCGATGCCTTTTGATGTTTTCATTGCCACACCTTCGCTTAATGCGATTGCTGGGCCTGATTCAAATGAATCAAATTTTTTCCATTTATTATTTTCATACGAGAATAGTTGATTAAGATATTTTGAACTTTGATTCAGAGATGTAACTTGAAATATGATCCTTTCTGGAAAGTATTTGCTCGATTTCACAAAATAAATACTCTGGTATTTAAAGTCATTGATAGCTCTTTCTGTCTTCAGATCTCTTATTTCATTAATTTCCTGTAAAATATTTGAAACCTTCCATTTGCCATTTTCAAATTCTAGAACACTTGTATTCTTTCCATCAAAAATTTCACCTCCTCTAATGAAAGTTGTCATGAACAACTTATTCATTTTTGAACTATAGTATACCTGAATTGGAAATTGGTCTTTTTTAAACTGATTCTTGAATTCTGTGAATTGATGAAATTTGTTGCCATCATACATCAAAACACCGGAATAAAGATCAGATCCTTCTGAAAGACTAATAACACCAGAGCAGGCCATCCAGGTATTCCCGTCCTTATCTATTGCAGTTACGTTTTCCTCTGGGAACATACTTGCATTCTGCAATGTTATTCCAACTGATTCATCAATTCTTTTGAACACCCCATTTTTGAATAATGCTACATAAGAGCCTTCACGGGTTTGAGTATTTCGGCCGGCTGAATTAAATATAAGATCACCATAAGGAGTTTCAATAAAGTTTGTTGCATTATCTAAAGGGAAACTCTTTGAGTCATAAACAGTAAACTTCCCATTCTCAAATTTTGTAAGACCGCCGTTATTATTTTTATCTACAAATGGTGTAGAGGAACCAATCCAAATCCTGCCTTTGCTGTCAGATCCAACAAAAGTTATTAATTGTCCTTCTAAACCGTTTATTTTATAACCTTCTTTTTCAGTGTATACTTTAAATTCTTTTCCATCGAATGTTATAAATTTTGTGGGCGAGGCAAAGTACATTATGTTTTTAGTTGAATCGTAGTACATATTCTGCATAGTAGGTAATCCAATATCAGTGCCTACTTCTTCAAACTCATATCCATTAAACCTGTATGTTCCTTCCACGCTGGAAATCCAAATAAAACCATCTTTAGTTTGAATTCCATTCGTGATGTTTGTGGTAGGCAAACCTTCTTTGTTAGTGTACTCGATTAAATCTGCATTAGCTTCTGTCTTCTGTTTTTGCTGCGATATTAGCAACGAAGAAAAAGCAAATAAAAACAATACTGTTAAAATTTTTAGGGATGTCAACCTCATAAAATTCTCCATTTAAACAAATGACTATTATTAATTTTTCTATTCTTATCTTATTTAAGTTTATGACTTCAAATATCACAACATTCTGTAATCTCAGATTACGGCATAGCTGTCATTTCGATCCCGATTTTAATCGGAGGAGCAATCTTTATAGCACAAAATAAAAAGATTTCTCAGTCGCAGACTCCTTCGAAATGACAAGCAAGTTATTTAACTTTTATTACAACAAACGTTACATCGTCATCAGGTTCTTTATTATTTGTCCAGTTTTTTCCTACATCAGTTAAATGTTTTACTATACTTTCAGGTTCGTGCATAGCTACTTCTTCAAAAGTGTTTCTTGCTCTTCTATAACCGTAGATTTCCTGGCTATCATTTTTCAATTCTGCAAATCCATCACTCATAAGTAATAAAGTATCGCCGTTATCAATTGTCAATTCTTTCACATCATAAACAACTTCTTTCATTGCACCTAACGGCATATTATTTATAATCACTTCTTCAATAGTCTGAGAGTTTTTTCTATATATAAAGAGTGGTGGCATTCCTGCATTTGTTGTAACTATCTTATTATTACTTATCTGAACACAGGTAAGTGCCATCATTAATCTGCCAAGTTGCATATCCTTTATTGCTGCGCTTGCATTTTCAAAGAAAGGTTTCAATGCTTTATTGGTTCTGTCAGACATAAAAAGGGATTTCATTATTGAGACCATCATTCCGGACATCATTCCGTGTCCTGTTGCATCCCCAAGCACTACAGTTAATGTCCCATCCAAATGAACGTGAAAATCATAATAATCACCACCTACCTCTGTGGCTGTTTTCATATATACAGCAACATCAAGATGAGGCAATTGCGGTATTTCTTTTGGAAGCATCGATAACTGAAGTTTACGAGCTTCTTCCAACTCATAAGATTTTCTTTCACTTTCTTTTTCGGCAATTTGTGCGCGCAGTTCGGCTTCCCTTATCTGCGTCGCAGTTCGTTCTTTAGCTATTAATCTTCTTCTTTGAATTCTATCTACAGTAAATATTCCTGCAATAAATAATAATCCATAAAGAATATATGCACCAGTCGTTCTCCAGATTGGAGGATGAATAATTATAGATAATTGTTTTGGCTCTTTTACCCAAACACCATCGCTGTTTGTTGCAAGGACTTTTAAAGTATATTCTCCTGGATCCATATTTGTATAGCTTGCATAGTTTTTATGGCCTGCATCAATCCAGTCTTTATCGTGATTCTCAAGTGTATATTTATATTGAATTCTTTTTGGGTTTGAAAAATCCAGTGATGCAAAGGATATAGAAAAATCATTCTCGGTATAATCAAGTTCCACGCGGTCGGTCAGTAAAATATTTTTATGAAGTACAGACGCTTCACCGATGGGGACACTTTCCTGAAAGAGTTTCAGATCTACAAAAACTATTGGGGGTTCATAACTGCTCAGTTTTATTTCATCTGGACGAAATACACTAAAGCCATTTGTCCCGCCAAAATACATCTCTCCGTTGGTAGTTTTTAGTGCAGCGAATCTATTAAAAACGTATCCTTGCAATCCATCATCATTATCATAACGATTTAATATTTTTAGTTCATGATCATATTCTAATAATCCATCTCCAGTACCAAGCCATAGATTATTTCTAGAATCGCCTATTATGCTTTCGACATTCTTAATGTTTTTACCAAAATTATCAAATAATGTTTTTGCCTTAATTTTTTCTCCAAGATTCAACTCAGTTAGACCTGCGTTAACTTCATTCACATAAATTGTCCCTCTTGAACTACTATATGGCATTACAAAGTTAGATCGTCTGTTTGTTGGATTGTCAATTGAAAATTTCTCAGTTATTGAATTGAATTTGAAAAGAGACCCAATGGAATTTCCACTGAAATAATAATTGCTTTCGCCATCTGAAAAAGGCAGCCAGATTTGATTATCAGGGATACTTGAAGAATCATTGGAATCATGCAAATAATGACGAAAAGTATCTGTTTTGTAGTCATAAATATTTAGACCACCACCATAAGTCGAGATAAGGATTTCCCCGAATTTGAATTCAGTAATCGCAGTTATTCTTTTCTGCGAAACCTCTTTATTTGATTCGCCTTTTTGATAATGAATTTTACTCTTTGTTACCGGGTTATATCTATATAGTGCGTCATCATAAGTTCCTATCCAAAGATTTTCATTGCGGTCATAATATAGATATGTAACTTCGGTAGATTTTCCATTTGAAGAAACAAACTCATTAAAATAATTTTCGAAAATTTTTGTCCTAGGATTAAATTTACTGATACCCCCTGCTTTAGTACCTATCCAAATATTTCCATCCTTATCTTCTGTAAAGGTGTTAATATAGTTGTCCAGAAGGGCATTATTTTTATTAGGAAGATATTTGTAACTGGAAAATTTCTGCAAGGAAGTGCTTAATAGTGAAATGCCTTCGCCCCAGGTTCCGAACCAAATGTTGCCTGCCTGATCTTTTAAGATACTTCTTACAGCATCAGAAGTACAAAGAGACTCCTTATCAAATTCACTTTTTGTAAAATTATAAAATTCATCTTCTTTTTTATCATATATTAAAGTTCCATCATTCCTCATCCCAATCCATAATTTATCATTATCAGAAAAACATAAACTTAATAAATGATTACTTAAAATTTCCGTCGGTCGTGTTTCAGGAGAAAATAACTTCTTCGCACCGGTTTTAAGATTATATCTAATCAATCCACCTAAACTTCCACGCCCCCAGAAATCACCAGTAGCAAGCCAGATTATATCATTATTAGCAGGATCAATTACGGCGCTATTAATTAGATTATTTGGTATTTCTGAATTTTCATCCAGACTCAAAAGAACTTCAAAGCGGCCTGTGATTTTGTCGAAAGAAAGTAGTTTTGAGGTGCCAAGCAGCAATTTACTTTTTTCCCCCGGGAAAGGTAAAGTTAAACTATGTGAGCTTGGTAAATAAGAAATATCACCCAAGGAATAAATTCTAATGCTGTCGTTAGCTGTATTAAGTTTTATTAATCCATTTTCGGGAGATGTAATCCAAAGAGTGTTTTGATCGGATTGATCAGGAAAAACATTTGACAATAATTTATTCTTACTTTTATTCAGCTGGTCGTTATTCCAATTGTACCTGATTACCTTATCTGTTGATCTAACATATTTGTTTAAACCTGCTGATGTAACAATCCAAATATCTTTATCGGCATCCTCACAAAAACCGTTGATAAAATTGGATGACAGACCTGTTGAGTCGAGTTCAGAGTATTCATAATTCTTAAAGTTTATTCCATCATATCTCTGAACACCCTGATGCGTTCCTAACCAGATAAACCCAAATGAGTCTTCAAAGATAACCTGGACAGTACTGTTTATTAATCCTTCGGGTTGATCAATAGTTTTAAATTTATAATTTGGCTTTTGCGCAAATAATAAAGGAACAATTAATATTGCCAGGAATACATAATAAATTATTTTGTTTATTTTTAATTTCATTTAATTCAGCCTTGAATTTTTATTTTACTTTTATAACTACAAACGTTACGTCATCATCTGGTTCTTTATCATTTGACCAGAGGGAACCTGCATTTTTAAGATAATCTATAATTTTATCCGGTTCTTTATCTGCTACTTCTTCAAAGGAATTTTTGGCTCGTCTGTAACCAAACATTTCATTATGCTGATTGTTTAGTTCTGGAAAACCATCACTCATCAATAATATTGTGTCTCCCGAATACAATTCCATTTCTTTTAATTCATATGGAAAATTTTCCATCGTACCTAATGGCATTCCTTCGATTAAATATTCTTCAATTATTTTATGCTTATTTCTGAACAGATAAACAGGCGGCATACCAGCAGCAGACATTAGTAGTTTATTGTTTTGAATCTTCAACATAGTCATACTCATTGCAAGAGATGTAAATTGCATTTGTTTAATGCAACGGGTCATTTCCTTAAATGTAAATAGTATATCAGGATTTGCAGCATAACTGTTAAACAATGTTTTAGCAGAAGTAACCATCGTGCCAGCTCTCATTCCGTGTCCTGTTGCATCGCCTAAAACAACAGTTAAAGTCCCATCCATAGCAACATTAAAATCATAATAGTCGCCGCCCACCTCGGTGGCCGTTTTCATATATACAGCAATATCAAGATTGGGTATTTGCGGCAGTTCTTTGGGAAGCATTGAAAGCTGTAACTGTCGTGCTTCTTCAAGTTCTTTTGTTTTACGTTCATTTTCTGTTTCTGCAAGCTGAGCTCTCAACTCAGCTTCATTGATAGCTGCAGTGTTTCTTGCTTTTGTTAAAAGTCTTCTTCGTTGTATGCGATCTACTCCGAAAACAAAGCCAAGAAAAAGAAATCCATAACAAACATATGCAAATGTTGTTCTCCAGTAAGGTGGAAGTACTTCGATATGTAATACTTTTTCCTTCTCGCTCCATACTCCGTCGCCGTTTGCTGCCTTTAATCTAAAGGTATAATCACCGGGCTCTAGATTTGTAAATGAAGCAAAATGAAGTTTACTATAGACCCAATCTTTATTAAATCCTTCCAGTTTATATGCAATTAGATTTCTCTCAGGTCTAGAGTAATGGATAGGGGCAAATTGTAATGAAATATCATTTTGTGAATAATCTAATGTTAATTCTTCAGTGCTGTTTAAGTCTTTTTTCAATGGTGAGGTTGTAAGATCGTTAAAAACGGATACATCGGATATTTTCAAATCAGTAAGTACAATTTTTGGTTTTGTTTGATTTGTTCTTCCGGGGATAAAATAATTTACTCCGTTGTCTCCACCGAAAAATAATTCTCCATTATTTGTTTTCCATGAGGCGAGTGAAAATGAGTAGCCCTGAAGCCCATCCTTTATATCAATATTTATGAACGATTCTTTTTCGCCAGTTTCATTTCGAACGAGTGTGGTTAAACCTGCTGCACTGCTAATCCATAAATTGCCATAATTATCCTCCTGAATAGCTCCGACTAAATTTGTAGGAAGACCGTCATCTTCGGTAAAATATTTTATCTTCTCGGTTTTCGGGTCTAATTTTCCCAAACCATTTGGAGTGGAAAACCAAACAAATCCTTTACTGTCCTCAAATACATAATACACATCGTTATTGGTCACAATGTCAGAAACTGCTTCTCTATTTTTATTATACTGGGTGAATTCACCTGTATTTAAATTGTATTTAAAAAGACCCTGGTTTGATGATCCAATCCACAAAATATTTTCATATGATTTACTAATACATACTGAGTTAGCAATCTCCAATAACATATAATTGCTGACTTTTATTTCTTCATCAATTCTTTTTGAAAAATCACTGAACTGGTTACCATTTATCCTGATAACCTGAATTCCCCATAATGCTGAATCTTTAGGGGCAAGCACATTAAAATTTCCATAAGAATGCCCGACATCAGATTGGAACTTAAGTTTATATTTGCCCTTCTTTAATTGTAATGTTTGGGTCATTATCCTGTTCTTCATCCCGCCCTGAAAATGAAATGAATTACTATATTTGAGCATACCCCATATTATATTTCCATCAGCATCTTCAAGCCAGCCAAAATCAAACAGTCGCTCTAATTCTGATTGCCCTTCCCCAACCCCAACAATTAATACCTTTGAGCTGTCAGATATTTCAAATTCCTTTTCTAATAATTTTTGTTCGCCCACTTTAAGTATTGAAGCTATTGGCTGTGAAGAATTTGCAAGATTTATAATATTTGATTGTAATTCAGGCTTGAATTCCCGGTTACTAATAGATGGTATTTGCTTAATAATGTTTTGACTCGGATATAAAATATCTACACCGCCCCTGTCTGCAATAAATAATCTTCCTGCTTTATCAAATTTTAAATCATTAATTATAAATCCACCGTAAAGTGGAATTTGATCGTCAAAGTATTTTATAGTCTTTCCTGTAACTGTATTTACTTTATCTAATCCGACATTAGTTCCAACCCAAAGATTATTCTCTGCATCAATGGTTAAAGAGAAAATATTATCGCTTGAAATACTATTTGAGTTCTTGTTGAATGTATAATGTTTATATTCACCCGCTCCATTGTTTCCCCAAAACACTCCCAATCCCGCCGTTCCAATAGCCACATCATTACTTTTTTCACTTTTAGCGATCGCTGTTATTCTATCTACCGAAGAATTTGTTTTAATGTTTTCGGGTATTTTAAGAACATTCATTGGTTGCTTGTTGGGATCAACTTTATATAATCCATCCAATCTAGTCCCGATCCAAATGTTTCCGAAACTATCCTGAAACAATGAAAGTATTGCGGCAGATTTTATACTATTTTTATTATTACTGCTCCCTGTAAAATGAAAGAATTTATTATCAACAGGATTATATCTGTATAATCCATCGTCTAATGTGCCCAGCCAAATAAATCCTGCTTTATCCTTTAAAATATTCAACGTTCCTCTGGATAAGAATGCTCCTAAAGGCGTTGAAAACATTTCAATGTTCTCCAACTTTTTATTACTTCTGTTGTATATTACTAGTGAATTTTCCCCTCCAATCCATAATCTTTTAAATTCATCTTCATGAAGTACCAATGAATAAATTAACTTATCCGCACCCAAATCATCATATAGTTGGAATTTATCAGAACCTTCATTGTAATAAAATATTCCCGCTCCATAATCCGTTGCTAATATTTCATGATTTGAAGTTTCAATGATGGATAAATTATTCGCATTGCGCAATTCCTCATCATTTAATATAAATTTTATTCTCCTTGTATTCATTTCCTCCGGATTAAGTAAATGTACACCATATTCATTGGTCCCTATCCAGATTCTATTTTTTTCATCAATAAAGATTTTATAAATAATTGGCGGATTTAGATTTTGTCCTCTATCGAATTTTACATTGATAAAATTATCGTTTTTGATGTCATATTTCGCCAGTACATTACTTCCGCCAATCCATAAATTTCCATTATTGTCTTCGCATATTGTATTTATTGTATTACCAGGCAGACTGGTGCTGTCCGATGGATTATTTTTATAAACCTTAAATTCGTATCCATCGTATCTGCTCAAACCGTCATTTGTACCGAGCCAGAGAAAACCATACTTATCTTCACAGATAGAATTTATTGTTGGATTAGAAAGTCCTTGCGGAATTGAGAAATTTTCAAACACAAAATTTTCTTGCGCATGGAGGACGTTTGTCAGCAGATACATAAAGCCTATTATTAAAAACTTAAAATTGAAATATTTACTAATCCATTTCATTCTGTTACCTTATTTAATTTTAATTACTACAAACGTTACATCATTCCGTCTTCGACGGATAGGCATCATTTTATCTTTATCACAACAAACGTTATATCATCATCTGGCGTTTCAGTGCTCGACCAATCGGATCCTGCATTTTTAAGTTCTGTTATTATTTCTTCCGGAAATTTATCCGCCGCTTTCTGATATGTTTCAATTACTCTATCGTATCCAAATATTTCTTTGTCTTTATTAAACATCTCTGGTAAACCATCACTCATTAACAGTAATGTATCACCGGGATAAATTTCTGTTTGTCTTAATTCATAAGGGAAATCCTGCACTGCCCCTAAAGGCATTCCTTTTAGAATAATTTCTTCGATTGTTTTTGTTTTACTTCTGTATAATAAAGCAGGCGGCATACCTGCTGCTGAAAGTTGCAACTTGTTTCCTTGAATTTTCAATATTGAAAGACACATTGAAAGCATGTGCATATTCATATGTTTAATACAACGTGTAATTTCTTGAAATGTAAATAGAATATTTGGGTTTGCTGCATGAGAACTAAATAAACTTTTAGTAGTTGTAACCATAGTGCCTGCTTTCATTCCGTGTCCTGTTGCATCTCCAATCACTACTGTTAAAGTACCATCCATACCAACATGAAAATCATAATAATCACCACCAACCTCTGTTGCAGTTTTCATATAAACAGCTATATCTAGATGTGGTAATTGAGGCAGTGATTTTGGAAGCATGGAAAGCTGGAGCTGACGTGCTTCCTCCAATTCTTTTGTCTTACGTTCATTTTCAGCCTGAAGTAAAGCTAATTGTGCTTTTCTTTGCTCAACATTTTTTATTCTGAATCTCTGGTATCTATCGAAGGAAAAACCACCAAATAAAAAAAGCAATAAGTAAGAAGCATATGCCCAATTTGTCTTCCACCATGGTGGCTTAATAATTAATTTTATTGATTTGCCTTCTTCATTCCATAAACCATCATTGTTGGATCCTTTTACTACAAATACATATTCACCGGGATCAAGATTAGTATAAGTTGCTATTCTTATATTGCCTACATACCGCCAATCATCTTCATAATTTTCAAGTTTAAATGCATATTTATTCTTTGGAGGATTTGAATAGTGAAGTGCTACATATTCAAATGAAATATCATTTTGCCAGTAGGGTAAAACGATTTCGTTAGTCTTTGAAATTTGTTTTTTAAGAGGGGAATTTTCTCCAACAGGAACAGACTCATTAAAAATTTTTAGATCTGTAATAACGAGATTGGGTTTAAATTTATTGTCTGTAACTTCGGACGGGTAAAACGAATTATATCCTCTTATACCTCCAAAAAACATTTCTCCATTCTGAGCTTTATAAAAAGCACCGCCATTAAATTCCTCACTTTGTAATCCATCATCCACAGAGTAATTTCTAAACTGAAATGTATTAGGACTAAATTTAGTAATACCATTATTAGTAGATATCCAGAGATTTCCCATTTCGTCCGGCAAGCTTCCATAAACTCCGTTATTTGGCAGAGAACTATTCTCTTGTGTGAACCTTAAAAACTTTTCGGTTTTAGGATCAAATCGATTTAGTCCTCCACCATAAGTTGCAACCCAGACATATCCGTTTTTATCCTCATAAAAATTCATAACATTTGGATGACTTAAACTTGTAGAATCTTTTGGATCATAATTATAGTATCGAAATGTCTCAGTCTTCAGGTTAAGTATATTTATCCCATTAGTGGTTCCTGTCCACAACTCTTCTGGTCGAGATTTTGAGTACCAAACAGTTCTCACAAAATTAGCTCTGCTGCTCAGGCTGCTTTCATCTTCTGGGTCATAAGTATATTTTTTAAATGTTTCATTCTCCTTATCAAATCTAACCAAGCCGCTTCCATTGGTACCAAACCAGAGATATCCAGGGAATTTTTCAATTTCTATTATATTATAATTAATTGTGGTTAGTCTGGAATCGGGATCAGATGGCTCTATGTAAAATCGTTTGAATGTTTTTGAATTCTTATCAAATCGATTTAATCCTCCAGCGGTTCCAATCCATAGAAATTTACCATCATCATAAATACACGAAACAAAATCACTACTAATCGAATTAGGCCGTTTTTTATCATTTGTAAAAATTTCATATTTATTTCTAGTCCGATCGTAAGAAATTAAACCGCCCCCTTGTGATGCTATCCATAACACATTATCACTATCAAGATAAAAACCCCTGATAGGGTTTTTAATAATATTAAATTCATCAGGTCCGGTATTTACCAGAGAAAATTTAATGACCGATTTATCATAAACGTTAACTCCTGAAAGATTTGTCCCGACCCATAAAACACCCGTTTTATCAATTAATAATGATAGAACACGATTACCGCTTAAACTCTTTTCATCTTTGGGATCATATTGGAACTTCTGTAACTCTCTTGTTTTAATATTTAGTTTTAATAAACCGGAAAAAGTTCTATCTGTTAAAGAACCAGCAATACGGTTAGGAACGCCTCCTATCCAAATATTACCGTTATCATCAGTTTCTAACGCAAGGATAGCTAGAACATTTATTAGATAAGAATCCGCAATTGGTTCAATCTTTCTTAAAACCCTATCCTTATAATTAAATCTAAGAAGACCTTCTCCGGCAGTGCCAATCCATATGTTTCCCTCATTATCTTCTTTTATAGAAAGAGCAGCAGTTCTCAAAATTTGGTTATCAATTTTTTCCGGCTTTAATTGAGGAACCCCAGTTTCACCATAAGTGATTTTGAAATAATAAACCTTTCCTATAGTGCCAACCCAAAGGTGATTTTGTTTGTCTTGATGAATAAAAGTTATTTCATCTTCAGGAATTTTGAAATCCGGTGGAAGCATATTAGCCATATGAATAAATTTTCCGTCACTAACCACCATATAATCAAAACCTTTATCCTGAGTAACAATCCAAAGATTACTTTTCGTGTCCTCACTAAATGAAATAATTATATCCTCAGCTAATGAATTTGGATTAGAATGATCATTATTGTAGCGGGTAAAAGTTTTTGTTGTCGAATTGTATTTACTTAATCCTGTTAGAGAGCCGCCGATCCATAGTGTTCCGTCTTTAGCAACATGCATGGCAAGTGCCTGATTATCATTTAACGAAAGACTATCTCCAGGGTTTCTTTTAAATATTTCAAAATTATATCCGTCATATTTGTTAAGCCCATCTTCAGTGCCAATCCATATAAATCCATCGTGGTCTTGAACTATTGAGCTTACTCTATTTTGGGACAATCCATTGCTGGAGGTTAGCCGATTAAATTTAACCGGCTTGTTTTGTGCAAAAACATTGGTAGTGAAAATTGCTAAGATCAGTAATATGATTAAGAAATTGATTATGCATTTAGATTTGTTAACTATATTCATATAAATATTCCATTTTTATTTTACTTTTATTACCACAAACGTTACGTCATCGTCCGGGTCTTTGTCGTTCGACCAGCGACTGCCTTCATTTTTTAGATACTCAATAATTTTCTCAGGTGCTTTTTCTGCAACTTCTTCAAATGAATTTCTGGCACGTTTGTATCCAAACATTTCGTTATCCTGATTGTTTAATTCCGGAAAGCCATCGCTCATTAAAAGTAAAGTATCTCCTTTATATAATTCCATTTCTTTTAATTCATAGGGGAAATTATCCATCGTACCCAAGGGCATACCTTCCATTAAATGCTCTTCAACTATTTTGTGCTTGTTTCTAAAAAGATATACAGGAGGCATACCAGCAGAAGACATCATCAATTTATTATTTTGAATCTTCAACATTGTCATACTCATAGCAAGCGATTGAAATTGCATTTGTTTAATGCAGCGAGTCATTTCACGAAAAGTAAAAAGTATATCAGGATTTGCAGCATAACTGTTAAACAATGTTTTTGCAGAAGTTACCATGGTTCCTGCTTTCATTCCATGTCCCGTTGCATCTCCAAGAACAACTGTCAAAGTTCCATCCATTGCAACATTAAAATCATAGTAATCACCGCCAACCTCAGTCGCTGTTTTCATATATACGGCGATATCTAAGTTGGGTAATTTGGGAAGCGCTTTTGGAAGCATTGAAAGTTGCAGTTGACGAGCTTCTTCAAGTTCTTTTGACTTACGTTCGTTTTCTGTTTCTGCAATCTGTGCACGAAGGTTCGCTTCATTAATTGCCGCGGCATTTCTTTCTCTATTTATAATTCTTTTTCTCTGGACTCTGTCTATTCCGAAAACTATTCCTGCAAATAAGAAGAAATATCCAATATAGGCGACGGTGGTTCTCCACCATGGAGGTGAAATAATTATTCGAATAGATTTCCCTTGATCATCCCAGATTCCATCACCGTTTGATCCCTTTACCATAAATGTATATTCACCAGGCGCAAGATTGGTATATGACACAAAATTTCTATCTGTCGAAATCCATTGATTATTAAATCCTTCAAGTTTATACATTAATTTATTTTTTCCTGGTCTTGAAAAATGAATGGATGCAAACTCAAACGAAATATTATTTTGAGTGTATGAAAAATCCAGTTCCTCCGTTTTCATTATACTTTTTTGTAGTTTGACCGCAGCTGAATCTGATAAAAGAGATACATCAGAAACTTTTATATCTTCAATTACAATATCAGGTTTAACCTCATTAATTTTTCCAGGATAGAAATAAGTAAAGCCATCAATTCCCCCTAAAAATATTTCGCCTTCTTTACTTATCCAGCTTGCATTGCTGGCTGTAAAACCTTTAAGTCCGTCTTGCGCATCAAAATTGACAAAATTCCATTTATCCTTTGGAGCATTTTTGTTCAGTTTGGATAATCCGGCTGCTGTATTAATCCAAAGACTTCCTTCAAGATCTTCAATGATAGAATTTATTTGATTAGATGGGAGTCCATCTTTTTGATCGAACTTATTAATTTTTTCAGTAGCGGGATCAAATCTCAACAAACTGTTTGCTGTCGCAATCCAGACTATCCCTTTACTGTCTTCATAAATGCAACTAATATGATTGTTGGGAGAACCAACATTTTTGTTATTAAAATTGTATTGCTTATAATTTCCGGTTGATAAATCATATTTAAAAAAACCGCTAATATTTGAACCTAGCCAAAGAACATTATAATACCTCTTACTAAATTCAATGCTTGTAGCTGCTTCCATAGGCATAAATTTATCGGAGTTAATTTCTTTTTCGTTCAATTGATGAATGGTGTTATAATCAGAATCATTTAAACTCAAAACCTGAATTCCATACCACAAGGAGTCCGGTGGTGGAATTACATTCCAATTACCATAAGAATGGCCAACATCCGTAGAGTAAGTAATTTTGTAGTTACCTTTTTCTAAGTTTAAACATTTAAGTACAATTCGATTTTTAAATCCTCCTCCATCATTAAATGTTTTAAATAAATCATCCATTGACCAAATTGTTTTACCTTCGTTGTTTAATAGTGATCCGACGTCTGTAAGACCTTCACCGGTAGCATTATATATTTCGCCTTCTCCCACGCAAATCATCAAAACTTTTTGATTATGGTCCAATGAAAAAGATTTTTCTAAATTTGATGCTTCACCAACTTTCAATATTGAAGCAATAGGATCACTTGATCCTGAAATCTTATGAATCTTTTGTTTAAGTTCTTCACCCATTGGTTTATTCATTATCGTTGGTAAGAGCCTATATTGATTTTGAGTAGGATTGTATTTCTCAAATCCTTGTCTTGATGCCATCCAAATATTACCAGCTAAATCAATTTTTATCGAGTTTATATAATAAGTTGTAGTTTTATTCGCATTAGGAGATTTAATAGTGCTAAGTAAATTATTTTTATCAAGTTTATGCAGACCAAGATTATTATATGCGAACCATTTATTCCCCGTATTATCAATAGCCAGACCCTGGATATTTATTTTTCCACCTGTATCATTAGGTCTGTCCATTTTAAATTTCAAATTATCAGACTTATGATTTTCTAGATTGTAGATAAATAATCCCTTTTCAGATGTACCTATTGTCATTTCTTTACTCTGATGTAAACCAGCAATTACGGTTGAAAAATTTGCATTAGAACTTGCAGCATCATTAGTATTAAACTTATAAAAATTAAACGGTTCTCTAAGCGGGTCAAATTTTGTGAGACCATTTCCAAGTGTAGCAATCCAGATAACACCGTATTTGTCCTCAATTATTTGGCTTATTATTATTCTAGCAGATATGTCCGAATTTGCCAAACCGTAATCAAATTTCTCAATGTTTTTAGTGTTAGTATCAATTCTATATAGTGCACCGCCATAAATCCCTACCCATATATATTTATTGACATCCTGAGCTATTCCTGTAACTAAATAGGAACCCCTGTCATTTTTATTCGGACCAAAAACATCATAATCTTCAGTAGTATAATAGATAGGCGAGTATTTGATTAAATGAATGTTACCCCCAAACCAGATATTTCCGGATAGGTCTTCATAAATTACTTGAATTTGAATCGGACTGAAATTTTCTCTCAAGTAATATGGCTGAAATAAATTTAACTTTTCATTGTATATTTTTATACCATTTGCATAATCAGCAACTAAGATATTTCCATTCTTTAATTCAGTTATACTGTATATATTACCCCATTGAGCATTTTTATTAGAAATATCCAGGTTTACCTGTTCAAACTTATTTTCTAATTTGTTGAACTTTTGTATGCCATGATAAGTAGATCCAAACCATAAATTTCCCTTGGAATCTAAGAGAGCTGAATATAAGTAAGATAAATTAGTGACGCCCGCGGTTTCTATGCGGTAACTTTGAAAGATTTCATATTTTGGGTCGTATTTTGCAATAATATTCTTTGAAAAACCGACCCATATGAATCCTTCTGAATCCTCAGCAATGGCATAACTATCATTAGTTGGTATTGTGGTTGAATCATTTGGATCGTTCTTAAATACTTTAATATTATTTCCGTCATATCTGTTAAGTCCATCTGCAGTTGAAATCCAGAGGAATCCATTGCTATCCTGAAAGATATAATTAACTGTAGAGTTTGAGAGCCCTTCAGGGACTGAAATGTTTTCAAAGAGATAATTTCTTTGTCCGTAGCTTGTAAAGGAAAGAATCAAAAAGAATATCAGCAATAGAATTCTATTTATTAATAATTTAGATACAGTTCTTAATAGTCTCATAACAAATCCAATTAATTATTATAGAAGAGGTGTAATACAGAAAAAATTAAATTCTTTTAAGAATTATTGCTGTTATATCATCACTTTGCAGAGCGCTAACAACATGAGCTTTTACATCTTGTACAATAGACTTGACAAATTCATCTGAAGATAAATGAGAATTGCTTTGGAAAAAGTTTATCATTCTTTCATCCGAATATTCTTCTTCATTTTCATTCATTGCTTCAGGAATGCCATCAGTATATAAGAAAAGTTTGTCCCCAGGATTCATTATTGATTTTTGACCTGTGAATGGAATTCCAAAATCAAACATACCAAGCCCCACACCACCTGCCTCCAATTTTTCTAATTGGCCATTTTTTCTTAACAAAAAAATAGGATTATGTCCGGCATTAACTATATCCAATTCGCCGGAATTACTATCCAGAACTGAAATAAAAAATGTTATGTATTTATCGGAGGGAGAAGACTTAAAAATAAGTTTATTTAATCTATCTGCCATTTCTGTAAGTGGAATATCAAATTCGAGGTAGGAATAAAGAGCAGCATCTAATGTACTCACTAGTAGGGCAGCACCAATTCCCTTTCCGGCAACATCGGCAATGATTAAAGCATATTTGCCTTTTCCTAAATCAAAGCAATCATAATAATCTCCGCCAACTTCTTTAGAGGGAATATTTGTGCCGGCTAAGTCATAACCTTCAATTTTAGGTAAAGTTTCCGGTAAAATCATTTTTTGAATAGATGCAGCAACATTTAGTTCCTGTTCCATTTTTTCTTTTTCAATCGCCTGATTGTTTAGGTACTCATTTTCAATTGAAGCTTTAACTTGACGTGAAACAGCATCTAATAGAAGTTTATCTAAATCATTAAAATCTGTAACACCTTTTCGAGTTTCTTTGTCAGCCAAAGTAAAATTGTATCTTAGAGCACCATAATCAAATGAAGTTTCTATTTTGTATTTAGAATCAATCACTTCTTTCAAGTTTAGTTTTGTGGGGAAAGAATGCTCTTCTATAATTTCATTTTCTTTTACTATCTGAAGTAAAGAAGCTGAGGCATTCGTAAGTGGGGTAATTTTCTCAAGTGCTAAATCAAATATTATACTTCTTTTATCATACCGAGAAACTTCAATTACAGTATCAATTAGGTTATTAAGCTGTACTACTTTTTCGTTCAACTCAAACATTAAAGATTTAACTCTTTTTTGATTTAGAAAGGATCTATAAGCAGCATCAAAAACCTGGAGTAAAATTTGTAGAGTAATTTTATCCAAATCATTAAATTCGGTTTTATCCATTTTATCGCCCATTAGGATACCTAGAAAGGATTGATCAGCTAGAGGAAGAAATATGGAAACATTATATTTTTTATTTTCAAAATACTTAATGGCAAAACCCTTTGATTCATCTATGTATTCTAAGTCAACTGAATCTAATTCTTTCTTTGGAACTACACTATTCCATTTAAAATCGGTCCTAATTTTATGACATATATATACATCAGATATTAAAAAATTTCCTCTCAATAAGTGAAGAAAATTCTCAATCATCTCAACGAGGCTGATAGATTTAGAAAGGATTTCAAATCCCTCCTGAAAAGATTCAGCCTGTAGAGAAAGTTTTTGTACGAGGTTATTATTTTCCAATGTTATAAATAGTTTATGAAGAATTGATAATTACTTTTGATGCTCAAAACAAAAGTAAGCCGAATTTAGTAATCATGCAGTCACGGCATATGAGTCCGTCCGAGAACTTCGCTTTTGTCAATCTGAACTTGTTTTAGGTTCTTCTTCTTGAACAAAAACTAGACCTTAGAATCCGATCCCTAAAGCTTTCGAAACGGAATGACAGTATTCTGACAGACTTATAATCTGTGGTAACAGTGCTTAAAAACGAACCGAATCAGCTGCTTAAAGCTGACTCAACCGTATCGGCTTTCCCTGCAAACTGAAATAGCCCCATTATTGTAAAAGTTTTTTCTATTGTAGGATCAAGGTTAGTAAAAACTAATTTACCATTTCCCTGATTTAATTTTTCGATAACCTCAATCAAGTGGGATATGCCAATTGAGTTTACAACTTTTGATTTTTCAAGATTAAGTACAAGCTTACTTATTCCATTATGTTTTGAAAACTCTTCTACAATCTTTTCACCACCTATGTTATTGATATATCCTTCAGTTTTAATAACAAGAGTTTTATCGTGTAATTCTGAAATTAAATTAAAATCGGTACTCATTAAATATCTCTCCACTTAGATTAAATTTTTAGTAATTGTTATTCTTGTGCCATTAGGACCTGATTCTATCGTAAGATCATCTGACATAGATTTCATTAATTTAAGACCCCATCCACGTTTGTGTGAACTGTGAATTTTGTCTTTAATATTCGGATCCTCTATATTCTCCGGTTCAAACCCCGCTCCAAAATCAGTTACAAATATTATTAGTTTTTCCTTGGCCATACTGAATTCAACTTCCACATTTGGGTATTCATCACCTGAATGTTCAAGTCCATTAATTATAGCTTCAGTTACAATAATTTTAGCCTCGCCGATCTTGTCATCGGAGATGCCCAAATGTCTGCCCATTATCTGCAGACTTTCAATTGCTACCAATTCAATGTCAGGAACTTTTGGCAGCTTGATCTCTAGTTTAATATTCGAGTCCATTAATTCTCTTTCAAAATTATAATTTTAAAAATGTTTTTAATTTTAGGTCGGAACTCAAACGTGAATATAATAATATTCTCACTATAACCAATAAAATTATTTGCTGATGATTTGCAATGAAAATAATTAACACTAAAATCAAAAACATAATAATTTTTATTTAATTCGTATGACCACAAAGCTTATATCATCATCCTGAATCCTGCTTCCCATCCAATCGTCGCCTGCCTTAACAAGTTTTTCTATAATAGTATCTGGAGGATTTTCTATTATGTCATTAAACTGCTTTTTAACTCTAGAATAATCAAACATTTCCTCATCACTATTCATTTGTTCGGGTAAACCATCAGTAAGTAGCAATATAGTATCACCTTGTTTTAGTTCTTTTTCAACAAGATTGTAAGATGCATTTCGCATAGCGCCCAAAGGCATTCCCTGAATAATAATTTCTTCAACGTTTTTTGAATCATTATTATAGTAAAAAATCGGAGGCATACCTGCACTTGTAACTTGAAGCTTATTGCCATTAATTTTTAAATAACTAAAAGACATTAATATTCTGCCGAGCTTAATATCTTTAATAACACTGCTACAATGAGACATAAATTCTTTTATTCCAAGCTTTGAGGAATCAGCAGTAAAGAACCCCTTCATTAATGTAACCATAGTACCTGCTTGAAGTCCGTGACCCGTTGCATCACCAAAGGCAACATTTAATACGTTATTCTCCTGTAAAATAAAATCATAATAGTCACCTCCAACTTCAGTTGCAGTTCGCATGAATGCTGCAATCTCAAGGTTAGGAAGATTGGGGAGCTCTTTTGGAAGCATTGATAGCTGTAGTTGCCTTGCTTCTTCAAGCTCTTTAGTCTTTCTCTCATTCTCAATTTCCAAAGTGCGCTTTTCGGCTTCGGTAACTTTAATTTTTAGTTCAGATTCCCTGATACGTGATTTTTGCTCACGTCTATCTATTTCAAATTTTCTAATACTGTATAACATTCCAAAAAACAACACAGCATAAATTGCATAAGCTATATTCGTTTTCCACCATGGAGGTGAAACATGAATCGTTAACGATTTTCCTTCTTCATTCCATACCCCATCATTATTTGAGCCTATAACATTAAGGACATAATCGCCAGGTGATAAATTTGTAAACGTAACTTTATTATTGCTTCCCAATTGAATCCAATTTTCATTAAATCCTTCAAGTTTATATTTATACTGATTATTAAAATTGTTGTAATAACTTAAAGCAGAAAACTCGAGAGTAACAATATTATCTTTATAAGTAACAGATATTTCTTTCATTTCAGAAATACCTTTTCCAGTTATGGGTTTACCTTCCTGATCATCTGTATTGTATCTGGTGTAATTTGTAAACATTATCGGAGGGATAAAAGTATTACCAGTTATACGCTCCGGATTAAAAACATTAAATCCATTTACCCCACCAAATAATAAATTTCCGGTTTGATAATCTGTTGCAAATGCGTTTTGATTAAATTCATTGTTCTGCAAACCGTCTTCAGCATAGTAATTATTAAAAGTTTCGCTTTTTGGATTAAATTTTGACAAACCATTATTTGTACTGAGCCATAAATTACCTTTATCATCTTCCAGTATACCATAAACAAAATTATTGGTAAGCCCATTTTTTTCGCTGTACATTTTAAATTTATCAGTATCTGAGTTGTATTTGCATAAGCCTTTTGTTGTCCCTAACCAGATATTTCCCTTACTGTCTTTAAATACCCTAATTATGTTGTCATCACCAAGACTTTCAGGGTCGGCAGGATTATTTCTAAAATGTTTAAACTTTTTAGTTGATTTATCAAATACATTTATACCACCACCGAATGTTCCAAGCCATAATCTTCCTGAATTATCTTCGATTATTGACCAGACGCTATTTGAACTTATTGATGAAGAATCATTCTCATCATGTTTATAACTAGTAATTAGTTCTGTTTTTTTGTCTAATCGGTTAAGCCCGCCTGCATAAGTACCTATCCATATTATGCCTCCACTATCTTCGATTATTGAGTATACACGATTATCAGTTAAAGAATTTGGGTTAGATGGATTATTTACATATGCTTTAAATTTACCTGATACCGGATCAAAAGAATTCATACCGCTGCTGAATGTACCAAGCCATAACAATCCTGATTTATCTTCACAAATTGTTTGCACAGAATTGTTGATAAGACTATTTGGATTTGAAGGATTATGAGAATAATTGACAAACACTTTTTTCTGATAATCGAATTTATCTAAACCACCATTTCTTGTTCCAATCCAGTAATTCCCTTTTTGATCTACACACATTGAATAAACTGTATTATCACTAAGGCTGTTTTTATTTTTAGGAATATTGTAATAATGCTCAAAAACCTGAGAAGAAGGATCAAAATAATTAATCCCACCTGCATTGGTTCCAACCCATATTAATCCGCTTCTGTCTTCGTAAATTGAAAAAATAAAATTATCACTTATACTTTTCGGATTATCCGGTTCATTTTTATAATGTACAAATGAATTTGAGACAGGATCAAATTTGTTTAATCCTCCTTTAACTGTGCCAATCCATAAATTTCCTTTTGAGTCTTCAAAAATCGGCCAAACCCAATTATCGCTCAGACTATTAGGATCACCAGGTATATTTCTGAAATGTTGAAACTTATTTGTTTTTTCATCGAGCTTATCCAGCCCATTAGCGGTACCGACCCATAATGATCCTTTACTATCCCGAATCACTGAATAAACCTTATTATCACTTAAGCTAAATTTATCATCATTGAAATGTTTATAAATTTTAGTTTCACCGGTTCTTTTGTTTTCCATTTTTAAACCGGTTTCTTTACTTAATCCCCCAGACCAAACAACATTATCTCTATCATAATAAATAGCAAGCACAGAATTTCTTTTAGATTTGTACCTGTTTATTTCTTGATTGTGAAGGATTTGAAAAGATTCATTAAGAGGATTGTACTTATTAATTTTACCTGATTGTGTTTCGATAAAAAGAGAGCCTGATTCATTTTCATAAATTGAAAATATAAAATTATCTGAAAGGCTTGTAGAATCATCAGCAATATTTTTAAATATTTTAAAGCTATATCCATCGTATCTATTTAAACCGTCTTGAGTACCGAACCACATAAATCCATTTTTGTCTTGTAAAATACAAGTTACTGCGCTTTGCGATAGGCCATTTTCAACAGTTAGATGATTGAATGCTATACTGCTTTGGGATTGGATGGGTATAAAAAACAAAAGTATTATTATCCCACAAAACAGAACTGCTCTGGTCATAAAATAAATCCGAAAAGTTTGAGAATTAATTTATTTAAAAAAGCATATTTAGGCATTTGATAATATTCATAAATTATAAGTTTATAGAAACTGCCCTTGATCCAATATAAATCAAGGGCTTGAATGAAATCATTTACTTCATAAGTATAAGTTTTTTAGTAGCCACAAAGGTACCGCTGCTGATTCTATAAATATATACACCACTTGCAAGCGTACCCGCATTCCAATCTACACTATGGTATCCAGCTTCCATTTGTTCGTCAACCAAAGTTCTAACCAGATTACCAAGGATATCATAAACCTGTAATTTTACATGATTACTTTCGGGAAGTTGATATCTTATTACAGTACTTGGATTGAATGGATTTGGGAAATTCTGTTCTAAAGCAAATTCATTAGGATTTATTTGACTCAATTCCTCTCTATTTTCAGAATCTCCCTGTTGTTTGTTTAGTGAGTTATCAATACCATAAACTTTAGTACTTCCGCCAATACTGATATCTCCATTGGACCATAGTGCACCTTTAACAAGGCAGCTTGTTCCTGTTGTTATTTTGCCAAGTGGACAAAAGATTATTCCATTCCATTTGCCGCTTCCGCCAATACTAAAATTACCTTGAGTTTCTAAGTAAACATCTTTAAAGTCACCATTAAGAACTGTTGACTGCAGACTTGTACCGAAGGAAACATTGCCAGTTACAAATATGCGAATCTTTCCGTTACTAACATTCAGATTTAACTTACCACTGCCGCCCATAGTAAACGAGTTAAAATAGTAATCACCTGAACTTAAATTTAGAGTCTTGGAAGTACCAAGAGTAATATTACCGTAAGAGCCAGGAACAAGGGTGCATGTATTTGTAACATTTGAACCTCCGGAAACAAATACTGTTGCTGCTGGTAGCGTTATTGGAGTATAAATTTTAGGGACAAAGGGTGTCCCGTTTTCAGTAATGGTTCCATAGATTATTGTACTATTTGATTTATACAAATTTCCTGCAGTTGTTAGGTTTCCATAAACTTTTAATGAAGTACCAAGATTTACATTTCCTTGCGCATCTAAATTACCAGTAAGATTTGTACTACCGCCAAGTTGAACGATATCACCAGAAACGACATTTCCATTTATTGATAAACTTGTTCCACCATTTAATGATGAACCACTATTAACGTCACCGGTAATACAAGTGCTTCCACCTATAGAAACACTACTATTAAATGTTAATGGGCCAATATTCAAACTAGTTCCACCATTGAAAGTTCCATTACCTTCACTACCTTCATCTATCTTGGATGACCCACCGACAGAGATATTGGAATTACTAGCAATTTTAGTATCATAAACTTTAACGCTGGTACCGAGTGAAACATTTTGATTAGCAAAAATCGAGTACGGCGGGAAAACCGAAACGACCGGCTCAATTGGAACTTCAGTAGGTGATACAAAGAATGAATGTTCTGTTGTTATCACGTACTGGCTGTTATTGTAATTACCATTTGCAACTTGATCAGACGCAATTACCTTTAAATTGTAGTTGCCAGTTAATATTGTCTCAAGTGTAATCGTATATTTTCCATCCGCAGTAAATGTTAATCTACCTTCACTCACCTGGCTGTCTGGTGCAGTTATTTGAACAACAATCAAAGCATCATTAACCGGAGTACCAACTGTTTTTGTATGATCATTAAATCCACTTGTTTCACCACCCTGAAATAAACTAGCTTCCATGTTTACCATCACTGGTATCGGATCTCCATTCTGATCATTCTGTAAAATGTATCGCTCCTTATCAGATTTAAATGTTAATACTAAATCTGACTTGTTAGACATATAAACTCTAAGCGGTTCTGTTTGTCCTGTCGGCGGAGGTGTATTCTCAATTATTGCATAAGTCCATGCTCCAATACCAGGATTATTTACTCTAAAATATTTATATGGTTTACCAAATGATCCGGCCCCGGAATAACCATTTAAGAATTCAACATCATATGGTGATGATTGATAATTATCCTGAGTAATAGCTCCTGCAGGAAGATTTGGAGGATCAGTTACAAATACTCCTGGAGGCAATAATACAAGTGAATATTCACTACCTTGCCAGGAAAGCCCCATATCAAGAGAGCCACCTTGCCATTGTAATCCGCCTTGCCATTGAAGTCCGCCCTGCCATTGCAATCCACCCTGCCATTGCAATCCACCTTGCCATTGAAGTCCACCCTGCCATTGCAATCCACCTTGCCATTGCAATCCACCCTGCCATTGAAGTCCGCCCTGCCATTGCAATCCACCGGCAAAATACTCGCTACTAATTTCTTCTGATAGATATGAAATTTCTAATCCAAGCAGCCGCAGCCAAATAATATTAACTGCAGTTGGAATTTCTGTTGAGCTTGCCATTTTATAATACTCTCCATGAGTCTTATCTGCTAACCAGCTCATTAAATCTTGTCCGTTACTCAATCCTTCAAATCCCAGTGTGTAAATTTTTATGGAAGGATCAACATTTAAATCTGTAATTAGGTTCACAGGGGTCACTTCACCAGCGCTGAATAATATAATGGCTTTCTTATTATTCGATGAGGAGCCCACTAACAATTGTTCAGCCGCCTGTATTCTCTCTGCAAGATTTCCTGTTTGATTTGGAAGCAATTCAGTATTGAGTTTATTTATCTTCTGATTAAAATCCGTTCCAAGTGGTTCATTGAATGATGCGGAAGTTCCGTTAACCCATCCGATTCTATCGCCAATTCTCAATTTAGAAATAAGTTCCATCGAAGCATTTTTAGATGGAGTAAATCCATTAAGAACTGCTGACGATGTATAATTTGTTGTGCCATCGTATACTAAAACTATATCATAGTAAACGTCTCCCAAGTGGCTATAGATATAATTTATTCCACCTACATCGTTTTGGGTAACATCCATTTGATTTGAATATGTTGAAGGATTTAACGTTCGCTTATTTGTTTCACCAATATCTATTCTACCATACATCGTTGCCAGCTGATTGTTATTTTTCATATTGAGTATATAATTAAAATCACCCGGGTTATATAAATCTGCTAATCCAGAGAAATGTCCTATTTCATGTGTGGCAACATTTTGAACATCAAGCTTTGCAGGATCAGGATTGTTTGGATCTGGATTTGTTACCCACTCATAATGCGGATATCCAAGATCAGCATTAAGTGAAATAGGATCTCCATTAAAAGCCATATCAATATCAACCATCTCACCATTTAAAGCATTATACCTAACTCTTGTTACTGCAATTACATTAGTCGGAGCGCCTGTACTATCTTCCCATTCACTTGAAGTTGGAATCCATACAATATTATTAATGCCATTAGCATTACCTCCCCAAGTTTCTGAGTTTGTAGAAAATTTACGAGTATAATTTAATTGCTGTAAACCATTCCAGGTATTAAACCCATTCTGGACTTCATCATCATAACCTTTAGTAACCATAGATTGTGCAACCTGATAATTACCTTTTCCATCTTTCCAGTGCAAAGGAATTCCCGCCAGTGTTGTGTTAACTATATAATGATCTCCTTCATCAATAGCTCTCTCAATCGATGTTGAGAATTCAGATGTGCTTAATGGATTATATAAATTATCTAATTTCGTTGTTGTTCCACTTATCACTTCACCAGATGTAAGAACGGCATCTTTTAAGTTTGCAAGAAAATCCGCTTCACCTGCTAGATCTGCTGTAACTTCTATTTCCCCAAGATATCGTTTACCTTCTCTATTATTTGAACTAGAGTTAGCGAAAAATTGTACTTTATAATTTTGTCCTGCTGAGCCGTTTAAAATTCCCTGGATTGATGTCCCACCTTTAATTAAAGGCAGAGCTGAATCATCCTGCCAGGTATAAAATGTGTTGAATGTAGGGAATCCCTGTGAATCGTTTGCCGAAGCACTTAACTTAACTCCTAAATCTGAGTTGTTATAAATTGAATTATAAAGTATTGAATTATTATTTCCAGTTTCTACAAAAACACCTGCGCCAGTATTATTAAAAACTGTGTTACTATCCAGTTTGTTATCATTACCGTTAACTATTACACCATTATTTAGGTTGGCACTTATTTCATTACTAAATAATTTATTAGCATTAGAATTTATTAGGGAAATTCCAGCTGCTGGATTTCCATTAATAATATTGCCACGAATACTTGCAGTGCTATTGTATAATACAACACCACCTAGAGAATTTGATTCTACATTATTATTTGTTAGTTGGTTTCCTGTGCTACCGTTAATAGTAATTCCGGTACCAAAATTTCCGCTGATTGTGTTATTGTAAAAAGAATTATTGTCTCCATTAACCAGTAACCCTTCATTTGTATTTCCATTGATTGTATTTGCGTTAATTGTATTTCCATTTGATAAATTCAATGATATGCCAAATGTTAAGTTTCCATTAACAGTGTTTTCAGATAATGTATTAGTACTACTTAGTAAAGAAATACCGCCTAATGTATTTGCGGCAACAGTGTTAGTTGTAAATTGATTTCCATTTCCGGTATTTACAACAATTCCTACCCCTGTGTTATTAGAAAAGAATTATTATTAAAAGTATTATTATTTCCGTTTAGCGTTAAACCACCATTCAAATTGTAATTAATAGTATTGCCGGTAAGTGTGTTCCCGTTCGCACCATTTATTATAATCCCAATACCTGTATTTTCACTAACAGTATTCAACGATACACTTCCGGTACTATTTGATAATAAAATTCCAGATCCATTATTTTTTATTACATTATTAGAAATTGCATTTCCATTTGCTCCGACAACCGAAATTCCAGATCCTGTGTTACCAATAATGTTGTTAGATGAGAGTATACCGATTTGATTATTTATACCACCATTTGTAATAGAAATACCATCACCAGCTGAACCTGTGATTTTATTGTTGTTGATGTTGTTTCCCTGGGAGCTTATTAATATTCCTGATATTTGATTTGCCGAAATATTATTCTGACCTGAATTTGATAGCGTTAATCCGAAACCAGATGAATTATTGAGAACAAGTCCTTTAACCGTACTTTCTCCACACGATATAATTAATCCGCCATAAGAACCTTGAACTTCAATCAAAGCCAAACCGTTGTATCCTCTTTGAAAAGTTCCATCTAAGATAACGGAACCGGACACTTGTGGAAGATTGGAAGTGGGAGAAATAATAAAAGGCACTAAACTTGTATTATAAAAATAAATTTTTTGTAATCCGGATAAAGCATTTGCTTCTTGTATTGCTGATCTTAAAGTAACTTTACCGTCTCCGGCATCTGCAATTCCATTACCAGGATTCAAATCGGGTAAATCTAAACTTGAATTAACAACGAAAAAAGGTAAAGGGTTGCTTTGTACTATTTCATCAATATCAGTTAAGATAAGATGATTTTTTTTAGATGATAAATCTTTTAGAACAACTGTATTGCCATATGTATATTTTTCTGTAAACGACCATCTGCCAACTAAATAAGAAACAAGTGACGAAGGTATTGAGGATGAAGGATCACCGCCTCCATTGCAACTGTTTATCTGACTGGAAGATAAGGCAGTATTAAAAATTCTTATTTCATCTATTAATCCATTAAATGCATCATCACCATATTTACCAATGAACAATCCTTCTCCAGAAGTGTAAACCGGTCCCAGACTTTGAGAACGGCTTTCAGCAAGTGTGTTGTTATAATAAATTTTTAATGTACTTCCATCGTAAGTTCCTGTTAATCTAATCCAGCTAAAAGCAGGAAATGAAGGAAAGGAATTTGCAGTACTAACGGGGACACAATTCCCAACCGAAAAAAATGCGGTTCCATCTTTAACATACATAGAAAATGTACTACCGCCTGCAACTGATCTCGTAATTATGGGCATTACGGCACCCGGGTTATCTCCGATTAAATAAACCCAGGTATCTACTGTTATTTTTTTATTTGATGAAGAAGTAGTGCTATTAAAATATTTAAAGCCGGACTGATTTGCATCCCCATTTACAGATGCACCATCTAATATCTTTAACGAACTTGTGGCACCGTTAAAATTAAAGGATTTGTTCGTATTAGTTGCATAAGAAGTGTTGGTACTAAACATTATTATTAAAACTGCAAAGCAGATTTTAATTGTATTAATAATTTTCATTTATTTCTCTATCGGATTAGTTTAAAAATATTTTAAATGAGGTCGATTCAGCTATTACTCACTTTTTTCAACATAGGATTTAATTTCCTTTTTTAGAGAGGATACTTTTATATTGAAAGGAGTTACTAATTCACCGGTTTTATTATTCTTTTGTAAAGTCAGTTTCCCATCTTCTCCATCTACAATCTTGTAATCCACATTGTTCTTATCTTTTTTTACAAAAAGCAAAACATCTTCATTATTATTAAATCTTGGCATATGTGTGTACAATTCACCAACTTCACCAACTTCACCGCCAGGGGTTGTTACAGTTATTGTATTATTTACTTCGTTCCCTTTTAAATATTCTTCAACCTGAATAGTTGATTGTGTTGATATTCTGGTTTGATCATGATTCCACTGAGATTTTTGATTTACGACTTTGCCGGTAAGAATTACATCGGCCCGCTCTGAAAGTTGTTCAATTTTGGATTGACTTGTTTGGGCTTGGACCCCAATCTGACAGAGAACAAATGATAAAATGATAACTAGAATAAAATGGTGAACAGTTTTCATGACAATAGCCTCCTTAAAAATGCTTTTAATAAATCAGATGCAAACTTAATTTTTTTATCTTGGGGTGGGTTAGGACTATTTTAGCAATCTATTGGATTTTTATGGCAGATTAAAAAAAGACTAAAAGGTTTTATTTTGTGCTGTTCTTAAAGAAAATTCCTGCTCCAAATTTTACTGTTTGATGTAAAAAATTAATTGTTAGTGTTAACACTAATGCTTATTAACCATTAGAGTTTAGAATGAATGTTTATATATGAAGAAATATAAGTGTTTGATAGGAAATTGGTTTGAATGATAAAAGAAAATTTATTTTAAGACATCAATGATTGTAATGTAATTATATATAAGCCAAAAGTGAGAAAAACTACCAAGTAATACGAACAAATGAAAAATTTCATGAAAACCTAGAATGCCCGGAAATGGATCAGGCCTTTTTAGTGCATAAATTAGAGCACCAATGGTATAAAAAATTCCACCAATTAATAACCACATTAATGCTGCTAATGGTAAAGCGTTTATAAGCGGATAAATAATAACAATGGCTAACCATCCCATAAGTATATAAATAAGAGTTGATAACCATCTCGGAGCGTTCATCCAAAATATTTTAATTAATATACCTGCAACCGCAACGCTCCAAACGGCTATTAAAACAATCCAGCCGAGATTTTTACTTAATGCAATCATACAAATTGGAGTATAAGAAGCGGCTATGTATATAAAAATCATTATGTGATCGGCTTTTCTCATTTTTTTAACACTTGATTCAGAAAGTTTTAGCCAATGATAAAGTGTACTTGTTGTAAAAAGCAGAATCATTCCTATGCCAAAAATTAAAAACGAAATAAAGTGGTAAGGTTTAAATGGATTCAAAGTTGAATTAATAAGTAATATAGTTCCGATTATTGAAAGTATCACTCCTATAAAATGAGTAAAACCATTCATTGGCTCTCTCAATTTTTTAGCAAGGTCCATATTTAAAAGTCCATCTTCATTTTTTTAATATTATATCAACCAGAGAATTACTTTATATGAAATACTATTATTGAACTTCAGGAAAATAAATATCAACTATCTGATGTGCGAACTTAAGCGTACTAAACTCTGAGTCTGCATCTCGATTTGTTAAAATTACAACTGTAAATTTTTTATCTGGTATTCTATATATAATATTTCTGAATCCTCTTGTGCTGCCTGTATGATATACCACTTTAGATCCGTCGTATGTTTCTATACGCCAGCCGTATCCATAAGGGAATTCAACTCCAGCATTGGTTTTGCCCATTGTCCATGACTCATCAAGATATTCTTTATTGATCAGTTTATTATTGTAAAGAGCCTGATCCCATTTGTAAAGATCATTTAGCGATGAATAAATCCCTCCATCTCCAAGTACTGCACTGGTAACACTTTGATCTGTAAATTCTAAATTGTTATCTTTAATTGTGTAACCATAAGCCCTGTTATTAACTTCGTTTATATTTTTTCAAACGCAACTGTGTTGTTCATCTCAAGCGGAGTAAAAATATTGTCTCTAAGAAAATCACGAAAAGGTATTCCTGAAATTTTTTCAACAGTTAATGCTAGTAAAGAATACCCAGTATTACTGTATTTGTGCTGGCTACCCGGTATGAAGTAAGTTGAATCAGTTTTCATTATCATATCCAAAACATCTTTATCTTTTACCTGAACTGTAACGGTATCATCAATCAAATCTTCGTAATCAATTAAACCGGATGTATGCTGCAGAAGATTTTTAATTGTGATATTGTTTCCATAATCAGGAAAATAGGGAAAAATATTTTTAAGAGTAGTTTCAAATGAAAGTTTACCCCTATCAATAAGCATCAAAATTGACATTGCTGTAAATTGTTTGGTCACAGATGCTAATCTAAAATTAGTTTCAACTGTCACCCCTATATCCTTTTCAAGATTTGCAAGGCCATAACCTTTTATAAAAACTTTATCTCCATTTTCTATAACCATTACGGCTGCCCCGGGCAATTTGGGATTATTATATTCGATAAAAATCTTATCAATGATATCTTCATTGTTCATTTTACATCCTATCAACAAAACCATTATAAAAATGAAATATACTGTTTGTTTCATAAGAATTTTTCTCTTTAAAAAATAATTTTAATTCTTTTGTTCAAAATAATGAAGTTGGATTGTAAAGTTTTGCAAAGGATAGAGTTTCAGGTAAAATAATTGTAAATACTAATTTAAAATCACCTGACCTTGGAAAGAAAAATTCAAGTAGAATAGTTTTTCTAAAAAAGACGGCCGGGATATAAATTCCCAGCCGTCTTACACAATATTTATTTCAATAATATCATTTTACGTGTTTGAATAAATTCTCCTGCCTGCAGTTTATAGAAATAAATTCCAGATGATAAACTTGAAGCATTAAATTCAACTTCATAACTTCCCGCGGGTTTGTATTCGTTTACTAATGTTTCTACTTCATTCCCAAGTACATCATAAATTTTTAATGTTTGATTACCGGCTATCGGGGACTGCCAACTAATTTTTGTACTTGGATTAAATGGATTAGGGTAATTCTGAGATAGATAAAATTGATTTGGTATAAGGCTACTGATATTTTTAATATCTAAAGGATTCATTATTGTAAATTCTGTATCACTAGTATCATAGAGTGATGAATCAGCAATACTTTCAACTCGAATTCTGTATAAAGTCCCCAGCTGTAAATTTGTAGGCAGAATCCATTTTTGTACAAATGAATTTATTGTTGTGGTATCCAGGATAGTTGAATTGAATAAACTATCTTCCGCTAATTGGAGATTAAATGACTGAAGCAATCCGCGCCCGCTCCATTTTAATATTACTGGATTATCGACTAGTACTTTTTTCTGATCTATTGGTTCAATTAAAAAAGGTGAAACCAAGCCTTGTTGTAAATCTGGCTTCCCAAATATTATTTCACCAAAAGTTGTTGTGCTTGCAATTAGTTCATTGGTCGTACTGTCAAAAATAGTAGGAAGTTCAATAAAAAGTCCTTGCCCAGGAAATTCGCGCATATAAATTGCGGTCATTGCCGGCTGATCAATTTCCGGATATGCACTTAAATCAATATGAATCTCAGAAGTATGGGAATAAATTGCAACCCCCTCATAAAGAATTGAAACAGGGTATATAATTGGACTATCACTAATAAATTGAGGATTGATTGGACCATATGGTACACGAGTGACAGAGACGCTATTATAAATATCCCCATCAAGCAGGATATATCTTATAGAAACACCAGTTATTTTTCCAACTTCATTAAATTGATAAATGTTGTCCTGTTGAACTTCCCCTTTGCTTACTTTTATCCTTGGGATCAATTCTTTCCATAGGCTGCTTAGAAACGCGATACGCTATCACATTATTCGGAAGTGAGAGTTCAAATGCAATGGAGCCATCACCGTGGACTTCGACTATATTTCTCTTAACAGGACTAGTTGGAAAAAGAATACCATAACCTACAAACCAGCCGCCATCAGAAAGCGGATCTGCATTGCCTGCTGCCTGAGTAGAGATATTTCCCGGTGAATATCGATATTCAGAAACTAAAGTCGCTGTTTTATTAATTTCATCTAATTGATATTCCGCGGCACGTGAGTACCAAGGAGTGTGAAATTCTCCGTTATCAAAAATTGAAACATTTCCGTTTGAGAGACGGCGAATATGATGTTGTCGTGCAAAATAATAAGGAGCGTTTTCCGGATGTTCATTAAAAAATGTAAATTCATTTTTTAATCCTCCCCATCTCCACATTATATCTCCTGTCTCACGACTAATTTTCATAATATCACTATGGTTGCGAAATGAGAGAAGAAGATTTCCATCATTATCCAGATCATATGCATTTAAGGTACTGGGGTTAATTCGAGGATCAGTTAAATTTAAATCTGTATCGGTAATTGGAATGTAATCTATATCCCTCCATTCAAACACAACATTTTTATATGCATCCTGTTCCTGAAAAATATTAATAGTTAGTTGTGCATCTGGTCTTCCACCTGGCACAATGAGACTCATATCATAAATTATAGTAGTATATGACATAAGCATTGCATGTCCGTTAGGGAGTAAAATAAAATCATATGAAAATCAGTGAGATATCCATTTTTCATTTGAAAGCTATCCACTACCGCAAGTGTACTATCTAAAACATAGTGTGTTAAATTTGAGTTAGCCCCTGGAACTATTCCACTATAATCTCCAAGTCCATATGATAGAAGTCCATTCGGTTGGATTTTAAAATCAAAAGGTGCTCCATTAACTCTTATGGAATCAAGAATATTTCCATAATTATCTAGTATGAAAAGGTAATTTGCATAAATGTGCTGAGGAGCGTTGCGATCCCAAGTGGCCATAAATATATATCCTGGTGATGGATTATTTACAGAATCAATCGTGATTGGTGGTGCAGGAAGATATTGAGCATTTGAATAGTCTGATTGAACTGTGCTTTGAGAATTTAATTGCGATGCCACTTGGGCATCATCTGCAATTGTAGTAAAATTGAAAGAATACGATGGAAGCATAGATCCATCTTTTGTTTTGACGCCGGACAGCATTGAAACGGTTACTATTTCGTTTCCAACAAATTGCTGATCCGGATTAAAAACAATTGTCCTTTTATCGTCTGAAAGAATTAATTGTCCAGTATGCAAACCACTTTGTGATCCAACAACACTAATCAAACTTAGATTTAAGGAACTGCGATCAACGATTGAATTGCTTCGTAAAATAATATTAGTCTTACTAGATACCAAAATTGAATTTGGTTTAGGGGAAACATATACATAATTATTTTGAGCATAAACTGAATTAAGAAGTAGCAAAAAAGCTAACAACAGATAATTAATTTTCATCACAAACTCCGTGCTCTACTATTATTTTAAAAGAAGCATCTTTTTTACAGACACATAAGATTTATAGTTCTCAATTGATTTATATTCAACTTTATAAAAATATATACCAGATGAAATATCTGCACCATCAAAATCTAACTGATGGTATCCGGCATCTTGTTGTGAATCGATTAACTTTCTAATTTTTTCACCCATTATATTAAATACTTCTATTTTAACATTGCCCGGTTCCGGCAAAGCATATTTAATTACTGTTGAAGGGTTGAAAGGATTTGGGAAATTAGAATAGAGAATAAAATCGCTGGGAGTTGTAGAATTATCCTCTCCAACTTTTGAAGGTAAACTCTCTTTTACAGAGATATTATCAAAGTAGCAGATAATATTGGACTTTCCACAATTCATAACAACTCTAGCATTATAATCAGTGGGATCGGTCATCTGGAATTGATATTGAAAATGCTGCATTTGTGGTGTTAGCACAATTGGTCCCGTTCTAGAATAAATTAAATTATTACCTCCATTCTGAGCGACTCTTGGTTCCATGATTCTATTATTATTTGATTTGGCATCAAACTCAAAAATATAATTTCTTCCATTAATCATAGGGAAACTCTCCTGGATTAATTGAATATCTGAGTATGCAGAACCGCTATTTGATATTGTTACAACAAACTCACCATTCACAACAGTTCCTTGTGCCTGAGCACCATTGCGTGCATTGAAAATCCAATGGTTGCTGCCGTCTGAAAAATCGCTGTTTAAAATCATATTTTGACCAGGCTCAGTAAACCTTACAAGTACATTTTCTTCATTGGAAAAAGGACTTTCTGTACCATCAGTATTGCGCGCAGTAACCCTGAAGTAATATCGTTGATTGTTGTTTAAATTTGTTAAATCAATCGATGTGTTTGCAGTACTGTCAAGAGGATTAATCGGATTGGCTGAGAGCCCACTGTATACAATGTACTTTTCAACAGTCGTGTCACCAAATTTATTGAATATCAACGTAACTTTATCAGAATAAGATTCTGCTATAAGGTAAGGAACTGCAAGAACACTTTCCCATTCAAAGCGAAAAGAACGGTAGCAAGCTGTGCTTTGGGCAAAGTTTGCGGAATAAACGTTCTCCCCAGAAGGTGTTACCTCATAAGCTTTTGGCAGTGAGTAATCCGCCCAGTCAATAAATGTATTGCCGTTTTCAAGGCGTTGAGCGTTACCCATCCAACTAGTACTATAATCTGGTGAGTGTCTATACTCCCAAACTTTTGTAGCGGTCATGGTCAAAGTATCTATTTTGAACTCAACAACTCTTGAGAAATTAGGGATACGATAATTACCATTGTCAAATATAGTGTATTGATTAGGTTGACCAGGAACAGGTCTTACATCGTGTTGATATGAAAAACCATATGAGTCATTTACAAATGTAAATTGATTATGCGCTCCACCTAACCTCCACATTATTTCACCGGTTTCACGATTAATCTTTGTCACTTCACTTAAATGCCTGCTGGATATAATAATATTATTATCATAGTCTATAGCAATAGAGTTCATATGAACATAGTCAATATTATTACCCTGAAGATTTTCTATGAACCGCATCTACTATATCAAAATTATCCCAACAGTTCCATTCAAAAACAACATTATGGTTTTCATCGAGTTCCTGGACATGATTTCCTCTAACAGTAGCATTTGTCTGTCCACCCTGAACAATTTGGCTCATATCTACAATTTGATTATCCAATGCAATCAAAAAGCAGTGGTGGTTAGGTAGAAGTTGAATGTCGTGTTCATCTGTCCCATAACCATTTTTACAACTAAAAGTATCAATATTATTATACTGTGAATCCATTTCAACAAAACAATTAAGATTTTCGTATACCCTGCGTGTTAGGGTTCCAGTAGGTTGAAGTTTAAAGTCTCGAGTTTGATTGTTGTTAGGGAATCGTTTATAAAAATATGGAGTACCGTCATTTTCCAATATCATCATATATGATGTTCCGCCCCAGTTAGATATAAATACCTTTCCTGGTGCAGTTTCATTGGAAACAGATACATTAATATTGGGGAAATCACTTGGAACTGTGACTCCATTTATTAATGTCGGCTTTCCAACGATATCAGATTCAGAATTAATCTCAATCGGGCTTAATAAATTATTATCATCTGAAAGTAATTGAAAAATTTTCGGATCAAATTCCTTAACTGAATTAGTTACAAACGAAAATATGAATATGTTTTCTTTAACGAATAAGGATGAGCTAACAGAAACGTTTACTCTCTCAGAAGAATCAAAAATTATTTCTGGTTCAAAGATTATTGTATTATCAGAAATTAAAACTTTACCACTATGCAAACCGCTTTTTTCACCAACCACTTCAAAATTCACTGAAGTCGTATTCAATTGAGATTGAAATTTCCTATCTAATTTTAGAATGATGGTAGATTGAACGGGAATATATTGTGAACCAGGCGTTGGATGGATGTATATTATTTCAACCGGTTTAACATTAGAGGTTGCAAATGAACTTACATATAAGATCAGGTATAATAGTAGTAATTTAATTCTCATTTAAGACCATTGTGTAATAAAATATTATCTTTTTAATATGTCTTATCAGATATTAATCCAATTTCACAAATATGATAAATCATCTTCCCGATAAATTTCCGATTTCATGTACTGAAAATCAATACTTTTCTTCAATTAACTTAAGTTGATAAAACGAAAAACATTTTGCATCACTTTAAAATAAGGATAAAACATAGAACTATACATTTATATATTTTCTATTAATGTGAGGTTATTAGAATTAGTAGTATTTCAGATCATTAGAGCCAAATTCATGTTCTATCTGTAGTAAAAAATAATAAAAGTCTGAAAATGGATTTTTAAATGGCTCCGCAAATTGAAATCATACAGGGCCTTCTTATCACAAAACAAAGAGCTAAATACTTACTAGTATTGTGTTAAGATCTTGGCTGGGAGATACACCCCAACCAATATGTTAGATCTTGAATGTAACCCGATCATACAAATAAATGTTTAATAATTTGTTGCGATTTTTAATTAAATTTATAAAGTTTTAATTTAAAACATAATTATATTTAGCTAATCAAAATTTAATAAGACAATGAAAAAAATCAAGATACTACTTATTGAAGATAATCGACTTCTGCGCGAAGGCATTTCTGCGTTACTAAAAAAGCAGCCTGATATGAATGTTGTTACAACTGTTGGTAATGGAGAAAATATTTTAGCGCTTATTGGGAAGCTTAACCCAAACATTGTACTTCTCGATCTTGGTTTAAGAAATCATAACAGTTTACAAGTTGTAAAACTTGTAAAGACAAATTTTCAGAAAATCAAAATAATTGTAATGGATCTTATTCCGTTACAGGCAGACGTTTTTGAATTTGTGCAAGCAGGTGTTTCCGGATTTATGCTTAAAGACATAAGCGTTGCTGAGTTTTTAAAAACCATCAGATCAGTGTTTGAAGGTGCACAAGTTTTACCTCCGCATTTAACAGGATCACTTTTCACACAGATTGTTGAACAGGCGATAAATGGATTAGCTCCAAGGGTAATTAATGATTCAGTCCGGATGACAAAACGTGAACGTCAGGTAGTTGAATTGATAGCTGATGGTTCTACAAATAAAGAAATAGCACAAAAACTTAATCTTTCAACCTACACAATAAAAAGCCACGTACATAACATCCTTGAAAAACTTGCACTTAATACGCGTGTGCAGATTGCAAAACACGCTCATCTATCTGAATCTTATAAAACAGCAATAGATACAACTTCATTACTCGAAGAGTAATCTTACTTTCTTTAACTCTATTCCAAAAATTATAATCCTTTTTTCATCCCTTTGGTCTATTTTTTAGCAGTCTGACTTTGTCTATAATTAATTGTCTTCTTGATAAAGAATATGAAATTCAACTCTGTTGATGATGAATGACGATTTAAATTATAAAGAACAACTAATTATTATATAAGATATCATGAAAAAAAATGAACCTAAATTTCAAAGAAAAATCCTTCCAAAATCTCCAACAAGTATTCAAGGCTTTGATGAAATAACAGGCGGTGGTTTACCCAAAGGACGACCAACTCTTGTGTGCGGAGGTGCGGGATGTGGTAAAACATTATTTGCTATGGAATTTCTGGTACGCGGTGCAACAGTCAATAATGAACCCGGTGTTTTCATTTCCTTTGAGGAAACAGAAAAAGAGCTAACGGCAAACGTTGCTTCATTAGGATTCGATTTGAATAACCTGATAAAACACAGAAAGATTTGGCTTGAACACATTCATGTTGAACGTGGCGAAATAGAACAGAGCGGTGAATATGATTTAAGGGGTTTATTTGTCCGTATTCACCACGCAATCGAAAGTATTGGCGCTAAGCGTGTTGTTTTGGATACCATTGAATCACTCTTTTCGGCGCTTCCTAATGCTACTATTGTACGCACAGAATTGCGGCGATTATTCAGCTGGTTGAAAAAAAAGGGTGTTACAACAATAGTGACTGGTGAAAAAGGCTATGGTACTTTAACGCGTCAGGGTTTGGAAGAATATGTTTCTGATTGTGTTATTCTGCTGGATCACCGTGTTAGCGATCAGTCTTCCATAAGAAGATTACGCATTGTAAAGTATCGTGGCTCAACACACGGTACAAATGAATATCCTTTCTTAATTGATGAAGATGGATTTTCCGTTCTGCCTGTTACTTCACTTGGATTGAAACACATTTCTTCGAGAGAAAGAATTTCCAGCGGCATTCCGCGTCTTGATACAATGCTTTCCGGTAAAGGTTACTTTCGCGGCAGTACAATACTTGTTTCAGGAACTGCGGGTACCGGCAAAACAAGTCTTGCTGCACAATTTGTTGAAGCAGCTTGTAAACGTGGAGAACGTGTTCTTTATTTCGCATTCGAAGAATCTCCAAGTCAATTTATGCGTAATATGTCTTCTATTGGAATTCTCTTAGAACCATGGGTAAAAAAAGGTTTGTTATATTTTCACGCAACTCGCCCAACACTGCATGGATTGGAACATCATTTAACAACTTCTATCAAATTGATTAATAAGGTTGATCCGCAAATAGTGATTCTTGATCCTATTGATGCATTCGTTATAGGAGGAAATCAAACTGAAGTTAAAATAATGCTTCTTCGTCTTGTAGATTTTTTAAAGATGAGGAATATCACTGCATTTTTCGCAAGCCTTTCTAATGCAGGTACTACTCAGGAGCTTACTGATATGGCAATATCATCATTAATAGATACCTGGCTTCTATTACGTGATATTGAAATTGGCGGTGAACGTAACAGAGGGTTATATGTTCTTAAATCACGCGGAATGGATCATTCAAACCAAATCCGTGAATTTATACTAACAGATTGTGGAATTGAACTGCTTGATGTTTATGTTGGACCTGAAGGTGTATTAACGGGTTCAGCTCGATTAACTCAAGAAGCAACAAACGAAGCTCAACAATTATCACGGCAGCAAGAAATTGAACGAAAGCAATCTGAAATAGAACTAAAACGTGCAGCAACAGAAGCTCAAATTGTAGTATTAAAATCTGAATTTAAAACAGAAGAATCAGAAGCGCTTAAGCTTATCGAAAGGGAAAAAGCAGAGACTAAAAGATTCACAGTAAATCAGAAAAAAATGGCCTATAGCAGAAAAGCCGATAAGTTTATAAAAAAAACTTTAGTGTAGCCTAGTTAAATAGATTTTCGTTCCCAGGTCATAAGATAATTCTAAGAAAGTCATTTCGAAGAATTTGTAACAGTCAACACGACAGATAAATCTGAATTACTTATCAGGATTCTCTGGTAATACCTTCAATGTAACAATCACAAATATCACAAAGCCGCATAATTTTAATAACGAACAAACACGATCTAATTAATTTGTAGCTAAATATTTAACGTTAAACACCTTAAAGATGTAGTCCCATTTTCATCCTTTTGCCGTATTGTACAAAATCATAATTCTCTCTAACATCATTCAAGAATAAATTAACATAAATGTACAAATGGAAAAAAAAATTTATCCGCATTCGCAAACTGAAAAAGAGACAACTGAAATCGTAATAGAAGAATCTCCAGAGATTATAACTGATTCGATGTTTAAACAATTCTTTTTGGAAGTAGCATCAACTACAACTTTTACTTTGCGTTTTTTTAAAGAAGTAATCAAACCACCGTATGAGTTTAATGAAGTGATGAAACAGTCTTTTCTGATTGGCTACAAGTCACTTCCTTTAGTGGCTATTACTGGATTTATAATCGGACTAGTGCTAACTATTCAATCAAGACCTACTTTGGCAAAATTTGGATCTGAATCTTTACTGCCGGCAATGGTGGCAGTTTCAATTATTCGTGAAATTGGACCTGTTATCACGGCACTAATCTTTGCCGGAAAGGTTGGATCGGGAATAGGAGCAGAACTAGCTTCAATGAATGTTACTGAACAAATTGATGCGATGCAGGTGTCAGACACTAATCCATTTAAATATCTTGTCGTTACAAGAGTTCTTGCTGCAACATTAATGCTTCCGATCCTGGTAATTCTTGCTGATGGTTTTGGTTTATTAGGCTCACTTGCCGGTGTTAATATAAAAGGAAATGTCAGTTCTTATTTGTTTTTTTCTCAGATATTTCAAAGCCTGGAATTTAATGATCTATTACCGGCCATCGTTAAAACTTTTTTCTTCGGGTTTGTAATCGGACTTATAGGAAGTTATAAAGGATATAATTCAAATAAAGGTACTGAAGGTGTAGGTAAAGCAGCAAATTCAGCCGTGGTACTATCGTCTTTAATGGTTTTTATAATAGATATGATAGCAGTGCAAATTACAAGTCTTCTTCAAAGTTAAAATTGACTAGATAGAAAAATGCAAAAGCATACAGATCATATTGCAACTATAGCTGACACTGATAATAAGCAGCAAAATGATGTTGTAATTAAGATGCAGCATCTTAAGAAATCTTTCGGGAATAATCACGTATTGCGGGATATTAATCTTGTTATTAATAAAGGAGAAAATCTTGCCATACTCGGACAATCCGGAACAGGTAAATCGGTGCTTATTAAATGTATTGTTGGGTTAATACAAATTGATGATGGTGAACTTTTTATTTTTGGTCAAAATATTGCTGAACTAAAGAATAGGAAACTTGCTGATATACAAAAAAGAATTGGTTTCCTTTTTCAAAGCGGAGCACTTTATGATTCAATGACAGTAAGAGAAAATCTCGAATTCCCGCTCCGAAAAAAATTGCGTTCGTTATCAAAAGAAGAATTAAACTCGCTTATAACAGAATCATTGCACGATGTTGGACTTGATAAAGCAATTGATAAAACACCTTCAGAACTTTCCGGAGGTATGCGTAAGCGCTTAGGTTTAGCGCGCACATTAATTTTAAAACCAGAGATAATGCTTTATGATGAACCCACAACAGGGCTGGACCCTATAACATCGAAAGAAATAAGTAATCTTATTCTGGAAGTGCAAAGGAAATACGATACCACTTCCATTATTATTACTCACGATATTGAATGTACCAAACTAACAGCTGATAGAATTATTGTAATCAAAGATGGAGTATGTGCTGCAGAAGGAACGTTTGACGATCTGGAGAAATCCGAAGATCCTTGGATACGATCATTTTTTGAATGAAACAGAATGGAATTAAGCAGGAGTATTTATTATGAAAAAAAATTCAACCAATAAAATCAAATTAGGAATATTTGTTACACTTGGTTTAGTGGTATTGATTTTAGCAATATATTTTATCGGGGAGAAACAGCTATTGTTCAAGAGTACTTTCCGTTTAACAGGTGTGTTTACTGATGTTGCAGGACTGCAGGCAGGAAATAATGTACGCTTATCCGGAATAAGTATAGGAACAGTAGAGAGTATTAGTTTAGTGAGCGATACAACTGTTAGAGTTGAAATTGTTATTGATGAAAGCAGCAGAAAGTTTATTAAGAAGGACGCTGTTGCTACTATTGGTTCAGAGGGACTTATTGGGAATAAAGTTTTAGTTATAAATCCTGGTACCGGTGGAAAAAAGAGTATAGAGGATAATGATATAATTCAGACAGCCCAACCAATTGATGTAGATGATATTATGATATCATTAAAAACCACTATTGATAATACAGCAATTATTACAGGAGATTTGGCTAAAATTTCAACAAATATAGAATCAGGCGAAGGAACAATAGGAAGACTGATGATGGATCAAACCTGGAGAGAAAATATTCAATCAACAATAATTAATTTGAAGGACGGTTCAGAAAAGTTTGTAGTCTTTATGGATAAGTCACAAGAAATTGACAATATTCTGATAGCTCTAAATTCAAACATAGACAGTACATCTGCTGTCATTCAAGATTTATCTAAGATTGCCAACAAGATACAATCTGGAGAAGGAGTAGTAGGAAAACTTTTAATGGATAAATCGATGGGACAAAATCTCGATTCTACTTTGATTAATTTGAAAAACGGTTTGGCCGAGTTTGAAATATTTATGAAGATGGCACAGGAGAGCTGGTTGTTGAGTTTTTAATTACAAGACAGAGTTTGCCCCAGGATTCTTTAGAAGCAAATATTCTACGGTTACTAAACTCAGCATAATATTAATTACAAAATCTATTTAATATCTGAAGGAAGGCTCAAAACAATGAATGCAAAAACAATTGGTTTAGCAATAGTCGTAATTGGTTTGATAATGACTCTATATACCGGATTTACATACGTAACAAGAGAAAAAATTGTTGATATAGGCAGCGTTGAAATAACAGCGGACAAAGATCATACAGCAAATTGGTCACCATTTATTGGTATAGGTATAATGGTAATAGGCGGTGTAGTTTTTTTGTTCGGTAAAAAATCCAATTCAGACTAATATAAGTTCTTGCTAATCTAAAAGATGTAGTTCCTTTTTCATCCTTTCGCTCGATTGAACTAACATATTTATGTTCTTACCTTAACATAGAATCTAAACGAAGAAATACTTAATTGAAAGGCTACTTACTATGTTATATACAATCGCAGTTGTTCTAGTTGTATTATGGCTGCTCGGACTAGTCACATCGTACACAATGGGTGGTTTTGTTCACATACTTCTTGTAATTGCTGTTATAATGATTTTAGTAAACATTATTAACGGTAGACGTGCGGTCTGAACTTGTGTTAAGTGCTAAAATATTTTTTGTTAAAGTTGCAATCATACTTGAAGACCAGGCATAAATTCTCAAGAATTTGTAAGGAAATATAGCTATGTTATTTAACCAACTCCGTACACTACGATTGCCGGACATGCTTACTCTGCTTGGTCTTTTGTGTGTTTCCTTTTCAGTTTATTTCTCCTTCAAAGGATTTTTAGTAATTGCTTACTTCCTTATCCTCATGCAATTCCTTTTAGATTATTTTGATGGAAAGTTAGCAAGAGCAATTGGCGGTGGTGCGCTGGGACTGCACCTAGATAGTTTTACTGATTTTATGGCTGTTTCTGCTTCGGTTGTTTTTGGCTGGTTCTTAGGCATAACCGGTATTGCCATGCTCATTGCTGGATTTTTAAATATTGGTGCAGCATCAATAAGACTGGCATACTTTACAGCACATAAACAAAAGGGCTTCACAGGTATTCCAACTGTATTAGCAGCATCAGTTGTTTCTACAATTTCATTGCTTGGATATTTGTTTGCCAAAGAATATCTCAACTGGTTTGTGATATTTTATTTTATTTCGGCAGTTGCAATGGTTTCTGATTTAAGACTTAAAAAAATACAATTATAAAATATTATGACTGAGAAAATTAATTCTTTCCCTGGATTTCGCATTATTGTCGGTGCAGCTGCAATAGTGATAATAATCTCAGGGGTTTATCTTGCCCAGTCAGTTGTTGTATTATTTCTTGTCTCTGTTTTTCTTGCCTCACTTGGAATTCCACCGCTGCTCTGGTTAAAAGAAAAACATATTCCATCCGTAGTTGCAGTTCTGATCGTTATGGCAGGAATGGTATTTATTATAATTCTGATTGGCGCACAGATTGGCTCATCTTTTAGCAACTTTTTAGATCAGTTGCCTTTATTTCAGTCAAATATTCGGGAACAAGTCCTGGAGCTTAGCGCATATTTAAGAAGTAAGGGTTTTTCAGGCACTCAAAAATTATTACTAGATTATGTTAAACCGGAAGTACTGCTAAAGCTTACTGCCAACTTGCTATCTGGACTGAGTTCTGTGCTTTCCGATCTTGCCCTTGTACTACTTACCGTAACCTTTATCATGCTTGAAGTATCAAGCTTTCCTATAAAGCTTCGTGCAGTACTTGGTGATCCAAAACAAAAATTCCCTAAGTTTACGGAATTCGTTAATGATATGCGACGTTATATGGTTATTAAAACTCTTTTAAGTTTGGCTACAGGTGTTTTGATAGCGTTTTGGTTATACATTCTTGATGTAGATTATCCAATACTATGGGGGTTTATAGCCTTTCTGCTTAATTATATCCCTAATATTGGATCTATTGTAGCTGCTATCCCAGCGTTGATTTTGGCTTTCATACAGTTTGGAATTGGTAGTGCTGTGCTGGTTATGGTGGGATATATTGTTGTTAACTTTATAATAGGTAATGTTGTTGAACCTCGTTTGATGGGCAGAAAATTTGGGCTCTCTACGCTGGTCGTTTTTCTTTCTCTTGTTTTTTGGGGTTCCTTGCTTGGATTGGCAGGTGCAATTCTTTCTGTTCCGCTAACTATGACATTGAAGTTTGCATTTGAAAATAATGAAAGCACAAAATGGATTGCTGTGTTGCTCAGATCAGAAAACTCTGATGAACTATCTGTTCCCAAATCCAGCAAGGAGAAAAAAGGATGATAAAAACAACACACAATAGAAATAAATGGTCTGATTGGAGAAATATATCACCACGAAAATTTGTGAAAACTGTAAGTTTTATTGTTGGCGCGATATTTCTCGTTAGTGTAATAATCTTTGTTTTCTTTCCGGACCCTTTTATTAACGCCTTTGTAAAAAACAAAATTTCAAACGCCTTTACAGAAGCTTATCCAGAATATTCATTACAGATTGGCGATATCCATTATAGTGTGTGGCAGAATCTTTTGGAGTGTGATTCTATAACACTAAAAAATAAAGACTCAACCTTCACTTGTAGCCTTGATTCATTCTCAATTAGTGGAATCGGTTGGATAAAATTTTTAATGCAAACTGATTTTAATCCTAATAATCTTTCAAGCTCAGTAATTAAAGCACAAAATATTGTATTCAGTTTTCATAAGTCTCAGGAAGAACTTTATCTTGGTATGTTGCATATATCGGTACCTGATTCTGAAATAGTGTTCGATTCAATTAAATACCGCCCTTTAATTAACGATGAACAATTCTTTGTGAAAAGTCAGTTCAGGCAAACCAGAGTTCGGTTTGGTGTTTCTCAAATTAAAGTAATAGGTCTTAATTTCATGTCCCTGCTTCAGGGTAATACATACACTGCCAGAAAAATTTATGCACAGGATCTGTTTACAGATATTCTATTGAATAAGGATAAGCCCTATGACAAGAAGACCCCATATCCACAAATGCCCAATGAAATACTGCCTGCGATGAAGGAAAGAATTAACATAGACTGTTTTGAAATATCTAACGGACGGTTGAAATATTCTGAGAGATTTGCTATTAATACTACACCAGGCATAATTACATTCGATAAATTCAACATTTCAGTAAGTAGATTTGCTAATCATACAGCTCAACCCGAAACTACCATTATTCGTGGGAATGGACTTTTTATGAATTCCGCTGAGATGAAAGTGTTTATGGCAATTCCTCTTACATCAAAAGAATTTTCTATAAAATGCTCAGGTTCACTAAGCAAAATGGATTTATCTAAACTGAATGTGTTTATTGAGCCCGTTGAAAATCGGCAAATTAAATCCGGATTCATTCAATCCGCAGCTTTTAATATCAATGTAAATTCTGGCCATGCTAGTGGTAATTTGCGCGTTGCCTATGATAATCTGGCAATAGCAATTTTAAATAAAAATATTGGATTTGATTTAGGAGTTTTCAATCATCTCTCCAATTTTATTGGTGATATGTTTATTATCCGAACAACCAACTTGCCGGATGAAAAAGGCTTAATGAAAATTGGTGAAATAAATTACAAACGAAAACCGACAGACCATTTTTTCCAGTTTCTCTGGTTCGCTCTTCGAAGCGGAGTTGGTGATGTTGTTGGATTTTAAATAAGCAATTTTTTGTGTCATCAGAAACTGCAAATTAAAATTTTGGCACACATTTATTCTCACCTAAAAGGTGTAGTCCCTTTTTCATCCCTTAGGGCGATTGATTTTACCCTCGATATTGTTGTATCATAAATAGTGATGATGGAATATTTGAAGCAATTTTAGGTGGATGGTTTGCAATTTTATAAAGTCCTATGTTAATCATGGGCATTTAGATGCGTTCAAATTAAAGTTAAATAACAAAAATGGTTTTTATGAAAAGAAAGAGAGGGGCTTTGTTTACAAACTTATAATCATAAAACTCTTAAGTTATATTTTGTACTGTTTAATAGTTAATCTAATTCTTTTTCCATCATTACATTTTTCACAGCATCATTACATTAAGTAAAAAGAGTAGCTTTTTTATAATTACTAAAAGCCACCGCAATGGATAAATGCAAAAGGATAGCGAATAGAAGAAATAAACCCGGACTCTATCAGCAGCATTTGCTCAATCCGATGAATTTGAAGAATAACCGATCAGAATTTATTTACCTTTTTCTTACTATCAGCTTTTTTATTATCTGCATATCAGACTTTCTCATTGCGCAGGAAGAAATTGTTGAATCTAAAGATACTAGCAAGGTAGTCCGGGACATTAAAGACTATTTGGAGAAAGATAATTTTTTTTCGAAGATCTTAAAGTCGATTATAGTAATTGATGATGAACAAGAATCCGGGATTACACTTCCTGATCCTGACAAAAAAATAATCAAAAAATTTACAGGAAAAATTATTAGAAAAATTAATATTGAAATTCTGGATGTATTTGGAGCATCAGTAAAGAACCCCAAAGACACAGTCCGAAGCTGGTTACAGGACATTGGGAATACTCTTCATATAAATACAAAAGAATGGCTTATTAAAAACAAACTGATTTTTTTTGAGGGGCAAATATTTATTCCCTTTTACATCTTGGAAAGTGAAAGGTTAATTAGAGAAAGTCCTTATGTCTATGATGTAAGGATTATTCCAAAACCGATAGAGAACACTGTTGACAGCATTGATATTATGGTATATGTTCAGGATATCTGGAGTTTTAATGGCAGTGCATCATACAGTCCCGGAAATAAAACCGGAAGTGTTGCTATTGATGATATCAACTTTCTTGGATACGGAAATAGATTCTACGGTGGTCTTAATTTTGATCGTAAACTTACGCAGGGATGGGACTGGGATGGCAGTTATACCTTCGACAACATTGAAAGGACTTTTCTTTCTGCAAATATTTATTATGCATCAGATATGTATAGTGAACAATATGGCGCTAGCATCGGCAGGGATTTTTTCTCACCAATTATTAGTTGGGCAGGAGGTGTAGAACAAAACTGGCTAAACACCAGATATCCTGAAATATTTAATTCATCAGGGCTTATAGAAACTGTTCGTTGTAATCAACAGGATTATTGGCTGGGATACGCATTTAACTTAAGACATTTTGATTCAAGTGAAGAAAATCAGAATGTATTTAAAGTCTCTGGAAGAATTACTAGAAATGTTTACAGTCAGAAGCCAAGATTGGATACACTGAATTTATTTCAGGATAATACATTTTATCTGGGTCGTATTGGATATTCCAATAGAAAATATTATCAGGATCACTACATATTCGGTCTTGGAAAAACTGAGGATATTCCACTGGGACATATGATTGCGTTTCTCTACGGCTACGAAATAAGGTCAAATTCCAGCAGACCATATTATGGATTAAAGACCGGTTATAGTTTCCACAATGATTCTTTAGGTTATTTTTACGGGGGTTTTCAAATTGGAGCATTTCGCAGTAATCAAAAATGGTTAAATCTTACATATATTCTGGAAGTGATGTATTTCTCAAATCTTCAGGTTGTCGGCAAATGGAAATGGAGGCATTACATTGGAAGCAGGTATTCCTACAGCTATGATCCGATCAGACCACTTGATATTCTGAACTTCAATAATAATGAAAGTGGAATCAGGGGCTTTTCGGACAACTACTTAAAAGGAGCAAAAAAGTTGGTACTGAATTATGAGGTTGATATTTTTGCTCCATTACAATTTTTAGGTTTTAAATTGGCTTTTATTACGTTTGCTGATTTTGGTCTGATCTCTTCAAATAATAATTCATTATTTACTAGTAAGCTTTATCAAGGATATGGAATTGGCTTCAGGATAAAAAATGAACATCTTATTTTCCCGGCATTTCAGTTTATGTTCGGTTTTTATCCCAACACATCACAGGCAGACGGGAACAATTTTAATGTGTTTCATCAAAACGCAATGTACTATCACTTCAATAAATTTGAAAATTCAATTCCTTCCATTATAACAATAGAATGAATATGGAATTGAAAAGAATCCAGATCTATTTCCTATATCACTACTTTAACCATACTTCCCCTGATTTGTTGATAGAATTTTTTTTTAATAAACTTATTAAAAGATGTAGCTCCTTTTTCATCCCTTTGCTCGATTGAAGTAAGACCACAATATTTATACTTTCATAGGGTATTAGATTGCTTTTGCATTTAACTACAGATTAACTAATGCAATCATTAAAACAAGTAATCAAAAATAATTTAACAAGGAGACATTATGCAACGCAGTGTAAATAGTTTAGTTGGCTACACCATTAGTGCCAAGGATGGTAAAATCGGAAAAGTGAGCGAGTTCTATTTTGATGATCATACGTGGACAATACGTTACCTAGTTGTTGAAACAGGAAGTTGGTTGAATGAAAGAAAAGTATTAATTCCTCACTCGGAACTTGGTTTAACTGATTGGCAGTCCAAAACATTTCAAGTTAATTTATATATGGAACAAATCCGTAATAGTCCAGACATTGAAACTAAGAAAACAGTATCCCGCCAACAAGAAATAGATTTATATAGTTATTATGGATTACCAGTTTATTGGGGCGATGTATTTAATGATGGAAATGTGGGGATTATGCCTATTCCATCTATGGTTGATATGACATTAACTAACAAAAAGAATAATTCTCCTAAAAAAGCAAACGAAGATCCACATCTGCGAAGCACACATAATGTTGAAGGTTATAATATTCAGTCTAATGAAGGAGAAATAGGACACGTTGAAGATTTTATTGTTGATGATAAAAAATGGAACCTTGTATTCTTGACTATAGATACACACAATTGGCTGCCTGGCAGAAAAGTTCTTGTATCACCTAATTGGATAAAAAAAATTGATTGGAGTGAAGAAAAAGTTTATGTGAATCTATCACGGGAATCTATAAAGAATAGTCCGGAGTTTGATCCTGATGTGCGTATAACTGATGATTATGAAAATGAACTGTTCAGTTATTATGATGAGGCTATTAAACACATTAAGGAAGAAGTAGCAAAATAGAAAATTTGAAATTTAATCCGATTTAAAAAATTAGAAGGAAAATGACTATGTCATTAATAACATTAGTAATTGTTTTGGTGGTTGTCGGTGTAGTTCTCTGGCTAATCAACAGCTATATTCCTATGCAGGGTACGATAAAGAAGATACTGAATGCAGCAGTAGTTATTGTAGTTGTACTCTGGCTGCTAAGCGCTTTTGGAATTATTAACAATATGGATACCATTCGCATTGGATAATAAATGCCGGTTTACTGAAAATGCTACTGATGAAGATGCTAAAACAATCTTAGAATAAAAATCACTAACTGCATCACTAGTAAACTTTGGGAAATGATTTTAAGTAACAAGGGTGAATTAATTAACAGTATTAAGTATGATCGATTTAGAAATAACTATAAGTGAAAGGAAATTACTATGCAACGTAATATTATTAGTGCTAAAGGCTTTATGATTGGATTTTTGGCAGGCGGTACAGTCGGAGCAATAATTGCTCTTTTAACAACGCCCAAAAGCGGTAAAGAACTTAGAGGAGATATAAAACATAAGTCTGAAGAATATTTTGATGATGCTGATAAATATTATTCAGAGACAAAAAGTAAAGCAAGTGAAATGTTTAATGAAGGTAAAAGAAAATATGCAATGATTATGAATGATATAAAATCAAAACCTGGTGAAATTTTAAAAGATGCTGAACGAGCTTTTGATGATGCAAAAGAAAAAGAAATATTACACTCAGGAAAAGAAAAAATTGAAACCGAAATAGAGAGTTTAAAATATTCATTTAAAACCGGAATCAATACTAACAATGAAGCTAAGAAATCCTAGTTTACAAAATTGAATATAATAGAAATTTCAACAGTCATATTTCTTATATCAGCATCAGTCCTTTGTATTGCACTGATTTACTTTATTATTAAGATTGTCAGATCAGTGCATTCCATTAGTTTAGATATCGAGTCATTATCATTTAAACTTAATCCGCTCATCGAATCGATTCTTATACTTTTAGAAAAAATTAATCACATTACTGATGAAGTTGAATCTCAGTTTCTTATGACCAAATCTATGGTTTGCGGTATTAGAAATCGTGTTGATAAAATTTTAATTACAGAAACAAGAATGCGTAATGGGATTGAAACTGCTGTAATGCCAATAGTAAAAAATATAAACGCGGTAGGTGTTGGAATTGGTTCGTTCTGGAAAAATTATAAACATAAGTCGATAAAAGAAGATATCGAATAGAGAAAGAAGAACTAAGATGTCTAACTTAGTAATATATTTAATCGGTACAGTCTTTGTTGCCAGTGGTTTAGCCTGGGGAGCCAATGAAATGGGCGCTCCACCAATTTGGATTATAATAGGCATTATAATCGTACTTGGTATGGGAATTATGGCTGCTGTGTCAAAAACACGTCAGAAAGAAAGTTCTGATACCAATAATTGAAAGCGAATATTTTATTTGTATTCACAATGCAATAATACGATAACTATTTTTCATTACTTCCCTACCCAAAAGATGTAGTTCCTTTTTCATCCTTTTGCACGATTGAACTGACTTATTTCTCTACATAATTTCTCATCAAAATTAAAATAGGACGGAGGATAAATATGTTCGTAAAAAGGTTAGTTTAAAATATAGATGAATTTATAGGTTCTATTAAAGATTGCACACAATATAATGTAAAGTAAAATTGATATTTGTTTAATAATTAATTTCACAAAAAAGGAGTAGTTATGAATACCCACATAGATGAAGGCGCAGTAAAGATAATTGAGATAATTGGTATTTCTTCAAAAAGTTTTGACGATGCTATTGCTCAAGCATTAGATAAAGCTTCAAAAACTGTAAAAGGAATTACTGGGTTTGAAGTAGTAAAACAACTTGCAAGCGTAGAAGGCGGTAAGATAAAACATTATAAAGTTAATCTTAAACTTGCTTTTCCGGTTGTTTAAAATGGAAGTATGCAATTATGTGTTTACAATTTAATTATTTTTTTGTTTTATCATTCTTACAGGAGGTGTTATGAAACTCTCAATTCATTATCTAATAATTATTTTTCTATTACCATTAACACCAATATTAGCTCAAAGTGGTAATACCTATGTAGGTGTCGAATCCTGTACTATGTGCCACAAATCTGAAAAGCAAGGTAGCCAGCTTTCAATTTGGCAAAAAAGTGCTCATTCAAAAGCATTTGAAACTTTGAAAACGGATACGGCTAATCAGATTGCAAAAGCAAAAGGCTTCTTAAAACCAGCAGCTGAAACCTGGGAATGTTTAAAATGCCATGTAACCGGTTATAATCTTGATGCAACAATGTTAGGTAAGAAATTTAAAGTTGAAGATGGCGTTCAATGTGAGACTTGCCATGGAGCCGGATCAGCTTATAAAGATATGAAGGTAATGAAGGATAAAATTTTAGCAGTAGAAAAAGGTTTAATTGTACATGATAAACTTGAAGAATTTTGTATAAGTTGTCATAATAATGAAAGTCCGACTTTCGTAAAGATAGATGCTAATGAAGCCTGGAATAAAATAAAACACAGTATTCCAAAAGAATAAAAGTGATTTTATAAAACTTAATTAATCTTAAAGCCCGATATATAAATGTCGGGGTTGGTAATTAATTCAAATCCTGTTGCACGCTATTAACTTAGTATTTCGTTATTCTACAATATCAAATCACGATGCATTAAAAGAAGGCTACCTGAATAATGTTCACATATGAATCTTTATGAACCAAAGTCAAGATCGGATTTTACTGCTCTTAATTAATTGTCTTCATACTCTAAGAAAATTCACTATCATTTTCTTCCCATCCCATCATCTAAAAGATGTAGTTCCTTTTTCATCCTCTTGGGCTATTACAAATCCACAGTTAATTAAATACGTTTTAACGGGCTAAATTTCTCAACTTAATAAAAGGAACTACGATGAAAACAATTATGGCTCTTGTATCAATCTTATTATTATTTGTTCTTGTTATCCCCGCAAATGCAGGTGGAAAAGAAGAATTACAAAAACATTTTAAAAATGTTGCAAACAAAGTAAAAGTAACTGAGAATGTAATCGAGAAGCGTGAAATCTTAAACGAATCATTTCAGAAAATGTCTAAAGCGCTAAACACGCTTGAAAGCACTGGTATGATTTCAGATAAAGATCAAGTTGGTATTGATGGCTTAAAAGCTACAATGAAGGAAAACCAGGATGAGCTTGCCGGTGCTAATGGCTTTGAACGAGTATCAGATGACCAGCTAAACAATTATTCTGATTATGTAGTTCAGAACTTAGAACAAGCAGAAATGTTGACTATTAGTCTCGTAACTTTGTTGTTGATAATAATTTTAGTTGTGCTTTTAGTATAAAAATATTTCTATAGAAGATAATTCAGATTTCTTATGCAGATATCAAACAACAGATTTGTAAACAATAGAAATTACTTATTACTTTTTGTGAGCATTGGATATACAATGTTCACTTTAATTTTATCTTCGTGCAGTGCTAATATTCAAGTATTGGAAGAATCTCATAGTGCACTAGATAGTTTATTGGAAACCAAATACTCAATCATTTTCATCATTCATGGAAATGGTGATTATTTATATCACGATAATAACAATAACAAGTATGAAGCAGATGAAGAAACATTAGCTGAAGCTATTCGAATTGCTAAGAAAAATTCTTATGCTGAAGTATTTATATTTCATCAAAAACCGTGTCAGAGCTTCTTATTCTTTTTTCCACTTAAAGATGGTGAGTTTTATTACTATCGAAACGGACAACTCATTGTAAATGAATTGTATTGGCGCGATCAGGAAAAATCTAACTTAAATTTTGAAGTGGATGCATACCACCGTTTCAGCAAAGCAAATCAAAGCAATTTGATAAAAATGTTTTTATACTTTGGACATGAAATTCCTGAATTCGGCGGTGTAGGTTATGATGAATCATATTCCGATAGGACTTTTACAATCGCTGATCTAACAAAAGGATTAAACGACTTTACGTCAGATTCTTCAAAATTCGATCTTACAATTCTTGCTGCTTGCTTTGGAGGAACTCCTTACACAATCAATAAACTTGGGAAATATTCTCGAACAATTATAGCTTCACCAGAGAACCTACACTTATCTTATTTCGATCTTCATTCGTTTGAGCAACTGGATATTAATTTGAATGATGGAGATGTTCAATCCTTTGCAAATAAAATTGCTCAACAATCATTTGAAAAATTCACAAATAATCTTCAGACTGAAGTTAGTGTTGTTGTTTATAATGTTGAGAAGGTACAGAATTATTTGAACTCAGTCCAAAAGGATTATGATACAACTTTGAGTCGTCTGAATACAATGACTCTCATAGATCAATTAAGGGTTGATCATTGTGATTGTGCGGACATTCCTTCTTACAAAACATCAACAATAAATAATGGAGTAGATGTTTATTATCGATCAGCTCGTTTTGGACGATCAAAAAACAAAATTAATCATTCAGGCTGGGAATGTTGGAAGTACTAATTACTATCCATTTTAGTGATTGATAAACAGTATACACCAAAAGATGTAGTTCCTTTTTCATTCCTTTGCCCGATTGTACTACCCATTATTACTTCATATCATATTGTAGTTAATCTGTAATGGATTACGGAAAATTTTTTAAACAAAAATTGCAAAGGATAAATATGAAAAACAAACTTTTCTTATTAGCAGGTATTCTGTTAATTGTAGGTTTATCATTTACCGGTTGTAATAATCGGGAAAATGCTAAGGACGATGTTGAACAAGCGAATCAGGATATGATTGATGCACAGGTTCAATTTGAAAAAGACTGGCAGCAATTCAAAAGCGATGCTGAAGTAAGAATTAATGATAATCAGCAAAAAATTGATGATTTTAAAATTGCCATGAAAACAACCAGCACAAAATTTAAAGCTAAATATGAAAATGAAGTGCTGACGTTAGAACAAAAAAATATCGAGCTAAAGAAAAAATTAAATGACTTTAAGTATGAAAGAAAAGAAAATTGGGAAGAATTTAAAAAAGCATTTAATAATGACATGGATTTTCTCGGAAATTCGCTGAACGATATTTTTTCAAAGAAGGATTAATTTAATTTAATTTTTATACAGATAAATATGGCAAATGAAGAACTTATATCAGATGTTGATCGATTTATAATACTAGATATATTAAACACTTTAAGCGAAACTGAATTTGTCAGAACTTGTCCCTGTGTTCAGATTGTAGATTCATTAAATGAAATGTCTTACCAAGATATAGATGCGATCAAGAGTCGAGTAGGAAATGATTTGAAGTTAGAAGAAAAAAGAAATCATCTATTTACAATTACTATTAATGTTGAAACGGATTATAAAACTCGGTTGTTCAGGTAAATAATAGATGAGGCAACATCTTGTACGTTAAACATATAACTATTTGCCTGAACATCCTGATCGAAAGATTATAGTATGGATTATATTTTTTTTCTTAAAGGGATAGGTATTGGTTTTGCAATGGCGGTACCGGTTGGTCCAATAGGAATATTGTGCATTCGTAAAACGCTTACCGAAGGCAGGCTGAGCGGATTTGTAATCGGTCTTGGAGCCGCAACTGCTGATTTGTTTTACGCCAGTGTTGCTGCATTTGGACTAACATTTATATCTGATATACTCGTTAGTGAAAAGTTATGGATACGATTGGTCGGAGGTGCGCTTCTTTTATTCCTTGGTATAAAGATATTTCGCGCACTTCCTGCCGATCCCAAAATTAAAATCAATGATGGAGGAATTTTAAGGTCATATCTTACTACCGTTTTTTTAACTCTTACAAATCCATTAACCATTTTTGCTTTTCTAGCAGTATTTGCTGCACTCGGTTTGGATAGCGAACTTAGATTTTTTTCTGCAACTGTTCTTGCCGTTGGCGTATTTATCGGTTCCTGTTTATGGTTCCTTTTACTTGGTTCAGTTACTTTACTTTTTAGAAATAAATTAGATATAGTCGGACTGCGATGGGTAAATAAAATTGCAGGAATCTTAATAATCATTTCCGCACTAATTGCTTTCGGAAGTTTGCTATGAAAATGTTTTTAAACATAAAATAATATAAAATGAATAATATAACCGGTTTCTTGTCATCTGTTTTAGTTACTCTTATAACATTGCTTCCTATAGTCAATCCGTTAAGCACCGCGATTCTATTACTTGGTATAAGTGAACATCTAAGCAAGAAGGAACTTAACCGCCAGATTATATTAGCATGTATTTATATGACAGGTATTTTAGTTGTTTTTTTGCTGGCTGGCCATTTTATAATGATTTTCTTTGGCATCTCTATTCCGGGCATTCGTATAGCAGGAGGAATGGTAATTGGATTTCTTGGATTCAGGATGTTGTTTCCCGGTGAACCAAAAATTTCAAAAGTTGAAAAACAAGAGGCGATTGAAAAAAGTAACATTTCATTTAGTCCACTTGCAATGCCGAGCTTAGCCGGACCTGGTGCAATTGCAACAGTTATTACAATATCATCATCGATTGATGGACGACACGGTTATGATAAAGCATTTGCATTCGGAGGTGTAATTCTTGCAATTTTTATTACTGCAATTATTGCATGGTTAGTTCTTAGAAGCGCCGGTTTTGTTAGCAGAATTCTTGGTGTAAACGGAATTGATAATCTTTCAAGAATAATGGGTTTTCTTCTGATCTGTATTGCTGTTCAATTTGCGATTCTAGGTGTGCAGGACTTGATATCAGATTCAGGTTTATGGCAGAAATTATAAAGACAAATTCATGGTTACTTCCATTCTATAGTTATGAACAATAAAATCTTTCTGACATATAGAATTAATTTAATTTAGATTTATTACTCTAAACAAAGACTTAATCCTTTTATCATCCCTTTGCTTCATTGTTATGATCACTTAATAGATGCATCTTGTCAGTGTAAAGGAGCATATTATGCGAAAAGGAAATAAGAAAAAAACCGAAATATTAGTTTCACTTAGTGCACTGCTATTTGGGGTTGCTGTTTTTTTTGGCATAGTTGAGGTTTTATCTGAAATGATGGTTCATTAATCTTTTTAAGATAGAGGTAAGTCATGATTTTCATTCAATTACTAATTGGTACGATTATCTTTTACACAGTTTACAGATTGCTGAGAAGCAAGATTAAATCTTTTAAGGAAAGAAAAGAACTGGATAGTTTGTTTCTAAAATCATAAATGGCTCGTTGATCATAATTTGATATACATACGAACAATGAATTCAAGATGAAAGAGAAAAAATGTTAAGTACGATTGCAAAGGTTACAATTAGAAGAGTATTATCTGGATATAAGAAATTATTAGTCACATTATTAATTTCGGCAATAAGTTTCCCGGTATCAGCTCAATTGTTATCGCCTTCAAAAATACTATTGACTTTTTCTGAGCCAATGTCCAGAGAAAATATTTTCGATCCGGCTAATTACGCAGTAACCGCTAACAATAACATTTCCGTAGAAGTAATTAAAGTTGGAATAGTGGAAGGTGATTCTGCTGTCGTTTTATTTTTTGACAAAAAAGATGAATGGATAAGTTTTCATATAATCGTACATAATCTTAAAGATAGAGCAGGCAATTTGATAAATACTGATAAAAATGAAGCTGAGGTTAATAATAATTTAATGAAAATTGTTCCAGTTACTTACTTAGATAATAAATGACAAATTGCATACTAAATCAAAATAAAGGAATTAGATAATCTATGTCTGTAATCGTCTGTATCAGTTTGCTGTCTTTATGGTTACTAGGATTTTCCACACCCTTTACAATTATAGATTTATAGAAGTTCTTTTGCTAGTTGCATTTTAAAAATTTGTCATTAAAAAAAATAATATTTTAGAATTCTTGAAAATGGGGTAAACAAAAAATTGCAAGTACCGACTTTAGATAAAATTAATTTATCTTAATAAACACACAATCAGCCTGATTCATTTCAAGGATCTAATCCCTTTATCATCCCTTTGCTCTATTGTTTTGTAGTATATCTAATCGTAATCTCATCTACACATAAAAAGGAAATGCTCAATGAAAAATTTAATCTTGTTCTTAGTGATGTTTATTCCCTTCTATGCGTTTGCTCAAAATAAAGTTGATGTCACTGATTCAAAAATGGATAAACAGACTCATGAATGGATGACCAAAATATCATCAAATTCGGAAATGCGTTCAACTATGATGAGTATGATGATCAATGAAACCAAAGGGAATAAAGAAGAAATGACAAAGCTTGTAAATTCTTTAATGGATGATCCGGAAATGCATAAAACAATGCAGGCAGTACAACCTGAAAATAATATTATTTCTGTAGAGCCGCGTAAAATGATGAATGATAATCAAAACATGATGAAAATGAGCCCAGCTGCACCAGTATCTGAGAAATAGATTATTCTTAAAGTGATTTTTAAAGGAATAAACTTATTGAAATAATTATAGCATTGTAAACCTATAATAAAATAATCTGTTTGTTAACAAATCAATTTTTTAAAAGTTAAAGGAGATATATCATGAGCAAAGGTCAGAATAGTAAAAAAGGCACGAAGAAAGAGCCAAAGAAAACTATGCAGGAAAAAAAGAATGCTAAAAGGGATAAGAAAAATGAAAAGAACAAACCAGGTATTCTTAATCAATAATTCATCCTGTCGGTGTAGTCCATTTTTCATCCTTTTGATTGATTGAAATTAGATCACAAATAGTTGCATCTTAAGTTTAGTAATAATTAGATCGGCTAAGTTAAACGTATTAGCTATCTATTTTATTAGAAATTTGTTAATCCATAAAGATAAAATAATGAAAAAAATAAGATTGCTACTGATAGAAGATAACCGCCTACTTCGGGATGGGATACTTTCAATTCTTAAACCTCACAAAGATATTATAATAATTGCAGCATCCGGTGACGGTAGGAATACTTTAGTGAAAATTAAGCAGTTAAAACCAAATGTGGTTCTTTTGGATTTGGGTTTAAGGAGTTTAAACAGTTTGCAGGTAGTGGAAGTAGTAAAGAAAGATTTTCCATTGGCAAAAATAATTGTTATGGATCTTGCACCGATACAAGCCGATATTTTACAGTATGTAAAAGCAGGTGCTAATGGATTTATTCTTAAAGATGCCTCTCTGAATGATTTTTTAATCACGATACGAACAGTAAATTCAGGAGCAACGGTCCTTCCGCCTATCTTGGTTGACTCTCTTTTTTCTCAGATTGTTGAATATGCTGTTAGAGAAGGTAAAAGCAATCTAAAAGAAGCTATTAGGATGACTAAACGGGAAAAAGAAGTTATTGGCTTTCTTAGTGAAGGTATGAGCAACAAAGAGATTGGTCAGAAGATTCACATTTCAACTTATACTGTTAAAAGTCATATCCATAATATTATGGAAAAACTTGCATTACATACACGTCTGGAAATTGCAAACTATTCCTACACTAATGAGACTCTTAAAACAATTTCTAGAAGTATCTCTATGGTAAATAATTAAGTGAATGTAAACTGTTCGGGTTAACTCAATTTGAACTAAGAACTAAATAAAAGGAAAGATATTATGCGTTATATTTTTGTATTAATTGTAACATTATTCCTGGCAAATATTTCAAATGCTCAGATAACTATTAATTTAGGAAGTCAACCTGTGTGGGGTCCAACAGGTTATGATTATGTTGAATACTATTACTTACCGGATATAGAAGCATATTATAACGTACCACAGCATCGATATTACTACTATAATAACGGGCTCTGGATTCATAGCACAAATTTGCCATCACGTTATAGTAACTACGATTATTATGATTCTTATAAAGTCGTAATTAATGAACGGGAACCATGGCATAACCATAAAACTTACAAAAATAAATATTCTTCATTTAAAGGTCGTCACGATCAGCAGCTAATCCGTGATAGCAGGGATTCAAAATATTATATAATTGAAAAACATCCTGAACATAACAATTGGGTCAAGGAGCAAGACAATAAGAAATCAAATAAGAACAACAATAAAAATAATAAGCAGGACAAGCACGATAACGGCAAGAATAAAAAATAAATGTGTTTACTAGAAATGAGTATTTATCTTGAAACAAAACAAAACAAACTCAACACTCAACCGAATTGCTTTCATCGGAAATTATTTACCACGCCAGTGTGGAATAGCCACATTTACAACTGATTTATGTGAAGCTGTTTCTAAACAGTATCCTAGCACGGCATGTATCGCTCTGCCTGTTAACGACGTAGCGACTGGTTATGCATATCCTACACGTGTTCGATTTGAACTCACGGAAAAAGATATAGAATCTTACTTAAGGGCATCGGATTTTTTAAATATCAACAATGTTGATCTTGTATGTCTGCAATTTGAATATGGAATATTCGGTGGAAAAGTTGGAAGCCATATACTGGCACTCTTACATGGATTACGTATGCCAATCGTTACAACTTTACACACCATACTTAAAAATCCTGATCCCGACCAAAGAAGAGTATTAGAAGAAGTTGCCGCATTATCCGATCGTTTGGTTGTTATGAGTGAACTCGGTTCTGAATTTCTGCACAAAATTTATAATGTTCCTCTGGAAAAAATTGATATGATTCCACATGGTATTCCAGACGTACCATTTGTTGATCCAAGTTTTAATAAAGATTTATTTGGTGTAGAAGGTAAAATCGTTTTGCTAAGTTTTGGATTACTTTCCCAAAACAAAGGAATAGAAACCGTTATATCTGCACTACCTGAAATTGTTGCCAGCTATCCCAATATTGTGTATATGGTTGTTGGTGCAACTCATCCACATGTAATTCAACAGGAAGGTGAAACATACCGCTTATCTTTGCAATGGCTTGCTCAACAAAAAGGAGTTGAAAGTAACGTAATCTTTTACAATCGTTTTGTCAGTCTGGAAGAACTTGTTGAGTTCATAAGCACTGCAGATATTTATATTACACCTTATCTCAACGAGTCGCAAATAACATCAGGGACTTTGGCTTATACATTAGGAGCAGGTAAAGCTGTTCTCTCAACGCCATATTGGTATGCGGAAGAGATGCTTGCAGAAGGAAAAGGTGTGCTATTTCCGTTCCGAGATCATGAGGCTCTGGCAAAGCAGGTTATTAATTTGCTGAACAACGAAGCAGAACGTCATGCAATGCGCAAACGTGCTTATATGTTTGGACGATCGATGATTTGGTCAGAGGTAGCTCAACGATATATGGAAAGTTTTGAACGTGCTCGGGCAGAACGCCGGCATTATGTTCACCCGGGATTTACAGCTAAAGCACTCGATAAACATCCAGGTGAATTACCTCCGTTAAAATTAGATCACTTAAACAACATGACAGACGACACTGGTATGTTTCAACACGCACTTTTTACTGTTCCAAACTACGCACATGGTTATACAACCGATGATAATGCTCGTGCCTTGTTAGTCAGCGCCCTCCTTGATGAACTCGGGAATAATGAAGGACTAAAATTATCTTCCCGTTACCTTGCATTTCTCGGCTATGCCTTTAATGCTAAAACCAAGCACTTTAGAAATTTTATGGATTATCAGCGCAATTGGTTGGAAGAAAAAGGTTCAGATGACAGTCATGGACGTGCGTTGTGGGCATTAGGCACAGTATTAAACAGATGCAGCATACCGGCGCAAAATGGAATAGCGGCATGGTTGTTTGAACAAACTCTTCCTGCTATTCTCTTAACCACAAGTCCTCGAGCCTGGGCATTTGCACTTATTGGAATCTATGAGTATTCACAAAAATATGAAGGTGACAGCAGGGCAGGACAGGTACAGGATGAATTGGCAGGACGGCTTCTGAAATTGTATCAAAGTAACCGGTCTGAAAAATGGCACTGGTTCGAAAAAGAACTTTCTTATTGCAATGCTGCTCTGCCGCATGCTTTGCTTACTTGCGGTAATTCGATTCCAAGCAAAATCATGATAGATGCCGGATTGGAGTCTCTCAATTGGCTTGTTGATTTGCACCGTGCTGATGCAGGTCATTTTGTTCCAATCGGTTCTAATGGTTTTTATCAGTTTGGGGGCGAGCGTGCCCGGTTTGATCAACAACCGGTTGAAGCTCAAGCAATGGTATCGGCTTGTCTCGAAGCTTTTAGAATTACAAGGGACAAATTCTGGAGCAAAGAAGCTCGTCGTGCTTTCGAATGGTTTCTTGGACGAAATGATTTAAATCTTCCCATTTATGATCCCACAACCGGAGGCTGTAGAGATGGTTTGCATTCAGATCGTGTAAACGAAAATCAGGGGGCAGAATCTACTTTAGCTTTTCTTCAATCACTATTAGAATTAAGATTAGCAGAACAAACACATTTATCAATGGAGACAATATTAAAATGAACAACCCACATATAGAACTATTTCATCGCAGTAAATTGAACCCCATTTTAAAAGCTGAAAATTGGCCCTATCCTATAAACAGTGTATTCAATGCTGGTGCTACTTTACTGGCTGATGGAACAACATTGCTTCTATGCCGAGTAGAAGATAGAAGTGGTCTATCGCATTTTAGTGCTGCTCGTTCTGCAAATGGTGTTGATGGTTGGCAGATTGATAAATTGCCTACACTTTTACATGATCCTGAAAATTACCCGGAAGAGTTATGGGGAATCGAGGATCCCCGCATTACTTATGTTGAAGAATTAAAAAAATATGTTGTTGTTTATACAGCATATACTCGTGATGGACCCGGTGTTGCATTAGCATTAACAGAAGACTTTAAAAGTTTTGAGCGTTTTGGTGTGATAATGTCACCTGAAGATAAAGACGCTGCTCTATTACCGCATCGTATTGATGGTAACTGGGCAATGATTCATCGACCTGTTAGTGCAGCCCGAGCACATATGTGGATTTCATATTCACCCGACTTAAAAAATTGGGGTAAACATGTTTTAATGATGGATGCCAGAAAAGGAGCCTGGTGGGATGCAAATAAAATTGGTCTTTCTCCACCTCCTATTGAAACTCCCGAAGGCTGGCTGGTAATTTATCATGGTGTAAAACTATCGTGCGGTGGCTGTATTTATAGATTAGGTCTTGCCTTATTTGATTTGGAAAAACCTGAAACTTTACTGAAGCGTGGAAATCAATGGTTTTTTGCCCCCGAAGAACAATATGAGAAAAATGGTGATGTTGGTAATGTTGTATTTCCGTGCGGATACACAATCGGTCCGGATGGCGATTCAATCAATATTTATTATGGCGCAGCAGACACATGCATTGCTTTGGCTACAGGTAGTATTAAAGAAATGCTTAAGTGGCTTGATGAACACAAATCATAAATAGGATAGCAAAAAAAACAAATGATAATTTGTATAATGAATCTTTTGTGTTGGTGATAGTAAATTTTTGATAATATAATTTAGGAAAGATTAAAATGTCATTGATAAGTGATTCAAAAAAACTAAATAGCGCAACAAATAAAGCTCAGTGGTATTGGATTCCAAAAGTAATTGTGTTTTTCCTAAGCGTAGTTTTCGGTTGGGCAATATTTTGGAAAAAGGGATAGCTAAATAATCGATGTTCATTTTTATAAAGTGCAAGGCAATATTTTGGAAAGCGCACATAAACAACGAACCTCAAAAATATTAGAGGGAAAAGATTTACAGATCCTAAACAAAATTTGGTAAGTAAACTAATTCAATAAGGAATTAAAATGGAAGCACAAGAAGTAAGCGTAGGAGAGTTTGATAATGAGCGTTATACTGAAGTTGCACAAAGGGATCTTGAAATGGTAGAAATTAACGCAAACATTATTAAAAATGACAATGATGTATTCATATTTTTTTCGGATGAAGCCGATGGAGCACAAATAGTAATTTCAGGCACTCAAGTTGAAAAAGCTAAAAGAATACTTGACACAAAATTTGTTTATTAAAACAAAAAAAACTGGGCTATGAATACAAAAACAATAGGGATTATAATTATTGTAATAGGTTTGGTGATGAACCTCTATACCGGATTTAATTATGTGACAAGAGAAAAAGTTCTGGACATTGGTGGTATTGAGATCTCTGCAGATAAAAATCATTCAGTAAGCTGGGGTTCATTTATTGGAGTGGGGATAATGATAATAGGCGGAGTTGTTTTATTAGCCGGTAAAAAGAATTAATAGCTAGTGAATTTAAGCTAAAGTGATTCTCTCACCCAAAAGATGTAGTCCTTCTTTCATCCCTTCGCCCGATAGAATTACTTTCTCAATTTGCATACCTTAACCTTAGAGTTCTTCTTAGAATCTAATTAAAAAGGGTGATTAAATGTTTTACACTATAGCGATTGATCTTATTGTATTCTGGCTGCTTGGACTAATTGCATCAATTACACTAGGTGGTATTATTTACATACTTCCTGTAATAGCGATTGTAATGATACTTTTAAGTTTAATAAATGATCACCGTTTTATTCAATCAACAATTAAGGATTTGATGAACACTACAAATGAAAAGAACGAAACTAAAATATAAAATTTAGAATGAACGCTTTATAAAAAGTAATCTACTGTAAACGATTAATTAACAGAATGAGGAAAAAATGAAAAAAATAATTTACTTGCTTGTAGTGCTTGGTCTGGTTGCAATGAGTCAACCTAACTATGCACAATTTAAAGACTGGGGAACAAAATTTGGTTTCCGTGGAAGTATTCTATTTCCGGAAAATGAATTCGCGAATTTGGGATTTAGTGGAAATGATAATTTCTCTTTCGATTGGTTCAAAACTTCCTGGCTTGGTGAGGGATACTTTGCAGTTGAATTAAACAATGCCCTAGAAATGTCATTAAACGCCGGTTATGGGAAATATGCTGGTTTGGCATATATGGATAACATCAATACAGGATTTGGAGAATATGAATCTTCAATCATCCCAATTTCACTAAGATTCAAAGTAAGTCCTTTTGATTCTAAAGGATGGAATCCTTATGCCTTTATTGGTGGTGGAATAATGCATTATAGTATTGACACAAAACCAAGCATTTTTGGAAAACCAATTGAAGAAGATGGCTGGGTTGCAATACTTCCTATTGGAGTGGGTATAGAAGTTGCCCTAGGTGAAAGAGTACTTTTAGATTTTGGATTAGGCGGAGCACTGTCTTCTACTTATTATTTAGATGGTTACAGAGCCCTATCTGAAGATTCCTGGGATTCTTACTATAATGTTTCTTTAGGTTTAACCTTTACGGGTGAAAACTGTAAATCTGATAAAGATAATGATGGACTTGGTAAATGTTTAGAACAGCAAATTGGAACCGACCCTAATAACCCTGATACAGATGGCGACGGATTAAATGACGGTGAAGAATATCTCACCTACAAAACCAATCCATTAATAGCAGATACAGACGGTGATGGTTTAGGGGATGCTAATGAAGTAAAAGTTACAAAAACTGATCCGCTTATTCCAGATACGGACAATGATGGATTGAAAGATGGTGAAGAAGTTAACAAATACAAAACAGATCCTTTAAAGGCTGATACCGATGGTGATGGCTTAAAAGATGGTGATGAAGTATTAAAATACAAGACAAATCCATTAAAAGCAGATACTGACGGTGAGGGTTTAACAGATGGTAAAGAAGTTAACGGCATAAACGTTGAAATTAAAGTTGTAGGGAACCCAGTTATAACAAAACTATTTAAGACTGATCCTTTAAAAGTTGATACAGATGGTGACGGTTTAACTGACTATGCAGAAGTAAATACTCACAAAACAGATCCTTTAAATGTTGATACAGACGGCGGGACAATTGATGACGGTACAGAAGTAAAACGCGGTACAGATCCACTTGATCCTTCAGATGATATTATAAAAATAAATGTTCCTATCGTTCTTGAAGGTATTACATTTGCATTCAATAAATCTGAAATCACTCCTGAATCGGATAATGTTCTGATGGGTGCTCTTAAAACATTAAAAACGTATCCTGATATCATAGTTGAAATAAGTGGTCATACGGATAATGTTGGCAGCAATGCATACAACCAAAAATTATCTCAGAGAAGAGCTGATGCCGTGAAAGCATGGCTTGTTGCAAAAGGTATTCCTTCTGAAAGAATAACCTCTGTTGGGTATGGAGAAGAACATCCAAGAGTTGCAAACGATACAGAAGATAATATGAGATTAAATCGACGAATTGAGTTTAAACGAATAAAGTAGTTTGCTCTTAATTTAAAAAAGGGTGTCTTCCAGGACACCCTTTTTTATTTATAGCTTAACAGAATTGTTTTGCGACAGGATATTATAAAATATTTTCAAAATTCAATAGGATAAAAATATGTTAAAAATGATGAAAGATTTACCTGACAATATTCTAGGTGTTTCCGCAGAAGGTAAAATAACCGGAACAGATTATGAAACTGTTTTAATTCCTGCTGTTGAGAAAAAATTGAAAGCAAACAAAAAAATCCGGATGATATACCAGCTTGGAAGCAACTTTACCGGATTCGATCTAAATGCTATGCTTGATGATGCTAAGATAGGAATGAAACATCTATCTTCATGGGAAAAGATTGCATTGGTATCTGATCATGAACTTGTAAATACTTTTGCAAAATTCTTTGGTTATATGCTTTCCTGTGAACTTCGTATATATAAAAATTCTGAATTGGATGAAGCAAAAAATTGGATCAAAGAAAATTGAAATGAGAAAACCAGATATAAAAACCAAAACTGATCCATCCAGATCGCCCGAACAGAAATCACATTCAAAAGAAGATTTGAAATCTGTGCCTTTAGCAGGAGTGGAGAAGAAATTAGAGACTTCGTCAGACGGTTTTAGTTAAACTCTGGATCGACTTTGTTTGAAATAACATAACTCAAAATGGATTGTAAAACTGTTAACTCTACTTGGTTATAATCAGTATGTGATTTTGGGACAACCTTTAAATGGAATGTGCCAACTAACCCAAAAGATGTAGATCCTTTTTCATCCTAATGATCGATTGATTTTTAATTTGCAAAAGTTGAATATAACCCCAGAGAAGAGACTATAATTCTATAATAAACTATTATACTCAAGGAGTATGAAATGAATATCCTAATGGTTTACCCAATGTATCCAGACACGTTCTGGAGTTTTAAACATGCTTTAAAGTTTGTATCAAAGAAAGCAAGCTTTCCGCCATTAGGACTATTAACAGTTGCCGCAATGCTGCCCAAAGATTGGAATAAAAGACTAATCGATATGAATGCTAATAACTTGACAAACGATGATATTCTTTGGGCAGATTTTGTTTTTATTAGTGCGATGTCAATACAAAGTGAGTCTGCTGATGAAGTGATTCAAAGATGTAAAAAGTTAGATGCCAAAATTGTTGCCGGCGGGCCATTATTTACCAGCAGCTCCGAACTTTATGAAAATATTGACTACCTGGTTCTAAATGAAGCAGAAATTACTCTTCCGCAGTTTATAAAAGATCTGCAAGAAGGAAAGCCTAAGCATAAATACACTTCGGAAAATTGGGCGGATATTACTTCTACACCATTACCGGATTGGAATCTCGTATCGATGAATAATTATACTTCAATGAATCTTCAGTATTCACGTGGCTGCCCTTTTGATTGCGACTTTTGTGATATAACAGTTTTATACGGAAGAAAGCCCCGCACTAAAACAAAAGACCAGATAATAGCTGAATTGGATGCTTTATATTTTACAGGCTGGCGCGGACCAGTCTTTTTTGTTGATGATAATTTTATAGGCAACAAAGTAAAATTGAAAAAAGAAATTCTTCCGGCAATTACGGAATGGATGGTGAAAAGAAAAAATCCATTTTACCTGAATACAGAAGCATCGATAAATCTTGCTGATGATGAAACCCTGATGATTCAAATGGCTAGAGCAGGATTTGAAGCTGTATTTATTGGAATTGAATCGCCTAACGAAAAAAGTCTTATTGAATGTCATAAACCACAAAATACAAATCGTGATTTGATCGCAAGTGTAAAAAAGATTCAGCAGTTTGGTCTTGAAGTTCAGGGTGGATTTATTGTTGGATTTGATAATGATCATCCTAAAATTTTTGAAGAGCTTACTAATTTTATTCAAAAAAGCGGAATTGTTACAGCAATGGTTGGATTACTTAACGCACCGAAAGGAACAAATCTTGAAAAAAGATTAATAAGTGAAGGAAGGATGCTGCAAGATTTTACGGGAAACAACACTGACTTTACAATTAATTTTATTCCTATGATGGATTCGGCCAAACTTATGGACGGCTATAAATCTATTTTAAAAACAATTTATTCGCCTAAGTATTTTTATGAACGTGTTATGCTGTTTATGAAAGATTTTGAACCGAAGAAAAAGAAAGTTTTTCATCTTAACCCTAACTACGTTCTGGCATTGTTCAGATCAATTTTCAAATTAGGAGTTATGGGTGAAGAAAGAATTTATTATTGGAAATTATTTCTCTGGACGTTGTTCCGTAAGCCGCAGTTGTTTTCCTTAGCAATTTTGTTTGCGATTTATGGATTTCATTTTAAAAAAATATCAAATGGATATTATTAGGAATATCTGTCCATAGGATTAATTCCTTTTTCATCCCTTTGCTCGATTGAAATAGCAATCATATTCTTATAGTTTGTTTTATACTAAATAAAAAGAAAGAAATATAGTTATGAAAAAATATTTATTACTCATTATGGTTTTAGGATTTATGATAATCCTTACAAAACCAATTGCAGCACAGGATCATGGATTTGGGATGGGACTTATCATAGGCGAGCCAACCGGATTAAGTGCAAAACTCTGGACATCAAAGATAAATGCTTTTGATTTCGGACTTGGCGTGGGCCTCGGCGGTGATCGTATTAAATACAAAGGTTACTACAATAATGAAGGACGTATCCATTTTCATATGGATTATTTATGGCATTCATTCAATGCAATTAGCTCAACGGAAAGATTTCCACTTTACTACGGAATCGGAGGCAGGTTCAACACTAGTGGTGGTTATGAAGATTCATTTGGTATTAGAGGTGTATTTGGTATAGCATGGTTTCCACACAACACACCGATAGATGTCTTTTTTGAGTTAGTGCCTGTATTTCAAGTTACTCCTCTTACCGGGTTGGGAATAGATGCCGGACTTTGAATAAGATATTTCTTCGAATAAAAAATATTGTTAAAAGAAATAGTCTTTAAGAAAATATACTTTAATAATTAATGGAGAAATAAAATGAAAAAAATTGAAGGCAGCATAATAATTCTAATATTAGCCATATCTATCATCATTTACGGTTGCGGTGCAAGCAATACAGTTAAAGGTGGAGTTATTGGCGGTGTTGGCGGTGGTGTGGTTGGTGGAGTTATTGGTGATCAATTCGGAAATACTGCCCTGGGCGCTATAATAGGTGCTGCTGTTGGTGGTACTGCGGGAGTTTTAATTGGAAACCATATGGACAAGCAAGCTGAAGAAATTGAAAAGGATATTGAAGGAGCTAAAATAGAAAGGATTGGCGAAGGTATAAAAATTACTTTTGATTCAGGCATCTTATTTGGATTTGACTCCTCAACTCTTCAACCTGAAGCCAAAACCAATATCAGTAAACTTGCTGTCATTCTTAAAAAATATCCCGATACCAATATTCTTATAGCCGGTCATACAGACTCTGATGGTGCGGAACAGTACAATCAAACATTATCGGAACAGAGAGCTAATGCAGTCTCAGATTATTCAATGTATCAAGGTATTAGTTCTTCACGACTTTCAGTTATCGGATTAGGCGAAAACGAGCCTATATCATCAAACGACACAGATTATGGGAAGGGGCTTAACAGAAGAGTTGAGATTGCAATTTTTGCAAATGAAGAACTTAAAGCTGCTGCCGAAAGAGGAGAACTAAACTGATGGTTAGTAATAATTTTGATTATGCTAGCTTTATCTAAACTCTAATTCGGAGTTTAAGGATTAAAAGTAAATGAGAATCAAAAAGCCTCAGAATATTTCTGAGGCTTTTTTTAGTTCAACAAATTAAAGTCACTCACAACCTTTTTTTCTAGAAATAAGGAACTAAATACTTACCAGCACTGTGTCAAGATGCTGGCCGGGAAAAAATTTCCCAGTCCTATTAAATCATGCCTATTTCAGTAAAATCATCTTCCTGGTTTCAACAAAATTTCCGGATTGAAGTTTATAGAAATAAACACCGCTTGAAATATTTGATGCATTAAATTCTACTTCATAAGTTCCAACTGGTTTCGATTCGTTAACTAGAGTTGCCACTTCATTTCCTAATACATCATAAACTTTTAGCTGAACTCTAGAGCCTTCGACTTCGCTCAGGCTGACATTTGGAATTGTGTATTTAATCTTTGTTGAAGGATTAAAAGGATTTGGATAATTTTGATCAAGAGAGAAATTTATTAATAGCTCATTCTCTTCTTCAACTCCGGTGATTCCAAAAGTTCCGTTGTAACTATAGCCTTCTAGATTTATAACTCCGCTTAATGGTGGATTTGGATCACTTGCAAATAGACTTACCTGCGCACCGCTTTTTGATATAAATAAATATGAAACACTTGTCATCCCGGCGACGGTTAGTGATTCTTTTAACCTTAACGCATCAAAGCTTGAACCGCCTGGCAAAGTCATTGTTCCATAAGCATCAACAATAAGACTGGTTGAAACAGCTGTTCCAGGTAATGGGATTCCATTTATCGAGATCGTTTGTGTATAGGAATTAGTCCAGCTTGAATTATAGTTTAATGGTAATTCAAATTCACGCCTTGCAGGGCTGTTTTTATCATCGTTACTACTCCTGGCTGTGAGTTAACCGTAACCACCGTACCTAGGTTATCCAATCCAGCACTAGTGGTTGCATACTGCCAAATTTCACCCATCTCACCTGCATACATCCCGAGTGTATGTGTGGCAATTGTAGCACCAGAAAATCACTATTGTAAGGTGTTGATGCTGGATTTACACAGGTTAAACTTCCTTGTATTTCTCCTGTTAATGTTGAAAAGTCCCATAGATTACCCCCACCTTGAAAACCAATATCGGCAGTAGAAGGGTTTTCACTTTCATGAATTACTATTGAATTTCCAAAAATATATTGGCTTGCAATATCTGTGCTTGTTATTGTTATTTGTGCAAATACAGTAAAATTTAATATTAATGTTGTCAGTAAAATGATTTTCATTTTTAGTTCCTTTCTTTTAAAAAAATGTTAACGCGAGTTGAAAAGGAGTGCACATGCTCTATGCACTCCTTGAGGCCATCCTAAGAAATTACTTTAGCAAGATCATCTTCCTGGTTTCAACAAAACTTCCGGATTGAAGTTTGTAGAAATAAACGCCGCTTGAAAGATTTGATGCGTTAAATTCTACTTCATAAGTTCCTGCAGGTTTTGTTTCATTAACTAGAGTTGCTACTTCATTTCCTAATACATCATAAACTTTTAGCTGCACTCTAGAGCCTTCGACTCCACTTTGGCTGACATTTGGAATTGTGTATTTAATCTTTGTGTTTGGATTAAATGGGTTAGGATAGTTCTGTTCTAACCTGAATTCATTTGGCTGTAATGAACCGTGATTTTGCAAACCTGTTACTTGATTAAACAATGTTAATGTATCGTCTATCGTACCATCGTTGCCAATATCAACAAGCACTTGCAATTCAAGATTCGTTAAATCTGTCCAATCAGGTACAAACGTATGTGCTGAATGAGCAGGCAGATCAATATCAGAATATCCGAATAAACCAAGTTCATTTTCTGAAACAAAATTTAGTTGAATATCGTATTGTTGGTTTGAACCGTAAGAGATGAATTTAAGTTTTTCATTATCTGGATTTTCAACTTTAACGGAATCATTTTGTGGTACTGATATTGAATTTAATATAAATATTTTGTCCTGTCCTGCTTCTCCTATAAGATTTTCTATTCTAATTGATTTAGCTAGCAGATCAGGATTCTTGAAGGAAACACCGCCATCGAAATAATGTTGATCTGTTTCAAGACTATCAGCTCCAAACCTAGATATTATAAATGATTTTTGTCCACCAAAGAAGTAAACTGCCACGGTATCATTCGTAAATTTATTGGTTTCTATGGAGTAGTTGTCTAGTGGTAACTCATAACCATTCGGCGGACCTAAGCTTCCGTTTATTTCAATAATTGGCTCTGCCCCGGGAATATCTTCGATAAGGAAACCATTATAATAGCCAATGGATTGTCCCTGACTATTTGTAATCTTCATTGAAGGAATATCATTCTGATAAATCCATTTTGAAGTATCTTCTGTTCCATTTAATGCTAAGTTGTCCAACCAGCTAGTAAACCTGGGTCTTGTCGTAAGATATAACTCTGCGGGATTATTCAAATAAAAATATTTAGATCCCCCCCAACCCTGCCATGCATATAATGGTTCCCATGTTCCGTTCAAATCATTTGCATAAGTATCAACTCTTATTTGTGCATTATTTCCTTGATAACTATTATCATACACATTAACATGGTAAATTCCCGATGACGCTGAATCTAGAGACAAGCCATAGGCTAAAATTGCATGACCACCGGGTTTTTGAGGATCATTACTAAAAAATGATAAAGTCCGAATATTTACAACATCTTCACTTAACATTTGTTTCAATTCAAATAGTGTTTGGGTCGGCTTTTTTGTTTTCTTTTGTCCAGTCCAGAATTTATAATGAGGATTGCCATATTGATGAGTTTGAAGCTCGTGAATTACCGGCAGCACGTTTGGTCCAGCATTAACATCCGCTACGTTGACGAAGTTTGGAAATTCTTGGTACTTATTAAGAAACTCTTCCTTTTTTTGGAATGCAAGTGCATTAGAAGTAGCCATTCCAAAACAGGATCCACCCCATTTTTCCTTATTTGCTCTCCAAAAATATAATGCCTTTGGAAAATATATAGGCGGAATATCTATTCTATAATAACAATACACGAATGTTCTAACTAAAGAAACCCAGTCGGGGGAAATCGGATGATTTTGCCCCAGCAAATGCAACAATAAGATAACCCTGGTCAAATTGAGTATTTAAGTAAGGAGAATTAGTAAAGGGATCTAAGCCATTCTGGTAATCAAATTGCTGCCACCAGTTCTGAGACCACAAACTATCCCTATTATTTGTAAAACTCCATCTGTCCCTTGTGATATCGTAAGGGATATAAAAACTTTCCGTATCATCTAATTTTGTTATTATATATGGTTTTACACGAAATATATCACTTTCAATATATTGCAATGGAGAAAATGAATTACTAACAATTATTTTTGTTCGGTAAGACAATAAATCAGCAGGTACATGCCAATTATATTCTGTAGTACCTAAAGGTATATTTGAAGCAATAATATTAGAAGTTTCATACTGCGTGCCCTCATTACTAACATATGAAATATCTGAATCGCCACCCCAATAAGGCACACCAAATTGGATTGTTAAAGAATCTCCTGCCATTACTTTGCTAAATGCGGGTGGTGTCTGAATTACTTCACTGAATTTCGCTGTGAAAATATCATAATCAGTTGGAGAAACTCTAAAAATAGATCCAGCTACATAAATATTGCCTCGATTATCCCGTAAAAATCCCTGAGGTAAAGTTGAACTGCCCTGATCTGACCAGTAACTGTACCATTCGACTTCACCCGATGGATTGTATTTAATTATCAGTGCCTTTGTATTTTCACCCTGTGATTGAGAACCTGGACCGCATACATAAATATTTCCAGCATTATCAGATTTAATAAAATTTCCTGCCGCAGAAGCATTGAAACGTTTTATCCATTGTTCATTTCCGTCGGTGTCATATTTTATTGTAACAATATTACTTTCAGATGTCCCTTCGCTCTCACCCGTAATAATAATATCTCCAGATCGATCAATTAGAATAGCATTCGCTCCATCGTAATCATTGCCCGTGCCGTTATATCTTCTAACCCATACTTCATCACCATTGGAATTATATTTTATTGTAACATAATCATCATTGTTCGAAACATCTTCACTACTGCCTGTAACATAAATATTTCCAAATGTATCTAATGCCATATCAGAAGGAGAATCTCCATCATTCGCCAAATCATTATTATATCTTTTAATCCATACCTCATCACCATTAGGATTATATTTTATTGTAACGATGTCCCTTCCCGTTCCAACACCAAAGCTTGATCCTGTAATATAAATATTATCGTCATTATCTAATTCAATTTCATATGCGTTATCACCCGCATTTCCAGTACCATTATAAAATTTAGACCATAGAAAATCTCCGGAGGAGTTATATTTTAAGGTGACAAAATCTGTTGAACTAATGGAATTAGAACTGCCAGTTATGAGAATGTTATTCGAATTATCCAATTCAATGTCAGAGACAAAATCCGATGACCCGCCAGGACCATCAAAATTTCTAACCCATAGTTCATCTCCATTATTACTATATTTAATTACTGTTATATCTCTATTATTAAACCCTCCTGACCAATCGGCATAACCAGCAATGTATAAATTACCAAAGTTATCTAGTGCAATTGCTGAGGGAACATCACCTCCGCCAATTGGGCCATCAAAGGTCTTAATCCACTGTCTTTCACCATCTGAGTTGTATTTTATAGTTACATAGTCAAGACTAATGTTAATTTCGTTCCTTTGGTATCCAGTAACATAAATATCGCCAGCACTACTTCTTAACATATCCTGTATTTCCACTTCAGGATAACCATTAATATTATTGCCTTCATAAATATCTAGCCATTTCAAATCTATGTTTTGTGCTTTTAAGCTAATTGAAAAAATAATTGTGATCGAAAAAATTATTATTAATATTGCTTTCATATTTTGCCCTTTTTTACTGTTTTATAAATTCAACTCTTCGGTTGTTTGCTCTGCCGTTTAAAGTATTATTATCATCAATAGCCTCTGATTCCCCTTTACCTTCTGTAATCATTCTATTGTTACTAATTCCAAATTGTTCATTTAGTATTTTTTTAACAGATTCAGCACGCTTTTCAGAAAGGGTTTGATTTGATTTATCATCACCCTGTGAATCAGTGTGTCCAATAATTTTTATTTTAATCTCAGATTGTTTTTTTAACGCCTCCCCAATCTGTTTTAATAATCCCATTGATTGGGCTTTAACGGTAGCTTTGTTTACATCAAAATAAATTCCCGATGTGCTGTATTTTCCAGTTGATTTCATCAGTGATTCAAAAGTTTCTTCAACTTCCGCGATCCGAAAATTCGAGATCATCACTCTTTGCCCCTTATCAGGATTAACATCCATAACTTCAATTATGAAATAATTATTCAATTTCCCCTGAAGCAGGCTTGGTGAATCAACAATCTTTTCTTCATCCATCCAGATTTGAAGACGCTGTTTTTTAACAGCTAATGAGAAGTGAATTTTGCCATTCAGTTTATCTGAATATTTATGATCAATCCTTGCACTTACTCTATTTGCCGCTTCAGATCCAAAGTTTGATACTTCAAGACTTTCTTTTCCGGGCTCCCTTAAAAGCATTTTCAATTCGGCATAAGATCCGGCAGTCCCTTTAGTAAATTTTGCTTTAGGAATAAACGCTAAACTAAGCCAGCTATTCGATCCGCCTTTTTTATATCCATCGGTTACAAGATCAAATTCAATTGTGTATTGCTCGGGTAATGGACCCTTAATGTTTGGAAGGTAACCAGAACGGCGTACCAGTGAAAACCAATTGCCATCATATAAATTTGTTGAAACTATTTCACCGCTTCCATTTGTTCCCCAGCTTTCAGGAAAATCACCAACTTCATACTCTGAAAAATCATCAAAGAAAATGGTTTTACTGCCAGGCACAAAAGTAAACTTTGAATATACCTTTAAATCTTCCTGCTTCCCTGCACTTTGTGATTCTGTTGATGTGTTATTTTCATCAATTGATTTCTCTGTTTGAGTAGAATTTTTATTTTTAGTTGAATTATTGGAATCTCCGTCATCACTACCGGCATTTTTAATTGCATCAAAGGAATCATCAATTGCTTTATCCGTAGTTTTGTTTAGTTCATTATCAGCTTTTTTTAATATTTTCTTTTTCAAATCAAATTGAACTAACGCATATGATGAAAAAGAGAATACAATAAAAATTGAAATGAATATTAATGGTGATCTCATTAATTACTCCTTAAATTGATTTTTAGATTTTTTATTCAACTAACTCAAAAGCACCTGTTAGAAGTAAAGTTGCTAATACCCCGATTATTATTGAGACAAAGATTATGGACACAGTAAATGATTTCTCACTTCTTTTAATTTCCTCAATGGTTCTTTCCATTTTTCTTCTCTTTTTCAAATAAGTGCGGATTTTTTGTTTGAATTTATTATTGATGGCAAAGGTAGAATTTTCAAAAGAGGTGCGCTATCTATTTTGTTACAGGATGTTGCTGTTTTGTAACAAAACGTAAAAAGATAGGAATTTGGAGTTTATTTTAACTTTTGGGAGCTTGGGAATATTCTGAGGGAACGCAGTTAAACTGTTTAGTAAATGCTCTTGTAAATTGAGCCGGACTTGAAAATCCTACTTCAAAGGCAATTTGCGTTACGGATAAGTTTTTTTCTACCAGTAATTTGGCAGCTCGATTAAGCTTTATTGTTCTTATAAATTCACCGGGTGCTTGCTCTGTTATTGATAGAAATTTTCTATGGAGCTGAGTACGGCTCATAAATAATTCTTTTGCCAATTTGTCTGTGTTAAAATCAACGTTGTCTAAGTTTTTATTTATTAAATCAACGGCTTTTTTGATAAAATCATTGTCTGAAGTATTTAACTGTTTTGCATCCGGAATTAAATTTAAATCGCCACTATATTTTTCTCTTACGCGCCTTCTTTGTTCAAGAAGATTTTTTATCCGGATAAATAATTCTCTGGTATCAAAGGGTTTAGTTAGATAATCATCAGCTCCCATTTCCAATCCTTCCAACCTGCTTTCAAATGATGCTTTAGCAGTAAGAAGTATTACAGGTATATCGCTTGTCTGCCAATTTGATTTTATTTTTTCGCAGAATTCAAATCCATCCATAGACGGCATCATAACATCGCTTATAATTAAATCTGGTAAAATTTCTGAGGCAGATTTAATACCTTCTTCACCATTCGTAGATTCAGAAATATCGTAATTGTCTTTCAGAAGACTTGATAAATATTTTCTAACATCATCAGAATCATCAACAATTAATATTGATTGCTTATTAGTACCAGAAAATTTAGTTTCTGTTACTTCACTAAGATCATTTACTTTCGAATTATTTTTTAATAGGTAATTTTCATTATCCAGTTTAGCACTGCTTACTTCAGATAAAATTTTATCATCATCATTTAAATAATCATCCCACATTGGAATTTTTAAAGTAAATTGGGCACCATTACCCTCTTCATTCTCAACTGATATTGACCATTTATGAAGTTGAACAAATTCTTTAACTAAGGCCAGCCCAATGCCTGAACCGCCATATGACCTTTGAGTTGAATCATCAACCTGATAAAATCGATCAAATATTTTGTCTAGCTTTTGTTTTGCTATTCCTATTCCGCTGTCGGAAATTATTATTTCAGCAAATTCTTTTTCATTAATAGTTGAATGCTTTAAAGTTACCTGTACAATACCACCTTCGGGTGTAAACTTAAACGCATTGGAAAGCAGATTGATAATCACTTTTTCAAATTTATCTCTGTCAATCCAAATAAAAGCTGAATCCAAATTACTTGTAAAATCTAATTTTATATTCTTCTGTTCACCTAAAGAATTAAAAGAAGCAACAAGTCCCTTTAGAATAACAAATATATTTTCTTTCTTTGCTTTTATTGGTATGGCAGCATTTTCTAGTTGTGATAATTCAAGAAGCTGATCAATAAGCTCTTTCAACTTTTCACTGTTTCGTTCAATTATATTTATGCTTTCAGCAAATTTATTATCGGAGTTCCCATTTCCATTTCCATTTTTTATTTGCTCGAGCGGACCTTTAATCAACATTAAAGGAGTTCTAAATTCGTGGGAAAGATTTGCAAAGAATCTTGATTTTATTTTTTCCAGCTCTGTTTTCTTATTAGCTTCAAATTCTATAATCTTTAATTCATTGCGCAATTTTGTCCTGTTCAATTCAATACGTCTGATTATTAATAGACCCAGACCAATAAGAATAATGTATAGGCCATATGCCCAGGGAGTGCGCCACCAGGGAGGACTTATAATAATTTTTATAGAAGCATAATTTTCATTCCAAACTCCATCAGCATTCGTAGCTTTTACTATAAATTTATATGTACCGGGATCTAAGTTTGTGTAGGTCGCAAACCTTCTCGATCCACTTTCTATCCAATCTTTATCAAAGCCATCCATTTTGTAAGAGTACTTAATAGATCCAGGTGAATTATAGTCAAGAGCCGCAAATTGAAAAGAGAATACATTTTTATCATAAGGAAGATTAATAAGTTTTGACTTGCTGATACTTTCTTTTAAGACTGACTTTTCATCAATTTCAATTGATTGATTGAATATTTGAAAATCTGTAAATACTACCTGAGGTTTAAATTTTGAAAGTTCAATTTCAGCAGGATCAAAAATGTTAAGTCCTTTTGTACTTCCAAACAGCATTAATCCATTTTCCATTTGCATTGCAGATTCATAATTCATTTTAATCCCATTTAAACCATCGGACTCAGTAAAATTCGAAAATCTATTATTTTTAATATCAAAGAAAGTTATTCCTGAACCAGTACCTATCCAAAGATTGCCGTTATCATCTTCAACTATGCTATTTACTGAGTTATTTCCTAAACCATCTTTAGTTGTAAATGATTTTACTTTTATATCCACGTCATATAAATCATTTTTTTTGTTTTTAACTAAAACTCGATTTAATCCATTACTTGTACCAATCCATAGTAAGACTGTATCACTTTTACTATTTAGTTGCCCTTTTTTTGATTCACAAATTGAATAAATATTATTACTAGTTAATGAAGACTCATCGAGTGTATTAAATTTAAAGTGAATAAAACTACTATCTATTTTATTGAATAAGTTTATTCCCCCGCCTAAAGTTCCTACCCATATTCTGCCTAATCTGTCTTCCTTAATTGTCCAAACATCACTGTGGCTAATTGACTGCTCATTCCCGGGCTCTTTATACCATACATAGGATTTGCCAGAGGATAACTGAATTGTGCCTAACGACGAACCCCAATATCCAATCCAGAGATTGTTTTTACTATCTTCAAGAAGATATTTTACAAATAATACAACATCAACTTTATAATTATTATTATACAACAGCCATTCTTTTATATTTCCTGTCTTTGGGTTTAGTTCTTTTAATCCTTGCCCAAAAGTACCTATCCAAATTCGCTGACTATCGTTTGAGGAAATGCTCCATATATTAGCTTTACTTAATTCAGAAAAAGTTTTTAAGTCTATTTTATTTTTAGAGATATCGACAGAAACCAGCCCATCAGCAAATCCCAGCCAGATTATTCCTGCTTTACTTTGACTAATAGCTTGAAGGTTTTCTTTATTATTGATTTTTTGCAGAAGGTCTTGATAAGTATTATTAAAGTAAGAGTTAAACTTATTACTTTTACTTGAATAAAAACTAATACCATTTTCTGTGGCTATCCAAATTACTCCAGATTTATCCATCATAATTTTATTTATTTGATTATGAATTAAACTATGAGGATTATTTTTTTCATTCAGAAAGCGGTGGGCTTCACCCGTATTTAGATTAAATCGTACTAAACCACTATATGTGTCTATCCAAAGAATCTCTGCTTCATCATAAATGTCCTCAACCACAGTACTAGCGCCATTTCCAAATTGTAAATTGCTCGGGTTGGGTATTTTTATCCTGAAGAATGAATCTGTATCAGTATCATATCTTGTTAATCCATCCGGTGTTCCTATCCAGATTACATTAGGATAAAGTGATGAGTTTGTAAGATTATAAATTTGACTATTACTAAGAGTGTTAGGATTATTTTTACTACTATAAAATTTTTTAATTTCTTTCTTCGAAATATTTGGATCAAGTTTATTAAGTCCATAGTAAGTCCCAATAATTATTCTGCCAGAATTATCCTGGGTTATTGATCTTATACTTTGGGATGAGAGACCATAAGGAGTTTTATCATCTCTATTCCAGGTTTCAATTTTTCTTGTATTCGGATTTAACTTAATTACACCCCTGCTTCTTGTACCAATCCAAATATTTTTTCATCATCTTCAAATAGAGCAGTGATGCTGCTCGTAGTTCCATTTTTATTCTTGAAAACCCATCTAGAAAATTTTTCTGTTACCAGATCAAATTGATTTAGAATACCATCTTTAGTTCCAATCCAAATAGTTCCCCTGCTATCCTCCATCAAGGCCCAAATCGAATTGTCAGATAAACTTGTAGAATCATTTGGGATATTCCGGAAGACTTTGAAATTGTATCCGTCGTATCTGTTTAATCCATCATCTGTACCAAACCAAATAAACCCGGTTCGATCCTGAATGAGAGTATTTACATCGTTGTTGGACAGACCGTCTTCAACAGTAAGATGATTAAAAGTAATTGATTGGGGGAAAATTTCTGTTTGAAAATAAAACCCAGTTATAATTACTATTATTATGTATAAAGTTGTACGAGATTTTAACATAATTGTAAGAAATATACATAAACTGATCAGATCTAGGAAATACTTTTTTAATGGATAATAACTGGAATACGTAGCTCAAAATTTTGTTCAGGGGAATTTAAAATAAAAAAGTCCCGATAAATCAGGACTTTTTTTTGGCTCCGCAAACTAAAATCACTTAGAACTTTCTTTTCCAGCAATAAAGAGCTATTTACTTACCAGTACTGTGTTAAAATGTTGGCTGGGAGGTAAACTCCCAACCAGCTTTTACCCTACTATTTTATTAAAATCATCTTCTTAGTGTCAACAAACGAACCAGCTGTTATTTTGTAAAAATATATTCCACTTGCTAATTGAAGATTGTCGACTGAAGACTTAAATTCAATTTCATACCTTCCTGCTTCCCTATATTCATCAACCAAAGTTGCAACTTCAGTACCTAGTACATCGTATACTTTTAATGTTTGAATACCGGCAACTGGTGACTGCCAACTGATTTTTGTACTTGGATTAAATGGATTTGGATAGTTTTGTGTTAACTCATATTTGGTTGGCGAACCTAAATCAATTTCAATTACTTCTGAATATTCATATTGTCCATCATTATCTATTTGTTTTAATCGGTATAAATATTTATCAGCAACCAGATTCATATCTTCAAAAGAATAATTCTTTGTTGAATTACTGTTCCCATTTCCTTCAACAAAGCCAATCTTTTCCCACGCTTGGCGCTCAGCGCTTAGCGCAAAGCGTTCTACTTCAAATCCATAATTATTTATTTCAGTTGAAGTACTCCAGCTAAGTTTAACTAATGATCCGATTGATTTGGCTGAGAAAGAAGTTAATTCAACTGGAAGTTCACTCTCGCTACTTGCTGCATTAATATCTAGTTTACCATAACCCCAGGTGTTATTTGGAACAGAACCGGTGAATGAATCAGTAAAAGAATTATCCTGAATTGCGTTGTAAATCTGAAGCGGAGTTGCACCTGGAAATTTTTGAAGAAGCAGAGCAACTGCTCCAGCAGCTATTGGTGTAGCCATACTAGTACCTTGCATTACATAATAATTCGCATCACCGCCCACAACTCCATCATTATCAACCCAAAAGTTATTTGGTGTAAATAATACATCTCTATCACGGATAGAAATTATTGCTGAGCCGGGAGCAGTTATATTCGGCTTTAATAAACCGTCAATTCGTGGTCCACGACTTGAGAAATAAGCAATATCATTTAACGAGCCAACAATCGAGTAGCTTATATTACTGCCAATATAATTTGTCCAACTACTGCTGGATGTGTATGCACCAACAGCAATGCAATTATCTGCTGAAGCCGGCTGACCGATAGTATAAAATGGATCCGGTGTTTGAAATGATACCCTGGCTCCCCATCTATCATAAATATGAAATGGTTGATCAACATTTGACGTGTTTACAACTTTTAGATAATAAGTGCTGTTACCGGAAAGTACATAAAATCCATAATTTGAAAATTGAGACTCAGTTCCCCGGAAACTTTCTGTCGTGGGTTCTGTTGTTATGCTTCCTAATGGTGCAAAACTTGAATTATAATAATTCAGCGTTAGATTATTCCTTGCTGCTCCATCACTCCAGACTAAGTTAAAAAAGAGTGCTGTATTATTTATACCTGCATTGGTAACATTTACTCTGATAAAATCTGTTTCACTATTTGCACTTACTGTTCCTGAATAATGTCTTCCATTATTAGCTTCATTTCCTGCAGACATAAAAACCGGAACACCTTGCGAATAAGCCCAATCTACTGTCTGCTCTTCTGCCGATGAACCATCGTGATGCGCATACCATCCACCATAACTCATTGTAATTATATCAGCATCAAACGTATCTACCGCAGATTGAATTGCACTAATGATAGCTGCGCTGGTTGCACTACTATTAGCATCGCTTCCAATTTTTAAGAAAACTAAATCAGCATTTGGCGCACTACCTTTATATGAACCACCACCATTAATAGTATTTGCTAAGGAAAGAGTTCCGCGTCCTAAAACAGATCCTGTTACATGAGTTCCATGTCCGCTAACGGTATTTTCAACTATACTATCAATAGAAGTAGGATAGTTAGAGTAATCCCTTTTTTCGATTGTACTTGGTAAATCAGGATTTAAAGGATTTGTATCCAAACCCGAATCAAGAACAGCTATTTTTACACCGGTACCTGTAAAACCGGCATTCCAAACTAAATCTGCTTTAATGGAAGTAGTTGCCTGATTATTGTTTGGTTCAAGCATAGTTTCTGCTGAACCTACTTTTATAACAAAATTTTCGCTTAATAATATATTTACTTTATCAACCGGAACCTTAGCAATCATAAAACCATAAGGATGATTTTCCAATGGAGGAATCCAGGATTCAGGGAAGAGTTCTGCACCTGCGTTTTCAAGATTAAGCATTTTATCAACAGATGGCTTTTCGCTGAAGTAAATTGTTAATAGAATGTAATCTAATTTTTCATCTGCAACTTCAGGATTTAATTGCTTTAAATATTTTTTTTTCTTTTAATTGTTCAAACACTTCACTGCTAGTAATTTTTGATGCTAATTCTAACTCGATAATACTCTCAGAAGAATATGGAACTAGTATCTTTTGCTGTGCAAGGCTCTGAAATGTAAATGCATATATAATTGGTATTAGCATTAGAAGATTTTTCATAGTTATCCTTTTTAAATTATTTAAATATCATTTTAACGTACTGGATTTATAGTTATTTAATTAATATCATCTTCTTAGTTTCAACAAAGCTTCCTGTCTGCAATCTGTACAAATACATTCCGCTTGCAAGGTTGCTTGCTTTGAATTGAACCGTATGATTTCCTGCAGGCATCTCCTGGTTAATTAATGTTTTAACCTGTTCGCCAAGAATATTATAAACAGCAAGATTTATTCACACCGATTGAGCAATTGAAAACTCAATTGTTGTAGAAGGATTAAACGGATTTGGATAGTTTTGCGACAAATCATAATCTCTTACTGATAATATTTCTTCTTCTGATTGGTGAATACCGGTAGGTATCCAGCCAGCATTAAGATAGATGTAAAAACTATCGCTTTGAGTTAGTACCGCAATATCAGGAAGGTTATCATTATTTAAATTTCTGTGCAGGATCGTAAGCGCATCACCACTGAATGTATTTCCACCAACGGGATTACAGGCAACTATAGACTCAAAGTTACCCAAACCATCATTCAATAAAATCGAAATTTCTTTGCTTGTTGTAGCATAAAGAATGTCAACATCGCCATCCAGATCATAATCCATTGAGGTGAAAGTAATCGAACTTCTGAAATCATCTGTCTTTATTCCCCGCATGCTTTCCAGAAAGGGAGTGCTGCCATCATTGTCTAATAAAACAAGAGTATCAGCAGCAAAAATAGTGTTCCATTTACCCAGCATAATATCGTTATAGTTATCTCCATCAAAATCATAAACATCTAAGTTTGCGTGTAGGGGACCCGAGCCGCCGTGATTCGTATTATAGACAACTGCATTTATAAATACATTTATATCCGGCAGGATGTTTTCGTAAACACCAATCTCTTCATTCACAAAATCTTCAACTATCAAATCAAGCTTGTTGTCATTGTTCATATCAGAAAGCTGGATTGTTGCTGGATGATCGAGGCCAGTGGGCTGTGAGGGTTCATATAACATAAAATTTCTGTTACCTGAACCAAAGTACATTGAAATATGACCGGTTTGAACTCCGACAATTCCCAGATGAGATTGAACAATATCGAGATTACCGTCATCATCAATATCAGCAATGTCAAAATCGGTTGCCGGAGGTGGGCTATAGTTAACACCAACCATTGGCATTTTCACTGGCGCTGTGAAATTGCCGCCGCCTTCACCATATCGGACAAAAATCGTATCTGACAAACATATTAGATCATTCTTATTATCCGCATCCAGATCAGCTATTTTAACAACAGTTGGGCTTAGCCCAAATTCAAACTCGGTTGTTGATGAGAAGTTACCGTTGTTATTCCAATGGACAGAAACAAGATTCGTTGAGCCACCAAGAACTACTGCAATATCTGAATCGCCATCACCATCAAGATCACCTGCCGCAAAATTAATAGGGTTATCACTTAATCCTACAGCAATTCTATTGCTAAACAAATGAGGAGGAGAACCGTAAGTTTCATCAGCACCTCGATACGGAGAAATAGCATCGCGGATCTGTCCATCAAAATCAGTTGTTACTCCCGCAACCGGTATTCCTTTCAATTCATCATCACCAATAGAACAAGCAATCAAATGCAGATCTTCATTCGGGTTTTTGAAGTCGGGCATTTTGCTAAATGAATTTAAGTTCATATTACTTGCGTCTTGCAAATCGGTAAGCGCGCTATATTCTACTCCATTCCAATTAGCCAAAACACTACCATTAGTAAAAAGGATATTGTAATCCATCATACTTATAGACTTTGAGGGATTCGGAACAATTACTGCTTTTCCAGGACCCGTATGAATAAAAAAGTTATTGATAAGAGAAAGATCACTATTAGGAGTAAATGAACCCGGAGGATCAAATCTTAGAGCAGCCCCATTGTTTTGTGTCCCGTTTGCTACAATAGTATTGTGGGCAACAATAAGTCCATTAGCATAAACACCTAATCTTATACCACTTCCTGTACTAACAGTGTTTACCATTACCATATTATTTGCGACAACACCACCAACAGGAGTGCTTTGATAAGTATCAAGTAAAACTATGCCGTAGTACTTTACCAATATTTTATTGTTACTTACCTCCACCTGCCCGGTGCAATAATCGAGACGAATTCCAGTCTCAGCCAAAGGAATATTAATTTCATTGTTTTCAATTCGAGGAGAATCGAAGGAACTAATAATTATAGCACGATGACCTGGATTTGACTCAAAGGTATTATTACTGATTTCAAAGCCCGAATTATTTGTACTGCCGGTTATGGATAAAAATTTAATTCCATTACCAAAACCATTAAAGCGGTTTCCGGTAATAACAATATTTTTCAAACTAGGTGGCGAAGATGTTTTATAAACATCAATAACACCCGAACTTTCTGACTGATTGGGAATACTTAAAAAAATGTTATTCTCAATTCTTATATCCTCACATAAACCAATATTGAATGCCAGCACATTGCCTTTCCCATCAGTCACATTAGCTAAGTTGGCATTAAAGGTAATATTTTGAACCGAAGATAATCTGCGGCATCTATTCGGATTACATAATTAAAATTAATCCAGTCCGGATTTTCAAACTGCCAGATAACATCTTCAGCAATTCCTGTTTCAGATTGAAATGTAATTGTATTAGAACTGCTCGCACCAGAAATTTCTGGTATTATTACTTGCTCTTCGTAGGTTCCAGGACGGATATTAAAAACTACTGCGCCCGAAACGCCGCCATTAACTAATGCATTTACAACATGACTCAAAGAATCAAAATTTGATGATGTGCCGCCTATGGTGTAATTACCACTTAGTGGCTGTGAAAAAATTCCGGTTGTTAGTCCTGCAAAAAAGATTATTGATAGTAAGGTTTTCATAATTATATCCTAAGATGTTATTTTAAAAGCAGCATTTTTTTAGTCTCAACAAAGCTTCCTGCCTGCAATCTGTACAAATACATTCCGCTTGCAAGCTTAGAAGCATCAAATGTTACTTCATACCTTCCTGCTTCTCTATACTCATTGATTAATGTTGCAACTTCATTTCCAAGTATATCATAGATCTTTAATGTTTGATGACTGCCAACCGGAGACTGCCAACTTATTTTTGTAGATGGATTAAATGGATTTGGATAGTTTTGTGCAAGATTGTAGCTATCTGGTGTAAACAGTGAGCCTTGATCATCAGCGGTACCTGTAACCTGATTACTTAAATACAATGTATCATCTATGGTTCCATCGTTACCGATATCAACAAGTACTTGAAGCTCACTATTTGTTAACTCTGTCCAATTTGGAACAAATGTGTGTGATGAATTTGCAGACATAGGAATATTAAAATCACCAAACCTTCCGAATTCGTTTTCAGTTACATAGTTTAGTTCAATATCATAATCTTTAGCTGATCCATAAGATATTAATTTAATTTTATTGCTATCCGGGTTTTCAATTTTAACTGAATCGTTCTGTGCAAGTTCTAATGAGCGTGCAACAAATAATTTTTCCTGCGTGGTTTCATTAATTAGATTTAGCAGTTTAACTGTTTTTGTTTGTGCATCTGGATTTGCAACTGAAACTCCGCCATCAAAAAATAATCTATCTGTTTCTGTTTGATCTGCTCCGTTTCTTTCGTACAAAAATGATTTATTACCTGTAAAGAAAAATGTTGCAACTGTGTCCTCAATAAACTCATTCAATACAATAGAGTAATTATCTGCTGGAAGTGTATAACCATACGGAGGTGTTTCGCTTCCATTGTCAAAAACAAATGGTGCTGAACCAGGAATATCTAATTGAATTAAATTATTAATAAATCCTGTCTGGTTCCCTACGTTATCCTGAATTTGAATTGAAGCAGAAGTCGTATTATTTATTTCTAATACATCCTGATCAAGAATAAATGGTGATTGTTGAGCAACACCTTTTGCAAATGTTGGATTTACTAAGTATTGCTCTGTTGGGTTTCTAAGATAAAACCATTTATTTCCGCCCCATCCTGGCCAGTCTGGAGCTGCCCAAAAACCATTTCCAACTAAAGAATTAAGCTGGATATGATTATTCGAATTTGGATTTGAATTATCATATATCTGAACATAATATAGTCCATCAACAGTTGGATCATGTTTTAATCCATAAGCTAAAACTGCGTGACCGCCACCACCTGGACCATTGTTATTGAAGCTTAGTGTTCTAATTTCGGCATTGTCCTGAGACAGCATTTCTTTTAGATCATTTAAAGTTTCATTTGGAGTTTTATTTAGACCAATAAGGGTTCTTAATGCTAGGTGAGGATTACCCGTTTGATGAGTAAATAGCTCGTTTATTACTCTTTTTACACCAGCATTAGAAACGACCGTGATAGGATTAGTGATTGTCGGAAAATTTAGATATTTAATTTGAAATTGTTCTCTGTGACTAAATGCCAGTGCATTGGCCACAGCGATACCAAAACAGGAACCATTCCATTTTCCTGGGAATGATTCAATCCACCATTTTAATGTTGCCGTTGGTTTATACCATCCGTTTGCCACAGAAAAATAACAAGCATTTAAGGTAAAAGTATTTACCCAGGAGATCCAATCCATATGTGCATAGCTAGGCCTTTTAAAAAAAACAGAATCTCCTTGTATCTGAGAATATTGTTGATTAGTAAATGGATCTATTCCCTGATAATCAAACTGACTATACCAGAGTGAATCCCACACATCTGCTCGTGTATTGCTAAATCCCCACTGGTCTCTGTTTTTTCTGTACTCATAATAAGTTGAATCAGCATTCAATCTTGTTAGCACATAGGGTTTAATTCTGAAAATATCGCTTTCAATTTTTTCTGTCGGGTTATCAGCATTTTCAATTATTATTTTTGATCTGAAAGAAAGAATTGTATCCGGCACATTCCAAACAAATTTAGAATTTACATTTGGAATACCTTGAGCAATTATTATTTCTGATTCAATTGGAGTTTCAAAATTGGTTTTGCATTTAATATTTACAGCATTCCATCCTGCATCAACCCACTTGATTGTATCGGTTTCACCTGAAATAAATTTACTGAATGGAGTTGGTTTTGTGATTTTAAGAAGTGGTGTTTGGGAATATTTTATTGTTGCATAGTCATATCCAGAGGTTATTGGTATTCCAACGCTAAAGCCAGTAACATATACATTACCTAAATTATCAACCTTTACTGCAGTACCATAATCATCATTACTTCCCGTTCCGTCATATATTTCAACCCACTGTTCTACACCAGCAGAATTATACTTAACTGTTGCATAGTTATTTGCAGTTCCGTTTTCATAGCTAACCCCCGTTACATAGATATTCCCACTATTGTCTATGGCGATTGAGTTTGCTTTGTCATCTCTATTTCCAATTCCATTATATCTTTGCAACCCATTGCTCAACACCATCAGAATTATATTTAACTGTTGCATAGTCACTAATGGTTTCACCATAACTTGCCCTGTAACATAAACATTAGCCTCATCATCAACCGCCATGGATGTTGCTATATCAATCAAAATTCTTTCCATTACATCTTATTTTTGAACCCACTGCTCAACCCTGAAGAATTATACTTCTATTGCATAATCATACACGTTTCCCTTCTAACTATCACTAATAATATTCCCCGTAACATAAACATTACCTTCATTATCAACTGCTATGGAACTTGCATAACTGGAACTATGATTCAAGTCGTTATATCTCTGCACCCACTGCTCGATACCAGCAGAATTATATTTAATTGTAGCATACTCATAACCATTATTATCGCGGTAACTTACGCCAGTTACATACACATTACCTACATTATCACATACAATTGCAACAGCTTCATCATAGCTATTATCCAATCCATTCCCATTGTATGTTTGAACCCACTGTTCAACACCCCTTGAACTATATTTGATTGTAGCATAGTCGTAATATCATTGATACATTTCCAAAACTGTAACCTGTAACATATATATTACCATCATTATCAACCGCAATTGATTTTGCTCTGTCATCTCCATTTCCTGGGCTATTATATATTTTAACCCACTCCTGAACACCATCAGAATTATATTTAATGGTGGCGTAATCATTTCTTGTTCCGCCTCCAAAAATATTACCTGTTACATACACATTGTCTTCATTATCTATTATTATAGACGTTGCCTCATCAAACCCATTTGCTGTTCCATTATATCTTTGCACCCACTGTTCAACTCCAGCAGAATCGTATTTAATTGTAGCATAATCCCAGCTTGTTGAGCCTCCAAAACTACGCCCGGTAACATATGTATTACCTTCACTATCAACTGCTAAGTCTGTTGAAATATCATTTAAGTCTCCTGGTCCGTTATATCTTGCAACCCACTCTTCTGTAACCTGTGGTTTTATTGCTGTTGCTAACAATAGAATAGAAAGAGTAAAAAGCCATTTATTCATTTTGCGTCCTATCTGGTAATAATTAAAATTGTTTTTTATTCGTAATGTGTTTTTACTATAGTCTATAAAATATTTTTATAATTGGGACAGTTTTGTTCACTGCCTGGTTTACTTCATTAAAATCATCTTCTTAGTTTCAACAAAATCACCAGCTTGCATTTTATAAAAATAAATTCCAGTAGTAAGCTTAGAAGCATCAAATGTTACTTCATACCTTCCTGCTTCTCTATACTCATTGACTAATATTGCAACTTCATTACCTACTACATAGATCTTTAATGTTTGATGACTGCTGACTGGTGACTGCCAACTGATTTTTGTAGATGGATTAAATGGATTTGGATAATTCTGTTTTAAAGAATAATCTAAAGGAATATCTGTTATATAACTTTCTTCAACATCAGTAATAACATTTACATTAACACGAAAAAAGAAACAAAGACTTGCATACTCTGCTTCCTCAATAATATAAACGTGATCACTACCTGCAGTTGTTCCTAAAATTGTCGATTCAATAGTACCTACTCCTGAAAGAGGAAGTGTTAAATTCGAAGGTGTAATACTAAACCAGGAAACTGAGTCTTTTTCTGCAAAGCTATAGAGTCTTGTACTACCTGGCACATAATTATTCAGACAGCTGAAATTTCCAAAACCATTCCAATATAATGTGTCAATTTTTGAAATCGTCTGTCCTTGGTTTAACTGATATGACTGAACAATAGCTGAAGTTGGGTTTTCTGTAACTGAGAGGGTAATATTTGTATTATCCCAATTGCCATTTAGATCCTGAATTACTGCATCGTAAATTCCCGGCGTCTGAGGAGCAACAAAATTAAATTCTACTCTAACAATATCGCTGCAAGAACTTGATGTAAAACTTGATGGAGTAATGGAAAGCCAGGGAACGGTATTTGAAAATTGTAAATTTGCAGTCTTTGTTCCACCATCTGACCAATAGTAATAGTTCCCTTTAAATATTTGCCCAGGAAACAATTCAAGTTGATAAATCAAATTAACATTACTGGGTGTGTCGATTCCTTTTTCCAGTTCGGAACTTAGCGAACCAAACCCCGAGTGATTTTTTCTACACTTTGTGAAAATGTTTGACTGGCAATAAAAATTAAGATAAATAAAACAAAATATCCTGCGCCCTTCAATTTTGAAGTAATCCAGTTAAAATTTGTCATAAACAACTCCTTGTTTTTTGATTTTCGGTTGAAATTCGTTCCTTGTCTTTGTCAATTAAAAACATTGGCTATTATCATAACAAAAGACACCAGAATTACAGCTGCGATTATTATTATAGCAATCGTCATCTTTTTAATCTGAGTTTTTATTTGATCATTATTTTGCATCATTTGTATTGATAGACTTTTCATATAGTTTCTGTTTTTGTGTACAAAAGTATTTTAATAGGTAAGTCCGTGCGCTTGGAATTGTAACATTCTCTTGCTGTTTTGTAACATTTTGTTGGAAATTAGATTATCTAGGGGGTTTTATCAGAAACCAAGCATACTAAATGTTATAAACTGAAAGGGGAAAATCATGTTACCATTTAGAAACTAAGATCACCCAGGATCACTTAGCGTATATAATTTTGCCTATTTGAATAGTCTGTTGGTGTGCAATTAAACTGTTTGGAAAAAGCACGGGAAAACTGAGAGGGACTGCTGTAACCTACTTCGAATGCAATTTGGGTAACCGAAAGTTTCTTTTCAGTTAGCATTTTTGCAGCTTTATTGAGCCTGAATGACCTAATGAAATCGCCCGGAGTTTGCCCGGTAATTGCCTGTAATTTTCTATGCAGCTGCATTCGGCTTAGAAACATTTCTTTTGCAAATGCTTCTGTATCAAAATTAATATTATCAAGATTTTTTTCAACTAGCGAAAAAGCCTTCTGCAAAAATTCTTCATCAAGCGGATTTATTGTAGAAATTTGTTTCTGCTCTATCGCTTCTTTAGCAAACTTTTCTCTTAGTCGTTTACGCTGTTCAAGAAGATTTTTTATTCTTACAAATAATTCTTTTGAGTTGAATGGTTTTGTAAGATAATCATCAGCACCGGTTTCGAGACCCTGTATTTTGCTTTCTCCGGAAGCTTTTGCTGTAAGCATAATAACCGGAATGTGGCTTGTAAGAAAATCTAATTTAATTTTACTGCAGAATTCCATACCGTCCATTTCAGGCATCATCACATCGCTTATGATTAAATCCGGTATTTTCTCTTTTGCAATGTTTATTCCCTGTTTACCATTAACTGCTTCAAAAGCACATAATCTGATTTAAGTAAATCAAGTAGATACAAACGAACATCCGAAGAATCCTCAACGATTAAAATCGATGGTTTGTTATTTATGACAATTTCTTCATCAACTCCTTCTGATTCTAAAAGATTATTTCCTTGAAAAGGATTATTTATTTCCATATTGATTTTGGGATCATCAATAACTTCTGATTTTACCTTTTGATTTTCAGCCAGATAATTATCCCATAACGGAATTCTTAAAGAAAATTGCGTCCCTTTATTAATTTCACTGGTAACAGAAATATCCCATTTATGCAGATCTACTAATTCTTTAACAAGTGCTAATCCTATTCCTGAGCCGCCGTAAGTTCTTTGATTTGAATCATCAACCTGATAAAAACGATCAAATATTCTATCAAGTTTTTGTGCTGGTATTCCAATTCCTGTATCGGAAATTTTTATCTCAGCATATTCTTTTTCATCTAAAAATATTTTTACAACATCAATGGAAACTTCTCCACCTTTAGATGTAAACTTTAATGAATTACTAAGCAGATTGTTGATAATTTTTTCCAGCTTATCGGAATCAATCCAGGTTGTTAATGAATCCTCAGTAGTATTAAAAGAAAGATGGATGTTTTTATCATCAGCAAGTTCTTTAAAAGTATAAGCCAATCCTTGTATATGCTTTAACAGATTTTGCTTCTTAGCTTTTAACGAAATAGATGCAGCTTCAAGCTGTGTAAGCTCAAGTAATTGATCGATAAGAGTCTTTAGATTTTCTGTATTGCGATAAATCATTTTGAATCGTTCAATATTTTTCCCATTCGATTTATCTTCCATCAATTGTTCAAGTGGACCCTTTATTAACATAAGTGGTGTGCGGAACTCGTGTGAAAGGTTGGCAAAGAAACGAGATTTTGTTTCATCAAGCTCTTTTTGTTTTACTGCCTCATATTCCCGCATTCTCAAAACACTTTTTAATTTTGAACGATTTAATTCAAATCGTCGTATTGTATATAAACCCACAATTATAATTAACACATATAATATGTAAGCCCAACTAGTAGCCCACCAGGGTGATTTTATTATTACAGAAAGTTCGGCAATATGTTCATTCCAGATACCATCAGCATTGGTTGCTCTAACTTTAAATTTATATTTACCAGCGCCAAGATTTGTATATGTAACAAATCGTCTGCTGCCGCTGTTTATCCAATCCGCATCAAATCCCTCCATCATATACGCATACTGAATGGATTGCGGTGAATTAAAATCTAAAGCAGCAAATTCAAATGAAAAAACATTTTGACTATGCTCAAGAATAATCTCTTTGGTATTAGTAATATTATAATTTAATGGAGAGCTTTTATCAGGGATAACAGATTCATTAAAAATTTTAAAATCGGTAATTACTATAGGAGTTTTATATGTTGATAATTTTAAATGCTGAGAATCGAAATAATTTAGACCTGATGTGCTCCCAAAAAGCATCATACCGCTTTTAGTTTTTAAAGAAGCAGCAGTATTAATATCTGAACCAATTATTCCATCCGCTTTTGTAAAATTTGTAAATTTATTTTTCTTTATATCAAATAACGTTATACCGGAATTTGTACCCAGCCATAGGTTTCCATCAGCATCTTCCAAAATTGCTTTAATGGATTTATCTGCTAATCCTTCTTCTATTGAATACTTAGTTATTTCAACAATTATTTCAAATTTTTTATTTTGTTTAATTGAGTTTGTAACTAATAATTTATTTAGCCCCTCATTTGTTCCAACCCACAAAATAATTTTACTTGGATCAGTTGTTTGACCGTTGTTTTTAGATTCAACAATTGCATAAATACTATTACCACTAATACTGTTTAATTGATTATCGTCAGCAAGCCATCTAATAAATTTTCCTTCGCCCTCATCAATAAATAAATTAAGACCACCACCATTTGTTCCAACCCACATTCTGTTTTTGCTATCGCTATATATCGTCCAAACATCATTATGACTAATTCCGTTTGGATTATTATTTGCAGTGTTCTGCCAAAGTTTAAAGTCTCCTGTAACACTATTGAGCTTTGCAAGACCTAATCCCCAATAGCCAATCCATAAATTATTCTGACCATCAAAAAATAATGATTTATTAAAAAGCACAGATTGCGTTTGTAATTTTTTGTGATCAAACTGTTGTTTTATAATTTGATCTTTTTTTACATCAAGAAACATTAATCCCGCACCGTATGTACCAACCCATAAATTGTCAGAACCTTCAGAGGTTAATGACCAGATATGAATACCATCAAGTTTAGCGTATTTTTTTAAAAATGTAGTTCCATCAGTATTACTGGTTTTATATAATCCATTATTCGTTCCAAACCAGATTGTTCCATTGGAAGTTTGAGTAATCGCTGTTACATTTTTATCTCGGAGTTCGCTAAAATCAAGCAGCCCAAATTTATTAGAAAGTATGTTATTAAATTTTGTGCTTTTTGAAGAGAAGTAGTTCAACCCATTATCTGTTGCAATCCATGTTACACCAGACTTGTCTCTAAATATTTTATTAATCTGGTTGCTGCTTAAATAATCGAAGCTATTTTTCTGAGATAAATATCTTATTGTTTGGCCAGTGCTCTCATTTATTCTAAGAAGACCTGCATAAGAATCAATCCATAATATTTTTTCATCTCCAATCATTTCTTCGATTACATTTCCTGCTGCAAACCCGAACTGTAAGTTTTGTGGATTTGAGATCTGAATTCGTGAAAATGTATTTGTAGCTGAATGATAACTATTTAAACCGTCGGCGGTGCCAATCCAGATAAGATCAGGGTTATAATCTGATTTTGATATAGACCAAATAAGATTATTACTAATGGTATTTGGATTATGAGAATCATTAAAGAAATGAGTGAAGTAATTTTTTGATTTTTTATAATTGAACTTATTAAGTCCAATGTAAGTACTTATTAATAGATTCCCCTCAGTATCTTCAATAATTGATGTAACGTAATTATTGGATAGTGAATATTTATTTTGAGGATCATTGCGCCAGATTTCAATTTTTTCTGTAACAGGATCAAACCTATACAAGCCGCTTTTATAAGTTCCAACCCAAATTGCTCCGAATCGATCTTCATATATGGCCGTGATGCTGTTTTCTTTTACAAATTCAGATTTTATTTCCCAATGGATAAACTTATTAGTTTTGGGATCATAACGATTTAACTCACCACTCTTTGTACCTATCCAAATAAAACCAGTTTTATCTTCATACAGTGTCCAAATACTATTATCAGATAATGATGTGGGGTCATTAGGTATTTTACGATAAATTTTAAAATTGTACCCGTCAAAACGATTCAAACCATCATCGGTAGCTAACCAGATAAAACCTGTCTTATCTTGAATAATATCAAATATCTGATTATTGGATAAACCATCTTCGATTATAAGATGTTTAAAAGGAATATTCTGAGAGAAAGCAATACCAGTTGTAAGGAGTAGTATTACTATTTTGTAGAGTTTTAATAATATAACAGTGTTCCTGTTTAGCATCGTTAATAAAGTTCGATAATAATATAGAAATAGGCTTGAAAGAAAGATAACACTGAAATATAAAAGTCTTTATTATAACTAAAAAACCCCAGAATCTTTATCTGGGGTTTTAGCTCCGTAAATTAAAGTCGTTTAGAACTTTCTTTTCACACAATAAATAGCTAATCAGTTTTCAACACTGTAGTAAGACATTGGCTGAGAAGTAAATTCCCAGCCATCTTATATCAAACCTATTTCATTAATATCATCTTCCTAGTTTCAACATACGAACCAACTGTTATTTTGTAAAAATATATTCCACTTGCTAATTGAAGACTGCCGACTGAAGACTTAAATTCAATCTCATACCTTCCTGCTTCACGATATTCATTAACAAGTGTTACTAATTCATTTCCGAGTAAATCGTAAACCTTTAGAGTTTGATGACTAGCAACTGGTGACTGCCAACTAATCTTAGTAGTTGGATTAAATGGATTGGGAAAATTCTGTTTTAAAAGAAAAGAAGTAGGGTTTCCAAATTCAACTTCGATTTCGTTTGAATATTCAAATGCACCATCGTTATCGATTTGTTTTAATCGGTAAACATACTTTCCAGGTTGTGATTCAGAATCGATAAAAGTATATGTTTTTAATGAATTAGAATTACCATTGCCCGCAACAAAACCTATTTTTTGCCAGCTTGGATTTTTTTCAGACATTCTTTCAATTTCAAAACCATAATTATTTACCTCGGTCATCGTAATCCAATTAAGCTCTACTGTAGAACCAGTTATGGAAGCACTGAAAGATGAAAGTTCAACCGGCAAAACTCCATCCTGAAAAATTCTTTGCGCATAAATGTCTAATCCGCCTGTTCTCCAATCAGTCCAGACTGCTATTGCTCCACCCTGTCCATCGGTTGTAATTTTCTGCTCATTCTGAATATTGTTAGCAGTGCTTACAGCTACTCCACCGGCATTCCACTGTATATTTCCTGTTGAGTCAATTTTTTGTGAAAAAAGATTATAATCAGTAAATGATGTATTGTCTGTCCAATTAATTATCACTCCACCAGAACTGTCTCCAATTACCTGAAGGTCGAATGGTGAAGTATTGTCAATTTCGTAAATGGGAATGCCTTTGCTTGTCCAAATAAAATCCCCATTTGAATTTACTCTCTGTGCATATATATGAAGTCCATTTCCATTTCTTTCATCGAGCCAGGTTAGTATAGCGCCTCCTGAATTATCAGAAGCGAGAGCAACTCCGCCTTCAAGAATACCTATTGAATCTGAAATTGCCACCCCGTTTGCAACCCATTGTGTTACTCCCGAAGAATTAATTCTTTGGGCATAAACATCCGTACCTGTCCCGCTTCGCTCATCATCCCACGCAATAATGGCACCGCCATTGCCATCAGTACAAATTTTGGGTGTTATGGTGGTAGATTGGTTAGGGCCCGGTGAACAAATCTCCACTCCATTAGTAGGCCATTGAACAATTCCGTTACTATTTATTTTTTGTGCATAAACAGTTGACAATAGATTTCCGACTGGACCTAAATCGCTGTGAAAAGCCACGATGGCGCCGTTACTAAAATCTGAAATTAGCCTGGCAAGGTATTGTTGATTTGCGGCAGTAGAAATTGGGACGCCATTTGAATTCCATAACAAATTACCACTATTGTCAATGCGTTGTGCATAAATATCGCTGGTAGAACCGGATCGATAATCTTCCCAGACAATTATAGCTCCTCCTGATCCATCGCTAATTACATCATTAACAAACTGATAATTAATATCGTTACAAACGGCAATTCCATTTGTTGTCCATAAAACATTTCCACTTGAATTTATGTGTTGTGCATAAACGTCCAAATTCGGAAATCCATTTCTTCTATCATTCCACACAACAATTGCCCCGCCTGCACCATCATTAATAACAAATACATCTGTCTGATATCCGGCAGCAGTGCAAATGGCTACTCCATCGGCAGCCCACTGAACTGTGCCCGAGGCATCAACTTTCTGAGCATAAATATCATTGTTAAATGTATTGGCTCTGTCATCATCCCATGCCATTATAGCCCCACCACTTCCATCATTAACAATTGCTGGTTTTCCCTGAATATTTGGTGCGGTACAAATGGGTGTATTTACTGTTGGATCATTTGACCACTGAGCATGAGTTAACGAATAAATAAACAGGACTAGTAAGAGATATAAATATAACTTTGTCATTTTTACTCCTTAAATCTTTAAATGTATTAGCTATTTAAGGAGCAAAAATATTTGATTAGCAATGAGATTTATATCAGAAACGTCTCAAATTTTATAAGATATATCTCATTCAATACTTTATGGAAGATTATTACGGAAGTATTAGCACTATCAACTATTTGGTGTGTTGCTTTTTAAATTCGAGCGGAGTTTGTCCATAGAGTTCCTGGAACATTTTTGTAAAATAAGCCTGACTGCTGAATCCCACTCGATAGGCGATTTCTGCAATATTGCCCGCATCTTGCTTTAATAATTCCGCGGCTCTCTGTAAACGGAAATTTCTGATAAATTCTGATGCGGATTGATTTGTAACAGCCTTTATTTTTCTATGAAGCTGTGCACGGCTCATTCCAATTTCATCACATAAAATTTCAACTGAAAAGTTTTCATTGGAAATATTACTTTCTATTATTGATGTTAGTTTATCAATAAAAACTTTTTGAATTGATGGAACAATAACATTGGCAGGTTTAACCAGCATCTGAGTTTGATATTTTTCCCGCAATTGTCTGCGGATTTTTATAAGATTCCTAACACGGATTTTCAATTCATCTGAATTAAATGGTTTTATAAGATAATCATCGGCACCGGTTTCAAGTCCTGCAAGTTTATCTTCTATTGCCGCTTTCGCCGTTAAAAGTATAACAGGAATGTGATTAGTTTTTTCACTCGTTTTAATCTTACTAGATAATTCATAACCATCCATCTCCGGCATCATTATGTCGCTGATAATTAAATCAGGGATCGTTTCTTCTGCAAGCTTTAATCCTTTCACACCATTTTCAGTTTCAATTACAAAATAATTATCCTGCAGATTTTCTTTAATCATTTCACGAAGATCAGGATTATCTTCAACAACCAGAATTATTGTCTTGTCTTCAATTTGTTCGCCGCCATTCGGATTAATCTTCGATGCAGTATCAACATAAACAACATCCTTTTTGCTTTCACTGAGAATTGCATTCTTCGCATCATTCAGAATAATATTCTCTTTTTCTGTTAGTTCTACTATTTCACTTTCACCCAAATGATTTTTACCCAATGGTAGAAGGATTGTAAAAGCTGTTGTGTTGTTATTACTCTCAACTTCAATTTTACCTTTATGAAGTTCAGCGTATTCTTTAACCAAAGAAAGACCGATTCCTGTTCCTTCAAAATTTCTGGTGCCCGTATCATCAACCTGATAAAAACGATCAAAGATATTTTTAATTTTTTCTGAAGGAATTTCAATGCCCGTATTCACAAAAGAAATTTTTACACTATCACTTGATTTTGAAATTCTAACGTCTATCTTTTCATCTATTGGACTAAATTTGATCGCATTCGAAAGTAAGTTGTAAAAAACCGTCTCAAGTTTTTTCTTATCATAAAAAACAAAAATTTCTTCTTTCGATTGATTATCATCAACCGGAACACTATTAAAAGTAAGTTTTTGATTTTTTTGATTTGCCAGCGAAGAAAATGAAGCCGTTATACGTTTAAGAAATTTTACAATATCGCTCTCAGAAGCTGTTAGTTTTACATTCCCGGATTCAATACGTGATAATTCTAAAAGTTGATTTATTAATTGAAGAAGCCTTGAAGCATTTCTTTTCATTACAGCCAATTCCTTATCATCAGAATTGTTTTCCATTTTGCTTTTTAGTTTTTCCAGAGAACCAATAATTATCGTTAGTGGCGTTCTGAACTCGTGGGAGATATTTGCGAAGAATCTTGATTTAATCTGATCAACTTCCTGAAGTTTTTTTGATTCAAACTCTTTTAATCTCAAATTATTTTTAAGCTTAACCCTATTAAGCTCATATCGTCTTATAGCTACGAATCCAACTGCGGCCAGAACAAAATAAACTAAATAAGCCCACCAGGTTTTCCAGAAAGCCGGGTTTACAACAAAATCAAGTTTGGCCGGTTTGCTCCAGTATCCAAATTCATTCATTGCTTTCACTTCGAAAGAGTAGCTTCCACTTCCAAGATTTGTGTATTGAACAGAATTATTTTTGTTTTCAACCCAATCCTTGTCAATTCCAGTTAGCCGGTATTTATATATCATTTTATTCGGTGCTGAAAGATTTATTCCAGTAAAATCAAACTTTAAATAATTTTGGTTATACTCTAATTGGGGTGATTTAATAAAATCTTGCAGCACAATGTCTTCATTATAAATCTGCAAAGATGTAATGTAGATTTTAGGAGGCATTTTATTTTCAACATCTTTTTGTGGATTATATTTTACTAATCCATTTGAAGTCCCTACCCAAACATAACCATCATTATCTATGTATAATGATTTATCTAAACATAAGTTTGATGGTAAACCTGATTCGGCATCTATTATTCTAATTTTTGTGACGTCCTGAGAGAAATCAATAATATTTAAACCATTATTAGTTGATGCATAAACTTTTCCATCATCCGAAATTGCAATTGCTTGAATCGAGTTACTTGAAAGCCCACTTCTTATATCCATCACAAAAACCGAATCATCCTTTAACATATTTAATCCGCCCTGATCGGTACCCAAATATATTGTCCCATCTTTGCCCTCAGCGATAACATTAACGGTTAGATCTGATAAACCGTTTTTATTATTGAGAGTTTTAAAAGAAGAATTTTTATAGACTGAAACACCCCTGCCATTTGTTCCAAAATATGTGGTGTTATCTTTGCTTACAAGAATTGATAAAATATAATCATCAATTAATCCGTCCTTACTTGTTAAGTTGGATATTCTTCCATTTTCAATAAATACTACTCCGAATCTGGTAGCCGCAAGAATTTTTTCATCGGGCGTTTCAACCATATCCATGATGTATGTATCAATCAGACCATTTTCCTTTGTGAGTTTTTTATTTGTGCCGTCGGATAAAATATTTATGCCATATGTTGTTCCTGCATAAACAATTCCGCTTTTGGATTTAATAATACGTTTAACAACATTGCCGTAGTTATAATCTGCCATGCTCAATACTCTTGCCTGAGAATTTGCATCGACGACTAAACCATTATGAGTCCCAAAGAAAAATTCTGAATCTTGATCCTGATAAATTGACCATACTTTATCGGAAGGAAGACCTGTGTCTTTATTGAATATTTCAAGTCTGTCTGGATGATGAATATCTATTCCGTTACCATAAGTTCCTATGTACATAGTTCCGTAACTATCTAAAAATAGACAGCTGATTTCATTAAAAGAGAGACCATTGTTTACACCAATTAAGTCAATTTTATTTTTGTTTTTTATTATAACTCCTTCATCTGTGGCAAAGTAAATGTTTTCACTATTTTCACTTATGATTGAAGTACAACTTGAATTTCGGCGGCCCCATTTTTCATTCATAAAGTCTATTTTTTCTTCCTTAAAAAGATGAATTCCAAGATTTGTTGAAAAGTAAATTGACCCATCAAGGTTTTCGAAAAAGTAATAAACATTTTCGTTTACCAGGCCATCTTTATAAGAATAGTTTTTTAGCTTACCATTTTTAAAAGTATAGAATCCTCCCTGGAACGTTCCTATAAAATAAGTGCCGTCCTTACTCTGAAATATTTCATAAACATCTTTGTGATTTAAATTATCTGGACTTATCCATTGCGAGAACTTTCCATTTTTTAGAATAGATATATTCCCGTCTTTTCCACCAACCAATATGGTTCCATCCTGCAGAACTGAAACGCACAACAACCAATTTGTTGCAAGACCATTAGTCGAATCGAGAACAATAATTGATTCATCTTTAATTACATTTAAACCCCCGCCATAAGTCGCAACATAGATTGAACTGTCAGAACCAATTGCTAAGTCCTTAATTCGGGATGAAGATAAACCGTTATGTTTATGAAAATTGACAAAATTAATTCCATCCCATCTTGAAAGACCATCATCAGTTCCTATCCAGAGATAACCCTGCTTGTCTTGTTCAATTGAATTTACGCGATCATTCACCAATCCATTTGCACTCGTTAAGTGCTTGTGGATTTTGATTTGTCCAAACAAGTAACCCTGGGCGAGCAAGGAAACAAATAATAGAAATACAACTACAGATGATTTCATTAATTTTAGGTACACTTAATTATAATAGAATTGTTTAACTCAAGATAAATCTATAAAAGAATAAATAAAAAATCCCAACTATTTTTAAATAACAGAGATTAAAAATCGACTCAAATAATAAATTTATTTGAGTAAAAGTCTTTGACCAAAAACTAACAAGGAGGATGATATTCCTTATCTCAAGGAATTAACCTGCCTACAGTTTATATAAAAAATCCCGTTTAAATAATTCTATTTATAAAATTCAACGATAATATAACAGATAAAATTGAACCGTAATATTGTATACCCTTGTAGTTGAAAAATTGAAATCACTGCTAATAATTATTCAATTACCTTTTTAAAACACTAAATAAAGGGTTTGCTATTCATTACTACAATTAAAAAATTTCATGTACAACAAAATTCAGGGTGAGATATTATGAAATCAAAATCTAATCAAACAATTGTGTTTGCTTTTTTATTGATATTAACTTTTTCTATTAGTTCATCTGCGCAAAGCGGACCATACTTGGGTCAAGATCCTCCGGGTTTAACCCCAAAACTATTTGTTCCAAATTATTTAATGTCAAACAGTGATTGGTGGTGGCACGGTGGAATTGATTTTATATCGAATGGACAGGAAATGTTTTTAGATATTTATTGCCCCGCTGAGCTCGGAGGTATTAGAATACGATATATGAAATTAATAAATGGTGAATGGACGATACCAGAATCAGCTCCGTTTTCAAGTTCATCCCAATATGCAGATGCATCTCCTTCATTTATTGACAATGGACACAAAGTCATTTTTATTTCAGATCGTCCAAACGGTTATTACGGTAGTTTTTGGTCTACGACCAGATCAGGTAGTATATGGTCTAATCCTCAACCGGTATATGTACCATGGCTGCAGTCATTAAGCAGTGGATGGGGAATGACTCTTTCAAATAATGAAACCATTTATACACAGTTGATCGACAATAACAGCAACACTGACTTTGATTTATACAGGATTAGGAAAGTTAATGGACAATATTTATTGCCGGAAAGGCTGGATAATAATATTAACTCTTCTTACATGGAAATGGGTGCTTTTATCGATCCGGATGAGAGATATATTATTTTTGAATCAAATAGACCGAGTGCTGCAGGATTTTCCGATCTATACATCAGCTTTAAAAATTCAGAAGGAAACTGGACACAAGCTATAAATATGGGTGAGCCTATAAATTCGGATTTTGAGGATGGATCTCCATATGTTTCATCTGATTATAATTATTTCTTCTTTTTAAGCGACCGCAATGGTAGTAGAAATCCTTATTGGGTTGATGCAGAAATTATTAATGGTTTTATATCCGGAATTAGAGAAGAATTGATTAATCAAATTCCAGATAATTTTAAATTATCTCAAAATTACCCGAATCCATTTAATCCTTCGACCACAATAATGTATGAATTAAATAAAACAGCACATGTAAAATTGATTATTACAAATGTTCTTGGAGAAATTATTCTCGAAGCAGTTGATGAGATAAAGAATGCGGGAGTTTATGAGTATCAATTTAATGCCACTAATCTTTCTAGCGGCATATATTTCTATCAGCTTACAGCTGGAAATTATTGGGATATAAAAAAAATGCTGCTTATCCAATAGTTTTGTTTGATATAAAATATTTTATTAATAAAAAATAAATATGATGAATATACATAAGGGAAACTCAGCTTTATTTTTGCGAATTTGTTTGTTGATCTTAATTTTCTTCTTTGGGTCCTCCTGTTCGAATGAAATTGCAGATTCAATAGCGCCCGTGAATACTCAAATTCTTGATGAGGCTTTTGTTCAAGCGCAGCAAATACAAAATATTAAAAGCCTTGTAGTTTTTCATAACGGAAGTATAATTAAAGAAGGGTTTTTTAATGGCGGCGGTGCGGATGTACCTCACGATGTTAGATCAGTTACCAAAAGTGTAATGGGATTATTGATCGGAATTGCAATTGAAAAAGGATTTATACCATCTATTGACCAAACAATAGGTGGTTATCTTAGTCCATTAATCCAAAATCTAAGCACAGAAAAAGCTAATATTACAATTCGTCATCTCCTAACCATGAGCAGCGGTTTTGAATGGGACGAATATACTTCTAATGCTGGTTATAATAATTGGATTTCATCACCCAATCAGGTTCAATATCTTTTTGATAAGGAATTAGTTACACAGCCAGGTCAAATCTTTAACTACAATTCTGCAGCTTTACATCTTCTTTCTGTAATTCTATCCATAGCAACAAATATGCAAACTCTTGATTTTGCAAACCAATATTTATTTGAACCTTTAGAGATTGGTGAAAGAAATTGGTCAATAGATAAACAAGGATTTAATAATGGAGGAGCTGGTTTAAAGATTACCCCGCATGATATGATAAAAATTGGTCAGCTTATTCTTGACGGCGGATTGTATAAGGGAGATAGAATTATTTCTTTTCAATGGATTGATGAAATACTGGGTTCAAAAATTTCAACTAATAATATCAATCCATTTGCAAACGGATACAGTTATTGCTTCTGGACCGGGCAAAACTCAGATGGACAATATGTGTTTGCTAATGGATATGGTGGGCAATTTATTGTTATCATACCTAATTTAAACTTAGTTGTTGTTGCAACAAATCAATGGAGCGGGGTTGTATCTACAGTAGCAAATGAGCAATGGTATCGAACATTGGATTTAATAATGTCTCAGGTTCTAGCAGCATTCAATTAAAATTATATTTTTTCCTTGGCCCTAATTTAACAATTTGATTTCTTTTTGGTGAGGTGACTCATGAAGAAAGTTAGCAGGTTCTAATTCTTGTTCTGAGTATGCTAAAAAACATTAAAAAAGCCCTGAAAATCAGGGGTTTTTGGTGGCTCCACAAACACGATACGCACTCAAAACGTAATAGGCTCGTTCTATCTCTTTTTATTGCAAATCCACCAATAATAAACTTAAGTTAACGATTGATCGTGAAAGATTACCAAAGTATCTGAACCTAAGTCTTAAAAAATGTTATCAGTTAACGGAAGGATTCTACCTGCCTGAAACCAAAATAATAAATAAACCAAGAGCTAAAATTGATTACAGAGAATTAGCGAGTGAGTATAAAATATTAATTAATTATGGAACTGTTTCAAACCAAGCTGCTCTTGCAAGAAAACTAAATGTAAGCAGAGCTTGGGTTACGAAGGTTTTTAAAGTTGGTTGTAGATGAGTGAGATATACAATTTTCTGTAATAGTGCTAATTACTTATCAATACCTATTATAAAATGTAGGCTGGATAACGAATAATTTTTTCTCAAAGTATTCAACTGAGTCAATATGTTACTTTAAGCTTTTTCTATGATTCAATTCAATATATTCTTTTCTAAAAAGCCAATTCATATATAACAACAACAATGTTAGTGTTACACTTTTAGATAATGAACGCTTTACAATCTGATAAAAACCTGATAACCTTCTTAACAGATCAAGGAATCCATCCTCAACTTGCTGCGGAGTCATATTCTTAGGCAGATAAAAGCAGATGTTAAACGAAGAATTGTATGCAATGTTATTCTTGAGAAAATCGAGTTTACTTTTCATTAATATTCTCCCTTCCTTTTCTAATTGCTCATATACTCTTGATCCAGGTATAGGGACTAAAATATTTATCATTGGAAGTGCAATATTATTGTCAATAATAAACCGACTTAATTGCTTAGAAGTGTCTGGAGTATCGTTGTCAAGTCCATATATAAAGAAAGCAGCTATTTTTATCCCCGCATTATGAATATTTTTAATTTTTTGCTGAAATGAATCAGTCTTATAATTTTTATTTAAATAAGTAAGATTCTGCTGTTCAATAGATTCCATTCCGATAAACAACACTTTGCATCCAGCTTTTTTCATCAGTGTTAATGTTTCAATATCCTCACCGATATTAATCGTACACTGTGCACCCCATACAAAATTATATTTTCGTTCAATCATCACATTGCACAATTTTATCAGATAATTTCTATTATTATAAATATTGGTATCAATAAATGCGATATTCCGTGTTGAATTGTGAAGGTATTCAAGTTCTTCCGCTATATATTTAAATTTTCGCAGATAATATTTACCTTTATAGATTGAGGCAACGCAACAAAAATCACAATTGTTATAACACCCAACATTTAATATAACTGGTGTAAAGAAGATTCTTTGGGTATCTAAAACTGTATAATCAATTTTGTAATTGAGATCGGTTTTGCAATAGTAATCTTTTTGCAACACACCTGATTGAGCGTCATTCAATATTTTAGTCATATCATTATATCCCGGATTACCATGAATGACTGAATTACAATGGCTTTCTATATAATCCTTACTTATATGCGGTTGGAAGCCTCCAAATATTACTATCTTTCCTCTCTTTCTAAATTCATCTGCTAACTCAGCTCCTCTGAAAATCTCATAACCCATTGAGGAAATCCCGATAATGGAAGCATCGGTATAAAAATTAACATCCTCAAAATATTCATAGCAAAATTCTTTTTCCCAATCATCAGGTATAATGGCGCTTAAAGCGGGTAAAGTCAGTGAAATAATATAAAGTTTCTTTCCTTTCAATAATTTACCAGCTTGATCTTTATATGAAGGTTGAATCAGATATATTTTCTTTTTCATTGGTTCATGCCTCGTGAATTTCTTTTAATGGTATTTCTAAATTCACAATACTCCCATTTTCGATATTATATATTTTATCTGCCAGAGTCTTTAACCTCAAATCATGACTTGCCACTATAACACATTTTTTGAACTCACTGGCATAAGAATGCAAAAGTGTGATAATTTCTTCGCCTTGCTTTGTTTCTAGACTGGCTGTGGGCTCATCTGCTATTAGCAAATCAGCATTGTTGGCAAACGCTCTTGCTATGGCGGTTCTTTGTTTCTCACCATGGCTAAGTTCCAAGGGTGTTCTTGCAGCTAAATGTAAAATCCCAACTCTACTAAGTGCATCCAAAGCATTTCTTTTTGAATTAAGTCGATTACTAGGAGAAAATCTGAGAACCAACTCTACATTTTGATATACAGTTAAAGCATCAATTAATAAAAAAGACTGAAAGATGAATCCAATTTTTTCCGCTCTTAATAGCTGCAGCTCTGACTGAGTATAATTATTAATATCTTTTCCGAACAGATATACAATTCCCTCAGTTGGTCTATTAAAACCTGCAATAATTGTAAGCATTGTTGTTTTACCACTACCACTTGGACCAAGCAAAAGAAGTAGTTCCCCTCTTTTAGCTGAAAAATTAATTTCATACAAAGCGTTAGTCTTATTCGCTTTCGCCTCATATATTTTAGATACTCTTTTTAAGTCAACAATATTTTGGTTGTTATCTTTTTCGTTCATGAGAATACCTCTAACGGATAAATCTTCCGGATCCGTCCGAATGAAAATAGAGCACTTAATAAACTTATTATGCAAGTAGCAAGTGTTATATAAATTAAATGATCGTAATTAATTATGGTATTAACTTCAGGAGAGATATTTTCGATAAAATTTACAATTGGATAGAATAATATTACACCTAATAATTCTGAAATTAACGATAGAATTAATGCCTGAGAAATAATTAAGATATAAAGATAACTTTTAGGAGAGCCCAATAATTTCATTAGTGCAAAATCTTTTCTTCTTTCTAATATATTAACTGAAAGAATCAAGCTTAAGATTATAGCAAGGACAACACCTCCAATAGCCGCTATAGCAAAAAACAAAGGGAGTATCCCTGCTTCCATTTCAGCAATATTATTTTCTAAAAATTTTCGATTTTGATAGATAGAGAATCTGCCTGGGAACATACTTTCTATTCTTTTTTGAAGATCAGACAAATTACTTCCTTTATTACAATTAAGTATAAAAAAACTAGCAAGCCCTGGCAGCTCAATAGTAGATTGCTCATATTCAAGTGTTACGAATGCATATTGTGTAACAACTGCATTTGTTCCACTACATATACCAACCACTCTCAGTGTATCTTCGTTAATGAAAACTTCATCATCAATATTGATATTATATTTTGCGGAAAAAGACCTATCAAGTATAATTTCATTATTACTATTTATTTCTCTGCCTTCATTTATTATCGGCGGGCCACCTTCTGATCCAGGTACATATCCCGTTAGTAAAACCGTCGCATTAACATTTTTTATTTTAATATTTGTAAGAAGAATCAAAACCGAGGTCGCATTTTTTACAGCTTTGTCTTTTTTAATTGCGTTAAGATATATTGCAGGAAGAAGGGATGTTCCACGAATAATATTAGTTGAATTAGCTTGTAATACCCATATGTCAGCCTTAGTTTTCCTTATATATTCCACTGAACCTTCTGCTACTCCATTGTAAATACCAAGGATAAACATTATTAAAATAATGCAAAGAGCTATTCCCAGAAGGGTCAATAATAACCTTAATGGCTGAGAAATTAATATTCTAAGGACGTACATCTTACACCTGATAAATTGTCATAAAATATGTGGGTCCAAGAAAATAACATAAGGCATAATTATATATTTTTTTCATTTCCGTCTCTTCTTAGTGAATTTAAAAAGGTATATGTTATCATTGCGGTAAGAAGCGAAAGTATAATTGCTAAGATTATACTTCCTACAACATACTGAAGTAAATTATTTTTAATAAACTCATAGTCTGTTTTTGAAGAATAATGAAATACTCCTGTCTCTGTATTTATAAAAAGTCCTCCAAGCAGAAAGCTAGCAAGAATGACAAACGGAGTAACCGGAGGTTGACTAAAGTTAGATACAGCCAGCATAATTATTTTATTTAGTCTAAAAATAAAAGCAAGAATGATAGCCAAGATTGTCTGGAAACCCCATATCGGAATAATTCCTGTAAAAACTCCAACACCCACAGATATTGATAGTTTTAAATTTGATTCACTGCTCTTAAATAAGTATTCTTTCGACTTCCTCATTATATCAGGTAAATTATTTTTCAAGATTTTTTTCATTTATTGTTTTACTGATTATCTAAACATGAATAAAATATTTCCTCAAAATTATTCCATTTATATCTGAATGATGTTTTAAGTAATTTTTCGGAAGAATAATTTAGATCAAAACCCGGATGCCAGATTTTAAATATATATTTTTCACCAAAATTATTTGTTATCCAATTAAGAATACCAGGAATTCTATGAAGCAAAACAGAGATTAAAGCGAGAAGTCTTATTTTAAAATACGAACTGCCTGCCCGTTTTAACACCCGAATATATGATTGAAATGCCTCTTCAAATAATATTGGTTCGTGCATACAAATATTAAACACTTCACCACTCACCGTTTGAGTCTCCATCAGATAAACAGCAGCATCCGCTACATCTTCAACATGTACAAAATTAAATTTCTTGTTTTGAAAACCTCCCGCAATTAGAAGTCTTGAAACAGCTGCCTCTCTTAAATTTTTTCCAAAAGGGGTATGCTCACCGGGGCCAAAAATTGCTACAGGCCTGATAACAATTGTGGTGATGCTTGATCTTCTTGCTATTTCCAGGGCTTCAATTTCGCCTCTCAGTTTTGAGTAACCATAAGGTTCAATAGCAAGAGCTTTGTTATTTTCTGTAATAATTTTATTTGATTTTCCCAGGAGTCCATAAACAGCTGTACTGCTGCAATACAATGCCTTTTTGATTCCTAATTCTGATAAACACTCCCAAACATTTTTTGTCCCTTCAACATTTATATTATATAATATTTCCAAGCTTTGTTTTGAATCAACCAATGCTGCAAAGTGATAAACAGTATCGGCGCCTTCCATTGCATTTCTTATTGAGTTTTTGTTGAGTATATCAATATGTACAGGTTCAACATTTTTATACTCGTTAAAAATATTATTTGTCTGGTAAAAGCCAGCTTTTACATTGTATCCTTTATCATTAAGTTCTTTAACCACTTGTCTTCCTACAAACCCTGCAGCACCAGTAACAAGAACGGTTCCTCTATTCATAAGTGCCTCGCTTCATTACCATGTAATTACCAATAGCAACACAATCTATATTCGTTGACAAAAAACATGATATAGCATCCTTAGGACTACATACTATCGGTTCATTTTTTACATTAAAGGAAGTATTTAATAATACCGGGAGTCCGGTAATATTTTTGAACTTATGTATTAAATTCCAAAACATTGGGTTAGTTTCTGAAGATACAGTTTGTATTCTTGCTGTTCCATCAACATGCGTTACCGCTGGTATTATTTTGGACTTATCATCATAAACTGGGACAGTAAATAGCATAAAAGGAGAGTGATCTAATCCGGTCATATCAAAATATTCTTTCGCCTCCTCTTCCAATACAGCCGGAGCGAAAGGTCTGAACGATTCTCTGCGTTTTACCTTTTCGTTAATTTTATCTTTCATCAGCGGGTCTCTTGGATCTGCTAAAATACTTCTGTTTCCTAAAGCTCTTGGGCCAAACTCCATTCTACCCTGAAACCAACCAACCACTTTCCCATCAGCAATTGCAGAAGCTACTGCTTCGATTATATCATCGGGCTTGGATGCGATAACATCATTTTTAAATGTATCTAAAGCTTTTGAAATTTCATCTTCTGTATATTCAGTACCAAGATAAACATCGTACCATTTTACCTTATCAGTATGAGTTTTCTCAGTCTCATTAAAGTAAGCATACAAAGCCGCCCCAGCGCTGCATCCTTCGTCAGAAGCAGCAGGTTGAATAAAAATATTTTTAAATAATCCCGAGCGGGCAATTTTTCCATTTAAAGTACAATTTAAAGCGACACCACCTGCCATTGTAAGATTAGATAGTTGTGTTTCTGATTGAAAATATCTTAATGTGTGTAATACTGCTTCATTTAATGACTCCTGCAACGCAGCAGCAATATTGGAATGCCGTTCCTCAAATGAATCGTTTGCCTTTCTTGCCGGACCAAGGTTTTCAATTATAAATTCTTTTAATCCTGCTTTAGACAACAATGGGGTGAAGTATTGACCATTTTCACCTAAAATAATTAATTTACTAAATACTTGTTTATATTTTTTAGCGTCACCATAAGATGCCAGCCCCATCACTTTATATTCATCTCCAAGACTTTTAAACCCTAGAAATACTGTAATTATTAGATACAATGCTCCAAGTGAAGTAGGAAGTAGTACATTTCCAATTTCAGAAATAGAGTTTTCTTTTCCAATAGCAACTATAGAACTTTCAAGTTCGCCTGTACCATCTAAAGTGAGAATTAAGGAATTTGAAAAACCAGAGGGATAAAATGCACTTGCTGCATGTGCATCATGATGACGAACCTGAACAAATTTATCCGGAACCACTCCAGTCATTTTTTCGAACTGTTCAAGGAGTACTTCCCTTTTCATCATCGCGTTAAATATATTAGAATAAGATTCTTCTACTTTTTTTTGATCACTGATAGAAATGAAAGGTTTTAAAAGTTCTAATCTTTTTTCAATAACCGGTTTATCAAAACTGCAATAGTGTGCAACCTGATCAACATCTTTAATAGTAATTCCAGCATAATTAAGACAGTACTTGATAGCATTTTTTGGCAGCAAAGTATTACCTGTAAGATTAAGAGAATACTTTAAACGTGTAAATCTTTCCTCAGATGCACAGGCAATTACTTTTCCGTCGAGGAATAAAGCTGCAGAAGCATCGTGACCAAAATAACCCAATGGGAAAAATGAAAACGGTACTTCTCCTTCATGAAACTCAAATATTGTATTAAAGTCTTGATTAGTTTTTGCAAACGGACTTAGTATACCCTCGGCTAAATGAGAGTCTCTTGTGAATCCTGAATATCCCAGACAGTACATTATCTCTTTCTCCTTCTGTTCTTTGATTTATGTAAAACAACAAAATACCGTTCTGGTTTTAAGAGAAGATCAGCTGCAATCAGCTTTTTATTTTTACTAAGTTTCATATATCGTTCTGCTAATTCAGTGGAATCAAATTCTTCTGAAATGTTCTGTTCCATTCCAAGTATCTGAACAATTTTAAACCCTGTCTTTTTAGTTAATTGTATTAACTCCTCCATATCTATTAACAATTCGTATGGATTCAAGAATTGATCGGCGATCCATACAGGTGTCTTAAAAGCATCTAGTTGCATTTCATCAGTTTTAGTTTTTCCGATAAGTTCAATAAGGGGTAACCCTTGCGCAGTTTTTGTTGCGAACTCACCAGCAAGTTCAATAATATTATCTGGTTTGGGTTTTACTTTAATCAGCATCTTAAGCAAAGACATATTCAAGGAGTGATTATACCGGCCATGTTTTCCATAAATCCATAAAAACAATTCACCGGAATCCTTAAGTATCTTGTTTAGATTTCTTAAAACCTTTTGCATATTAGCTGTGTGGTGCAGGACACCCAGACAAAGCACGATATCATATTTCAAGGTTCCGGGTAAAGATTTTACCAGGTTCCACTTTCGAAAAGTTAAATTTGCCAAAGATTTTTTTTTAGTATTAAGAATCGCCTGATTTATTGAATGAGAAGAATTATCCAATCCCAAAAACTCAATGTCTTTATAACGGCTGGCAAGAGAAATGGAAGTATTGCCAGTACCACAGCCGGCATCAAGTATATGAATGTTATTCTTTCCACTTGATATTCCAGCAACACTTTGAGAAAATCTGCGCATAAAAATCAGTCCATCATGATCTACCGGCCTAGTCCCGGGAAACTGAAATTGTTCATAAAACTTTTTGCTTTTCAGTGTAATATATTTTTCAGACATAAAATTCATTTTTCTTCGAAAAATTATCAGCTATCACGAAATATCTTCTTAAAATATTTTTGACTTCCTTATCTTCTATATCTTCTAATTTAGCACGTGAACTAACTACATAAGCCATAAAAAAGCCATCAATTTCTCTTTGAGTAAAGTAATTAGGTAACAATTTAAGAGCTTCACCGAGTCGTTTTGGGGTAAATGCAAATTCTCTAATGGCTTTCTTCTTCATTTCTGTTAATGTTTTCAGACTATAATTATATGGTCCTTCACCTACATTTACATAATCTCTTGAAACGTTATAATCACTATTCTTAAAGTATCCCAAAGATTGGGCTAATTTATAAAGCTCAGTTCCGGGGAAATAAACGACAGTAAAAAATGTAGCTCCAAGAAGTGATGATGCTTTAGCATATTCGATTGTTTGATTTAGTTCCTCTTCTGTTTCAGTAGGAAAACCGAGCATAAAAAACCCGCGTGTTATTATGCCTGCCTTTGCAGTATATTCAATTGTCTTAAATACTTTATCAAGGTTCAAATTTTTTTGAATAAGCTTCTGCAGTCTTGGGGACCCTGTTTCAACTGCAATTGAAGTGAATTTGGTCCCTGCTCCTACCATTTTATCAATTAATTCCTCATCCATTCTATCACCACGAATTGCATTAGGGAAGGAAAAAGTCAATTTCATTTTACTTTGAATGATCAGATCACATATTCTTTTTGCCCTCTCAATATCCAGATTAAAGATATCATCAATAATCTGAAAGTCTGTTATTCCAAAATTGTCGTGAATATATCTGATTTCCTCCAAAACACTCTCAGGCGATCTTACTCTAAACTTTTTTCCGAGAATATTATGACAGTATGCACACCTATAAGGGCAACCCCTTGTGGTCATTATGTTTGCGTGAGGTTTGGATATTTTAGATGTGAAAGTTAGAAACTGATTAGAAAACTGCTCTAAATCAATTAAGGAATAATCCGGCATTGGAAGTGTATCTATATTGTCAAGATATTTTCTCGGTAAAGTCTTTATTACTTTTCCATTATTCCGGAATGCTATTCCCTCGATCTCTTTCCATTCTTTGTTATTAATTATTCTTTCTATAAAGTCATTAAATGTCGCCTCACCTTCTCCGATAACCGTGCAGTCTAAATAGCCTGAACTGAGTGAACCTTCAGGATCATCTGTTGGGTAAGGTCCTCCAGCGACAACTATACATTTAATATCCCATTTCTTTATTGTCTGGATTGCTTCATGGAATGCAACCTGACCAATAGATAAACTTCTTAACCCTACGACATTTGGATTAAACTCATTAAGTTGTTCCAATAATGTTTTTCTATCATTAAAAGATTGACCAGGTTTTGAAATAAGTGTTAAGATTTTTATTGCAACTGCATCTTTAAAATAATTTTTTAATGAGGACGACAAATACATCAGCCCAAGAGAATGTTCTGCAGAGGGCCATACTTCTTCAAGAGAGGTGCGTAGAATATCAACAAGTAAAATTTTCATGCTATCTCCAACCACTCAGGGATTTGAGCTAGATTATTTTCAACGGTATAAAATTTTATTGGACTTGATTTTTCAATGTTCTTTTTCCCAACAAATCCTGCCATTTGATATAGCGCTCTCATCATTTTATTTCTACCAGTGTCTATAAAATCTGCTTCAATTACTTTGAAATTATTCGATATAGCCTGACGAACCAAAGTAATTAAAATAGCTCTCTCAATACCACGTCCCATTACGCGACACGATATGGCAAGATATATTAGCTTCCATAAAAGGTTTTTTGTTTCATACATAGCAACACCGATAATGCCATACCATCCGAATTTATCCTCAAGCTCTGTCACAACAATATTAGTATTCCCATTTCCCTGATGAAATAGTTCAATTAATTCGTCTTTACTAAAAATTAAACCAGTAGTGTTCAGCTGATGTGTACGGGTCATAAGTTCTAGCACTCTCGTGATGTCGCATTCCTTCATCGGTCTCAGTATTAATCTCATACGGCATGAGATTAAAAAATCTTTACGCGATTTGTAATTCTCTTCTGCTATCTTCCGCTCTAATTCTGCTTGATACAATTTTCTTCTCTTTTGCGCTTCTACAGTAATTTCTAATGGTGAAAAGTAGGAACGCATTGGAAGATTTTTTGCTTCTTCAGCATGAAATGTCAATACTTCGGGAAGCATATACGAAATCTGTTCTAGCTCAAATTTATCGTCATCAATAAAAGCGATTGCATCAAGTGACAGATTTAATTCGGAAGATATTTTTAGAATATTTTGTGATTTAGGCAACCAATTAATCTGGGGAACAAGAAAATAATCTTTAAGCTTATTTTGCTCTAAAATACTTAAAGCCAGATCCTCGTCTCCGCGACTAGCTATTGAATTGAGGATCCCTCTGCTATCTAATTCTTTAATAGTGTCGGATATTTCCGGCTTAACTTTGACTTTTTCTTCAAGACAAATACCGTCCCAAAGAGTATTGTCAAGATCCCAGACAAGACATTTTTTTATCAAGCTCATGTAAGATCTTTCGGTTATATTTAATTATATTTTTGCGAACGAATATATTTAGCAATAACTGAAACTGATTTAAAATTCTCTGGAAGAAGATCTTCGTCCGGAACTGTTATCTTATATTCTTTTTCTATGTAGGCGATAAATGATATTAATCCTGCTGAATCTACTATTCCTGCATCAAAAAGATTGTCTTCAAATCCTGGAACAATTTTATTGTTTTTAGACAGACATTCTTTCTGGATATAAGCTAAGAGATTTTCTTCAATATCAGTTATAATGTTTATCATAATTCTTCACTTTGGTTGAGAGTAAAATATTTGACTCAAGGGAAAGACTTGTCATAAAATTGTCTTAATTATGTAAAAATTTTACACGTTAATGATTTAGTCTCTAAATGCAATCCTTTTTTACGAGGAAATAAAAAAAAACCAACCACAACCAATAAACGAAAAGCAATATTGTTTCTAACCAGATAATAGCAGTATTCAAGGAATTATTGAAAAGATAAAAATTAGTAGTGATATTAATAAAACAGAGGATAATTATAGCAAAAGAACCTGCGAAAAGTATTCCTCTTACAAGAGTAATATTTTTAACAGGATCTGTAAATGCAGTGAAAAAAAATATAGACCATCCTAATGCAAATAATGCAACTATTTTATCCTGAAAAGCATATGAAGGAATTTGGAAGTAAATATATAGGCCAGGAAATTTTAATCCGAATAGATGGGCAATTGAAACAAATAAAAAATAAAATGAACCAGCTAAAAGGGATAGTTTTAAGATAGCAGAATTATTTTTCATATTCGTTTACCTTAATAATTATGAATAAAACATAAATATAAATGGTAAGGAAAACAATCTTATTCAAAAATATTCTGGTGTATTTTTGATTACATAGAATAAAATTAAATCTTAAAAAAGATTGGAATTTAAATTTTTGTGTAGTGTGGATTAAAAAAAGAAAAAGCCCTGAAAATCAGGGCTTTTTAGGTGGCTCCGCAAACACGATACCGACTCAAAAAAAAATAGACTTGAATTGCCTCTATTTATTGCTAAATCAACAAATGGTAGACTCAAATTGACCATTGATAGAGAAGAATTACCAAATTATTTGGATCTTAGCCTTAAGAAATGCTATCAGTTAACAGAGGGATTTTACCTGCCTGAAATCAGGATAATAAATAATCAAAGAACCAAAATTGATTACAAAATATTGGCAGGTGAGTACAAATTATTGATTGATAATGGAACAGTTTTAAACCAGGCTGCTCTTGCAAGAAGACTTAATGTAAGCAGAGCTTGGGTTACAAAAGTATATAGAATAGCAAATAATATTGAGGATTAAAATGGAAAGCTTTGTTTTGAGAATTACTTAGCTGAAAATATTTTTAAAATGGTAATGTTATTTTGGTTTAACCTATTAACAATTAAATAATTATGTTAAATGATTTTACAATTAATTTATCAATCGTTTTCTCACTTAACATCCTATATGCTTTATTAACAATTTCGATCCATTCCGAATGAATGGGACATTTTGTTTCTTTGTTACAATTTTGAATACCCATTACACAATTTTGGAATATACCTAATCCATCAATCGCTTCAACTATATCCATCAGTTTTATTTGATCACCTTTTACCGCAAGTTTAAATCCACCAACCCTACCTTTGCGCGAAATGATTATTTCTTTTTCTGCAAGATCCTGCAAAATTTTGGAAGTGAATTCTTTTGGGATGTTTAACTTTGTTGAAATTTCCTCCGCTGAGCATAGTGAATCATCTCCCTTAGAAGCTAAATATAATACGGCTTGTAATCCATACTCACACTTTTTAGAAAAGAATGATGCCATATTTATTTCAGTTAAAAATCTTTTTTATGGAAACTTTTTAATCCGAATAACATTGGGAGTACAAACCAGATAATCATCATAATTATTGATAGTAGAGTTCCAAGTGAACTTCCAAAAAACTTGTTGAATAATGCGCCTGTATAACCCATTAAAGCGGAAATATTAAAGTCGAGTATAAAGAATATTCTTGCAAGATCGATAGGATTTAATAGACTTATTCCCAGTACAATATTTTCTATTGGATAATCTCTAAAATAATATATCACAAAAAGAACCAATCCATCATAAATAACTGAAAGCATCAGCCAGATGACAATCGCAATCCCGAGTCCCCTTGCTTTATCAGAAACCTTTATGGCTATTAGAAATGCAATTGAAGTAAAGATGAATGTCAGTGCAAAACCAATCTCGAGCAGAATTGAAATTGATTCATATCCCAAAAATGAAAAACCACTTAATATTACACCCAGTAGTGTTCCAAATAAAAATCCAAATGCTAAAGGAATTGCGTTACCTAAATACAATCCGACAAATAGTGATTTTCTATTTATCGGTTGACATAACACCATTTGAATATAGTCGATTGAGTTATAAACATACATCGTACCGAATATTACGCTTACGAGTGGAATTACAATCAGGATAATGTTCATTAAACTTAGTGCCGCTTTGTTGGTGTCTTCTTCAAAATTGAATAAAAGAAATGTTAGCAGCAGAAAGAAGACAGAGTAAACAATTATCCACTTACTTCTAATTGTATTACTCAGTTCGAATTTTATGATTTTAGTTATAAGTTCCATTCGCATTTTCTGTCATCATATTAGCAATTGCTTTTTCTAATTTGTTTTCACCGCTTGATTCAATTAAGTCTTTCACTTCCCCATCAAATACAATTCTTCCATCAATCAGGAATAAAATATTATCGGCAAGCTCTTCTATCTCGCTCATAATGTGAGAAGTAAGAATTATTGTTTTCCCATTAGAACACTCTTCTAAAATTCTTTGCTTAAGATTACTGCTAGCAACAGGATCAAGTCCTGCGGTCGGCTCATCCAGAATTATTATTGAGGGATTAAATATCAGTGCAATGTAAGCACTAAGCTTCTGTTTGTTTCCGCCTGAAAGATTTTTTATTTGCTTACTCATTTCAGGAATTAAGTTTAAAATTTCGATCAGATTTGATTCAATATTTATTTTTTCATCTCTTAAATCAGAAATCATTTTAATTACTTCCTGCACAGTTAAGTTTTCAGGAAAACTTGCAACCTGAGGCATATACCCGATGTTTTTTCTGTAAAGGTGTTCACCTACGATTGATTTGCTATTGATAGTAATATCTCCACTATCTGGTTTAACTAAACCAAGTATCGATTTAATGATTGTTGTCTTACCCGAACCATTGGGACCAACAATAGCTGTAATTTTTCCAGGCTGAACAGAAAGTGAGATATTTTTCAACACATGAAATTTTCCAAATCTCTTTTTAATGTTCTTTAGTGCAATCAATTTACTCTCCTAAGCAAAGGAGTATTATCCAGAAGTGTTTCAGGCGTTAATGACGGGAAAACGCTTTCTGCAACATTCAAAAGTTCTATGAATAAACTGTTTAATAAAATTAATGACGGCTTATTCTGTTCAACCATAATTGAATAAAGCTTTACTGGTCTATATGGAATATCACCGATTCCATTTTTATCTAGATCGTAACCTTGATACTTATTCCAGTAATTAGAAGCGAAAGTATTAAAGTTTTGTCTGCTATTTGTAGAAACATCAAATGTATTTGATAGAAAATTATTTTTAGTAAAAACATTATCTGACGAGTTGGCCATTAACTTAATTGCCCAGCCATTCTTTTCAAAAAGATTATTTTGAAATTCAGATCTGTTGCATCCCTCAATATAAATGCCTGATGTGTTTCCTATAAACTGATTGAGTGTGATTTTACTATCTGTAATATCCTTTAAAAGTAATCCGTAGGAAGCTGGACCCCAATTATTCATGAATTTATTTTTTGTCATCTCTACATAGTGCGAATACATAACTGCAACACCGGCACTATTGTACTCGAATTGATTTGAATAGTAGTGGCAGCTATCAGAAAACATAAAGTGCAAACCATACCTTAGATTATTTGCGCTGTAATTGTCTGTTATGTTTGCTTGTTTTACAAATTCGAGATATATGCCATCTCTGTGTCCGGTTATTCTGTTATTTGCAACATCAATTTCTCTGCAATTCCACATATGTATTCCATTCCCTGATGAAGCTTCTTTTTCGCCATAAGATTCGATGTGGTTGTTCTTTATTTTACATCTATTAGATTTCGCAAGATATATCCCGAAAAAATTTCCATAGAATTTACAATCGGTTACTTCCCCATTCTTTACATTCTCAAATCTTACAGCGGCATTCTCTTTAAGATAATCTACACCTGCATTTTTAAAGACGATGCCTGCTATAAAAACATTATCTGAATGAACAGTGAAAATCTCGTGATGTCCTTCCCCATCTATAGTTGGATAGTTTTTTCCAATTATTCTAAGAGGTTTTTCGATAATTATATTTCCCTCAGCATAAATTCCTTCGCCGATAATTATTTCATCAAAAGGTTTTGCAAGCGCAATTGCAGATTTGATTGTACTAATGTCAGATTTTTTATCAACGAAAATTTTCTTAGCGTGGGAATTCGTGAGGAGTAGTGTAATAAGCAAGCTGGTTATAAATATTTTGAGGATTAAACTCATTTTACATTTCTCTAACTAGCTCAAACAAATCCTTAAAATTTAATTGTTTTCCACCGTATTGATTAAAAATAGATTCGTATTGTTCTACACTTTCGACGGCAAGCACATTCAATCCCATCGGACTACGAAGTTCGTCATTCTTTAAATAAATAGCTATACTTGCATCTATAAGATTTCCAGGATTAGCATAGTTGCCAACCCACACGGAAGAATAATTATTATTATTTAATTTTTTATTATCTAAATAACCAACTAAACATTCTATTGAATCAAAAAAATAAATCTTACCCTTATCTGTAACCAACTCAGCACCATATCGTTTATCCATAACCATCATTTTGCAGAACTCACATTCGTCTTCTCCGTAATTGATTGGTTGAGGGCCCTTACTGCATGCACTGATTAAAATTGTAATCAATGATGTTACCAGAATAAAATTCTTAATTCTCATGCTTCTTACTTTTTGTATCTACATATAATGCTGCTATGTTAAGAAATATAGAAATAAATATTACTATTGCCGCAGTCGATGGTAATGAAACTGCTGAAATATTCAATAATTGCTTAGAGCCTATAAGTGGAGGCTGATATGTCATCCCAGGCACTTTTATTGGTGCATCTGGATTTAATTGATGCCCATAATCATACTCCCACATATAAAAATCATACATACCAATTACTCCAAGTATTATAAAAAGAATTAACCATATATAAATTAACTTTCTATTTTTCATATAAGCATTTAATAACCCGAATACTATCATAAAGACAATTATGTAAGGCATTATCTTTAATTCAGGGATTGATTCAGGATCAATAACTTTCATTCCGATGTAATGATTTAAGCCATTAATGCTTTGCAAATCATTGGGTTTCATGCCAGAGATCTGATCGAGCCAAATTCTTATCCCCAAACCTTCCGGATACTGCGGGGCATTCAAATCGATGGTCCAAAGCGGAAAAAGAAAGTTAGAATAAGCATTAGTGCAGCAACTGCAACCATAATTCTCGATTTAGTATTCATCATTATCCTAGAAACGTTTGGAGGGACGGGATCACATCCCTCCGAAATAATTTTTAATTTCCTAAACTAAAAGCTAATGGAACATTTGAGTTTGAAGGTGAAACTCTGACATATCCCTGCATTTCCTGATGTAACGCAGAGCAGAAGTCAGAACAATAGAATGGATAAACTCCAACTTTTTTAGGTTCCCATTTTATCGTTCGTGTTGCACCGGGCATTATTAGTAATTCGGAATTATTCATCCCTTTAATTGCGAATCCGTGAGGAACATCCCAATCCTGCTCAAGATTCGTTACATGGAAATACACAACATCGCCAACTTTAACACCTTCAATGTTATCAGGTGAAAAATGGCTTCTCATCGCAGACATATAAATATGAACCTCATTACCTTTTCTTTCAACACGTGAATCTTTTTCTCCTTTTACAGCATAAGGATTTCCATTTTCTTCGATCTTGTAAAACTTAACAGAGTTTTTCATAATTAAGTCTGAAGGAATTGCTTGTGCATAATGCGGCTCACCAACGGTTGGAAAATCAAGAAGCAGTTTCATCTTTTCTCCCGTAATATCTATAAGCTGTGCTGATTGAGTTAACTCAGGTCCTGTTGGAAGATATCTGTCTTTTGTAATTTTATTCAACGCGATAACATATTTGCCATAAGGCTTTTTGCTATCACCTCCAGGAATGCACAAATGTCCTATTGAATAGTATGTTGGAATTCTATCAACGACTTCCCAGGTTCCAATCTTCCATTTTACTATTTCAGAAGAGATGAATGCTGAGGTGTATGCATATCCATTGTCATCAAACTCTGTATGTAAAGGTCCAAGACCCGGGTCTTTAACCTCGCCAGCAACTACGGCATCATACTTTAAAATAGGTATGCCAGCAATTTCACCATCAAATTGTTTTTCTTCAATGGCTTTCATCATTTTTGTAAATGAATGGACAGGAATGACAGATGCAAGTTTTCCGCCTGCAACAATGTATTCGCCAGTCGGATCAACATCAACGCCGTGTGGTGATTTTGGTGTTGGCAAATAATACATCATACCGGGGCAATCTTTAGGATCAAGAACTTTTACCTGATTATTTTTTCTGAAACAGCTATCTGGGTTTTATGATCAACATAATTTCTATAATACTCAGCATCGTATGTTTTAGCTTTACCTTCTTTCAGATACTGCTCCGCTTTTTTCCAGTTAACCGCTGCAACGAAATCTTTATCATTTTTTGAAGCATTAATTTCTAGAAGTGAATTTGCCTGTTCGCTATTGTAGCTAGTAAAAAAAGCCCAATCGTGTGATGGACCTTTACCAGCGTGGGCAAGATCATAATTAAATCCGGGTACAATTATCTGAAATTCCAGATTCATCTTTTCCGTCTTTGGATCAAGTTTAATAAAACTGATTGTTCCTTTAAAATTTTCCTTGTAGGATGAAATTGAGACATCACTTTGAGGAATGGGAATGCTAAATCTAGTTGAGGCTATAATGTATTCTGTGTTTTCAGTAACGAATGGTGAAGCGTGGTTGCCCGCAGAATTTGGTATTTCAATAATTTCTGTTGTTTCAAATTCCTTTAAATCAATCTTTGCAACACGTGGAGTATTATTTCCGTTAATAAAAATAAATCTTCCGTCGGGTACACCGTCTGTCATAGAAAATTCCGGATGATGTGAATCATCCCAGGGGATGAATCCATACGTTGTATTAAGCATAGCTTTTGTCTCTTCAGAATATCCATATCCTGTTTCTGGATTTTGTGCAAACACAGAAATTGTTTTAAAGTGCCTGCCAGAAGGTAATCCATATACACCCATCTGTCCGCTGAATCCTCCTGAAGTAAAAAGATAAAATTCATCATAAGTGCCTGGTGCTACATAAACTTGTTCTGCCTCATTTCCTGAAAGTGAAGTTTTTGATTGATTGCATCCAGCATAGGTTAGTGCAATTAAAAATAGAATTCCAAAAGCACTCAACAAAGTTTTTCTTGAAATGTTTTTCATAAGCTGCCTTTTATTATTGGTTATTTTTCGTCTGCTATTTTTCGGAAATAATCAAGCATTGCTTTTGCTTCATCTATTGTAAGATTTTGATTTGGCATTTGAGTCAAATATTCGCCTAATAATTTTTTTGCTTCCGGATGTCGTTTATAATTTTCCTCAGGGTTAAGCATAAAGTTCAAGATGTATTCCGGACTTCTTCTTTTAAAAACATCACGCTGAGCTGGGCCAACATATCTTTCATCAAGTTTATGGCATGCCGCACATTTAGTCTCAAAAATTCCTTGACCTTTTTTAACTAGAATCGGATCAATAGCAGTTAATTCTATTTTTTGTTTAATTGGTCCAATACCATTTTCTAATTCAAAGTCCGAAAGACCACTTGCATTTACAACTTTTTTTGTATTACTAAATTTTGACGGGTCCTGAGGAGCATTATCGCCGCAGGAAATAAATGTCATAGAAAATGTGATGATAAATGCGATTAATAACTTCTGCAAAGTCAATTTGTTTTGCTGATCCATATACACTCCTTTTTATTTAATAATTATAATAAGACTTTTTTATCTGATTATACAATATATTTTTCTCATTAAAATATTAGTCGATATCTCTTAATCGGATTTTTTACTCTGATTTAAGATATTAACTTATTTTAATATTGTCAAGAACCCACAGACAATTAATTAGATTCTGATTTTCAGATATGAAATACTAGATTCCGTTATTTATATTGAACTTTTGAATGATCTCCCCGACTTCTTCAGAATAACTAAATATTTCCTCTGCTAGATGAATATCTACTTCAGAAATTTTCTCTAGAAAAAAACACAGAATTAGAATTACTTTTTCGTTGTGTATTATTGGAAAACTAATTGCTGAGTTTAATTTACTTTTTACTGCAAGATCAGCTCTTAAAAAATTTTTATCATTATAAAGATCATATATCCAAAGTAATTTTTTTTGTTGCCAAACTTGTCCTATCAATCCAATTCCCTTTGAAAATTTAAAAAATGAACTGAACTTAGAATATTTTTCAAAGTACTCCTCATTATTGCTCCAATGCCCAGACCAAATCATAAACTTTTGATCATTATCGGGTGACCATATTTCGGCGTATGGCCAGTTATTCATCAAACAAACTTTCTTTTCAAAATATAAAACCGAAGAAGATACGTTCCCCCATTGCTTTAACTCCGATATTACTGATTCAAATTCATCTTTATTCATCTTAAATTTTCTGTATAAGTAATCAACTTAATTAGTTTTTATGAACTATCTCATTAAACACTTTAAAGTCATTTAATCATAGTTAATAACATTTTTGATTTTACAGTTGCTTTCAACCCGTGAGGAATATCCGCAGGTAGCACAAGTATCTCTCCTGCTTTAACATTATAAGGATTACCGCCAATCTTAATTTCCATTTCACCATCAACCATATAAACAACTGCTTCATAAGGCGAAGTATGTTCTGTTAACGATTCATCTTTATCAAATGCAAACAAAGTAATATTTCCATTGGGTTTTTTAAGAATCTGTTTACTAACGATTGAACCATTTTGATATCCGATCGCTTCTATCAACATTTCTTTATTAGTTGTTTCTGCCATATTGTATTTACACTTTTATTGAAAGAATTTTATTAAATTGATTTAATCGGATTTTTTTGTCCGATTAAATTTATCAAGAAGATTTTACTTTGTCAAGAAATAACTGATAATAAATCAATATTGACGTTATAATAAGTGAAACAAGTATTGTAAAGAATTGTTGAAAAATTGGATGATTGAAAAATTGCAAGTGCTAATTTGAATATGCAATCGATATAAAAAGTTCTAGCAAATGTAATGCTAAGATTGAAACAAAAAATAAAAGTATTGCAAAAAGGCTTACTTATAAATCTCTCAGTTTTCCTAAAAAGAAATTAATATTAACATAAGTTCCATTTACTTTGTTTAGAACCGTGCGTATACAACTAAAAAATCCGCTTGCTGTAAAAAATAATCCAGCAAAAACAATAATTCATGTATGAACTTTCGAGCGGAGACTTTTATTTGAGATAATTTCTTCAGAAGATATTTCCTCAAAAAATTTTGAGCTGGTATTTTCATAAGAGATTAAAGATTTAACTTAAGCCAATCTGAATTCCAAATTCTAAATTATATTTTTCGATCAAAAAAAGATAAACAATAATTAAGTTTAAAACTTAGCCGTAAAACCTAAGATCGGAGTAATTCCCATATCATATCTTGGTGTAGTTATTATTTCTCCATTGGCAGTTGCTTTAAACGAGTATGAAATTATATTATCCCTATTGTACACATTCCATAAATCCAGATAAATTGAGAATGACCATGATTCAAAAATAAATTGCTTATCAATACGAATGTCTAATTTGTGATAATCAGGATAACGTACAGAATTTGTTTCTCCCTCAACCACAAAGAATGTATTGTTTTTTTCGGTTACACCAATAGCAGGAGTATATGGATTACCGGAAGCGTACTGAAACTTGGCTCCTATCTGCCAACCGTTGCCTATTTCAAGTCCGAAAATTAAATTCAGAATATGCGGTCTATCATATTCAAAATCGTATAGTGCTGCAAATTCATAATCCCGTCTTTTAGAAATTGAATACGAATATGAAGCGCTTCCAACAAATCCTTTAGTGAATTTTCTTTGTAAGGCAAATTCAATCCCTTGTGCATACCCGCTGCCTGTGTTTAACAGAAGACTGGAACTGTCAGGATCAACAAATAGATTTGAAAGTTCTTTATGATAGATTTCAATACTTGCTTTGGTATCATAACCAAATAGTTGCTCAACTCCGGCTATATAATGAGTTGCATAACTGCTTTTTAATGAAAGATTTCGTACATCTGGTGCAACTTGATAACTTGCCGGTGATTGATAATATCTTCCCCAGGCAAGATTAAAAATTGTTTTATCTGTAATATTATACGAAAGAGAAATTCGGGGACTGAAATTATTTTCTGATGTAAGAGCAAAATAATCATAACGCAGTCCAGCATTAATAATAAGCGGATCAAAAATTCGATAAGATGTTTGTAAAAAAAGAGCTGCTTTTGTTGTTGCATCTGGATTATATGAAATTGTATTGGCAGGTATTATCGTGCCGCTTCGTGTTGTATCTTCAGGCGTCCATGATTCATTGAATGAATTTATGGATTTAAATTGTCCACCAATCTTAAAATTAAATCTTGTTGATAATTTATAATTTAATTCTGATTTCAAACTCAGTTCATTTTCACGGATATCTTCTCCCATTAAAGATCGTTCCGATTCGGTACCTTGAAGAGTATTCCAACCATTGCTTGTATATGAAACCGTTGTTAAAGTAAAAGCATTTTCGGAAATGAGTGAACGCCAATTTATTCCAAATGCTGCACCATAGTCGTCTCTTGTCAAATAATCGTATCTGTTCCAGGTGGAAGGTTCATCTTTTTCTGATCCGGTACGTTCAATCTGATCTAAATAATAAAATCCTAACAGACTTATTTTATTTTTGCCGTCTAAATCATAAGTTACTTTTCCAACGGCATCATAATAACTCGGAGCAACAGGACGGTTAAGAGTACCTGTAATTAAATCGAAGAAACCACGTCTCAAAGAAAGAACCATATTACTATTTTCAATAAGCGGTCCGTCTAACATTAAACCAAATCCTGCAATATTTAAATTTACATCAGTATTAAAAACCTCTTTATTACCGTCTCGTAAACTCATATCAAAAACAGATGACATTTTATCACCATATCTTACCGGAAAACCGCCTGTGAGAAAATCAACTTTTTGAAGCAGTGCGGGATTAACAATACTTATTACCCCCATCGATTCACCAGTTCGCGCAAAATGTATTGGGTTATATACTTCAATACCATCAAGCAGTGTAAGATTTTCATCTGGACTGCCGCCTCTAACAATAAGTTGTGCACTTTTTGCACCTGCAGTTGCAACTCCTGGCATAGATTGCATCACTCTAAAAATATCTTCTGCCGAACCTGGTGATCTTCTAATTTCTTCCGGTGAAATCGTTCTAAAACTAACCGGGTTCTCATCTGGTTTATAAAAATAATCCGCTGTTACATTCACCTCATCCATTTCCATAGCAGTGGAATTTAGTTCAAAATTTACTGATTGATTTCTGTTAGGGCTTATGTTTAATTCTGTTATCACTAAAGAAAGGTAACCAATCATTGAGACTTTTAAAGAATATTTTCCAGGCACTACATCTTTTATAACATAATAACCATTCTCATCACATGCAGAACCAAGATTTGTTCCATCAATTAAGATATTTGCACCTGGAAGTGGTTGTTTAGTAATAGCGTCTCTCACTTCGCCTGAAATTATACCGGTTTTACTTTGACTAATTATCTCGCCAGTAAGGAATAGAAAAAATAACAGAGTAGTCGCAACCAGATAATGGGTGCGGAGGGATGAGGTTTTAATCAAACTTAGAATTCCTTTTTAAAAAGTAATTATTACAGACTAAAATATATTTGCTGGTGTATCCAACTTTAATTCACTTGGGATACTCAATTCATTCCCAAAAACATCTTCTTTCTTAAGCTCTTTTAGTTCCGGTTTTTCGATATCATTAAATTTTATTTTTTGCTGATCAGTTAATTGATCTTCGATATCATCTGTCAAGTCTTCAATTTTAGAGGAACGTTTGTCGTGTCCTCTTTTTACACCGATTTTTTCGAAGAAACCCGGTTCATCTCCATTATTAACTCGTTCCTTTATCTCAGCAATTATATTTCTATCCTCTTCAAGAATACTTTTTATCTGTTCGATCATTGGATTAATTTTTGAAATTTGCTGCGAGCTAAGCGATAAATAATCGTTTACTTTTTCTGTGTCCAATAGTGATATTTGACTTTGTGCGAAAATTGGAATTAATAGAACTATGCCAAAAATGACTGCAATGATTTTACTTTTCATACAATATTCTTTCATTTGTTTGTTGTTATCGTCTCATTATTTATTTCACTTGATTTATTTGTTTTCCACGTAACTAATGTAATTGCTAACCAGATTGCAGATCGGATAGTCATAGCTTGTACGCTATGCATAGATACTGGACCATCTGAAATAAAAATTACTGCTACAATAATCAGTACAGTTAAATGTAAGATTGTTACAATTGATGTTAGCATTAGTGCCTTTTTATGGTTAACCCAAATCAACACACCAACAAACAGCCCAACAATACCTATAACAACATTATAAATTAGTAGAGGTGTAAAGACAATATAATCATGTTGGGTTAGTCCAAGTAAAACCTGCGAGCCTTCAACAATTGTTAGTAGACTAAAAAGTACAGCAACAATTGCTGCTATTTTAAAAAAGAAAGTTTTGTTCATTTAAGCGTCCTTTTTTGTTTTAAATGTTCTGTGAAAGAAATAACCTGATTGCAGCGTTAGAAGTTTGAGTATCAGGGAAATATTTATAATCGCCATATCGTTCATACAATAGAAGATTCAAGCCAAGTTCTGTTTTGTTATAAATGTCAAAGCTAATTCCTGTATTCAGTAATCCAACAAATTCTTCACTCTCAGCGCCGCTTAATGTATGAATCCAGTATCTCTTAAAATTTGCAAATACATTACCAAAATCTTTTAAGGAAAATTTGATTCCGATTTTTGCACTGGCACCTGGGCCAATATTATAATCTTTCCCAAATTCGCTGGCATATTGAGAATTGGTCGCACCCATCAGGATAGCAGAAACGCCAATATGATTTATCATCGATAATTTTGAAGATAGGGGAATTGTATTTATCATTTGCCCGGTAACACTTGTAGCAGAGAGTTTATAAATTGTATTAATAAGAATATCTACTTCTTTGTAGATACCAAGTATGTTTTTTGAATTGTCAAAAAGTTTAATGCGATAACCCCAAAGAACACCGCTGGCAAAAATTCCAACAATATTATCACCCGGTCCAATATTAACATCCGTGTGTACAGTGAAATAATCGAATGGTTTATTGTGACTTGTAACAGCAAATTGATTCCCATAATTTAAATCAACACCTAAATGCACATACGATTTGCTTTTATTAAAAGTATTATCAAAAAAAACATTGTGTGCTCCTAATGAAATTAAAATACCGAAATCCTGTTGTTCTGGAGAAGCACCTGCTCTCCACATATCACCCCTAATCATTCTATTCAGCCCCTGCATAGGATCAATAAGTGTTGATGAGAACTCTCGAAGGAATCTTTCAAATCCAATTGTACTTTCATCAATGATAAGGTTTGATACCCGAAAAGATATTTCACCCAAAGTAATTCCAGTAACTGGAGTATTAACAATGTCATTATATGACGGCTGTTGATTTTCCATAAAATATTCCCACGTCAAGCTTCCGAAAAAAGCATAAGGGGCAGATTCCCAAAATCCTAGGCCATTTGATCTTGCAGCATTATAATAGTTGGCGCCGTGGAAAGGATGCCAAAATTGATTTGTTAGATAACCGTCATCATCCCACACAAAGCCATATTTTAAATTATATTTTATTGTTTCCCAATTTATATTAGACCAATTTTCACCACTTAAATATCTGTGATAGCCCCAGACACCAAAGTTTAAACCAATAATTTCAACCACCGGAAGCCAGTAGTTTTTCTCAACTTTTATTTCTGAAATAGTAGTATCATTAACATTTATAATAGAGTCATTTGATAAACCAGAAGGTAGATCTTTTGAAAAATTGGATTGTGCAAGATTTTGTTGTGTAAAAGTAATTATAAAAAAAATACCTATATAATATTTTACAAATTTGTTAATTACGTATTTCATTTTTCTTTTATTAAACAACAATAAATGCTGTGATTTTAAACAGTTTTTTTGTACTTAAATATTGCTAATCCATTAAATACGATTGCAAAACCGGTTACTATTAAAAAGTGATAACGCAAATCCCAAAAACCGCTGCCTTTTAAAACAATCATTCTCATTGCTTCAATCAAATAACGAACGGGATTGATGTACGTTAAGTATTGTGCCCAATCAGGCATATTCTCTATCGGTGAAAACAATCCGCCTAGCAAAATAAAAATTAGCATAAAGAAGTAAGCTATAAACATTGCTTGCTGCTGTGTATCTGCATAAATAGAAGTAAGCAAACCAAATCCAAGCAGTGCTATCAAATATATTCCTGCAAAAAGAAATCCAACCCAGAAACTTCCTTCGGGATAGATTCCATAAAGAATAAAGCTGATAATAAGTCCTATTATCAAAACAACTAAACCAAGTACCCAAAATGGAATTAGCTTACTTAAAATGAACTGATATTTTTTTATTGGTGAAACATTAAGCTGTTCTATTGTTCCAATCTCTTTTTCTTTTACAATATTTAATGATGCCATCAGGAAACCCACCAATGTAACAAGCAGCGCCAGCACTCCCGGAACAATGAACAATTTATAATTCATTTGCGGGTTAAACCAATTAGAACTAGTAATATCAATAGCTGGAATGGCATTTAAACGCGGTTGCTGCATCCATTGGATGCGCACATCATTATTAAAATCTCTTAATATAGTATTAGCATACGCTACAGCCAGTCCGGCAGTTTGTCCGCTTATTGCATTAGCAGCAAACAAAACTATTGTTTCATTATCTCTTATAAGATCTCGTTCAAATCCTTCTGGAATTTCAACAATCAAATCCGCTTTATCCTTTTCAACCTGATCTAATGCATCAGCGTATGTTTTAGAATTATCTACAAGTTGGAAATATCCGGAAGAAGTAAAATTATTAATAAGTTTTCTTGAATATTCGGAATGATCATTATCAACAACGCTAAGTGTAATATTCTTAATCTCATAAGTTGCAGCATATGGAAGCAGAATAAGTTGGATAACCGGTAAAGCAAAAATCATTCTTAGAATAAGTTTATCACGAAAGATTTGGAGGAATTCTTTTCTTAGTAAAAATTTTAATGTTCTCATTATAACCTGATCTTAAATCTCTTTATGCTGATTAGTAAAAATGTTCCGGTCATTGCTAATAGAATTAATAATTCTTTCCAGATTTGTTCTATCCCAATTCCCTTTATCATTATATTTTTTACGATTATGATGTACCATTTTGCAGGCACCAAATTAGATAGTATTTGCAGAATAGTTGGCATATTTGCAATTGGGTAGGCATAACCGCTTAACATTACAACAGGAAGCATTAAACCAAGCAGCGAAATTAACATTGCTGCTTGCTGTGTTTCTGTTACAGTCGAAATTAGAATCCCGAGTGATAATGCACAAAAAATATAGATAATTGTAGAAGCAATTAGTAAAAACAAACTTCCTTCAATTGGTAATCCAAGAACAAACACACTCAATATTAGAATCGTGGCTACATTTATCATTGATATTATAAAGTATGGAATTACTTTACTTATAATCACGAGCCCTGGTTGCATTGGTGAAACAAGAAGTATTTCCATCGTGCCCAATTCTTTTTCTCTTACGATTGCTATTGAAGTCATCATTGCAGAGATGAGGAGAAGAATCATTCCCATTACACCGGGTACTGAAGTGTAAGCCCCTTTTAACTGCGGATTGTAAAGCATCCGCATTTCTGTATTAATATTATAAGGTAATTTATTTTGTTGGTTCAACTCATTTTGATAATCTTTTACAATCGAGCTTAAATAATTTGTAAGAGTAGTGGCTTGGTTTGGATCAGTTGCGTCTGCTATTATTTGAAGTTGAGCTTTGTTTGAATGTGATAATTCATTTTGAAAGTTTTGCTGAAATACGATAGCCAGTTTTATTTTCCCGGTTTTAAAAGCTTCTTCAATTTGGTCATTTGAAGTAATCGATCTATCGATATCAAAATACTGAGAACTTTCAATTTTGGTTATTATACTTTGCGTGACTTCATCTTTTGAATTATCCAGTATCGCAATATTGGCATTTCGCACTTCGGTTGTAATAGCAAAACCAAAGAGAAGAAGTTGAACAATCGGCAAACCAATCAACACCAACATAGAACGAGTATCTCGTAGTATGTGATGAAATTCTTTTTTTATAAAAGTAATTAACTGTTTCATTATAAATTATTCTCCACGTTTGGCTCCGCGTGCAAGCATAATAAATACTTCATCCATCGAGTGAGCATTAAATTGTTTCTTTAATCCTGCCGGTGAATCAAGTGCTTTGATTACTCCATCAACCATAATGGAAACGCGATCACAATATTCTGCTTCATCCATATAATGCGTAGTTACAAAAACTGTTATACCGTTATGTGAAGCTTCGTAAATCATATCCCAAAATTGTCTTCTTGTAATCGGATCAACACCGCCAGTGGGTTCATCAAGAAAAACAATTTTTGGTGTGTGAAAGATTGCAATACTGAATGCTAGTTTCTGTTTCCATCCAAGCGGCAGGGAACCTACCAATTTATCAGCTTCATTTTGCAGATTTAGTTTATTGATAAGTTCACTACGTTTTTTTTCAATTTCATCATCGGATAATCCATAAATCCCGCCGAATAGCTGAATATTTTCATTGATAGTTAAGTCTTCATACAATGAAAACTTTTGACTCATATAACCAATACTTTTTTTAATCATTTCGGTTTCTTTATAAACATCAAAGCCTGCAATTGTTGCATTGCCTCTGCTTGGTTTTGAAATTCCGATTAACATTTTCATAGCTGTAGTTTTACCCGCACCATTTGCACCAAGAAAACCAAATATCTCTCCTTTAAAAACTTCAAAAGTAATTTCACTCACGGCAATAAAATCACCAAATTTTTTAGTGAGTTTATCAGTTTTTATTACAATTTCTTTATCCATCAAACTGCTCATTTCCTAAAGCCCTTCCCTTAGGGAAGGGTTGGGATGGGCTTTCATCAATTGCATAAAACGGTCTTCAATGTTTGGTTTGATTTGCTTGATCTCAAGTTCAGCGTGATCTTTTAAATATGATTTTAGTTCATTTATGTCTGGCTGTTCCTCATTTAAAACGAGATGATGATATTGCCCAAATGCAAAACAGGATTCCGTTTTAGAATAGGCTCGTAAATCGTTTAAAAGATTAAACATACTTTTTGATTTAATCGCATACAGATTTTTATCAAATCTGTTTATAATGTTTTGTGGGGTATCAATTTCTAAAATTCTACCTGTTTGAATAAGCGCAATCCTATCACACAATTTTGCCTCATCCATATATGGAGTTGAAACAAGTATACTAATGCCTTGTTCCTTTAATCGTTTTAGCATTTCCCAAAATTCTTTTCGCGAAACGGGATCAACTCCTGTTGTTGGTTCATCAAGGAAAAGAACTTTAGGTTTATGAATTAATGCACAGCTAAGAGCAAGTTTCTGTTTCATTCCACCGCTGAGTTTACCTGCACGCCTTGTTTTGAATGGTTCGAGCTGCTTGTAAATATCGGCGATTAAATCATAATTCTCTTGAACAGTCGTGTTAAAAATCGTTGCGAAGAAATTTAGATTTTCTTCTACGGTTAAATCCTGGTAGAGTGAAAATCGTCCCGGCATATAACCAACAATATTTCTGATTGCTTTATAATCTTTCACAACATCAAGCCCAAGCACTGCTGCATTTCCTTTATCAGCAAGCAGTACTGTAGTCAGAATTCTAAAGATTGAAGTTTTGCCTGCACCATCCGGTCCTATCAATCCGAAAAGTTCTCCTTCATCAACAGAAAATGAAATATCATCAACCGCTGTGATAACATCTTTTTTTGCAGCGTACGTTTTGGTGACACTATTTAATTCAATTGCATTCATAAAAAATTAGAATTTCACTTCTCCGCACATACCGATCTTTAGATAACCGTTGTTTAATACTTTTACTTTGATTGCATAAACAAGATTTGCACGTTCATCTTTAGTTTGGATTGTCTTTGGAGTAAACTCAGCTTTTGAAGATACCCAATAAATTTCTCCCAGCATCTCTTTTTGTTCACCTTCACCTTTATCTACAAATACTTTTACTTTTTGCTCAAGTTTTATTTGTCCAAGTTGATCACCATCAACGTACGCACGTAAAGTCATTTCAGAAAGATCAGCAATTTTATAAAGTGCCTTGCCATTTACAGTAATCTCATCTGGTTTCGCGTAACGGGTTAAAACTGTTCCATCAATCGGATTTTTTATAATACTCTTTTTGATTTGATCTTCAATCTGTTCAACTTGTGCGATTAGCGGAAGAGTTTCACTTTGTATCCCTTGTTTCGTAATTGTTAAACTGGATTTGGCTGCTGTGTATTGCTTGATTAAAACTTCTAACTGTGAGTTTATATCATCAAGTTGTTTTGTAGTTGCGGCATCCAATTTAACAAGATTTTCAATTCGCTTTTTCTCAACCTCAGTAGTTTCAATTTGCTTTTGAAGAGCTGCAAGTTGAGCACTAATATCAGGTTGTTTACTTAATACAGCTTTGATATTTGCCTGAAGTTGTTTTTTCTTAAGATATAATTGTGTTGTGTCAACTACTCCAACAATTTGATTTTGTTTAAGCTGCATTCCTTCTTCAACTTGAAACATTACAAGTTTTCCCATCGCTTCCGATGAAACAATAATCTCTTCTGATTCAAATGTACCCGTGGCATCAAAATCTCCATTACCATTCGAGCAGCCAAACAAAAGAGCTACAGCTAAAATAAATGCAATGTTTAAAAATCTGTTTTTCATTTTCATCTCTATAATATTTTTTAATTTCCTGTTGTGATTTTGTAGTTATACTGTGCGAGCAATAATTGAATTTTGTGAATCTCTAAATTTTGTTTTGAAGTATCTTCCGCATTTAAATCACGGACATAGTCACTGGAGGTAATCACCCCGTTTTCAAGTTTTGCTTTAGCTGATTCTTTAACTGAGGCTCTTAAATCAATTATACTTTTATCTACTTCAATCAATTTTTTAAGTTTATCAATTTCTTGTAGCTGCTGATTAGTGGTGATCTTTGTGTTTAGTAGGAATGTTTCCGTTTGAGCATCAATGCTTTGCAGATTTAACTGATTGATTTCACTTTCATTTCCATAGCTGTATAGATTTGATAGTGACCATGAAAATCGAATACCGGTTATGTAATACCAATCAAAATCATTTATGAACATATTCAGTCCTGGTTTTCCGTATCCACCCTGAAAAAACAAATTAGCTTTTGGAATAATTTTGGAAACAGTAATCCCATCCTGATTTTCTATCAGATTTTTCTGAGCTGAGTACATCTTCAATTCAGGTCTAATTATTTCTTCGGCAGATAGATAATCAATTTGCGGTGGAGTAGAGAAAATAGTCGATTCATTTAAACTTTCATTTATTAACAAACCAAGTATATTGATATAAGATATACGTGAAGAGTTAAGTTCAATTTTGCGCTGCTCTGTTTTTAATAGCTCTGCCCTTAAAACATTGACATCAGATTTAGTTGCTGTGCCATTTGCATAAGCAGCATCAAGTTTTGAAATGCTGGCATTTAAATCATTTATAACAAGCTCAATTTGATTTACTTGAGATTCAATAAGAATAATGCCTAAATAAATTTGATTAACTCTTTCTTTAATCTTTAATAGTTCAATCTCAATTTTTTGATCATCAATTTCATTTACAGATTCCTGAATACCAGCTTGCGAACCCATTATTCCGCCGTCATAAATTGTCTGTGTTACATCAACTGCAGCCTTATATTGATCTTTTGAGAGTCTTTGAATTACAACTCCGGGCAATGGCATTGGAACCTCTGTCACATCGGATTGATATGAAGCCTGTGCAATAAGAGTTATCTGTGGAAAGTATCCGTTCCAAATATTGCTGACGCTGTAATCCTTTGTTTTAGCAATGTAATCTTTCTGTTTTATAAGCGGATAATTTATTCTTGCCTTCTCATAGCAATCTTCAAGAGTAAGCTGCGTTTGAGGAATAATAAAATCCTGACTTATTAATAACAGGGTTATAAATAATAATCTTTTCATAATCACATCTTATTAATTGTTTGATTAAAAATTTTCTTTCCCCTTTTTTTTAGAATGCCATTTAATAGAATATTAAATGTTAGTCTGAATTCTTGATGATAAGAGTAATTAGATAAATTATCTGATTTCGATGTTGCGATTGCTCCCAAAGCGGAAGTAAAAACTTTTATTATTATTTCATCAGGTATATCAAGAATCAATTCTTTCTCTTTACCATCTTTCAAAAGTCGATTTATCAGAGGGTTAATGTGGTGAATCCTGAATTGCTCGATGTAGTCAGCTAAATCTCTAAAATCATATCTCAATCTTTCAATGGATATTTCATTGAAAGCAGAGTAGTATTGTTCAACTATTTTTGATAGCTCAATAAATTTTTTAACAGTATTTCTTTCCTCTTCAATAATATTGATTAAATATCTGTACGGGTTGTTTAATTGATTTATTATGGCAGATCTTATTATTTCTTCTTTGGTTCGGAAAGTTTTATAAATTGTTTTTTTACTTATATGTAGCTCATTTGCAATTTGATCTACTGTAAAATTCCTAAAACCCTGAGTTGATAATTTCTTCTCGATATGGTCGAGTATTCGAGATTTTAATTGATCTTCATTTTGATTTATGATTTCTATGGGTTTCATTTTTTTTATTTAAGTTTGTTATCGTTCACTAACAATATTTCAATATTTTTTTAATGATTATTCTATAAAAATTAATTTATCCAATGTTTTGATTATGCTCTTTCCTCTCTCGGACAAGGAGAAAGTGAAATTACTAAGTCTCCATTCAAGTACAATCATTCTAATTAATCCTAAAATTAAGGTTATTAAATCCTTATTATCTATTTCGGAAATTTTTCCATTTGTGCTGGATTCTTGAAGGATTGTGTTCAGCAAATTCTTCCTTTTTTTTATAATAAACATTAATCGCCGCCTCAAAATCTCACTTTGATCAAACATATCTTCGGCAAATAGTACAGAAGTCATTTCTTTCTTTTTTTCCAAAAAATCAAAATGAAATAGAATAAAATGATTAATTTTATCTTGAGTTGTTTTTTGCTTGATTATATCCTTTTCCAGCAAATGATCGAAATCCAACATTCTATTTAAGATCCCAAGAATAATATCCTCTTTATTTAAGAAGTGGCGGTATATCGCAGGTTCACTAATTTTTACTTGCTTTGCAATTTCCCTTATAGACAGGGATTGATATCCGCTCTTATGAATAATTTTTATTGCTTCATCGATGATCATTTCTTGTCTCTGTTCAGTATTTAGCCGTGACATTTTATCCTTTGAATAAATTAGTTAACATTCACTAACAAAGATAACATAAAAATATGATTTGTCAAGAGTTATTATCTTATTGTTTCTGACTTGTGACATCAATCAATGATTTTGCGAAAATAAACATAAGGTAATAAACTAATTATTTAATCATAGTCAAAAGCATTTTTGATTTTACAGTTGCTTTCAACCCGTGAGGAATATCCGCAGGTAGCACAAGTATCTCTCCTGCTTTAACATTATAAGGATTACCGCCAATCTTAATTTCCATTTCACCATCAACCATATAAACAACTGCTTCATAAGGCGAAGTATGTTCTGTTAACGATTCATCTTTATCAAATGCAAACAAAGTAATATTTCCATTGGGTTTTTTAAGAATCTGTTTACTAACGATTGAACCATTTTGATATCCGATTGTATCAATCAGCATTTCTTTATTTGTTGTTTCTGCCATTTTATTTTTTCCTTAGTGATATAACTATCTTTTAACTAATCCAGCATCTTTAAAAGTTAAGAAGTAAACTTCTAACAATTATTTAATTTTTATTCTGATGTTTAATGCCCTGAATGTGAGCCGCTGCCATGTTCAATAATATCGTGTATTGCTTCAACTGTATGCGTATAGTCAACATAAGCCGCTACAAATTCTCTTCCTATTTCAACTGAATCATCTTTTACTTTATTGAGTTCAGAAACTTTTTGATATTTATCGCGAACAACTTTATCAATATGATTATTCAGCTTGACCAAAAAATCATCCACATTTTCTTCTTTAATTGCTTTATCAGTCATTTGAATAATCGGTTTTGTAGTTCCTGCAGGTTTTAAGCCTGTGTATGGAGCACCTTCTGTTTCACGATGCAATCGAACAAGTGTCTCGAAAAAATGTTTCTCCACGATCTCATAAACTTCTTTATCTCCATTGCGCAATTCGAAGGTTTTTCGAAACAATGTTGTTATCTCTTTCTCTTGTTCTTTAGTTACCCATTTAAGAACTAAATTAACATTGTTTGTTTCGAGTGCCATTTCAGCATCTTTAATTACTGGTCCATCATAAGAATCACAGTGTGCTGATGCTGTTTTAGTGAATATGAAAATGAATGATGCAAATAACAACATCATTGAAAGTTTTGATTTGAGTAACATGTTTTATCTCCCTTAATTTTTAATTTATTTTCTTTTAATTGCATTCATCGGACAGATAGCAATACATTTTATTTTGTTTAAACCAGCACATTCGTCGCAAATTTCAGTTATAATAAAAAAATGATCCTCCGAAATCGGCGACATAAAGTTCTCTTTTATTTTCCAAACAATGCCAGGTTCATAAATCGCTTCTGTTGGACATTCTACTGCACAGGCTCCGCAGTTAATGCAATCTTCGGTAATTTTCATTTCACTTCACCTTTTGATTTTACATATTGAATTCGAACAGGTCTGATTCTTCCCCATATTGAATAAAAAAATAATCCTATAGCTAAAATTTGAAATGTCGAGGCGATCGTTATCCAGATACCTATCCAATCATAAAAGTAAAATCCCTTCATAATCTGGAGTACAAATCTTATTAATGTAGTAAATGTCATCGCCCAATATGTTATATAGATTAGCAGAGGGTTGTATTTTTTATCCTCTTTTTCTGCTTTTGGGAAAAACCACAATGCAACACCCATAATCATCATCAATACTGAACCTGCTAAAATTATATGTGTATGTGCAGTTATAATTTCTGGATAATAACCCGACTTAAAAACGTATCTAGAAAAAGACATAAAAAGTCCGCTTAATATTCCAATAATTAAAAATACTATGCTTGTTTTTATAAAATATCGTACTGTTGTAAACATAGCTTAACCTATATGTCCTAATTCCTGTCGAGCTTCATCAGTCATTTTATCAGGTGTCCATTTAGGTTCCCAGACAAGATTTATAATTACTTTTTTTTCTGGTTCTAAGTGTCCGACTACATTTTCAACCCAAGCTGAAATACTGCTGTGCATCGGACAGCCCGGCGTAGTTAGGGTCATTGTGATTACATTTGCTTCATTGTTGGATTCAACTTCATAAACGAGCCCAAGATCAACGATATTAATTCCTATCTCTGGATCAATAACACCTTTTAGAACTTCCAATATTTCTTCTTTGTTTGCCATATAGTTTTTACTTCCTGAAAATTGTTATCATATTAAATAGAAAGATTACAGAACTGATAAACATTATTGAAAATGAAATCATTACTCCTATTACACTTCCAAATGCCAAAGAGTAAAGAGAGCCGAAAACTGCTGTAATCATTAAATAGAACTCAATCTGTGCAAACTTTTCATTGAACATATCTTTTAACATCGGCACCGGTTCAAGCCCGACTTTACTGCTGTATTTGTGGTACCAAACAAGAAATGGTACAATCTTGTACATCTGTCCAACAATAAGCATAGAGATGTAACCGAAGATTATCATATAACCGTAAATAAGTGTAAGGTTGATAATGTTTTGATAATCAACAAATGCAATAAAAGTTCCGAGTATGGTTGTTAGTCCAAGCATAAGATATGCAACAACAGAAAACTTAATACCTATATCATACTTTTTTCTAATTCTGTTTTTGAAAATGATACGAATTTGAAGAAGGAAGAAAATTATCCCTAAAACAATTAGTCCGGTGAATATGTAATAAAGAAACGTTGTATCCTTGTAATGCATAATAGTAGATATCCCAAGTAAGCCTACGTTAAGAATCCAGAAGGCTAGTTTTGCATTTGTTAAAGGAAAACCATGTGAAAGAGTAAACATTGGAATAAGCTTAAATGAAACTCCCATTATCACCATAGAAACCCAGCCAATGAAAGCAATGTGTGCGTGTAAATTTAAATATTGAAGATGATCTAACTTTACGTATGGTGTCCATAGATTTATAGCCAGCAAAAGTCCTGCTATCGCAGTTACAATCAAATAGAAAATTGCCGCTGCAAGGTACCACGCAGTAACGTTCCATTTCTTAACGCTTTTCATAGTAATGATTATATTAAACGAAAAGATGAACATTGCAAGATTAAGTAGTACTGCTGAAAATGTCATATTAATTCCGGTATCGAATACCCAGAAGCAATAGACTAAACCGATAACGCCAGGCAGATAAATCCAGAACTGAATCTCCGCGAGTTTTTCACTGAACAATTTTGTTTCGAGAACTACAGGAACAAGCTGAAACATCGCACCAAATATTATCATCGTTATCCAACCGAGTGTTGCAACGTGATTGATTGAAAGAATCTTAGGATTGAAATGATGCCCCACTATTTCAGAATAATTAAGAAGTAAAAGAAAATTTAAAAGTACAAACGAAACAATGGCTGCGATAAAATATTTTGCAACTAATTTGAATGGGGGTGCATATGCAGAAACTATTGATTCGGATTGAATCATAATTAATCGTTTCTCTTTTTCATTATTACAACCTTAAAATAATTTTCATCAATCTTATTTGTAATTGCTGTGTAACCTCGTTCCTCAAGTTTTGGATAAAGCATCATCGGTTCACGATGATGATGAACAACCATTACTGTTTTTTCATCAACTCTGGAAATGTTTTCAAGTATCTTCATCATTGGTTCGGGCGGAGCTAATTCACGAACATCAAGCTCGATGACATTTTCATACTCAGCAAGAGATACCTGACTTATGTTCGATTCTACTTTTACTTTAGATTTGTTTACATCATTTTTGTAGAAGAAAACATTAAACACGCTGCCATCGTTTTCTGTCCAGTGCTCAAAACCTTTATTCTGCATTACTGAATAAAGCGGAATTGGTTCAAACGAATTTATCAAATGAAAAACTTCCTCATCTTTTAGAGATTTTACTTTTGCCATTATCTCAAGGAAAGGATCTTTTCCAGAATCGATTATCGATCTTACATCCATCTTTTGAATTTTATCAGCACTTTTGTTTTTTAGAAGTTCAGGTTTTTCTATTTGAGTCATTTTTTCTTCCGTGCTTTCTTCATTAATAGTTTCAGTAATATCTGCATTGATTGATTTATTTAATTCATTTAATAAAAGAACGAGATTCACACCTGCAATTCCAGCTGCTTGCTCAACATTCACTCTGCTTGCAAGTGTTTTTCTCAGAATTTTGTTTTTGAGCCTAGCAAAATGAGGACTAAAGTTAACCAGCAACTCGAGCGTATCTGGATATTCTGCCAGCAGCTTCGATATTTTCACATCCTTGGTAATCATTGTTGAAATATTTTTAGTTAAACTTTCGAAATATTTACACGCCAGACTTCAGGACCACGCTCGATATATTCCCAGCCAAACTGATTTGCTTTTTCTGCCTGGAACTGATAATAAAGCGGAATCGGGTCGTGATCATTTATAAGCTGAAATGCTTCGCCGCTTTGCAAATCATCAAATGTCTTCATAATTGTTGAATGCTTCTCTCGTGGTACAACTGGTCTGATATCTAGTTCTGTCATAATATTTTCCTGATTTATTATTGTTACACTTCAAACGTATAACATTGGTATACTAATTTCCTTGACTTAAGTCAGGTTTGTTATCTTTTTTGGAAAATGAAAATCGAAGGGAATGGTTTCTGGTTTTATGATATAATGAGGTTTACTTTGCGAGATCTTTTAATCTTTTTATATCATTAACAAAAATAGATTTTCCATTAACGCGGATAACACCTTCATCTTGTAATTTTTTCAGACTTCTTGATAGGGTTTCGGTAATTGTACCGAGATACGCGGCAATGGTTGTTTTGGGAACTGATAATTTCACGAAAGGTTCTGCCAGCTTTTCAGTTCCCGAAGTTTTAATTTCTTTAAGAATATATTTTGCCAAACGATTTGGTATTTCCTTTGAAGTAAGGTCCTCAACCTGATTAACCATTGCTTTTAGTCTCTTCGCAAATCCAGCAAGCATCCTAAGCGAGATTTCAGGGTTCTCATAAATTAGTTCTAAAAATCCTTCTTTTGATATACATAGTACCAGAGATTCTTCTAAACACTTTGCAGTTACAGGATAATCTGTTCCCTCAAAAAGCGGAATATCTGCAAAAGAGTTTAGAGGTTTTATGATATGGACTACTGCTTCTTTTCCATCAGATGAGACTTTATAAACTTTAATCGTACCCTTTAGTAAAATATAAAATCCTGTATAAAAATCACCTTGATGAAATAAAAAATCATTTTTCTGGAATTTTTTAACTCTGCTAAATGATGTAACTTTTCTTAAATCCTCAATACTCAACTCAGAAAAGAGGGGTAGCCTTCTTAATGTCTCTTTGCTGTCTATAGATTCAGTTGAATTGTCTTTTAGATGATTATTCATAGTAAAAAAATAGACTTATCTTCTTATAAAAAAAATCCCTTACTAATTATATTTAATAAGGGATTCCAAAAAGAGAAACAATGTTTATTTTCCTGCTGGCAACAAATCTTTTGTATTAGATTTTGCAGGCATAAAAATTCCAATAACACCTTTTAATCCAACACTCATAACGATATTAAAAAAGAAAGCAAGAAAAGCTAACAGTAAAAGAGTTCCGGAAAGTGCAGCTAAGATCATATAAAGACTATACTCACCATCAAAATAAATTGTACGTCTTAACATTCCTTTTAATCCTGCCATTCCCATAAATGCACCCATTCCAATTCCACCTAATAAATGTGCCCAGAAATGGAAGTTGGCCAACTTTTGACTGTACAGTTTTGCATTGTTAGTTACTATAGGAAATAAAAAGTAAATAGCTGAGTAAAGTGTCATTGTTAATCCAACTAATATTGCAACGTGTACGTGCGGGCCAACAATCCACTGTGTGTTGTGCAAGATTCTATTCAAACCTAAATCGGCCTGCATTATTCCAGCCGGTACAGCAAGCGCAAATCCCAACAATCCTCCTAATAAAAATTTTAGTGGATTTGTCATCTTTAATGGTCTTGCACTCCAAAGTGTTATTAAAGTTATAAAGAAAGCAAGTCCTTGTGTGATAAGCTCAAAAGCTGTTACCATTTCACCAGATAGTATCTTTAAAATCCCTGGTTGAGCCTGATCTGACATTAAATGATGTGACCAAACTGTCCAGCTAACAACCATCTCAACAAACAACGCCGCACGTGCCCAGTTTTCCATAAATAATTTTTTGCCGGTAATCAATGTTGCAAGTAAATACCAGGTGCCTGCTACAAAAATTAAAACCAATCCATCGGCAATTAAATCCAAACCCCACCAGAACCAGTTTTTATAAAGCAAAGCATCTATTGAAGAATGTTTTAAACTTGATCCTGCAATTTCTGCAATCATATAAATTAAAATTAAAACACCTGTAAAAAGTATTATACCTGCATTTAAAGCAGTATCAACAGTACCTCTTGCAATTGCAGCAACAGGTAGAGAAACCATATGTTCTTTTTTATTTTTTCTGAAAAGATTTTTTAATCCGCTTAACCCTAATGCTGAAGCTAATAATCCTTTTCCATCCTGCTTTTCCCAACCTTCCGGTGTGTAAGCAATTGTTCTAAAAATATTAAGGACAAAGAAAACAGTACCAACCATTATTAAAGCAATACCAAGAATAAAAAATGTACCGCCCCAAACGCTAAATTGATTAAAGTCTGCAGGTAATGGCCAGTACAATGTATAAAGTGGTGCATAGTGAGTTAAAAATCCTGCAAACCAAAATGTAAATGTTCCAACTGCGATTAAGCCGCAAGTCCAGTTAGCAAGTTTAATACTCCATAAAGGTTTGCTCATTAGAAATGGTACAAGAAATAAAAATGCACCAAAAACTATTGAGTAAGTTGATCCGAAAATTCCAACAAGAGGATGTGCAGTAAGCATACCAAAATATTGATCAGGTGGTATTGCTGCAATTGGTGTTACCTGGTAAACCCGCATAAGCATTCCCTCAACAAGAGCGAATAAGTAGTAAACCAATCCAACAACAACAAACCTTAAAATCATTTTTTGCATTGGAGTAAGTGAATTGGGTTTGAATAACCCCTCTTCTCCATCCATAAATGTTTGTATAAAATTCATTTCAAATCTCTTCTATTATTAAAAATTTATTATTTGATTTTTTAATCGATTACTTCAACAACGTTTTTTTCAATCATTCCGATGCCTTTTGGGCCAGAGTATTCTGTTGAGCGAATTGTATAAACTCCGGGTCTATCAAAATGCCAGAGTATATCGTTATTATGTCCGGGTAGAACCTGCATCTGGAACATCATTGTATTATCCTCACGGAATAATCCGAAACCATAAGTAAGGTCTTCTGATTTAACATTGAACATAACTTTGTCATTTGTATTGATAATCATTTTTTCTGAAGGAAGAATAAACTTATGATCAACAACCGTTATGTTAAATGTTTTATCAGGGATAATTTCTGCACGGTTCAAATCCAGTGGCTTCCACGGGATTGTTTCGTGTGTAACTATGTGAAGTGAAACCCCAAGAAGAACGAGAAAACCAACCAGGGAATAAAAAAGCGCAGGTTTAATTTCTTTAGACCCTTCGCTTTTTGTTACATTATAAGCAAACCAACCCATAAGCAGCATAATTGCCAGCACATAAAATGTGTACGCAAATGTTTGGCCAAGAAGAACTGTATTTGAATCAACCATACTACATTCCTTATAAAATAAATTAAAATGCTACCCAAACGTAGTATTTAAGTTTAAATAAATCAATTAGCTTTAGATTTATTGATTAAATCTGACAAACGTGTTTTATTTAGCATATTTATAAGGTCTTTCTGTGATCTGGTCCATATATCGTGCATTGAACAAGGATTGTCTAAAGCGCACGTATCGAAACCAAAAAAACAGCCTGGTTCTTTCTTAAATCCTTCAACTGCATCTATTATTTCCGATATTCTAATTTTATCTGCTTTTCTAGCGAGTAAAAATCCACCGCTTCTTCCCTGGATACTTTTTATTAAACCACTTTTAGAAAGGTCTGTAAGCAGTCTCTGCAAATATTTTTTAGGAATTTTAAGTTCTTTATGTAATTCCAGTGATGAATGTAATTTTTTTTCTTCACCTGCCATAAGTGCTAAAACCCTTAATGCATATTCTGTAGTTTTTGAAAAAGTCATACTATTAAATTATTAACTTATACTTAAAACGTAAACACTTTATCAGCTTCAACAGTCCACTGAGCAAGTTCACTCATATTACTCCTTGAACAGCCATCTATAAATTGAAGCGCAGCAACTCCACGCGCATCAATACATCCGCCGCAGAGTTTTACTTTTCCGCCTTTGTTTATAATGGCTTTTAACATTCTTTCGATGTTATAATATCCTTGTGGTGTGTTTTGATTTAACAATGCACCTGTTACTGAATCAGCCATTAGAAAAACATTAACTTCAACTTCAGAGTGTTCCTTCTGGATCGTCATTGCAAGTCTGCAAGCGTTATAGAATTTTTCTGTACCGTAAGGTGCATCGTTAATTAAGAAAAGTATTTTCAATTTAGATACCTTTAAATCTGAGATTTAGTGTTGAATTTAATTTAACTATTGTTGTTAAATGACTTATTTCTTGCTTTTTTTCTTTTCCAAGCGAGTTGCTTTTCCCTTCTTGTCTTTAGCCTTTTCTCTTCGAATTATGTTCGCTATTGTTTTTGCCAATTCCTGATTCACTTCAGGCATTGACATATCATCAGTGATTGCATCATAAATCTTTTGGACTTGAAAAGTTGCTTTAGTTTCTTCAGCAATCTTAGGATGATGATTGATATGATAATCAATCTTTAATTTCAAATCAGGAATTTTTTCTAAAGCTTTTTTCTGCGAAGGATAATTAACTGAGTGAAAATTTTCTAGAATGGCGATTGACCCTCTTAACTTCAGAAGGTCATCTACAGAGAATTCATTCTTATATTTTGAAAAGAAATCAGACAAAAGAGATACAACTTTATCAAACACAACTGGGATGTATGGCTTTAGTTTTCTAGCTTTGTTATAGCAAAGTATCGCATCAGTTAGAAAACTTTTTTCTTCAAGATATTGAGCTGCTAACTTCCAGCCTTTATACATCAGCTCTTCTGAAATATCATACTCTTCGCCAACAGGCAAAGCATCCAGTAATTTTTTATACTCTTTATCTTTAATATTCTTGGTAATTCTAGCTTTCAGAATTACTTCACCGGTTATATCCATAAGCTAAATAAATGATTCTGTGTATTTATGATTATCTGTAAATCAAAAATAAACCTTACATTCCATAAAAGGTATTATTTCTGAGAAAGTTAAGCTATTTAATTTTAGTATGTTAACTTCTCAAACAATCATTCCATAAACCTTTACTTTCTTGGAAAACATTATTATTTATTAATTTTAATATTCCTAAAAGTCAGACTCAATCTTACTCCCCTATCAACTCCATTGTCCTTCAATCTCGCTGGTATACTATGCTTCCATTTATATCTAGCTCCACCATACATCATCACTAAAGATCTTGGTAATAATAAAATCTCTTTCTTTGGAATGCCCTGCTGAGTAAATTCCATTATAGCAGTGCTTCCTAATGACAAGCTGAATATCCTTGGACCGAAACAACTTTCACAATCAATGTGCGGTGATATTCCTTGTCCAGGTTTGTATTCGTTTATTATAACTTGATCCGGAACAACTTCACATAAACCATCATCAAATATTTTTGTTGTTAATTCATTTAACCATTTTGGCAATTTGCCAAGGTACATATCCTCTGTTACATTACGTGCCTGGTAATCATAACGATATCCATAGTGTTGCACTCTGAACTGTCCCAATCTTGTTTATCTATTGTTTTAGTAGACTGCTTTTCTTCAACTTCAGTAATATAATCTGGGATGTAGAGGAGGCTTCGTATTCCGAACATATGATATCTCTAATGTGTTAACCTATGATTGTAAAATTAAGTAATCGTTCGCTAATTATTATTCGGAAATTTTAAGATAATGGTGGAAAGCACCACCAGCTGCAGTTAAAAAAGTTCTTTCAGCTCATTATAGTATTTCAGATACTCAGCCAATCTTGCGTAGTCTCTAAACTTTGGATGTGCAATCCTTTTTATATCCAGATTATCTTCAAGATCAGCAAGCTTAACTTTCAGCGCTATCTTATTTGTTTTAATTGCCTCAATATATTTTTTGTAGGGAACTTTTTTATCGTGGGTTAATAATCTAAGGGCAATAATAACTTCTTCATTAAATCCTTCAACTTCTAATTGTTCAATAGTCCAATCTGTATCTTCGACAACATCGTGTAACACAGCAGCTATCATTTCATTTTCTGATTGCATCTTAAGCATAAGTCTTAGTGGATGTAAAATGTAAGGCTTCCCTGCTTTATCAACTTGATCTTTATGTGCTGAGATAGCTATTTCGATTGCGCGTTCAAGTAGATTCATAAATAATTTTAATAGTAATTTATTGAATTAAAAATTTACTGTGAAATTTTATTAACGACTAACCAAACATCCTCAATCAAATTCAAATAAAAAAGAATCAAGAATTATTATTTTAATTAGGTATGACCATCTATGAGTAAAAGAACTTCAAATAATATTTATTTGGGTTGATAGTAAGTAGTACACCACGACTAAAATACAAATGAGAACTGCTGCTATCATAACTTCTAAAAATTATAGAGATGGATTCTTAAACTTCATAAAATTTTCAATCAATAGGGTGTACAATAAAAACCGCATTACCCCGAGGTATTATCGAAGACTTTTTTTTACAGATAACTATAAAATGAGAATCTATAAAGTCTTTGGTTAGAGAGTTTATCTCAATTATCTTGTTGCCGTTCAATATAAGTCTTTCCAAAATTTGATTAAAATCATGATAAAGATAGTAACTAATCGAGAATTAAAAGATATATTTATTTTGAGCGGTAATTATTTTTGATGGAGAAGTTGAGATTTCCTAATGATGCTAAAATTAATTTATTGTCAAGAGTAAGTTGTATAAAATTTAATTTGTTTTTTTAACAAATTATTTTCATTTTCGATTTGAATTAAGAGGGACTAGAAAGAATTTGCTTTTATAATTTGAAAAACCCAAAGCAGCTGTAACTACTTTGGGTTTAAAATGATAATTTCCGACAGCAAATTTAAGCTTGCGGTCGGATCATCTGATGTTAGTTGTGATAACTACAACCACAACTTAACCACTCTTTTGAATAAACGCAAGCGATTTTTTTTACTTTTTTAGAAAGGTGTCATTAAGATGGCAAATCATAAAAAAGTGAAGCGCCAAGGTTTGCGTCTGATCTTTAGAAGATTTAGAACTCTAAAAGACGGAAGAATTCTGGATGCTTACGATTATGGTTTAAGAGCTTGGCCAATGTGGGTCAAATCTTAGTAACTAATAATTGAACCGTTTGCCGGTGTCGGTCTACTACACCGGTTTTTATATATTAAGATCGATTTTTCTTGAACACGAATACTTCTTTACCTAAATTAATCTCAATAATTAATTGATTTTGAACTTTTGTACAAAGATTTTTTCTATTGCACATTTTCAAATCTATATTGTTCACTTCCAACTTTCTTACTGAGCGGGTAAAGGGTTAATACTATTCTTATAATCTATGGCAAAAAAAACTTCTAAACCTAAAAAACAAAAAAGTATCGAAGAAACTCTTTGGGATTCCGCCAACAAACTTCGCGGATCAGTAGAACCAGCCGAGTATAAACACGTTGTACTGGGACTCATCTTCCTAAAATTCGCTAGCGATAAATTTGAACAGCGTAAACAGGAACTCATATCAGAAGGCAAAGAAAAATATATTGATATGGTTGAGTTCTATACTATGAAAAATGTTTTCTACCTTCCGGAAATTTCCCGGTGGACTTATTTAATTGAAAATGCAAAACAGTCAGATATCTCATTAAAAATTGATACTGCTCTTTTCACAGTTGAAAAAAATAATCCTGCTCTTAAAGGTGCTTTACCTGATAATTATTATTCCAGAATCAATCTAGAACAAAGTAAAATTTCGGCATTATTAGATACTATTAATAATGTTGATACGCTCAGAGATAAAGAACAAGATCTTGTTGGTCGTGTATATGAATATTTCCTCAGCAAATTTGCTATTGCCGAAGGAAAAGGAAAAGGAGAATATTATACACCAAAATCTATCGTAAATTTGATCGCAGAATTGATCGAACCTTACAATGGTAAAATATATGATCCCTGCTGCGGCTCAGGTGGTATGTTTGTTCAGTCTGTAAAGTTTGTAGAAAGTCATCACGGAAATAAAAAAAATATTTCCATTTATGGTCAGGAGGCAACAAACACTACTTACAAATTAGCTAAAATGAATCTTGCTATACGTGGTATTTCTGCAAACTTTGGTGAAAAAGCAGTTAGCACTTTTACAAACGATCAGCATAAAGATCTTAAAGCTGATTTTGTTATGGCTAATCCCCCTTTCAATCAAAAAGATTGGCGTGCAAGTGACGAATTACTTTCTGATCCCCGTTGGAATGGATATGATGTACCGCCAGTCAGTAATGCAAATTATGCTTGGATATTAAATATAGTATCCAAACTGTCTGTAAACGGTGTAGCTGGATTTTTATTAGCAAATGGTGCACTTGGCGATCCCGACACAATATCTATTCGTACACAACTAATTAAAAATGATCTTGTAGAATCTATAATTGTTTTGCCTCGTGATATGTTTTATAGCACGGATATTAGCGTAACTCTTTGGATATTAAACGCTAATAAGAAATCGAGAACAATTGACCATGCGGGAAAAACTGTTAATTATCGTAATCGCCAGAAGGAAGTACTCTTCATAGATTTACGACGATGTGGGGCTGAATATGAAAAAAAGTATATTCAACTTACAGAACAGGATGTTGAAAAAGTTAGATCAACATATCATAATTGGCAATCAACCAAATACAAACAGGATTATCAAAATATTCCCGAGTATTGTTATTCTGCAACTTATAAAGAAATTGAAAATAATGGATTTTCTTTAATCCCAAGCAAATATATTGAATTCGTTGATAGAGATAATAAGATTGATTTTGATAGAGAGATGAAACGGATTCAAAAAGAATTTAAAACAATTCTAAAAGAAGAAATTGAATCGCAACAAGAATTACTAAATGCATTTAAAGGATTGGGGTATGAAATCAAACTTTAAACGTATTGGAAATTATTTGCAGTTGGTTGATGAACGTAACACTGGACTAAAAATTACTCGCCTTTTAGGTATAAATATTACTAAAAACTTTATGCCTTCAGTCGCTAATACTTCTGGCGTCGATTTATCAAGATACAAAACAGTTAAGAAAGATAGATTTGCTTGTAATATCATGCATGTAGGTAGAGATGAAAAACTGCCAATCGCTTTATACGCTGAAGATGAACCGGCCATTGTTTCACCTGCTTATATGACTTTTGAAGTAATCAATACTCAAGAATTATTACCAGAATATTTAATGATGATATTTCAACGCGCTGAGTTCGATAGGTTTACTTGGTTTGTAAGTGATAATAGCGTAAGGGGTGGTTTGGATTGGGAAAGATTTTGTGAAATAGAAATTCCAATCCCAGATGATATTAAAGAACAAAAACTATTTGTTGAAATATATAGTAAATTACTTACCAATCAGGCGTGCTACGACAATAGTTTAAATGATCTTGAATTAATTTGTGATTCATTTATGGAATCACTTTTACAAACTGAAGTACCAAAAGTATTGGGTTCATACATTAAGCAATCAGAAGAGTACAACTCTAATTACACAATAAAAAATCTTTTAGGTATTAGTGTTGAAAAGAAATTTTTTCCATCTAAAACAAAACAAGAAGGTATTGATTTCAGAAGTTACAAGATTGTTAGAAAAAGGCAATTTGGATATGTTACTGTAACTTCAAGAAATGGTGAAAAAATTTCAATTGCATTATTGGAAGAGTCAGATGGCATTGTTTCAAGTACATATCTAGTATTTGATATTATTGATAAAGATGTTCTTTTGCCTGAATTTCTTTTTCTATGGTTTAAACGACCAGAGTTTGATCGTTACGCTAGATACCACTCTTGGGGTAGTGCAAGAGAAACTTTCGACTGGACTGATATGTGCAATGTAAAATTGCCAATTCCAGATGTTGAAATTCAAAAATCAATTGTAGCGATCCACCATACACTTGAAACCCGAAAAAGATTAAATAATAAATTAAAAAACTTGATTGCTCCTCTATGCCCTATCTTAGTTAAAGGAGTTATTGGAAATTTTAAACTTGTAACTTCATAAATAGATACAATGAAAATTAAGTCAGTCAAAATAAAAAATTTTAGAAGCTATAAAGATGAGATCAGTATTGAAATTGGTAATCTCACTGCTTTTGTTGGAAAGAATGACATTGGTAAATCTTCTCTTCTTGAAGTATTAGATTTTTTCTTCAACGAAGGAAAGGGTGTAATCAAATTAGATAAAGATGATATAAACAAATCAGCGTTAGCTGTTGGGGACAATGAAATTATTATTACTGTTGAATTTGAAGAATTACCTCCAACGATTGTAATTGACAGCACTAACGAAACCACACTCCAAAATGAATATCTATTAAATCAATATGGACGCTTGACAATCATAAAAAAATATCCCAACGCAGGAAAAGAAAAAGTTTTTGTCAAAGCTTATCATCCAAACAATCCGCATTGCAGAGATTTACTGAAGAAAACGAATACAGAGTTAAGAGCAATACTTAGCGATAGTAATATTGAATGTACTGATAGAACTAGGAATGCAGTGATGCGAACTGCAATCTGGGATCATTATCGCGATTCACTTCAATTAGAAGATATTGAAATTGACGTTACAAAAGCGGATGTCAAATCCATTTGGGAAAAACTGCAAGAGTATTTGCCTTTATATTCATTATTTCAATCTGATAGAAAAAACAGTGATGGAGATAGTGAAGTACAAGACCCGTTAAAAGAAGCGGTAAAACAAATTCTCAAAAATGTAGAACTGAAAACTTTATTAAGCAGAGTTGCAGCTGAAGTTGAAACGAAATTAAGAGATGTAGCAAGTAGCACTCTTGAAAAACTAAACGAGCTGAATCCTGATGTTGCAAATTCTCTTAATCCAATCATTCCTTCTTCAGAAAATTTAAAATGGTTAGATGTTTTTAAAAGTGTTTCCATTGCTGGAGACGAGGATATTCCAATTAATAAAAGAGGTAGTGGAATAAAGCGTTTAATCCTGCTAAGCTTCTTTAGAGCAGAAGCAGAAAGAAGAAGGGCAGAAAAAAGTATTCCAAGCATTGTTTATGCTATTGAAGAACCCGAAACATCACAGCATACTGAACATCAGAAAAAATTAATGACCGCACTTTTAACTCTTGCAGGAGTTGCAAACACTCAAATCCTTTTGACAACACACAGTGCAGTTGCAGTGAAAGAACTGAAGTTCGAACATATCCGCCTTATAGCTGAAACTGTAGAAGGCAAAACAATAAAAGAAGTTATTCCAAATCAGTTGCCTTATCCCTCACTTAACGAAGTAAACTTTTTAGCGTTTAATGAAGTTACCGAAGAATATCACAATGAACTCTATGGATTTATTGACGCAGAAGGATGGTTGAACAATTTCAAAAATGGCAAACCAACTATGAGTTACATCAAAGTATTAAGAGGTGGAAATACAAGATTAGAACAAATAATACTTACAGAATATATCAGGCATCAAATTCATCATCCCGAAAACACGAACAATATAAGATTTACAAATGAGCAACTTTGTGAATCTATAAATCTAATGAGAGATTTTATTGAAGCACAACCATAATTAAATATGAAATTCACAGAAGAACAATTGGAAAAAGCTGTTGTTGAGTTATTTGAATCTGTACATATTCCTCATCTGCACGGTGAAACGATTCATAAAGAAATCAGCGATGTTCTGCTTCGCGATGACTTAAAACAATTTCTCTTTACTCAGTATGCAGATGACAATATTACTCCAAACGAAGTTCAATCAATTATTCGCCAATTAGATATTCTTCCCTCTTCATCATTATATGATAGTAATAAAACTTTTCTAAGTCTGTTAGCCGATGGTTTTACAATAAAACGCGAAGATAGAAGCAAAAAAGATTTATTCATCCAGCTTATAGATTATAATCCTATTGTAAACTTTCAATCGGATTTATTTAGTAATACGATTCTGAAAGCAGCCGAGCCGAAATCAGATTACAAAGCACAAGACAACAACATCTACAAATTTGTTAACCAGCTTGAAATTCAGGGCTATGAAAAACGTATTCCTGATGGAATTTTATATATAAATGGCTTGCCTCTTGTTGCAATTGAATTCAAGAGTGCAATTAAAGAAGAAACAACAATTAAAGATGCTTATACACAATTAACGATTCGCTACAAAAGAGATATTCCGGAACTATTTAAATACAATGCGTTCTGTGTAATTAGCGATGGAGTAAACAACAAAATAGGTTCGCTATTTGCAAAGTATAATTATTACTATGCCTGGCGCAAGATAAATCCTGAAGATGAAGCAGTTGATGGTATTGATTCACTTTATAGTATGGTTAAGGGTTTATTTAATAAAACCAGATTGCTAGATGTTATTCAAAACTTCATATATTTCCCTGATAGTGCAAAAGATGATACAAAAATTGTCTGTCGTTATCCCCAATATTATGCAGCAAGAAAAATTTTCGAGAATATAAAACTCAATATGCGTCCGGATGGAAATGGTAAAGGTGGTACTTATTTCGGTGCAACAGGTAGCGGCAAGAGTTATACTATGCTTTATCTTAGTCGAATATTAATGAAAAGTACTCACTTCAAAAGTCCTACAATTATTTTAATTACTGATAGAAAAGATCTTGATGATCAGCTTTCAGCACAATTTACAAATGCAAAAAAATTCATTGGTGATGAAAATATAATAAGTGTTGAAAGTCGTGAGGAATTAAAATCCCACCTTAAAGACAGAAAAAGCGGCGGCGTATTCTTAACAACTATTCACAAATTTACTGAGGCTCTTGAACTGCTCACTGATAGAGCAAATGTCATTTGCATTTCAGATGAAGCTCATCGTTCACAAATAAATCTCGATCAAAAAATTGTAGTCACTGCTAAAGGTGTTGAGCGTAAATATGGTTTTGCAAAATTTTTGCACGATTCATTGCCTAATGCAACTTATGTCGGCTTCACCGGCACTCCTATAGATGCAACTCTTGATGTATTTGGAAATGTTGTCGATGCATATACGATGAAAGAATCAGTCGCTGATGAAATTACAGTAAAAATAGTTTACGAAGGCAGAGCAGCAAAAGTCTTACTGAATGAAGCTAAGTTAAAGGAAATTGAAGAGTACTATAAAAAATGTGCAGCAGAAGGGGCAAACGAATATCAGATTGAAGAAAGTAAACGGGCAACAACTCAACTTGAAGCCATATTGGGTCATCCGGATCGTATAAAGTTATTGGCAAAGGATTTTGTCGAGCATTACGAAAAAAGGATAGAGGAAGCTGCTACGGTAAAAGGTAAAGTTATGTTTGTTGCGGCAAGTCGCCCCATTGCTTTCAGTCTTTACAATGAAATTATAAAATTAAGACCTGCCTGGATTGAGATAAAGGAATGTGATGCAGGTATCGAGCTTAGTGAAAATGAACGCAGAGAAATTAAACCTTCTGAAAAAATAAAACTTGTAATGACTCGCAGTAAAGATGATCCTAAAGAACTCTGGGATTTAATAGGTACAAAAGAATATCGCAAAGAATTAGATCGTCAATTCAAGAATGATAAATCTAATTTTAAAATTGCAATCGTTGTTGATATGTGGATTACTGGTTTCGATGTACCGTTCCTTGATACTATGTATATAGACAAACCGATTCAACAGCATTCACTTATCCAGACTATTTCAAGAGTCAACCGTGTTTATGAAGGCAAAGAAATGGGTTTGGTAGTAGATTATATCGGCATTAAAAGTAATATGAACATCGCTCTTGCTAAATATTCAAAAGTAGATGCAAATGATTTTGAAGATATCAATAAAGCAGTTATTCTTGTAAAAGATCAGCTCGACTTATTATCCAAACTCTTTCATCAGTTTGATACAACTGCTTATTTCCAGGGAACACCTTTGCAGCAGTTAGGATGTCTGAATCGTGGAGTGGAATTTGTACAGCTCACCGATGAATTGGAAAAAAGATTTGTAAATCTCACAAGAAAATTACGCTCTGCATATAATCTTTGCTGCAATAGCGATGCAATATCCCGCACCGAAAGAGATCATATTCATTTCTATCTCGCTATCAAAGCAATCCTCCACAAACTCACAAACGGTGATGCGCCGGATACTGCCCAGATGAATGAACAAGTTAGAAAAATGATTGTAGAAGCATTAATAAGTGAGGGTATTGAGGAAATATTCAAATTGGATGAAAGCGATCCAAAAAATAATTTGGATATTTTTAGTGAAGATTATATGGCCAAAATAGATAAGATAAAATTACCGAATACTAAAATTAAATTGTTACAGAAACTTTTATCTCGTGCAATATCAGAATTCAAAAAAACTAATAGAATCAAAGGCATAGATTTTTCGCAAAAGCTCAGAAAACTTGTGGAGCTTTATAACGAACGCAAAGATTTTGAAGTATTTAAAAGTGATGTATTGGATGACGTTGCTGAACAATTCACAAACTTATTCGAAGAATTAAAAAAAGAACGAAACTCATTTATTGAATTGGGAATTGATTTCGAAGAAAAAGCATTTTACGATATTCTAAAATCAATTGCTGAAAAATATAAATTTGAATATCCGCACGATAAATTAATTGTGCTATCAAGAGCGATAAAAATAATCATTGATGATAAAGCTAAATACACAGACTGGTCGCATCGTGATGATATAAAAGCTGAATTAAAAGTGGATCTGATTTTAATCCTGGCAGAACATGGCTATCCACCAGTTCCAAAAGATGAAGTCTTCAAAGAAATTTTTGAACAAGCAGAAAACTTTAAAAAGTATTCAAGCATTTAATTTGGTATGGTCCATGGCAAATCAAAAATGGTATGAAAAGGCTACTGTCCAAGCTGCACTAGTAGCAATCGCTCCCTCAATTATTACAGCAATTATTGCAATCATTTCTATCGTGTTGACTTATAAGGCTGCTAATACCCAAATTGAATTAAATAAAGATCAATACGAACGTGACAGTATTAATTCAGCACTTCAACTTGAATTAGTTCTCAAACAAATTGAATTGGCGAACAGAAGTTTTTTAAATGATAGTGTTATCAGTCTCCAACAATTAAACATTACAAGAGAAAATTATAGATTATTAGAATCTGAAAGAAATATTAAGAGATCTGCCGATTGGGGAAAGTTACGTAATACTATGTGGGCAATATTTGATTTAACAACTTCAGGTGCGCATGGATTTGTTGCTTTAGATAGCCTTTCTGAAAAAGAAAAGGAAAATAGAAGTAATAAAATTTTGATCCTGCTAAATTCTGAAATAGACAATCCTGTATTAATTGATAATAAAAAATGTCTAGGTTACTGGCGTAACGCAATATCAAAATCTAAAAACCTTAAAGACAAAGCACTAGCCAATCACTTTAAATTTTCTGAGCAAGTATCATCTTTAATGAATGATGTAATTGTTGTATGGGCAGAATTAGTTTTAGACTCTAAAGAGGTATCTCCTACTGGCGGGAAACCGATAATAAAATAAGGTATGAAATTTAAATAATCTAGTTCTAATTGAAATATTCAATTTTACCAGCTGGCTGGTCCAATTCTTTTCAGTGTCGCTTAAGTATCCAAATGAATAAACCTATTCTCATAAAACCCAATTCCTATACTACCAGCTTTCGACAAAAACTAAAATTATGTAACTAAGTCAAGAATTGGGGTATAAGAAGGATATACTAACAACTAATTAGGAGTGTTACTATGTCCTTCACTATTGGTGCAGATCCTGAGTTGATCTGCCACAGAAACGGTCAGTTTGTTCCTGCTCATAATTTTTTCAAGAGTAATAGTTCATTTGGTTTAGATGGATGTGAATCAACTGCTGAGATTCGTCCAGGTCTTTCTGAATCCCCTGTTGATCTAACTTCAAAGATTTATCAAATCTTAGATTACGGTCACGACAAAGCACCTGACCTTGAGTTCATATCAGGACACTACGTGAATGATTATTCAATAGGTGGTCACACACACTTTTCTATTGATCCACTTCCTGAGATTATAGATGGACTGGATATTGTTTTAGGTTCACTTAGCAACTGCATTGATGATAAAATGCAGAGACAGAAAAGAGAACGTTCTGGTTATGGTAAGAAAGGTGCATACAGAAGAAAATCTTACGGTTTTGAATATCGTACACCAGGAAGTTTTCTTCTATCACCTTCTGTTACACTCGTTCACTTCACGCTTGCAAAGCTTACTGTTGTCGGTGTCCTTGAAGACAAGGTAGATTTCAACGAATTAAAAAATCGTCAACATTCCTGTACATTTCTTAAATCACTCAAACATTCATTGCACACAATTCCGGATGATTGCAGAGAAGGCCTTAAAGAACTTGATACACTTCTAGGTAAAAGACTAAACTGGAATCAGGACATACTTCCAAACTGGGGATTAAGGAGGGCAGCATAATGCACTGTCATAATTGTGAAGATGAACTCCGTGATGATCAGGTGCGTTGGGCATTTGAAGAACCATATTGTGAAGATTGTTTTGATAATATGTTCAATTACTGCTGCAGATGTGATGGAGTTATCTACAGAGAATCCGCTCACTATAACGATGAGGGAGATCCATATTGTTCAGATTGCTATGAAAGTAATTATGATGACGATGCGCCCGACAATCCTGCTGTAAGCGATAGTGACAGAGAACTTGTTGTAAAACTTTCACGAAGCTGGCTGCAGGGAAAGATTGAAACAAGGCGACCTCTATTTATAAACGATAAAGATATTTTGCTCAGAACAATCAAAGACAAAGTTGGATTAGTTGATAATCCAATCTATGTATTTGGTTTAACCGACAGAGATGAATATCAATTATCAGTAAGTGCTGATCTGTTTGATAAAGTTCAAACCTTCGTTCAGCTTAATGATCTAAAAGCAATTGTTGTATCCAGTCCTGGATGTAACAGACTTGGGATATCATTAACACTTCGTAAGAATAATCAGAAAGAAATAATTGAGCTGATTAAACAGATCACCACGGTAAGAGAACTGGTTCCCGCCTAATCATTAACAAGGAGTAAAATATAATGTGTGGAATAATGGGCTGGTATAGCTTCGGCAATACTCTGCCCGATAAAGATAAAATAACAAATATGTTTTCATTGCTTGAAAGCCGTGGGCGTGATGCCAGCGGCATTTGTTTTATAAAAGATAATAATCTTATAGTTCACAAAGATGCAATGAAGTCTTCTGAATTTGTAAAGACTGATGACTGGAAAGAACTTGTACTTCCCTCTTCAATGATCCTACATACGAGAATGAAAACTCAGGGATCAGAGAAGAACAATGCAAACAATCATCCTCTGTTCTCAAAGAATGGAATTGCAATTGTACACAATGGAATCATCTATAACGATAAAGAAATCTTTGGCAAGAAAGAACGTGATGCAGAGGTTGATTCAGAATCAATACTTCATCTTCTTTCAATGAAAGTTAAGGGAGATAAAATTAAAAGACTCTTTGATAAAGTAGAAGGTTCTTTTGCAGTTGCTATGCTTGATAAATATTTCCCTGAAAGATTAGTTCTTATCAAAAAAGATAATCCAATTGATCTGTATTACGATTCAAAGGATGATATTCTTTATTTCTGCAGTGAACGAGAAATTATGCAGGAAGCATTATCAATAGAAAAAACAACTGTTCGTGGATTTAATCTGGGAGAAAAAGATTTTCATTTCTATGAGATGCATAACAACTATGCTCTATTTATAAACAGTGAAGGAGTAGAGTCATATCAGAAATATTATCCATCAAAGAGTAAATGGTTTGATAGAAGGTATCACTATTCAAATACACCGGAAGAAATGATAATTGAATGTCCCTGGTGTTTTTCTCAGACAACCTACTATGATGGTAAATTATTTAACAAGTGCGAGGTTTGTGGTATGGGAATCAATGAAGAGGATTTATATGTCATATAGTCCACAAATAAAAGGTGATCTTGTAAGAAGATTGTATCAGCTAAAGCAAAAAGAAAAGCGACCGATGACAAGACTGGTAAACGAAGCTGTAACAGAATACTTAGAAAAGAAGGAGAAAGAAGATGGCAAAGAAAGATTTATTCGGAATGATAGCTGAGCTAATCGAAAAAATTTTAAGAGAAATCTTTGGAGGTAAGAAATGAAAGGATGGATCGCCTTAGCTTTTATTGTAGCTGAAGCAATAATCAGGATAATTGTCTGGAAGGATGATAAATGAACTTTCTTGATGAACTATTGCAGGAAGCCGAGATAAAAGAAGAGGAGCAGACTGAAGCCTACTTTGATCTGCTCTTGCTTCAGATAAAGCAACTTACAAAACAGATTGAATACAACTTCTCACAGAGCGAGAAAGAATGTTCTATGATTAACAGTTTTGTTCTTCATAAGAACGCACAGTTACAGGAAAAGATCAGATGGTTAGAGATTAAGCTTGAAGCTTTTATTAAAGAAAAGAAAGAGAAGACAATTGCTCTTCCTAACGGAACACTTAAGATGCATAAAAAACCGGATAAAGTTGAAATTGAAAATCTTGATTTATTCTTAAAGAAAGCAAAGCCAGAGATGCTTACTGTTGTTCCTGAAAGTTATAAACCGGATATGAACAAGATCAAGAATTACATCAAATCAAAACCTGTTCCACCGGGTATAAAAATAACTGAGGGCAAAGAAGAGTTTAGTTACAAATTAAATGGAGTAGAAGATGGCAGAGCGAAAGAAACTGGAATTGGAGTTGAACAAAACTCTGAGCTTAGAGCTGTTGTTTGATGAACCAATGGTTGGTCAGAGTCGATATGGTGATTATTTCTTGTATGCAGTTAAGAATGGAACAGACACTGAATATTCATTCTTTGCACCGGCTGAAGTTAATGAACAAATTAAAACCTTAAGAAAAGGTGAACGATTTGAAATCACAAAGTTAGCTGAGCAGAAAGGAACTAAGATTGTTACTAGTTATGATGTTAAAGTACAAAAGAAGAATCTTGAAAGTCCTATAAATGAAATAAACAAAAACAGTAACGATAATTTCTATGATCTGATGTTAACCTCCTGCAGAGATGCAGTTAAAATTCAGAATGAACTTGGCGGGTTGATGGATGCAAAATCTCTTGCTGTTACTTTGTTTATTGCGAGAAGTAAAATAAATCAAAATGGTTATGCCGGTTAAATAACCGGCATTTTTTATTAGTAGAGAATGATATGAAAGAAATGTATGGTTTTAATTATCAGCAGTATGGAAATTGCGGACAGTTTGCTCTGTTAAATGCATTGCTGCTTTTAGGTATTCCGGTTACAAACAAACAAGCACACATAAAAACAGGAATCACGATTACTAAATCAACTATTAGCGGGACAGATTCTAAAAACATTGTAAAAGGACTAAAATGTTTTAATTGTAAAGCAATAAAATTTCAGAGTGATAGTGAATCAGATACGAAGAAGAGCATTGATGATTTCCTGAGCAAAAATATACCGCTAATAATTGGCTGCGAAAACTATGATCACTGGGCTGTGTTAGCAGGTAAGAAGGATAATAAATACTATTGGTTGGATTCAGCAGATGAAGATATTATTGGATTGTCATACTGGGATGAGATTGAAGACTGGATTAAATATGAAGATGAAGATGATTACAAATATTTCTTTATAGCTGTTAAGCCAAAGGAATCAGGTTATTCAATTTCAAATCTTAATGAGCTATATAAAATCAGTTACAAGAATGAGGATTTGTTTTTTACCTGTGGTGAAAAGCTGAATGACTTGCTAGAGATATTTGAATGTGATTGTAGAGCAAATTACTCTGTTGCAAAATTGCTCAACCAGTATAAAGAAACAATTATAGATGGCATTTGCAGATTATATTATTATGCAGATAGAACTGAGATAGAAAAGTTATTCAACGATTATTTAGCTATTGCTGAGTTGTATAATTTAAAAGTTGATAAAGAAATTAGAGTTCAGGCTTTAATTGAGTTTACAATTTTATTAACATTATGTTTATTTGAGTAAGGAGCGCAAGCTCCATTACTCATTTTATTGTTCTACATTAAACCGCTAATAAGGTCTTTCAAAAAAATATAAAAAAAATTTTACAAACAATTTTGCTTCCCGATAGTACTATGTTTTAATAGGATGGATTCTGGTCGCTTCTGATTAGGAACCAGCAATGGCGGGGCGGGCCCTAGATGGGACCCACCGCAAAGAATAAACCGGATGGTGATTATAAAATGTGGTTTAATCTTTCTTAATAAAAATTTTATAAACCCGATTTTCTAGTGGGTATAAGACTACCACAAAACATCTTAGTGGAGATTATAATTGACAGGGGTTTAAGGGACCCTACCACCCTTTTGGAGAGATAAGGTTTGAACTTATTTTTTAGATTGCTCCAATAAATAGTTAAGTCCATTCTCAATGATCTCGTGAAAGAGCATTATCCTACCCCCAAGTCTTAATTTCTTTCATCTCATTTGCATTATAATTTTTAATAACAACCTACTGCAAGAAACAGTAGGCCGAAAATCACTCTTTACATTTATGCTCCAACATTTCTCTTTTCAAACCAGCTATACACTGATGGAATGATCAGCAGAGTAAGAAGAGTAGAGGTAATCAATCCACCAACCACCACTGTTGCAAGTGGTTTTTGTATTTCTGAACCTGTACCACTTGCATACAACATAGGTATTAGACTAAATATTGCTATCGATGCAGTCATCAATACGGGTCTAAATCTATCCAGGCTTCCTTTAACTATGGCATCTCTTAGCTCTACACCCTCCTCACGTAATTGGGATATTCTTGAAACAAGAACTACACCATTTAAAACAGCTACTCCAAATAGCACAATAAACCCAACTGATGCAGGAACGGATAAATACAATCCTGATATGTACAAAGATATAATTCCACCGATAAGTGCAAATGGCAAATTTGAAATTACGAGAAGAGCTAATCTTATTGATTTAAACGTTACAAATAACAAAAGTAAAATTAAGCCGATAACGGCTGGTCCAATTATCATCAATCTGTTCATAGCTCTTTGTTGGTTTTCAAACTGTCCGCCCCACGTTAGATAATAACCTGCAGGTAGTTGAATATTGTTTTTTATTTTTTGTTTTGCCTCTTCTACAAAGCTTCCAATATCTCTACCACTTATATTCATTTCAATACCTATTCTGCGTATGCCGTCTTCACGGCTGATTTGAACAGGTCCCTCGATCATTTCTACATCAGCTAATTGCCCAAGTGGTATGTTTGCACCATTGCTTGTTGGAATAAGAATATTTTCAATCGTTTCTATCGAGTTTCTTTTTTCTTCAGGCAATCGTACGGTTATATCAAAGCTTCTATTTTCTTCATAAAGTTTCGACGCAGATTTTCCTGCAATTGCAATTTCTATAACATTCTGAACTTCCCTTATATTCAATCCATATCTTGCGATTTCTGATCTGTTAATGTTAACTGTTAAATAAGGCTGACCGCTTACTTTTTCTGTCATCAGATCTGTTACTCCTTCAATTGTACTGAGAGTTTTTGCTATTTCATCCGATTGTTTTTTAAGTACTTCAATATCATCACCAAAAAGTTTTATAATTAACTGCGCTCGTGTACCCGCTACAATTTCATCTATCCTGCACTGTATCGGTTGACTAAATCCAAATCCAATTCCTGGTATTGATTCCAGTTCTTCCCTCATCTCATTTGTTAATTCATCTCTCGTAATATCACGCTTCCACTCACTTCTTGGTTTTAGAACACCAACGTAACCGGTTTTATCAACGCCTCTTGTATCAAGGGCAATACCTGTTTGACCCGTTCTTGAAACTATTATTTCAAGTTCATCAAATTTTTTCATCTTTTGTGCTGCAAGCTGATTGACTTCCATTGCTTTAGACAAAGACACTCCTGGAAGCAGAGCAACATCCATATCAAATGCACCTTCATCCATAATAGGTATAAACTCAGAACCAAGTTTTGTAGATAGAAATAGAGCAATCACCAAAAATATTCCAGCGATTCCTAATACAGTAAATTTTTTCTTCATCGAATATTCAAGAATGGGCTGATATAAATTTTTTGCATACTTAATGATTATACTTTCTTTTTCCGGCTGTGACTTTAGAAACATCGAGCATAAAACCGGTATCACAAATATTGAAAGCATCATTGAAGAAAGCAGTGCGATTGCAACTGTCTTTGCAAGTGGTCCAAACATTTTTCCTTCAATACCTTCTAATGATAGTATTGGAATAAATGTTAATGCGATTATCAATTCTCCAAAGATGCTTGGTTTTCTTACTTCCAAAACTGCTTTTAGTACTGTTAATAGTTTTGGTTTATTAGTGCTTTCCTCACTCAAATGCCTTTGTACATTTTCAACCTGAATTATCGTTGCGTCGATTATCATTCCTATTGATATTGCAAGTCCTCCAAGTGACATAAGATTGGCACTTAATCCAACGATTTTCATAACAATAAAAGTTATTAGCAGCGAAAGTGGCAGTGCAATTAAAACAACAAAGCTACCTCTAAAACTTCTTAGCAATAAATAAAGTACTATAAGTACCAAAACGGCTCCCTCAATCAATGCTTTGTTTACAGTACTAACACTTGAGTTTACAATATCACTTCTGTCATAGTACGGCACTAATTTTATTCCATCCGGAAGTACATTATTAGAATTGATTTCATCAACTTTATTTTTTACTCTATCAACCACATCTCGGCTGTTTTCACCCCTGAGCATCATAACTATACCACCAACACACTCATCCTTTCCATCAATCATTGCGGCACCCATTCTTACAGCTTCACCAACTTTTATTTTTGCTGCATCCTTTAGAAATACTGGTGTGCCATCATATGATTTCAGAACTATATTTTCGATGTCTGAAATATCTTTAATTAGTCCAACACCTCGCACAATGTACTGATCCGCATTCTTCTCAAGTATATTGCCACCGACATTCTGGTTATTGTTTTCTATTGCAGTAAAGATTTGCTCAGTCGTCAGGTTATATTTTATTAAAGCATCAGGAAATAATATTACCTGGTATTGCTTAAAGTAACCGCCAAATGAATTTATTTCATTTACTCCCGCCACACTTTTTAACTGCGGTGTTACAATCCATTCCTGGATGGTTCTAAGATTTGACAGATAAGATATTTTTTCCAGAGAATCCGCAGGTACATTTCCTTCAAGAGTATATTGATATATTTCACCCATTACAGTGGCAATAGGTCCCATTTCAATTTCAACACCTTCAGGCACACTTTCTTTAGCTTCTGCCAATCGTTCAAATACAAGTTGTCTTGCAAAGTATATATCAACATCATCCTTAAATATTATTGTTACTATGGATAGCCCGAACTTTGTTACAGAACGCATTTGTTCTACATCCGGCAATCCTCGCATTGATGTTTCGATTGGATAAGTTACGTTTCTTTCTATTTCTATTGCCGATAGTCCATCTGCGTGACTGACAATTTCAACCTGGATATTTGTAACATCAGGAAAAGCATCAATCGGTAATGTAAAATATGAGTATGCACCAAATGCTATTATCACAAGTGATAGGAATATTATCATTCCTTTCTTATGCAATGTATATTCTATTATTTTTTCTAACATCAGTGTTCATCCTCCGCAATTTCATCTTTCTTCAATTCACTTTTTAGATAAAACACACCATCGGTTACTACTTTTTCACCTTGCTTAATACCTTCTTTTATTTCAATCAAATTGCCTGATGTTTCTCCGGCTATCACATCTCTTCTTTCAAAAGTTGTATCACTTGTTTGAATGAATAAATAGCTTTGTCCTGCTTCTTTTACTATTGATTCTTCAGGAATCAAAATTGCTTTTGCATTTGATCCCACAGGTATTTGTAATTCTCCATACATTTGAGGCTTTAATTTGTTGCCTTGGTTTACAAATTCGCCTCTAATTAAGATTGTCCTGGTGTTATCATCAACCGTCTGTCCTATATATATGATTCTGCCTTCAAGTCTGTTTTGTTTATTTGAGATCGTGGTGAAGTATGCTTTTGAGTTTTGCGTAATCTTATCCAAATCTTTTTCATAGATTTGACCATCAATCCAAACATTACTTGTATTTATTACTTTAAAAGCATTGGTGGTTGCATCAACAACCTGTCCTATCACAACATTTCTTTCAACAACAACACCATTTATAAGAGATTTAATTGGCAAAGTTCCGGAGGTATGTTCATCCCCATCTTTTTCATTTATAACATCCTCATCACTTAATCCAACTGAATGTATTTTCTTGTCTTCAGCACGGTACTCGGCAGTAGCTTTTTCATACTCTGCCTGGCTTTCTAATAAGGATTTCTGTGACCCTATTTTTTCATCGAATAGTTTTTTCTGTCGTTCGTAATTTGCTTTTGCATTATCATAGTTAGCCTTCGCTTTTAAGTAACCTGCTTTTATTTCTCCAACTTCAAGTCCTTCAACGGTCATCAAGAGCTGCCCGGCCTTTACATAATCACCAACTTTAACAAATACTTTATGTACTCTTCCTTGTATCAAGGATCCGATCTGTGCTTCATTATCCTGGTTAGTTTTTACTTCTGCAGGAATATTAAGAAATCCGCTGAATGGCTGTAACGATACCGTTTGTGATTTTAATTTTATCTGCTCGATTGATTCTGTTGAAAGTGTTATTAAATCAGAATGCTCTTCGCTGTGCTCATCATTATGTTCTTCTGGTTTTTCTGTGCATCCAATCTGTAATAAAGTTAAAATCATTATCACGATCAGAGTGTATAATTTTTTATCAATCATTTTTATTCTCCAATTCATAAATGTTTTTCCCGATAATTTCCTCTAATTCAAACAACGAATTGTTGTAATTGAACAAAGCAGTTATATAATTTTCTCTTGCGTTTATCACCAGCTGTTTAACCTGCATATATTCCAAATAAGATAATTCACCTGCGTCATAGCTCTTTATTGCAGTTCTATAAACTTCCTCAGTTTGCGGAAGTATGTCATCATTATATGTTTTAATCTGCTGTTGATTATTTATATAACTTGTGTAAGCATTTTTTAGTTTTAATCTTATTTCATTTTTTGTTTGTTGAAGTAAAGCCTCAGATATTGATTCATTTGCACTGGCTTCTTGTATTGCTCCTCGTTGGTCCATTATAAACCATAGAGGTACTGAAACTCCAAATGACGCACCATAAAACCCGTTATCCCCATCTCTGGATTGCTTGAAATATGCAAAATTGAAATTTGGCAGTAATGATGACCACGCAAGTGTTTTTTCTACACCGGCAATCCCATTATTAAGCTTAGCTTCTTTTATCTGCGGATTTGTTTCTTCCGCTGTTTGATAAACTGTTTCTAAGCTAAAATTGTGTTCAGTATATATTAGAGAATCCGTTAGTAGTAAGGACGATGTTTTATTCTGATTTCCATAGCCAAGTACATAATTTAGTTCTGCTAAAGAGGTGTTTAGATTATTCTTCGCTATTTCAAGTTTATTTTTAGCTTCACTTAATTGCACTTTTGCTGTCAGTTCTTCAATATTAGTTCCTTCACCAACATTGTATCTTATTTGTGCTTTTTTATAAAAGTCATCACTGATGATCAGATTTTCTTCCGAATATTTTACTATGCTCTGATCTGCAAGTACTTTGAAGTATGCGCTTTTAATTTGTTTGACTAACTCGTATTTTTTTAATAAGAATTGCTCCAACGCAATCTCTTCTTCTTTGGAATATTTATTTCCTTTTAGGAAGTAGTTAGTAGGAAATTCAAACGATTGTGATATTGCAAGAGTTCTTTCGCTGTAATTGCTTAAACTCGTGTTAACAGGTGCATATTCCAAGCTCAGCTCTAACTCAGGCTGTGGCAATGATATACCTTTCCAAAACCTTCCTTTAGCCGCATTGATATTCTCAGCTGATTGCAATATTTCAGGATTTTGTCTTACCCCAATCTCAATCGCTTCGTTAAGTGATAATTGATTTATTTCAGTTTGCCCGTTTAGCTTTGATATAAATAATGCTAATGCGGCAAGTATGAAATACTTGTTCATATTTTCTCCAATTAAAATTTATTATTTAGTTTTTGTCCGGTAATCGGACTGACAGATTTTGAGGGAAAGGCTAAATCAGAAAAGTATTGTTATCCAGGTAAACTTTGTTTGTCTTATTTGTAAAGTGGGGATTATCAGTTTCTAAAAAGAATCTTAACGCTCTTTGATTTTCTACTTCAACTATCTTTGGAATAAATACAAATTGTATTTTTAGTTTTGTCAATTCCGATGTATTTGTTTTTGAAGTCGGTGTTGTACTTCCATTCACAATAGTACAATGATCGTGTGACGAGTGATTATCATCATCGTGGTTTAAGAAGCCTAATTCGGAGTGTAAAAATGAAAATACAAATACTGTTAGTACTGCTATTCCTATCACTCTTTTGATTTTTTGAATTGTTCTATTCATACACCCCAAATATAAACTATTGCCTCTTCGCAATCAATGAAATGTTTTACATCGTGCTTTTTAGCACCGGATAGTGCTATGATTTAGCATTATTAAAGTATACATCTTATGACAAGGAAATTCCACTCTCGTATGTTGCTATAGCTTGCCCATATTCCTTGTCATCTGTCTTCATTATTTAATAAAATTTGAATTTGGGGGGGGCAACCCCCCTTTTTAATTCACTAAAATATTTCCAAGCAAAACATTCAAGCGATCAGTAAGTAACTCAAACTCCTGATTGATTTCATTCTTTTCACGAAGAGATTCTTCATCTATTTTTATTTCAAGCTGAATATATCTCTTTGTCAGCCTCATACTTTCCATTTTTATATCATAGAATTCTTCGTATAAATTATCAGGAATCAACGGAAGTTGAGATAGTTCATAAGCATATTCTCCAATGGTGATATTTGTCCGGTCGAATAATTTATTAGGGATTTCAAATCCATAGATAAGTTCAAGTTCTGATAGAGACATTACAAAATCTATCTCATCCAGATCCGTATCAAGGAGATCAGATAGGACAACATCAGGACTATAATGTTTTCTACTTCTGGATTTTGAATCAAGTAGTGTTGCTAGGGTGTATATATATTTTAACATATCACTCCTTTCCATAAAACGAAGTTATATCAAACCAGTATGTTCGCTTTTGCCCATTTCGTAACTTAATCTTTAGTATATCATAAAATTTTTTTCTGTAAACTGCCATTATCTGTTCATTTAATCTCCATTCAACATTTTGTTTACCGTAAATAGATTCCAGGTATTCATATTCTGCATCAACTCCTTCTGAATGAGATTTTGTGTTTTGATTTACAATAGCTTTTTCTGGACTTGAGCCATCGCTATCGGTTATTTTTATTTTATTAAAAACCATTTTATTCTCCTCTGCTTAATTTTTTCATTAAATTATTGTTTTCGTAGTCTTGAATTTGCTGCTGTTTTGCAAGCTGCTTTTCAATTGCTTTCTTGAGCAAATCTTCTCTAGTTATTTTTATGTTATAAGATAAATTGCTCAGCTCTTTTTGTTCTGCTGCAGACAGGTTCTTGTATTTCTTGTTAAAGAACTTTCCACTCTGGCTTATTAAATTATTTAATTCTCTATATGATGACATATTTTTCTCCTTATTAAATTTTGGCTGTACAGGTTGTACACTGTGTACACGTCGTACAGCCGGTTTTTTGTATATGTTAGATTGGGGTCGTTGTGTTGTTGTGTAACAAGCACGGGTGCGTAGGTTGTGCACTTGCACGCCCTGCAGTGTTGTGTAGTGTTGAATAGCATAAACAACATACACGCCCCATCTAATTACTTACTACATACGTGAAATAATATTGTTGTATCTATATAGAGTTTATCTACAACCTTACCATTCTTAATAAATAAGTACGCAGTTGTTATATTAAAGCGTTTAGAATTTATTTCAACATCTTCCATTGTATAATCATCGTACTCATAATATTGAACGAGATATTCCATTATTTTAGATAAATAAATTCTACCTTCTATGTGATCCTTAGGGCCTGATAAAATCATACTTGTTTCTATTGTCTTACCATCCCCACCATTTAAGTAAACCATAATTTCCTCCATTATTTGTTGCGTAACCTAAACAACCCGTGGGTTGTGTTGGTTGTTTAATTGAGCTACAGTTGCGTAACCATAGCACCTACTCCTACGGGGGTAGGTTTTTATTATTTTATTTACTGTTCTTCGATGCCTACCTGGGTAGTTATAACATCACTTACCCTTTTATCAATTCTATCTATGGATTTTTCCATAGATGCGGGCATAGATGATTTAATTATTTCTTTTGATTTCATTCTAAATTCGCACATTACCATAGATACCATAGATGGCAGACTTAATTCAACTACAGCTGTAGAATATTTTTTTATTTATAAAATATTTTTTGTTTGTAGTATTTTATCTCTGCCCATCCCTGCCATCTATGGAAATCCTTTCATTTTAATTCATTTTCAACATATTCGCGATAATTTTTATCCCTGCCCATCCCTGCCCCATCCCTGCCCAACTTTCACCATTGATAGTAATGGCTATCATCCCTTTTATCTCTATAAGAAACTATCCCGTATAACTTGAGTTTCTTTCCTAGATCAACCAGAGAAGCATAATTCTGATCATAAATGTTTTTATACAATTCCAATGCTCTGGATTTTAATATTCTACTTTCCTTAACATCTTTTTCTTCTAGCGACTTAGGTGTTCCAAATATATCTTTACGGATATTTTCATTAAACCAATCCACATCCACTTTCTTCAGATGATAAGCAAATTCTTCGTACCTATTCATTCCCACACTTACTAAAGCTTTCTTATCATCATTATCAATAACAGTTTTTGCCAATTGAGCATCATATTTATAATTCATTAAGAATTGAGCAAATTTTGGCAGCTCTTTTTTTAAGTCTTCTATAAAAGCTTCAGGGTTTTTATTAAACCATTCATAGTTACGAAGTACACCTGCAGCAGTAACTATATTTAACCTTCTATCTTTATCTTCAACAAATACCGGAATTTTTTCATTACTAAAGAAGATGCAGTTAACATAATTAGTTATCGTAAAGTTTTTAACATTCTTTTCATTTATCGTTACTTCATCTTCAGTAATAATTGTTTTAATAGTGGACTTAACTGAATTACGAGTGTTATTATCGTGAGCTATTTCATTAAAGGCTATTAGTATTGCATTCTGTAACCAGGGATTAAACTCACTGGCTAACTGTGAGTCATTTACCATCGCAACCTGTTTACTACCAAACAATGGTTTTAGTATGTATGAAAGCATAAGGTTTTTTCCTGCACCTTGATCACTCTTAAACACCCAGGCTGTTTGCTGTTTCATCCTTGTCTGTAATATTCCAGCAAGCCAGTTCAGAAAACGTTTACGCTCTTTATACTTTGGAATTAAATTGATGAGTAAGCGATAAATGTGCGGAAATTCTTTTACCGGGTTAAGAAATTCTTCAGTCTTGTTCAGCTTCATATATTCTGTTGGTGTGAAAAAGTTGAACATCTCTTTTTCTAAATCATATCTTTCATTAAAAGTAACATCAAAATCTGCTTTTAATGCTGGAAAGATTTCAGGGGTGCGTTGTTGTGCACTCAATAAAATATTAGATAAGATATCCTTAGTAACACCCAAATGCACTGAATCTGCTGTTTTATCAAAGTAAGCATATGAGCTGGTGTTTTTTTCTATGAATGGAAAATACCTTTGATCAGCACTATCACTTGAGCTAGTAATCTTCTTAAAATCTTTTAAGTTCTTTTCTTCTTTAACTGATTTAATCAAATCATTTACATCAGACTTTGCTATGTTAAAGTTTTTTATGAAGATATTTTTGATGTCAGCTAAATCTTCAGGATCTTTCACAATCAAACTAAGCTCTAATAATTTGTTCTTAGCCTCTTCTCTTTGTATGGGATCTTTAATCACATCAGCATCTGCATATCTAGTGCATAACCAACGCAAGCCCTTTTCACACTCTTTTAATAAATTCTTGAATTCTTTTATTCCATTGGCTCTGATATATTCATCAGGATCTTTATGTGGTTTTAATTTTTCTGGATTTAGTATAAAAGGAACGATATCAGATTTTTCAAGCAATAACTTAATAGCCTCTTCGGTATTAACTGGACCAACACCATCATTATCTAAAGCAAGTATAACATTCTTTACTTTTTTAGCCACTAGCCCTGCAATATGAGTTTGACTTAATATACCTTGACCTAATGCAACGATATTATCTAACCCAGCTTTTATTAAATAAGCTGCATCTGGATAACCTTCAACGATAAGAACTGTATCTTGTTTATGAATTTTATCTAAATTAAAAAGATCCTTTTTTGATATACCGGTTGTACTATCATATCTAGATAGAATTTGTTTACCATCGCTACCTAACTTAGGAGTTTTATCCATATTAAAGATTGGTTCACCTAATGGTTTACTTGATCTCTTTATAAAACCAGTTATCATTCCTTTTCTATCTCTATATGGTATTGCGATATCATAGATATCACCGTTGTGACCATTTAGTGATAAAGAATTAATTAGGTTATATGCATCTGGAAAAATTATTTTTAGATGATCACGAATATTTGGTACGCTTGTCCATCCACAGAATTCAGTTTCTTTTAAAATATCTTTATCATACTTGCGTTCATTAATTAAATACTCTAAAGCATGACGTCCTTCTAGTTCAAATAGTTTTTCATGTAAGTAAGTATAAACTTCTTCATATAATTCACTATAAGCTCTATCACGTTCTCTTTGTATAATTTCTTCTGGACTAGGAGGAGTAAAATCTTTACCTTTAGGTACAGGCCCTAAATTAAATTCAGTAGCTAACCATTCTAAGGCTGGTATAAAATCTATCTTCTTAGCAGCCTTTATTAGTTCAATGTAGTCACCGCCTGCATTACAGTTGAAGCAGTGCCAATAGTTATTTTTTGTATTTATAGAAAAGCATCTACCATTTGTAGATGTATGGCCGGAGGGACAATTACCCTGTAATGAGTAACCGGTCTTTGTTAGATTTAATTTTAATTTACCAGCAATTTGTTCTGCCGGTATTGCATTGATTTTACTTTTTAGTTCATCAATTGTTTTATTGCTTTGTGGTACCTTTGAATTGTTGTACATAATTATTTAATCCTGAATTTGCATTTATTTTATCATTTGAGTGCAGAACACTCTTAAGTGTCCTAAGCGCATTACCAAAACCTATAGGTTCGATCAACGCTTCCATTGAATAATATTTTTGTAATGATACTTTTATAGATCCATTATCTTCAAAAGTAAACATCGTTACACCGTTAGTTCTTGGATGATCAATCAGCTTGTATCCTTTATATAAAAGATATCCGGCTAGATTGAAATCCTTAGTTATATAGTTTTCGTTATTCATTTTTAGATTCCTCTATTTCTTGTTCTTTCTTCTTTATGTATGTGTATAGAATGGCTTTGATTAGTGCGTGGAATGACATATCCAGCTTATGAGCAGACTCATACAATTCCCGTTTCCAATCTTCATCTACCGTAACAGTAAATTGAGTTAGTTCACGTTTTGGCCGCTCAGGTTTTATTAGTTCCATTAAATTTTCCTCCAATTTAGTTGATGGCTTAAGTACCATCTAAGTTCAATATCGATTATATGATATTAATAGTCAAGTTTTTTTATCGCAACTTCGAAGTCTATAAAACTTCATCTATGATTAAGTATAATTGGTTTGGATCATGAAGTCAAGTTTTTTTTATTAAAATTATTACGATGAGTAAAACCCATCTATTTTTAATATAACCGGCATTGGTTAAGGAGTCAGATCAAAAATATTCTTTTGCTATAATTTATAAGGGCATTATTGTTGTGCTGCTAAAAAATGATGTACAGCGTGTACATCGTGTACATCGAATTTATTAGATTAGCACATCAACTAAGGAATTTTATGATATTAATAATTGATCCTGCTTTTGAAGTATTTAACTCACTATCACAGGCAAATATATTTTCCAGACTAAGTGAGATTGTTCAAGCGCTAAAAAAGATTGATGTTGAAGAACTTAATGGAATAAAAGCTATAAACCTGATATCCAAAAAGAAGACAAACTTATTTAATAAAGTAAGAGAAGAAATTTTAGGGAATGTATCATTCTTTGGACCCAAGAGATCAACAAACCATCTTAAAAAACTTTTTATTAAAGCTCAATTAATTTCAGATCTAACCCAAATAAATTCAAATGAGAAATCTAAATTTATTTTTATATATCCTTTTATATCCAGTAATCTATTGGATCATATTAAAACTCAGAAATATTTTGAGGGATACATTAGCTATAGAGATTTTATTTTTATTGATTCCAATTCAAGAACAGAAAAAATTCAGGATGTAAATAAGTTTATTGAATTATTCGACCAAACAAATCAAATTAACGATCAATCAAAAAAAGTCAATTTGAAAAAAGAAGCTGTGCCTGGATTATTAGAAATTCTTTTCCCAAGCCTGCATAAAAATATTCCTTCTTACAGTAATAATTCTATAAATATTATTGTATCTGATTCCAGGATAATAGCAGAAGAGGCTATAAGATTATTACTTAAGTACAATTACCAGGATTATAGTATTATTGATTTATCTGAAAGTGAAAATGAAATTCCTTTAACAGCAAATAAGAATTGTATTTTCTTTAACACCGATTCACTGCCGCTACAAAGGCAAAATGAATTATTGAACAAATTGGCTTCATTTAAAGATGATGAATTAATTAAGAAAATATTCCATTATAAAAATGCTGAAAATATTTTACCAAGAATTAAAGGCAATGGTAACTTAATTGATCTTTCTATCATTGATATTACTCCGGAACAGTTATCGCAATGCTTCGTATCAATGCTCGTGCAAAAAAACAAATTACTTTATGGTACCAAAAATGCTAAATTCTTTAAGGACTTAAGTAAATTCGTATATAGCTACAACTCAGTAGATGTTATGGATCGTTGCATAAATGCATTAACACCACTAAACTCCTCAGATATATTATTACTTCCAGAATTCTGGTATGAGTTTAATCGTAAGTACACGTTGGTCACAAAAGAAAACACAGACAAACAGCAAATTAAAAACGATATAGAAAAATATTTTATAAAATATCGCGGCAACTATTGGGAAGTAAATTTTAATTATGAGGGCGGTCCAATACTTCTAGCTAATTCCGTTGGTATGTATTACTTGGCTGCACTAATGGCACAACCAAATACTCCCGTAGATTATAAAGATCTCACAAAAAAATATGCTAAGAAAAAAGAATATGATTCACCAGAGCGTGGTGCTCAGAGCATTATCAATGCAATAGAAGGTTGCAAAATATCTATAGCTGACGTTGAATCTTCTTTGTCAATTAAAAATAAGTTTTCTTCCTACTTAAACAAATCAAAATTCTCTAAAGATAAGATTAACTCTTCCAAAACATATACTGTAATTTTTATTCCAGCAACTGATAACAAAATTAAATGGTTCATACCCATCGTACCTGCAAAATCTATTCTATATAGCTAATCAAACTAGCGTCTGTCCATTCATTTAACTTAGAAGGTAGCTAACAAATACTTTCCAAGTGTTAAACACTCTTCTGTTTTAGACAATAACCAAGCATATTTCGGGCGTACAAAATATGTACAGAAAGTCAAATAAATATGAAGAAAAAAATAATTAAGAAAAAAGTTGATTTAGAAGCTAGTGTAAAAGATAAACCTAAGTGTGTAACGGATTTAGGGCAATTGTCATTTGATACAATTGGGGGGAAGGTCGTAAAAGTATATCGTGAGAATGGGAAAAGTTTTTTGGTGAATGGCAAAGGCGAGTTAAGTGAAATCCCGGACGTAAGTGCAGATGCTACAATTGGTAGCAATAATTTATGGAATGATAAAAAAGTTAACGAAAACTTGATTGAAGAAATTACAAATGCAATTAAGCCGTTTGTATTTTTTAGTAATCCAAGACTTTATGATTTCATAGCAGTTGAAGCAACAAGCACTTATGTGTTTAATTTATTTGAAGCCATACCATACTTACATCTAACGGGTGCGAAGGGTTCTGGCAAAACTACTTTGGTTAGAATTCTTTCTTCGTTATCACATCATCCGGTTTCAACAGTCTCAGTTACACCTGCAAATTTATTTAGAATGATAGAGAATGAACAGCCAACTTTGTTTATTGATGAGGCTGAGGACTTGGAAAAGCGCGGTACGTCTAATAATCCTACTATTCAGTCACTAAATAGTGGTTATAAAAAAGACGGGAAAGTTCACAGAGTTATCAAGAATTTACCTACTCAGTTTTCAACATACTGCCCAAAAGTCATTGCAGGAATTAATTCATTAAGTCCGGCATTAGCTGATAGATGTATAACTATTGAAATGCAAAAAGCGTCATCATCCAACAAGGTGGCGTATTTAACAAGTGATGATCAAAACAAATTAAAGTCTTTAAAACCCGTTATCGTCGGAACTTTAGATAAGAAACTGCCAGAGCTAAGTAAGATTATCAACAATCCAGCTTCACTAAATTTAAGTCCAGAAATACAGAATCGCGAATTGGAGAAATGGTTCCCAATACTTGCGATTGCAAAAGTGTTTTCAACAAAGAAGAATAACTACTTTGAGCAGCTTCATCAGTTTGCAGTGGAGTCTATAATCTCCTCCGTTAAAGAAGATACTTCACCAGAAACAATTTGTAAAGATATTCTTTCAGATTACGTGGAACATAATGCTACAAGATCTCTTCTGCCTGGGGATAATAATTTTTTCTACTACCGCTGTGATAAAATATTTTTTATGATAAAGCAGTTGGATCCACATAATTATTATCGCTATCAGGGGGAACTTAGTAGGATATTACAAAAGATAGGTGTGACCACGACTCGAGAACGATTTGGCATGAAGGGCCCAGCTATATTGGCTTATAAAATTCCAAAATCAATAATCAAAAAAAAGAAAGGTAAGTAAATGTTTATTCCAAAATTAATTCAGGTTACAGAAGAGGCGAAAGATGATGCTTTAACTAAGGAATATTTAGATAGATGCAAATTTATTAATCCAAAAGTTAAAGTTGTTTACGTTGAAAATAGCAAACCAGAACTACCGGCGCACTTAGATGCTGCCGGTAGATATCATCATATGAAAGAAACTCTGTTGATATGCAGAAGATCATCTTCTTTCATAGAAACGTTTGAAAGCCCGGGGCATATTGTAGAAAGAATGAGCACAATGGTTAAGTCAGTTTTCAACTGCAGCTCTTCCTGTGAATTCTGCTACTTAGGTAAAACAGCATTGCGGCAGCAGCATCAGAAGTTATACTCCAACATAGATGTGATCGAGCAAGAAATGTTAAATGAAATTCCAATTCATATTGGGCTAAATACGATTCTAAGTGCGTATGCTTTTTATAATGAATCGCCCTTACTAAAAATACCTCCGGGTTTTAAGAAATTTGCGGATGAGTTCAGAAACAAATTATCCCGTATGGGTAAAAATAAAATTAGTCAGGAAGATGTATCCAAATATATTAATGATAATCTGGCAGAGATCTTACTTAAACTTGATGTTCCACTAGCGCAGCAGCAATACTTCAATATTAAGAAACAGCTTCCAAGCTATTTTGCAGAAAATAAAAAGTTTGATGTATCATTTAATATTGGCGAGTATACAGATATCGGGGCTATAGACCACATCTCCGGGCATCTTAATTTCTTTGCAGGACTTGTAGAAAAGCATAAAAATATTAAGATCAACTTTATGAGTAAATCACCTAATCTCACATCATTGCTAAAAGCACAATGCGATAACAGGGTCCTTGTAACAATTGGTTTTAATCCCCAGTCCGTAATTGATAAATATGAGCACGGTACATATTCATTAAAGGAACGTATTGCTGCTGCAAAGCAGGTTCAAAAAAAAGGTGATATAAATCTTAAGCTAGAAATAGAGCCAATAATATTTATACCAGATTACGAAAAAGAATATATCAAATTGATCAGGAAACTGTTAAAGGAATTAGATGTTAATAAAATCTCGAAGATTACAATGGGCGGTATAAGATTAGCCGCTGACTACAGAGGGATTATACCGCAGTATTTTCCTGATACTGATTTGCTTGATATGCATATGGAAAAACCAGATGTTAGTTATGATAGGTACAGATACCCGCTTGAAGAACGTGTTGATATTTATTTGAAGCTTATCGCAGAAATCAAAAATCATTGTGATTGTGAAATAGGTTTAGGTGCCGAAACACCAGAGCTATGGGAAGCAATTAACTTTGATGCTGCGAAAGCTATGAGTAAAAATTTCTTTCAGTATTTGGATCCTAACAGCGATGAATAAACCAAATTATATAATTCTTACTTGGCGGGTATACAAAAAATACTTCCCAAGTAGTAATGTCGTCTTGTATAAAAAACTATTAACAAGGATTTTTACACTATGACAAAACAAGATATACATCATAAAATATGGAGGTGCGCAGGCACAGTAAAAATATATTCTATACAAATAGTATCATATAATGCAATAACTGCATTGACAAACAAACAGGCTGGAGCCTTAAAACACTCCAGCCAAATATTCTGGAGATTAATTGCAATTGTATTATTGGTTGCGGTTACATCATCAGAATTTTCCGCGGCAATTATGCCAAATAATATTAGGTAAAATATGAGTAAAAATAAAAATGTTAAGGTTGATAAAGCACTTAGACAAACAGTCTTAGATACTATTGACCATCTTTATAAGCATTTTCTGTGTTTGGACAGAACTGAAGATAAGATTGCTTTACAGATCATTGAATCAATTAGTTATGATTATGCTATGATGAATTGCCAAGCACACTTTATAATAGAAGAGCATGTGATTCCGTATTTAAAGAAGCAAAATGAAAATCAAAGATTAGAGATAGTGAAAGGCATCCTTGCTGATGGTTACTTAGACATCAATGGGAATAGATTTTACTTCCTACATCAACCTTATGTGAATTTTGATAAAGATGAGAATGCAAAAAGAACTCGTTATATTGAAAAAGTTCCAGATGCTAAGTAGTATCATTAGTATTAACACAGGCGGCGTAACAGCCGCCTTTTTATTACATCTTTTTCAAAATTTCAAAGTAAGCACTTTTTGAAATTTTTACTTTCTTAATTATTTCTTTATACGTCAATCCACTTGCTTTTAGCATAATAATCTGCTGTTTTGTAAATGGCGGAATTTTTGGCCTCCCAATTCTTACCCCACGTACCCTAGCCTTTTCCATTCCTGCAATTACTCTTTCACGTATTATTGATCTTTCAAATTCAGCAAATGCTGAAATCATAGTAAATAATATTTTGCCTGCTGGAGTTGAGGTGTCAACATTTTCTTTGTAACTAATGAAATCCACACCAAGACTATTAAATTCTTCTAAAGCATTTATTAATTCCTTAGTACTTCGAGCAAAACGATCAAACTTCCATACCAATACAACTTCGGTTTTTCTTTTGCGAACATCATTAAATAATTTTTGATAATTCACACGATCTGATTTAGCACCTGAAGCATAGTCAATATAAACTTCGACGACGTTTAATCTCCTTAATTCTGCATATGACTTTAAATCTGACAGCTGCATATCCACATTTTGTTCTTTAGTGGATACTCGAGCATAAATGATAACTCGATTCATAAAATTCCTTTCTTGTTATACGTTTCTTTTACCAAGAAAGAATTGGTTTATAAAAGGTACTTTTGTGGAATTAATAGTGTTACAACTAAAGTATTATTAATTTTGTAAAAATAAATTTTGATGGTTATGGTAAAGAAAAACAAATCAGAAGAAAAGAAGAAAAAAGCAGCTGTTTATTGTCGAGTGTCGACCTACGAACAAGGACAAGGTGAAGTTAGTAGTCTGAATGGTCAGGAGGATTTACTAAGAAATTATTGTAAGGCCAAGGATTGGGAAGTCAACGGTACATATATCGACAGAGCCTCAGGCTCGAGCCTTGAAAGAAATGAAATAATTCGATTATTAAGCGATGCTGAAGAAAAAAAGTTTGATATAGTTCTAGCCACAAAGATTGATAGGATTTCACGTAGCGTATTAGATTATTTGGATGTTGATAAAAAGCTTACAAAGCTTGGTATTGATATCGTATTTGCAACGCAAAATATTGATACTACTACTCCGGCTGGAAAGATGCAAAGAAATATTATGCTTTCTTTTGCAGAATTTGAACGCGATATGATTGCTGAAAGGACCAGAGAAAAACTTTATTATCAAGCTTCTAAAGGTTATTGGGGTGGTGGGCATGCGCCATTAGGTTATGATGTAAAAAATAAATTACTCGAAATAAATTCAGCAGAAGCATTATTAGTAAATAAAATCTATGATTATTACTTGGAAGAACTATCTGTTGAAAAAGTTGCTAAACGTCTCAATCGTGAAGGGTTTAATTCAAAAAGTAGGACTACAAAATCTGGGAAAGTAACTGGTGGTGGTTTATTTAATAAAGATTCTGTTCATCGAGTAATCACAAATAAAATTTATATCGGAAAAATCACTTACAAAAAGCAGGAATTTAAAGGATTACATTCACCGATAGTTGATGAAACTAAATTTAGTCAGGTTAATGATCAATTAAATGTTTCTAAGAATGATCGTTTTACTTCTCAAGTGGATTCTGAGCTTTTGTTATTAGGTAGATTAAAATGTGGATTCTGCGGTAGTAATTTGACTACATCATTTGTTGGGAAAAAAGATGGAACAAAAGATTTCTACTATAAGTGCACAACGAAGTCTAAGTATGGAAGTTCTAAATGTGAAAGTCGAGATATTCACGCCAGTGAAATCGAAATATTTATTGAAATGCTGATAAAAAAAATTGCTTCCTCTGATCAATTATTTAATTCTGTTTTTTCACAATTAGGACATAATGAATCTAAAGATCTTAAAGCTTATGAAACTCAGAGGAATTCTTTAATTGCCAATTTGAATAATATCAATCAAGAGATAAATAATTTAACTAGTTTTATTGCTAAGGGTTCGGCCAGCGAGTTTAAGTCAGTCACATTAAAGCTAGAAGATTTAGAAAATCAAAGAGAAATGATTAAAGAAGAAAGAAAAAAAGTTGATCATGAAATTTCTTTAATAAAAAATACTGTGGTTGATAAATCTGACTTGAAGCAAATATTCAAAGATCTTTCAAAGTATTACGACGCTGCTTCAAAAGAAGAACGAAAATATATGATTAAGACCATCATTAGAGAAATAACTATTAAATTAAAGAAAAAGGAAGAAAAAGGGACGATTGATATACATTTTAGAGGTGATGGGCATATAAAAAAAGAATGGGTTAACAGAATTGTTAACCCAGATAAGATAGTTTCGAGCTACTATCTCGATTGGCTCCGCGAGCAAGACTCGAACTTGCAACCCTTCGGTTAACAGCCGAATGCTCCACCATTGAGCTATCGCGGAATGAATATTTTTCGTAAAAACGAGGTCAAAGATAACATTGACCTCATACTTTGTCAAGCCGCAAATTACTTGAATTAAATGTTAATTCCCATTTCTTTTAGCAGAAAATCAGCTTTGCTTACCTTTTGGGCAACCCATAATACATAACGAATATCCACGCCAATTGAGCGACTATATTTTTCACTCCAGGTATAATCATTAACGGTTGCTTCAAATGCACGATCAAAGTTTACTCCGACTAATCTTCCGTAAGCATCCATAATCGGGCTGCCTGAATTTCCGCCGCTTGTATCCATATTATAAATAAAATTAACCGGTACATCATTTGATTTTGGAAGAATAAATTGCCCAAAATCTTTAGCATCGTACAATTCTTTTATTTTCTTATTTAGTTTATAATCTCCTGTGTTCCTTCCCTTTTCTATCAATCCAGTTAGGGTTGTATTTGGAGAAAAATAAGTTGCATCCGCTGGGGAATATCCTCGCACATACCCATAAGTTAATCTTAATGTACTGTTAGCATCCGGTACAAATGATTTATTAAGCCATTGTCTTTTAACATCATTAAGTTTTGCAAGAAGGATATTTATTTTACCATCACGAACCTGTGATTTTTCTCTTTCTGTATCGCCAAGTTCAACTGCCTTCATTACCAAATTAATATATGGATCATCAATATCTTCCAAGGTTTCATCTTTATCTTCAAGAAGTTCAAAATATTCTTTGCTGTCTTTTATAAAAGTATCATCATATAAATCAGAAATAAAATCTTGTTTGCTTTTTCCTTTTGCAAAACTCTTAAACGGTTCCAAATCTTTACATTCATCGAACATTGAAGCATCGTTTAATATTTTATTTAATATTTGCGGTTCAAGATCAGGCATAAAATCATTATAAAGTTTTGTAATTGAGTTATAAAAATCAGATCTCTTATCTTCTTTGTATAATGATTTTCTTTCTAATTCAGGCTTAAGCATTTCTTTTTTGTAATCGATAAATATTTCTGCAAGTCGATAATAATCCACGAATCGACTTAACATAAACAAAACAAGATTTCTTCTTCCGCTAGTAAAAGCATCCTGATGTGCCTCATCAATTTCACTTAATATGGTTTCATATTTTTCTTTTAGTTTGGGATTAGAATTAATAAACACCTGAAGTTGTTTTTCCTCTTCTTGTTTTTTCTGAATTAGTTTTAATCTTTCTAATCCTTGCATTTTACCACGGTAATTCTTTTCTGTATTTGCCAGGCCCTGAATTTCTCCAACAATTTTCAATGCAAACTCAGGGTCGTTCTCTCCACGTTTTTCATAAAGATTTATCAGCCAGGAAAACATATCCTGAATATATGGTAATTGAAATTTTTCCTGCATCATTAAAAACTGTGATGGTTGATGTTTGTAAGTTCTGCCGGGATAACCAAGTATAAAAACAAAGTCTTCTTCATTAACTCCATTTGGATTTACCTGCAAAAACTTTTTAGGATGATAAGGCACATTATTTTCAGAGTATTTTGCCGATGAACCATCCGGCGCAACATAAGCGCGAACAAATGAAAAATCTCCATTGTGTCTTGGCCACACCCAGTTATCGGATTCTCCACCAAACTCACCAATAGTTCTTGGAGGCACGTAAACTAATCTAACATCGTTAATCGTTTTATATCTAAACAGTACATACTGTTCACCCACAAACATTTCTGAAACCACGGCTGCGATTGTGCTATCTTTTTCTTCTTCGCGTTTTACAATTTCTTTTATCTTATCTGATATTGCAGTTGTTCTTTTGGAAATATCTTCAGCTGTGTTTGCTGCTTCTAAAACTTCTGCACTAACATCTTCATAGGAATCTGTGATTCTACAGGTCAATCCGCTTGCCGGTAATTCTTTTTCTCGGTCTTCAGCTAAAAAACCATTTTCTAAATAATTGTTTTCAATAGTACTGGCATTAGAAACAATTCCAAATACACAATGATGATTTGTGATTATCAATCCATCGTTAGAAACAAATGAACCCGTGCAGCCGCCAATCTTTACGAGAGCATCAACAAGACTAACGCCGTTTGGATTATAAACTTCATCTACACTTATCTTTAACCCCTTTTCATTTAAGTTGATGTTTTTAATATCACTTAACGGAAACATTCCTTCATCCGGTTTGGTTGGAATGAAAGCGAAAGAGATTACAATTAAAAGTGATAGTGTAATTAAAAATGGATGTTGAAGTTTTGTATTATTGAAAAACATTTTCATTTGTGTTCCTTAAAGTTTTTAACTGCCCAAATATAAAAAATCAGGCTCGATTTCTCGAGCCTGATTTTAGAATAAATATTTTCTAACTTATTACAACAAAGATTCTTTCAATCTCCTTGCTACTGCAACAAAGAAACCAAGCACCATTACAATTACGCCTATCCATACAAGACTAATATATGGTTTTACACTTGCAGTAACGGATAACACTTCTTGTTTTTGTTCAACAACTTGCTGCGGAGTATCATTTAAAGATGTAATTGATACTTCGATCATTTGAGCAGTAAGATTTGTTAGTTGAATTTTTAGTCCGGCATTTTTAGAAACAAAATCCGTAAACTGAATTTCGCCGCTAACGCTTTTTCTAAACAGCTCAAACTCTTCTTTTTTATCATTTGTTACTATCGTTAAGTTTGCACCCATTTGAAAATCTTTACCTGCCTGCATATCAGCCATAGTTTCAGATGAGATATCAAATTTATCAAATGAAATTTTTGAATTCTTATATTCTGTTATTTTTCCTTTTTCAAGTTGAACAGTTTCTCCACTACCAGCACTTTGATTTGTTCCTTCATCAAAGCCGAGTGGTGCAATGTAAACATCTTTAGAGAAAAGATTAAGTATAGCAGGTTCGCGCATAAGACTGTTATTATAATCGGAGATATACATTATTGGAGAAACGGTATGAACATTATTCCCTTTTTTCATATTTATGTTAAAGGCAAATTTTGTGTTATTCTCAATTGGGGTATAACCTGTAAAAGTCATTTCATAACCGAATGCAGTTGTTGGTTTATCTTTTATAAGTTCAACATTCATCTGATCGCTGTAGGCAGCAGAACCAACTATACCCAGAATAAACAGTGCTATCCCAATATGCGCTACATAGCCACCAAGATTTTTTAGATTTCCTTTAACAATTTTAAAAGCAATTTCTGCGTTTACAACAAGCGCAAATATTGATGAGAAGGTAAGAATAATCATCATTATTTTATGCACCCCACCAATTACTACAACTGCTATCGTAAGTACAATACTTACGATTACAGAAATTGTTGATTCCTTTAATAGGTCTTTTGTGTTAGTGCTCTTCCATTTGATAAGTAAGCTAAGTCCGTTTAACAATCCAATAATAATTGCAATTGGTAAATGCATTTCATCGTAGAAAAAAGTATCAACAGCATTTCCAAATAATGGAGCAGATGTACCAACAAGAACAATAATTGCAGAGGCTACAAGTATAATGGAGGCTGTAAATAAGGATAGTTCACGTGAAAGAACGCTTTCTTCATAAACAGTTTTATCATCTAAGTGCTTCCATCTAAATGCTATGCTACCGAATCCAAGTAAAATAAATGTTCCTATAAACACTACAAGAAATAAATAAACTAGTTGTCCGGGGTCAACAAACGAGTGCACTGAGGCATCACCAAGCACCCCACTTCTTGTTAAGAATGTGCTGTACAAAACCAAAACATATGTTAAAATGCTAAGAATAAGATTTGTCTTTGCATATCTTCCAATTCCATCAGTGGATTTTAAACTTCTTTTTTGCACAAGCATAGTGTGGATTGAAGCAACTCCAATTAACCACGGAATCAAGCTTGAATTTTCTACAGGATCCCATGCCCAATATCCACCCCAGCCAAGCATTTCATAAGCCCAATATCCGCCCATCATAATTCCTAGACCAAGAATTCCAGTTCCTGCAAGCACCCACGGCAACGATTGATTAACCCATTCACGATAATCATTTTTCATTAAAGCTGCCATCGCAAAAGCAAAGGGCACTGTTGCCATTGAGAATCCGATAAACAACATTGGTGGGTGAATCTGCATCCAGTAGTTTAGTAATTGCGGATTTAATCCTTTTCCATCTGCAATAAATTGATTTACCTGAACTCCTGCTTGTGCTAACAAAGCATGAAGCTCAGAGCTCATCTGTACAAATGTCGTGTTTGACTGTTGATCTGTAAATATAAAATTTTGTATAAATGGAAGATTTAAGAATTGAGCATTAATATTTTTCACATCGACAAAAACAGGGATAGTCCAAATAAACTCAAAAGGATTTTTGAACCATGGCGAAACCATAACTAATAGAAAAGACGTCGCAAGCGCAAAAACCGCCATCACTCTTGGTTCAAGATCACCTCTCTTTGAAGAATATGATTGAAGTATTATGCCGATAATTGAAGTAAGCAGCAACCAAAGCATAAAGCTTCCTTCTTGCCCGCCCCAAAAGGATGATAATAACAATCCTGTTGATAATGAATTTTGGCTGTAACTAAAAATATATTTGTATTGATATTGATGAGTTAAAATTGCGTACCACAAAAAAGTGGAGGCAGCTATTACAAATATTGCCATTCCGTGATAGCTGTAACGTGCAATGTTCAAGGTGTTTTTATATCCTTTGAAAGAAAGGTAATACATTACCATTGCAATCAAACTTAATACAAGTGCAACACTTAAAAAAATACTTCCAATCATATAACCTCGCTAAGCGCCTGGAGCAGAGTGCATTGAGCAATTACAAATGCAATTATGCTAAGCGCAATATTGTTTAATAAATTTCTATAAGTAAAACTTTGATAAGGTGCTATGCTCTTAGCACCTTGCTATTTGCGATTACATACTAGATGACTGAACATTTTGTTCTTCGTACTTGCTGGGACATTTTGTTAAAATGTCTTTTGCATGAAAATACCCATTGCGGTATGAGCCGGTGACAACAACACTTGTCGCACTTTCAAAATTATTTGGCATAGCACCTTCGTAAATCACTTTCATTTCATTTCCGGTTACATCTTTCATTATAAATGAAAATGTATTTTGTTCACGATTCATATCATAATTTTTTTCTTTTACCCAGCTGCCAGTAGCTTTAACTGTTTTATCTGTGGTTTTTACATTTGCAAAATTACTTTCATATTTAATATTGCTTTGTGTAAAAAGGTACGCCATTATTCCAAGGAATAATACGATGATAAATCCGCCGAAGATGTATTTATTTTTCATTTTTTTCTCCAATCATTTCTTTTTCTACTTGTTTAATTCTTTTATCAAGGCTAAACATATAACCAAAAATTCCTGCCCAAACAATAAGTACAATAATCATTACAATATAAATTGCATTTTGCGATAGAAATTGTTCCAAGTTAACCTCTTATTAATTGTTTATTTAATTTTTCGCGTAATAAAATTGACCTGTATCCGATATTCCACATCCAAAAATAAAGAATTGTAAACCCAATCAATGAAAGAAAAAATATCAACTGCATATTTCCGTTCATTTTAAAATCAACAACTGGTCCAGCATTTGAGTCATCTGCAGAGCCTGGATGAAGTCCAGTCATAATTCGTGGCATTATAAAAATAAAAAACGGAACAGTAACAAACGCAATCATAGAATAAACCGATGAAAGTGTTGCGCGCTTTTCTTCAGATTCAATTGATGATCGAAGCGCAAACCATGCACCATAAATTAATAACAATGCAAATATACTTGTTTGTCTTGGATCCCAACTCCAATATGAACCCCATGCAAATTTAGCCCAAACTGCACCTGTTACTGTTGCGAGGATACAGAAAATCATTCCGAGTTGAGCTGCAGCGTAAGACTTAACATCATCATCCAAATTTTTCTTACGTAAATACTTGAAGCTATAAATTGTTGACATAAAAAATGCTACTACTGTTAACCAGGCTGTCGGAACATGAAAGAATATTATTTTTGCGTTTTCTTCAAGGCCGGGAATGAAAGGATATTCATACCAATGTGTTGGATTCTCTACAATGGGAAATGCAATTCCAGCGATAGAGACAAACGCAAGTAAAAGAAATAAAAATATTTTCCAGATCATAATATTTATGGATTAGTTTATAATAAAATTTAAGCTATTCTTTCCAAATAAAATCAAATAACATATAAGATGCTGTGAGCATTATTACATCGTAGCTCACAACAATTGCCAATTCAAACTTAGCTCTTTCAAAGGATATGCCATCTATTGCAAACAATGTTAGCTGAACGGACGTTAAAATCAAAGGCAATAATATGGGAAATGAGAGCACAGGATATAGCGTTCCTTTCGCTCCAGCTTTTGCAATAATTGCAGCTATTATAGTTGATGAAACAGCTAATCCAATATTACCAAGTACAAATGATGCCAAAAATAATATAAAATTCTGAATAACAAACGCTTCAAATATTGCTGAATAGAGTACAGCAATAATTGTATTCATTGCAAAAACTAAAATTATGTTAAAAATCAATTTTCCGGTGTAAACGGTAGATGGAGCAGCAATTAGTTGTAAAGTTAATGCAGTGCCTCGCTCTTCCTCAGAAACGAAAGCTCTGGATAATCCAGACATGGCGGTAAAAAAGATAACGACCCAGAACAATCCGCCGGTCAAACTTGGACTAATTTTTTCGTTACCGACTGAAAATAAAATTACACTGATTGCAACAATAATAAACATTGCAAGTGCGTTTATTGCATATCGTGTCCGTAATTCAGATTTAAAATCTTTTAAAAACAAGCTGTAGGATTTCGAGTTCATTTAATTTTTATATTTCTCCAAATAAACGATATCACCACACAATTCTAAATCATGTTTTTCGTTGGATGCTATCAACACAATATTTTTTTGCCCTTCTTCTTTTACAATATCATAAACAGATTTTTTCCCTTCTTCATCAAGATTAGAAGTTGGCTCATCAAGAATTAGTAATTGCGGAGAGTGCATTAAAGCAAAAATAAATTTTACTCTTTGCTTCATTCCCGAAGAATATGTTTTTAACAAATCGTCTTTTCTTTTAAACAATAAAAATTTATTTAAAAGATAATCGACTCGTTCTTTGTTAAACGCAACACCTCTAATATCAGCAAATATTTTTAAATTTTCATATGTAGAAAATTCCTCATACAAAACAAGATAAGGTGAGACAAATCCAATATGATCATGTAAATGTTCCTCAGTAATTTCTTTATCATTCAGCTTGTGTAAAATCTTACCTTTAGATGATCCGATAATTCCTGCAATAATTTTTACAAGTGTAGATTTACCTGAACCGTTTGGACCTGATATTCCGTAAACTCCAACGCTATCAAATTTAAAATGTAAATCATTAAAAATAAGTCTTCTTCCAAAAGATTTGTTCAAATCAACAGCTTCAACAGAATAGTTAGTCATTAAAAATTACCAGCTTGCCTTTAAAAATATCATCACCTGATTTTATAATGTAAATGTAAACACCAGTGGGAAAATCAACATCTTTGCTTTATCCACCGTAATTTGGTTTATTGAGTTCATCAAATAAGTTGATTGAACTTTTCTTGCCAGAATAATATAATTCAATTCCAGCAGAAAAATATTTATATCAACCTCTACAACTTGGAGGAATATTATCATTGAAATACAAAATAATATTATTGGATAAAGAAGATAATTTATAAGGATTGGGAAAGCGCTTGCTTCAGCTTCTAAAGATTTGCTTTATTGTAATTTGATCCTCCATATACGACAATCTCTTATTAATTATACCTGCATTATTCCAAAATGGTGAATGGTTTTCTGGGATACTAAAGGACAGAATAATTTTCATTTATAATTTTTCATCCTGGAGTTATATCTTTGAAAAATACTAAAAGAAGATTTTAAAAATCTTTGTATCATCAATTTCAGCTTCTGCCAATCTGAATTTGAAATTATAGAATTAAACACACCATCATTGTTCGGCAAGTTAATCCTTAAATAATAATTTGATGTGGGGTAAAGACCAAGCTCATAAGTTTGAGATGATGAATTAAAAGTCATAATTGCAGTAGGCGTTATTATCGGATAATCACTTGCTTCTTCAAAATATCTTCCACTTATAGCTCTGGAACCAGTAAAGTAACACCAGAGTCCAAAATTATTTAGTTCATATCTAAAACTTGAGTTGAAAGAATTTATACTTAATGCTATAGACTTTATTGCTGATGTAGTTGGAATTCTTTCCCACTGATTTTTTAAAATCTCAAATCCAAAATTTTTCTGCAGAAAGATATTCCAGATTGCTAAATTGTATCCGTCATGCATTGGCATTGCTCTTTCCGGATGCTGAAAATAAGAGGGCATATAAGCGTAATAATCGTTTACATCATTAAATACAAATTCCTCCATTGCAGTAGAACTTAATTCGTAAAAAAATAAATCCTCAGATCTAAAAGGAGATGCTATGCTTTGAGGAGCATAACTTCCACTTTGAATTCCGTGATGAAACTCGTGGGCAACAGTTACTTGAGCACCTGCTATTCCCGTGGAATAATATCCAACAAAATCATTATCAATAACCATATACGATGTCCATCGAGAATCAGCAACCTTGGTTTCAAACTGTGTGTATCCGTAAAGTCCGCCAAGATTTTGCACATAAATATCATACTTATCATCGCCGCCTTCGGAACCATCTGAGGGAGGCGTTGGATAGTTAAGATATGAAATTTCAAAATTGTAAACCGAATCTAAAGCCTGCAATAAAAGATTTAAATCATAACCTAAAGCATTGCTTCCCGTTAAATCATAATGAACTCTGAAAAAACCATTTGAAGTAGTTATACTTTTTTCTGTTGTAGGCCTGGTTAACAATTTTGTTAAAACATTCTGCTGTTCAATAGAAAAGTTGCTTAAGTATTCTTTGATGGTAGTAACTAATCCTAATCCGCACTTAGTAATTTCCGGGTGCTCTTCAAATTGTTGCTGCATATTTTCTGAAGTACTAACACCTTTTACATAAGTAAATAAGCTGTAAAGTGAGTCAAGTTCAACTTTTGTTAATTTCTGCGGAAGAATTGTTGATGACAAATTTAAAACTAAAACGGCTATAAAAATTTTTATCATTTAGATAGCTGCCTTATTTCAATATTACCGGATTTTGTATTCGTAAATATCAAATGATATTTCCTTTGATCAAGTTTTTCTATAATGCAATCACTCAATTTAATATTTTCAACTTTACCGGCAGTAAATAACTTATTACTTGTTTTGGCAGAAATATATTCTGTAACCAAGCTTAAATTTGAATCGTAAACAAAAATTGAGTTAGTTTTTCCAAAAAATAATTGATTTTTATCTTGTATCCTAAATCCCTTGTTAGTGTTAATTGTGCTAAAATTTTTAGGTTCATAAACGCCCGCAACGATAAAATATTTTTCCTCACTTGAGAGTAACACAGAATAATTAAAACCATCCTTAGTTTGCACTTTATTGGATTTTGAAACCAACCCATAATTATTTCCGTTAATCTTAAGCTTGGTAATTGGCTTTCTTTCCTTTTCGGTAAAATTCAATAACTCTAACTTTGTATAATCAGCATCAATCTGCCAGTAACCAATTGTAAGTTTATCTTGAAAAAACAAAAATGGGTTAGACCAGTTTGAACTTAAAATAGTGTAAAGTTTTTGACTATAGTTTACGGGTGCTTTTGAAATAGCCTGTAGATTTAAAATTTTGTTTTTTGAATAAAGAATAAATAGTTCGGCTTCACCGCCGGCATCAGTTTTCATTGCAAGATCCTGAATTGGCCCTTCTGTATAATGAAATTTTCTTTTAAAAGTATATTTTTCAAAATCAATTTCAATTGCTTCAACATTTTTTTTATCCGTACTATAAAGAAAAAAGGTTTTTACTGATTTACTATTACTAAAAGTTAAAAGTTTGTTATGCTCTTCAAATAAATTAACACTGTATAGTTTTTCTGGTAATCCTGACGCGCTGCGGATGACGCACTTCAATTTATCATCAAACTCATCAACAAATGCAAAATCAACGATACCATTGTTTATGTGATCGAATGATGTAATTAAGTTGGGTTCGACCCCAACAGCTAACTGCTGGTTATCAGACATTAAAGCGATTGAAGAAAGAATGTTCACTTCTCCGCTTTGGTTTATATAAGCGGCGCCATAAACAAACTTGCTAAAAAAAGGAATTACATCAACAATTCCCTTTTTCTTTTTCTGAATAATTTCCGGATAAAACATAAAAAAATCTTTTGCAAAGATTGTTGATATTATTCCTTCATCCACATTTAAATAGTTAACATCAAAAAATCCATCTCGATTAAAATCACCAATTATAAATTTATCTGCAGGATATTTTGTTTGCACAAATATTAATTTATTAAAGGAAGCAATTGCATCACCAAAATAAATTCTGATATTAGATTTTGTACTCACAATTATATCTTTATACTGATCATAATTAATATCAAATACCTTCATTGATAAAACATCTTCATTGATATTTATGCTCCTCAGCTCATTAAAATCATTGCGGGAATTGTTATAAAAAAAATGAAGCTTGTTTTCGATTGAGTTAAGTGCCGCAATATCATCGTAACCGTCTGAATTAAGATCAATAAATTGTGCGTTTTGGAATAATCTATTTGAACAGATTTTTTTTTCTGTTAATAGATTATTCTCGTTTGATATTATTGACAATCCATCAAATAAATTACCAGATAATATAAACGATTGCGAACTGTCTAAATAATTATTTGTGATGCTTATATTTTCTGGATAAGAATCCAATTTTATCTGTGAAACTAACACTGGTTTACCGTCTGATCTAAAATTGTAAATTCCAAGACTCCTATTCTTTCTTGAAGTAAATACAAACGATTCAATAATTTTGTTCGGAGATATTATTGGTTCGATTGAAGAAATTTCCACTGGGAGTAGTAACATTTCTTTAAGATTAAACTTTGTGCCGCTTTTACCATCATACAGCGCAGCAACTTTTTGGGTTGGATTATAAAGCAGTAAATCTGAGTGTTCATCCTGGTTATAATTAAAGCTAAATAATTTTGTAAACCCGGAATCAACACTAAATGAATTTAGTTTACAAAATCCCTTAAACGGTATTTGCGGTGAAATGATTTCTGAGAGTAAAACAAATAATAAGAGTATTTTAAATTTACTTATTCCTGTCTTTAAGGCGGTTCTCTCTTCTTTTGAGAGCTTCATTGTATCTTCTAATTTCGTCTTCAGATTCCGGTAGTGCATCAATTGCCTGAACCGGTTTACCATCACTATCAACACTAACAAAAGTTAAATACGCTGTGTTCGTATGAAATCGGGTGCCTAATCTAAAATTTTGCGCGTAAACTTTTACTCCAACTTCCATTGAGGTTTTAAACACTCTATTAATTGATGAAGTTAAGGTTACCGCATCACCCAATTTTACAGGATTATGAAAATCAATTCTATCAACAGAGGCTGTAACGCAAACTCTTTGATTATGTTTTGCCGCACTTAAAGCGGCGCAAATATCAATCCAATGCATCAACTGTCCGCCTAATAAATTACCAAGCTGGTTTGTATGATTAGGCAGAACAAGTTCAGTCATAATAATTTGTGAATCACTTATTTTTTTTGAGGCTGGCATTATGGATTTACCGAAAGCTTGCTTTCTAATGATTTTTCGATCTTTTCAACATCACTAAAGTTTTTGTGATCCGGATATTTTTGAATAAACTTTTGTGACTCCGTTAACGCTTCGGCGTCTCTTTTTCTATCAACAAGTAAATTTATTTTGTTATAAAGTGCAAGCGGAGCGTATTGTGTATCGTGGTAAATTTCCATAACAGTATCATAATATTTAAACGCCGCTAAATAGTATTCCATCTTATCATAAATGCGAGCGGCTTCATACTCTTTTCTTGCCATCTTATCATTTAATTCTTTTATTCTGATTTCAGCTTCTACAACCCTGGCATTTAGCGGAAAGAAATCTATGAATACTTGAAACTCTTCAACAGCTTTTTTAGAGTACTGCTGATCAAGTGTATAATCAGGTGAAAGTTCATAATAACAATCTGCTAACATATATTGAGCATCCGCTAAAAATTCACTGGAAGGCATTCCCTTTATAAGTTTACTGAACTGATATGCCGCAAGAATATATTCCTCACGCTGAAATCTGGTCATCGCTAAATAATATTGCGCATCATCAACAATACTGCTGCCGGGATACTGAAGAATTATTGATTCAAATTCTTTGACAGCTTCTTCGTAATCTTCGCCGCCATAAAGTTTTATAGCATATGCTAATTTTTCTTCCGGAGTCATATTAGTCGTATCCAGAGTTGAAGAACATGCAAACAGGAATAATGTTACAAATAGTAGTACAAATAAGTTTTTCATTTTACAGTTTATAGGTTTTTTGATGTGCAATTATAACCAAATTGGGTAAGTCTTCAAAGGTATTTATGTTTACTTAGAGCGCACAGTAAAGAATAAAATCACTGTTACAGCGGCAGCGCCAATTGCGACAATTGGTTCTAAAAGACTTGAAAAAAATGGTTCCGGTGGAAGTTCCCCACGGGTAAATGGATAAGATCTGTTCTCCAAATTTTCAACATCTTCAACATTTATTGTGTCGGTTACCGCAAGCTTAAAATCTTTTACCTGTGGATTATTTGAAATAAAATAATTTCCTGAAATTTCGATGGTTCTTTCAGTATAAAAATCACCAAATATTCCATCTTTTTCCGGCTCTGTATAACACACAAATGAATTATCTACAACAAAATTAACTCTAACAAAATTTTTGTCTTCAGAATTATCACCGACTAACTGAATATTATTTCTTAAAAGTTTGCCTCTTACCTGGTTTGCAAAAACAGAATAATCTGTACCAAAATTTAGTTCAAGGTTAACTTTTTTTGCATCACCCAAATCTTTTAACAATTGGCTTGATGCAGAATCAATCAACGTATAAAATTGATTAAGATTTGATTTTGTTTGGGAATAAGCTACTGATTGGCAAAGCAGTAATAAAACTATAAACCGGAGAGATATTTTTATCACTCCGGCTATATTTGAAAAATTGTTTATCATCTGGAACCAAATATTAACAGAAAGATGCTCTTTATCAAGTTGAATTGTCCGTCACCCTGAACTTGTTTCAGGGTCATTCTTATATTTAAAGATGCTGAAATAAATTCAGCATGACCTAAACCTAACGTCTTCCCGCAGCAATTTCCTGCAGCTTTGCAATTCGTTGTTCAACCGGCGGATGTGTTGAAAATAATTTTCCTAATCCACCAAGAAAAGGACTAATTATAAACATATGCGCCGTAGAAGGATTTGTATTCCGCATTGGCTGAACCTGGTTTACCCGGGAAATTTTTTGCAAAGCAGAAGCAAGCGCCAATGGGTTGCCGCTAATTTGTGAACCGCCTGCATCGGCAGCAAACTCCCGCGATCTTGAAATTGACATCTGCAAAAGCATAGCAATAATTGGTGAAAGAACTATCAAGACTAAACCTCCAATACCACCACCCTCTTCATTGTCATCACTTCTACCAAACATTGCAGCCCATCCTGCCATTTGTGCGATGTAAGAAATTGTTCCAACTAAAGTTGCGGCAATCGTGCTTATTAAAATATCACGATGTTTAACGTGTGCAAGTTCATGCGCCATAACTCCGGCAAGTTCTTCGTTATTTAATCCTTGCAAAATTCCGGTTGTAGCAGCCACCGCAGCATTTTGTGGATTTCTACCAGTTGCAAATGCGTTTGGCGTTGGATCATTTATGATATAAACTTTTGGCATTGGCAGATTTGCATTCTGTGCAAGCTGCTCAACCATATCATAAAATTTTGGCGATTGCTCTCTTGTTATCGGTTGGGCGCGATACATTTTAAGGACAATTTTATCCGAAAACCAATACGAACCAAAATTCATTACTAAAGAAAATATGAAAGCTATTGTCATTCCAGATCTGCCGCCGATTGCATATCCAACCAGCAGAAAAAGCGCCATCATCAACGACATTAGAAATACTGTTTTAATTCCGTTCATTTATTATCTATTCTCCGTTTTTTTGTATCAAAGTTAAATTGTAAAGATTGATCAATCAAGTTAAACAGGATTCACTTTGTTTAGATGAGATTTTAGTCACTAAAGATTCTAAATAGCTTAAAGTGAAACATTTTAAAATCTCTAAAGAGTCAGCCCCAGGCAACAATTGAGAAAACAATTTCCCCTTGCCTTTATTTTGGGTTATACTTAAATAGCTGATGAAATTTTGGAGAATTAATGAACAAGGTCATCTTTTTATCCCTTACCTTAATAGTTTTTGGCAATTTTGCATACAGCCAAAACACTTTTGATTTTTTACGCCTTGATGGCAGCGCACGTGCCGGAGCATTGGGTGGAAGTTTTGTTTCCAACAATGATGACGCAGATGTAATATTTTACAACCCGGCAGGAATAGAATTACTTGAAGGTAATCCAGCTTCATTTTCTTTTGTTAAACATTTAATGGATATAAATCTTGCTACACTTTCATACTCAACTGAGATTGAAAATATTGGAAGATTTGGCGCGGCAATTAAATATATAAACTACGGCAGCTTTGAAGGTTCGGATGAATTTGGAAACCGCACCGGAGATTTTGGCGCTGGAGAAATGGCTCTGGTTGTTGGATATGCAAATCAACTTGATGATAATTTTTATTACGGCGCTAATGCAAAATTTATTTATTCCGGAATTGAAAGTCGTTCATCTACTGCTATGGCAGTTGATTTAGGCTTGCATTATGCAATTCCTGATAAAAATTGGAATTTTGGTTTTGCGATTATGAATCTCGGCGGTCAGCTATCAAAGTATTATAACACAACCGAAGATTTACCGCTTGATATTTCCGTTGGACTTTCAAAAAAATTAGAAAATCTTCCACTACGTCTTTCAGTAGATTTTCATAAGCTAAATGAAAAACGTGATGATTTTATACAAAAGTTTAAAGCTTTTAATGTTGGTGCAGAATTTACACTTAGCAAAGTTATGAAATTAAGATTTGGATATAACAACGAACGTCGCTCGGAGTTTAAGATTGGTACAACGGCCGGTATTGCCGGATTTAATGTCGGTTTAGGTGTTAAGGTTTCTGATTACCAATTTGATTATGGATTTTCTTCTCTTGGTTCGGTTGGAGCCTTGCACAGGATAGGTATTTCAACTTCGCTTTAAAACAATTTTTAAATTTTGTCATTCCCGTGAAAACGGGAATGACAATTTAGAATTTAATAACTATTTTATCTTTTCTAATTCCACATCAAGTTTTTTTGCTAGCTCTTCTTTTGATATTCCTTCAAAATTTATCTTTGACGTTTTTAGTGTGATAATTGGAGCATCACCTTCACCATTTAAATATTTGAACATACAATAAGATAACCTGTTTCTATCACTAGGTGTTGGAATATACTCTTTAAAAGTTTCTAGCATAGCGTAAACTTTTGATTCAAGTGAATCCTCAGGTGCTTTTTTAACTTTTGGAGGGGGCAAAGTTGACATAAATATTTCCTTATTAAAATTATGGCCTAAAATTAGGCACTAAATCAAAAAGTTCAAATCTATTTGTGGATATATGTATGTTAAATGATAAATTTGGCCTAAACAATTTATAAAGATTTTCTTGACAGACGTAGAATTATCAAAATTAAAAAAAGTTCTTATTATAAGGTTAAGCTCGCTTGGCGATATTTTGCTTACCACTCCGTTTATTCGATCACTAAAAAACCAATATCCAAAAATTGAAATTGATTTTATCTTAAGGGAAGAATACTCAGATCTTATAAAATTAAACCCTCATCTAAACAAAGTATATCCTTACAGCAGAATTGAAAAGGATAATCTTGCAACACTTGCTGAACTAAGAAAAATCGATTACGATTTAGTTATTGATCTTCAAAATAATTTAAGATCAAAGAAAATATTTCCTTCTAAGAGTACTCAAATAGAGCGGTTTTCTAAAAACAGCTGGAAGAAATTTTTATTGGTTAATTTCAAAATCAACAAGCTAAAAAATGAGCCCCAGATCCCGGTTAGATATGCAAACACAATTTCTGGTTTTAAGTTAGATGATAAAGGCTTAGAGCTTACTACGGATAAATCTATTGATAGCAAGTTAATCAACAAAAATAATTTAATAGGATTTTGTCCTGGTGCCCGCCATTACACAAAACGCTGGCTTAAAGAATATTTTATTGAACTTGGAAATAAATTAACTGAAACTGGTTACACAATAGTTTTATTTGGTGGAAAGATTGATAAAGAATTGTGCGCAGATATTTGTGGGAAAATTCCCAATTCAATTGATCTTTCTAATTTTGATGACATTTTGCAAACTGCAGCTGATATGAATATGTGCAAAGCTGTTGTTTGTAATGATTCCGGTTTGATGCACACAGCGTCAGCAGTTGGAACAAAAGTAATTGTAATATTCGGATCAACAGTAGAAGAATTTGGGTTTACTCCATACAATTGCCAAGATCTAATCTTAGAAAACAATTCATTAACTTGCCGTCCGTGTTCGCATATCGGAAGAAGCAGTTGCCCTAAAAAACATTTTGATTGTATAAAATTAATTACACCTGATTTTGTTTTGGAAAAAGTAGCCCATTTTATTTCAAATTAATGAAAATATTATTTGACATATTTTACAACTTTTTAGTTTTGCCGGTTTTATATACCGCTCTTCGTCTTGCTGGGTTGTTTAATAATAAAATTCGTAAAGGCATAGGCGGAAGAAAAAGAGTTTATGAGGAATTAATTTTAAATGCTACTTCAATAAATAAAAACAAAAAACTAATTTGGTTTCATTCATCTTCATTAGGAGAGTTTGAACAGGCAAAACCCATAATTGAAAAACTAAAGGAAGACAAAAACGTAAATGTACTTATAACCTTTTTTTCGCCATCTGGATATGAAAATTCAAAAAAATATCCTCATACCGATTTAATTTCATATATTCCGTTTGATACAAAAGCCAATGCTGAAAAATTTATTTCGATAACAAATCCAACACTTGCTATAATTATGCGCTACGATGTTTGGCCAAATATTATAAGTGAGTTGGATAAAAATAAAATTCCAATCTATTTGGTTGATGCAACATTAAGAAATGATTCGCCAAGAAAATATCCTTTATTAAATTCTTTCCATAAAATTCTATTTGGATATTTTTCAAAGATCTTAACTGTATCAGAATCCGACGCTCAAGAGTTTAAATCATTTGGGTTTGATGGGAATAAAGTTAAAGCTGTTGGTGATACACGATTTGATAGAGTTTATCAGCGTAGTTTACTTGCAAAAGAAAAAAGACTTTTAAGTTACAACGTAACAAAGAACAAAAAGATTTTTATCGCCGGCAGTACTTGGGAACAGGATGAAGAAGTTATTTTTCCTGCATTTCTTAAACTTGCAGAATTTGATAAAAGCGTAATAATGATTGTTGCCCCGCACGAACCGACTTTACTGCATCTTGAAAAAATTGAAAATGAATTTTCCGGTAAAATAAAAACAATTCGTTTTTCACATTTAAACAGTTATGCCGATGAGCGTATAATAATTGTTGATTCCATCGGAATACTTTTAACTCTTTACACATACGCGGATGTTGCATACGTGGGTGGAAGTTTTAAACAGAATATTCATAATGTTTTAGAAGCTGCAGTATATGGTGTACCTGTGCTATTTGGGCCAAAGATTCAGAACTCGCAGGAAGCAAAAAAATTGGCTGAAATTGGCGGAGGAATTGTCGTTCATAATAAAAAGCAAGCTTATAAAAATCTAAGAAAATTATTTTCGGATGATGATTTTAGAAAACAAACAGGACAAATTTCTGCGGACTATGTCCACTCAAATACTGGAGCCACACAAAAAATATTAGATGCAATTTATAAAGTGCTTTAATTATCCCATATATTTTTCTGTTAAAACTTTTAAATGATGCTTTTCATGTCCAGCAGTCATAAACATTAAAGCCAAAACAGTTACCTCGTAGCCGCTTGCTTTTCCCCTATTCTGCAAAATCGATTTATCAAAACTACCAAACAATAGGATATTAGATTCCCGTAAAAGCCGATACTCATAAACTAAATCAAAAAGCTGACGCTTATTAAAATTCCCATTTGCAACGTACAAATCCTGATCCATTCCGGGCAGAGGTGTAGTTTCACCGCGAGCAATACATAAAGCACGATAAGCAAAAATTCTTTCTACATCCATTAGGTGCCCAATAACTTCTTTTACTGTCCATTTACCTTCGGCATACTTATAATTACCCTTACTTTCTGGAAATGAGTTAAGAATATTTTGTGATTCCATATTTTGTTCGATAAGGATTCTAAAAATATCATCTCCTTTAACTTGATCAATGTACTGTTGATAATATTCATTGTAATCTCCCTTATTCGGTCGCATAATTCCTCCACCTGCTAAATAATATTTTATTGAATTTCTATTTCCATATTTCAACTTTAAACTCACCATCAGAGTTTGCGACGGCCCGAAACATACTATTGGTATTAAAAGGCATCTCAAAATTTCCATTTTTATCTATTGCAATTATGCCTCCGCTGCCTTCGGGCAATCTATTATAAATCATTTCATCGCAAGCTTGCTTAAGAGTATAACCTTTATATTCCATTAAAGCGGAGATATTAAACGCAACTGTGTTACGGATAAATAATTCACCTACACCAGTTGCTGAAACACCACATGTGTTATTGTTAGCATAAGTTCCAGCACTAATAATTGGTGAATCTCCAACTCTGCCAGGCATTTTATTTTGTCTTCCACCTGTTGAAGTCCCGGCAGTTATATTTCCAAATTGATCAATAGCAACACATCCAACAGTTTCACCTTGCTGCTTTAAATTTGATTTTAACCATTTTTGATATCTGGTCGAATCGTGAAAATATGAATTTGGAACAATATCAACTCCCATTAGAATTCCTAATTCATCAGCTCCTTTTCCAGCAAATAAAACATGTTCAGTTTTTTCCATTACCAATCGTGCAAGCGTAATAGGATTTTTAATAATTGTAACTCCGGCAACTCCTCCACACGAAAGATCCTTCCCCTGCATTATAGAAGCATCAAGTTCATGCCTGCCTTCGGAAGTAAACACTGCACCTCTGGCGGAATTAAAAAGGATATTATCTTCTAAATAGTTAATAACTTTCTCAACTGCGTCTATACTGGTTCCACCACTTGCAAGAATACTTTTACCGATATTTAAAGCTTCTGTTAATGAGTTTATGTATTGCTGCTTTAATTCTTCTGGAGAATCTTCCGGAAAGTAACCGGCACCACCATGAATTATAATTGTGTATTTATCGCTTTTATTCTGAGCGTAAAGATTAGAATTTATTGGGCTAGCAAATAAAAGAAGTGAGAGAGCAACAACTAAGTGTAGATTGATTTTAGATATCAATGCGCATTTCCTCTTATTAAATCTAAATAGTGAGCATTAACTACTAATAACTTAATACTTTTTTCTCTAATAATCTTTTTTAATCTAATATCATTAAAGGATATTTTATCAGCTATTCTGTTTGGCCTGAAAATATTTTTAACCCCACAATGCCTACCACAATTAAAAAGATAAATAATATTCTTACAAGTTCTTTTGACTCATTAAAAAGTATAATCCCGAGTATAGCAGTTCCGACCGCACCAATTCCTGTCCAGATTGCATAAGCTGTTCCGATTGGAAGATGTTTTACTGAATAAGCCAATAATCCCATACTAATTATCATACATACAATAGTAAATACAGAAGGCCATAATTTTGAAAAGCCTTCAGTGTACTTTAGCCCAATTGCCCATGCTACCTCAAATAATCCTGCTAAGAATAAAATAATCCAATGCATATTATTTCATTTTTCCATTAGTTAATTCATTACTTAAACGTTTTGCATTGTAAAGATCACGTATTGCCTCCATCATTCCAAGCGCGCTTACACAAACAGTTCTGTTTGCTTCTGTTGTGTATATAAAATTACTTGGCAAACTTTCGATGTTTCCATCAAAAGCTAAACCAACTATTTCTCCATAAATATTTATCACAGGACTTCCGGAATTTCCGCCAACAATATCATTTGTACTTACAAAATTTAATGGTATGGATGGATTAAATTCTGAAGGAAGATTTTCAAAATATGATGGCAGGTGAAACGGAAATTTTTTATCAAAAGAATAATAACGATCTAAAGCACCGTAAAAAGTAGTTTTAAATGGAGCACGCGTTCCGTTGTAATTATATCCTTTAATAATTCCATCAGCAAGGCGTAATGTACCTGTTGCATCCGGCGGGATAGCATCGCCATAAACTTTATATAGTGCTTCACCCAACATTTGATTTAATATTTCTTCCTTATCAGATCTTGCTTGATTGTCATCTTGCATCTTTTTCAATTCATCCTGAGTATTTAGAATATAAAAAACGAAAGGGTCGTTTGAATTTAGAACTGCTTCATATCCACCATCCGCCAATTCTAAAAATTTTTCACTGCTTGTAAGATTCGATTTATCAATTATATCTTTTGCAGCTTGTTCAATTGTTTTTCCTCCAATTAATTCTTTAACAATTTTATCATCAGCATAAAGATTATTTTTTATAATATTTAGTTGAATATGCAACAATTGTTTTTGTAATTCTTCATCTAAATTTTTTGGGAATAACTGTGCGGATAATGAATCATATTTTTCTTTTGTGACTTCATTATTCTTTAATTGTTTGGAATAATTAATAAGATTTCTGGCGATAAAGAAATATTGAGGCGAATAAAAATTTATTGTATATGCATAAATTTTATTAGCATCTTTTCTTGCCTTACTTCTTGAATCTTCTAATTGATACCAGATTTCTCCGTACTTTTCTTTTAATTCAGGATTGCTATTAACAGCCATTCTAAAATTCTTTTCAAAATCTTTTTTACGCTCAATTAAAAATGGATCAAGTAAAGCTTTATATGTGCCTGAATAAACTTTTAGAGCATTACCAAATGAATAGAGCCTTGCTATTAAATTAAAATCTTCTGCATTCGTCTCCGTAACCATTTTCTCATAAATATTATACATTGCTTGAAACATTCCTACAATCATCGGATAACGTACATCTCTTTCATATTCAATTTGTGCCATTGTATTAATTCTATCTGTGCTGCCTGGATTTCCTACCACAAATACAGGCTGATCTTCAACAACACCTTCATTACTCCAGCTAAAATAAAAATTTGTTTTCACCGGCTCGCCATTTTCATATGCCCTAAGAAATGCACAATCTAAACCGTACCGTGGATATGTAAAATTATCTGGATCGCCGCCAAGCTTTGCCACAAATAATTCCGGTACAAATACCAATCGTATATCATCGTAAACTTTATAACCATACAAAGAATATTTACCGCCGTTGTAAAGTGAAATTACTTTAAATACAAGTTCCGGATGTTCTTTCGAATATTCTTTTTTTAACTCATCTATTTTTTGATCTCGAACATTAATTTTATTTGAATCACTTTTAACCTCATCCATTGCGGATTGAATTTCTTTTGTAACGTCTTTGATAATAATTAATTGTTCAACTTTAAGATTTGGAACTGTCCTTTCATCTTCCAAAGCTTTGGCAAAAAAACCATCTCGTAAAATATTTTCATCATCTTTTTGAACAGTGGAAAGTATTCCGCGCACACAATGATGATTAGTCATTATCAACCCATCTTCAGAAACAAAAGAGGCTGAACAACCATTACCAAATTTTAAAGCACTCTTTTGAAATTTTTCCAATAATTCTTTTGATGGTTTAAATCCATATTCATTTTCAAAATAATCTAAAGGTGGATTTTCAAACGTCCACATTTTTCCCATATCAAATTTTTGGGCTTTAACAGTATCAGGATTTACACCGTAATAACTTTGGGAATAAGTATTGTTAGTAAATGAAAGGAAAAGATGTATCGATAAAATAAAAAGTAAGTTTTTAATCATTGTTTTTCCAATTAGATGTTAAACTGATTGCAAAATAAAAATTTAAGGTGTGATTAGGAAACATTTTGTTTTTTCATCCAACTCATTTTATATATTTAGATTATAATTTTATGGAGTAACTGAATCTTATGAACATTCAAATAATTGGAACAAAAAAGTGCAAAGAAACTCAAAAAGCTGAGAGATACTTTAAAGAGAGAAGAATTCCGTTTCATTTTAGAGATTTAACTGAAAAAGGGCTGGCAAAAGGTGAGCTTGATAATATTTCAAGAGTAATTCTCTTAGATGACTTAATAGATAGAGAAAACAAAAGATTTAAAGATCGTGGAATGCAGTTTATGGTTTTTGATATTGAAGAAGAATTATTAGCTGATCCTTTACTTTTAAAAACACCAATTGTAAGAAATGAAAGATTAGTTACCGTTGGATATAAACCCGAGATTTGGAAAGAATGGATTAAATAAGAGTCATTGCGAGTGATCCTTCGTTGCACTCGCAATGACAAACAACAGATTATCTAAACATCGTAATACAATCCAAACTCATATGGATGCGGCTGAAGTGCCATAGGTTTGACTTCTTTATCCATTTTGTATTTTATCCATGTTTCAATTACATCTTCAGTAAACACATCACCTTTTAATAAATACTCGTGATCATTTTCCAAAGCTTTTAATGCAGCTTCCAAACTGCCGGGAGTTGAAGGAACATTTTTTAATTCTTCCGGTTCCATATCGTAAATATCTTTATCAAGTGGTTCACCTGGATCGATTCTGTTTATCACTCCATCCAGCCCAGCCATAAGCATAGCAGAAAATCCGAGATAAGGATTACCGGAAGCATCCGGACATCTGAACTCAACTCGCTTTGATTTTGGAGATGAGGAATACATTGGAATTCTTATTGAAGCACTTCTATTTCTTTGTGAGTATGCTAGATTAACAGGAGCTTCAAATCCTGGCACTAATCTTTTATAAGAATTTGTTGTAGGATTTGTGAATGCAAGTAAGCTTGCAGCGTGCTTTAATAAACCGCCAATAAAGTATAAGCCCATTTCACTTAATCCCGCATAACCGGAACCAGCAAATAATGGTTTACCTTTTTTCCACAATGAAGTGTGAACGTGCATGCCGCTTCCGTTATCGCCATAAATCGGTTTAGGCATGTAGGTAACTGTTTTGTTGTTCTTCTTAGCAGTATTCTTGACGATGTACTTGAACATTAATAATTGATCCGCAGCTTTAACAAGAGGCATAAAACGTAAATCAATTTCGCACTGCCCGCCGCTAGCAACTTCGTGATGCTGTGCTTCAACTTCAATTCCGCAATTGATAAGATTGGTTACCATTTCATTTCTTAAATCCATCAATGAGTCTGTTGGCGGAACAGGAAAATATCCTTCTTTAAATCTGGGCTTGTAACCGAGATTTGGATTTTCTTCCCTTCCACTGTTCCATTTTCCCTCAATAGAGTCCACAACATAAAAACTTCCGTTAGGCTGCGAATCAAATCTTACATCATCGAAAACAAAAAACTCAGCTTCTGGTCCGTAATAAACTGTATCTGCGATTCCCGTAGAAATAAGATAAGCTTCTGCTTTTTGTGCGATGTTACGTGGGCAGCGCGAATATTTTTCTTTTGTAGCTGGCTCATAAACATCACAAATCAAACTGATTGTTGGTGCTTCAATAAATGAGTCCACGAACATAGTTTCAGCATCAGGAATAAGAAGCATGTCGCTTTCGTGAATTGGTTTCCACCCTCGGATTGATGAACCATCAAAACCGTATCCGTCTTCAAATGATCCTGCATTAAACTGTGTAACAGGAACGGTAAAATGCTGCCATTGTCCCGGAAAATCCATGAATTTTAAATCAACAAATTTTATCCCGTTATCTTTTATAAACTTGAGCACCTTTTCAATTGCTCCATTAGAAGATTTTGCCATATTGTTTCCTTTATGATTATTATAAGTGGTTAAACATTAATTTCAAAAGTTTCTTTTACTGTAGAAAGAACATATGTGGTTTTTGTTCCCATAACACCTTGCCATGATTGAATTACCGAAAGAACTTTTTCAAGTGCTTCAGTATTTTTAACCAGAGCTTTTAGAAGATGAGAACCCTCACCAAGCACAGCATGACATTCAAGTATCTCGGACATTTTTTCAACATTAGTAATAAGATTCTTGTAATGCTTCGATGAATCCATCATTACTAAAATGAAAGCCATGATATCTTGGTTAAAAGCTTTCCGATTTAATTTGGCATAATAGCCTTCAATAATTTTTTTGTCTTCTAATTTGTTTAATCGTTCGCTAACTGAAGGAATAGAGAGCTTAACTTCTTCAGCTAGTTCATTACGCTTTGTCCTTCCTCTTTTTTGCAAGGTGCGTAAAATCTGGAGATCAATATCATCTAACATTAAAAAACCTTAATTATTTAGGAATGTTTTAATTATTGGTTTCGAATATAAGGTGGCACAAAAAATATTCCAAACATATTTTAGTAATATTTGAAGAATTTACTAAATTAGTTGCGTCAGAATGAGATTTTGTATTATTTTATTAGGCCGAAGGGGGTGAACGAAATTTGAGATTTTTTGACTTCTGAAAAAAGATCAAGATTCTTTTGTAGCCTTTCTTGTGATTTGTGATACAGATGATACTGAACAGCAATAAAATTTAGAGATTTAACTTGTACTCCATTTAACCCTAATCGGTATTCGATATCAGAATCCTCTCCGATTGACGGGGCTACATATCTTTCATCAAATCCATTTATGGCAATTAAATCTTTCTTGTATAGTGAAAAATTGCAACCGAGTAATCCACGGTATTTTTTATTTAGTGTCTTTCTTAGAAATTTGTTTTTAATATAGAAACCCTTTTCAACATCATAAGATTTTCCGAATAATCCATCATCAATAATTTCAAGATATTGATTTTCAAGAAATCCATTTAAGATATTATGCTCTGCTAATTGGGTAGTAATTTTTTGTGAGAGATTTACACGTCTTCCTGTGAGAACTTTATTATTCTCTTTTTCATTTAAATGTTCTTCAACAAATTTAGAGTGCGGGACACAATCCGAATCAATAAAAATCAAATAATCAGTTTCTGAAACAGAAATTGCCTCATTTAATATTCTATTTTTTCTAAATCCTCTATCTGAATGCCAGATATGCTTTACGCAGAACGAATAATTTGAAGCAATGTTTTCGATTTCTTTTACAAATTCTTCTCTAGATCCATCATCAGCAATGATCAGTTCAAAATCTTTCTCTGTTTGCCTTTCAAATCCAGCCAGAACAAGTTTAAGGTAATGGATGTTATTATAAAACGCGGCAATAACCGAAGTCTTAATCATTTTTTAAATTTTCTTGCTTTAGCTTTTCTCTTATTTCTTCTTTCTCTTTTTCACGATCATAGGCTTTAGGATTTTTTTCAACCTTTGGTGGTTTTTTAGGAACTGGAACCCGTTTCTTCTTTTTCTCGATAACTATTTTAATTTTTTTCTTTCTCATTTAAAATATTGCATAAATAAAGGGAGCCAAAGCAGATCCTTGTGTTAAAATTATTAATCCACCAAGTAGAACTAAAAATAAAATGATTGGAAGCAGCCACCATTTTTTTCTTACTTTTAAAAATTCCCATAACTCAGATAGTATTGATAATTTGCTCATTTTCTTATTCCTTAAAATTGTCTTTCATAATCAATTTGTTGTTTTACTTTGCTCTCTTTTTTTTCCCAATAAGTTTCTGCTTTTTTATCAAAACCAAGTGGCATAAATTTTTTACCAACTATTTTTGCCAGCAACCCAATCGGTGTTAGCACAAGATAAAACAATAATGTTAAAATGACTCTGGACATTACAAATCCTATTGCCAAAGCAAGCGTCATCCAGAGCTTGTGGAATGGACGCAAAACAACTGGTGTAACTATAGCTAAAATAACTAATAAACCACCGATGGTGGAAAAGTACACAAACGAAGTTTTACTAAAATACCAAAGCAGCAATGAAATAATGATTAAAACGATTCCAACTGTTAATCCTGTTTTTTTAACTGCGGAATCCGAACCATCGATGTTTTTGAATTCTTCTTTTAACATGATTTAATCCAGTGCAAATTCTTTTTTCCAATCACTGTCATTTTCTAAAGGTTTTTGATCTTCTTTACTTAAAATATAATTGCCAAGAACAAGATAATCCATATCAGTTCGCATAAAACATTTATACGCATCTTTTGGAGTGCAAACAATTGGTTCGCCTCTTACATTAAAAGATGTATTGATAATGACTGCGTAATCTGTTTTTTCTTCAAATTTTGAAATAAGTTTATGATACCGTGGATTTGTTTCCTTATGAACTGTTTGAAGTCTTGCAGAATAATCTACATGAGTGATAGCTGGAATATCAGACCGAACAACATTAAGTTTTTCTATTCCCCATTTTTTTTGTTCATCATCGGTCATCGAAATTCTTCGTGTTTTTTTTACATCAGCAACAAGCAGCATATATGGACTAGCTTTTTCTGTCTCAAAATACTCGCTAACTTTTTCGCAAATTACTGAAGGTGCAAATGGCCGAAATCCTTCTCTAAATTTAATTTTAAGATTCATTGTTGCTTGCATTTGGGGAGAACGGGCATCACCAATAATTGTACGGGACCCAAGCGCACGCGGACCAAACTCCATTTTACCATCAAACCAACCGATTACTTTTTCAGAAGAAATTAATTCTGCTACTTTATTTATCAGTTCTTCTTCAGAACATTTTGATGCAATTATATTTTTCGATCTAATAAAATTATTTATTGCTTTTTCATCAAACTGAGGTCCCAAATATGATCCTTTTTGTGTATCATTTTTTTCATCAGCAGTTCGAGGTTTATTATGATATTTATACCAGCCAATCAAAGCGGCACCAAGTGCTCCGCCTGCGTCTCCAGCTGCAGGTTGTATCCAAATATTATCAAATGGCCCTTCACGAAGTAATCTCCCGTTTGCAACACAGTTAAGCGCAACTCCCCCTGCAAGGCAAAGATTTTTTAATCCTGTTTCTTTGTACACATGATTGCCAAGTTTAAGCACAACCTCTTCCGTTACTTCCTGCAAGGATCTTGCAATATCCATTTCCTTTTGAGTAAGATTGGTTTCAGGTCTTCTTGGCGGACCACCAAAAAGTTTATTGAACTTTTCGTTAGTCATGGTTAGTCCTTGGCAATAATTAAAGTACTCCATATTCATTCGGAACGAACCATCTTCCTTTACATCAAGTAAATTATCATAAATAAGTTGTTTGTATTGTGGTTCTCCGTATGGAGCTAACCCCATAACTTTATATTCGCCGGAATTTACTTTGAAGCCTGTATAATATGTTAATGCTGAGTAGAGTAATCCTAGAGAATGCGGAAATTTTATATCAGCAAGAAGTTGAATATCATTTCCGTCTCCAATTCCATAAGAAGTTGTTGTCCACTCACCTACTCCATCCATTGTTAGTATTGCGGATTTGTTATATGGTGAAGGATAAAACGCAGATGCAGCGTGAGACTCGTGGTGTTCAGGAAATATTATTTTACCAGTGTACCCGAGTTTATCTTTTATAATCTCTTTCATCCAAAGCTTTTCCTTTATCCATAAAGGCATTGCTTTAATAAAAGATCTAATTCCAACCGGAGCGTATGCAAGATAAGTTTCAAGTAGTCGTTCAAACTTTAAAAATGGTTTATCATAAAACGTAACAAGCTCAAGTTGATCAGCAGTAATACCAGCATCTTTTAAACAAAACTCAATTGCTTTTGCTGGAAAGTTGTGATCATGTTTTTTACGAGTAAATCTTTCTTCCTGCGCTGCTGAGAGAATCTCACCATCTTTTACAAGACAAGCCGCACTATCATGATAAAATGCCGATATTCCTAGGATATACATTTACGGAATCACCTGAGGTTGTTGCTGATTATTAATCCACTGTTCGGCCCAATCCACATTTGGAGCAATGATTGGTACCGCTGTCATCTTTCCACCAAAGCCTAAAAATCTCATTCCAAAACTTGGCATCGAAGTAACTTTTATTTGTTCAAGAAAATCTAGATTAAGATTTACTCCATACTTAACTGCAAGACTATAGGTAAAATCAGTTATTTTCTTGTAGAGTTTTTGATCTGTTAATTCTTGCTTGTATTGAAGTTTAAATTTTTCAAATGGCTTAGAGGGAACAATTTTTTCTTCTTGCTTATCAATCAGCTTAAAAATAGAAAAACCCTCGGTTAATTTTAAAGGTCCATAAACATCACCCACGTTCATAGTTGCAGCTATTCTACCAATTTCTCCATGCTGACTAATTGAGAACAAGCCAAACTCTCCATTATTTTTCTTTGTCCATTCACGCTTGTTATATTTTTGTGAGAGTGTTTTGAAATCAATTCCATTTTTTAAATCATTGAAAATTATATCAGCTGTTTCAACGCTATCTGTTAATATTTCAATAATATTTACAAGCATTGGATATGATTCAGACTGATTATTTTTAAGATAATAATTATAAACCTCATCATTTGACACAGTTACCGAATCTCGAAATTCATCTTTCAATTTTTGAAAAAGATAATTTCGCCTCCACATTTCGACATCGCTTTTTACTTCAGGAAGATCAGCATAACCTTTCTTTAAACCTTCACGATATAAAAATTCTTTTTCAATATCACTTCGGATTCTATCATCCAAAGATGCTCTAATAAAATTTATTTTGTAATCAGTTGCATTATACCCATCAAAAATAAGTATACGTAAATATTCTTTAAAAGTAGTTGGGTTTTCATCAAGAAGAATAAATGGTTTACTTAATAATATCTCCCCAAATACTTCTTCCATTTTAAGCACATCAGCAGGTTCAAGATTTATAAGATCACCATTATTAATAAAAAAGTTTTTCTTTTTATACTCAAACAGTGATGAGATGTTTTTTGCTAAAGTTTCAAAAAGTTCAGGATTAACATCTACTTTTTTGTCTTCAAAAAACTCTGCATAAAATATTTTCTGTTGTTCAATAAGCTTTCTGGCTTCAAGTGTTTTTTTTACATTTTTAATTGCATCTTCTCTGGCATTTGAACCGGCTAAAATCTCTTCTGATTTATTAACGAGATAAAATATATACCATCCATCAGGAGTTAAAATTGGTTTAGTATATTCATTTATTTTAAGATTAAATAATGTTTCTTCAACACTTTCATCCATTTGTCCAAATACAATTTCTGTCGGTGTTATTTGTTCATCATACTCTGGGCTTTCAACAAGTATTGAATCAAATGGGATGCCGTTCTGAAGAAGTTTATGTAGATTATTTATTTCTTCATTATCATACGAAAAAAGGAACCTAACATATAGTTTTGATGAGTTTCTTCTTAACCCTTCTGCTATTTCACTTTCTGTAATAACAATTTTGTCTTGAATTTCTTTTTTAAACAGTGCATCTCTTACAAACATTTTTTCAAATGCATTTGATGCAAACTTTATAACTTCGGTTGTATCCATTTTTCTTGATAAGGCTTCAAGCGACCAAAGTTTTTCTGCGATTAGTGAAAATAGAAATTCTATTTTTTGTGATTCAACAGTGCTTTTTCTATGACGATTAATTCCGGGAGTCATTTCATATCTCTCAAGAAATTCTTTATCGGAAATTGAAATATTTCCAACCCTTGCAACGGTGTTATCTTTAAAACCTTGAGCTCGTATTACAGAGGTTATTAAAATTATAAAGAGAATAAACTTTGATATTTTGATCATTAAGAACTTTTCAAGGTAAATATTTAATAAAAAATTGTGAAATGAATTTACTAAATTCGCATATCTTAAAAAAAGTTAATCACAAACTATAACCGCTGTATAATAGTTAAAAATATGAGCAAAGATAAAAATAAATCAAATCAGAAGGTCAGCAATCAAATCTTAGAAGGGAAAAAGATCCAAAAGAAATCACCATTTTGGTTTTACATAGTTCTGATTTCAATTCCATTTGTATTTGTTATTCTACTTGAGATTTTGCTTAGATATTTTAATTATGGTTACGACTTCAAATATTTTACACAAGCATCAGAATATTACCCTAATAAATACTTTGCCAATCCCGACTTACCGCGAAAATATTTTTTCAATATTAAAGCTACGCCGTCTGTTGTGCCTGATGGATTTGATATTGAAAAGAAAAGCAATGCGTTTAGAATTTTTGTTTTGGGCGAAAGCAGTGCTGCTGGTTGGCCCTATGTTCCCAACGTTTCATTTCCGCGACACATAAAAAGAAAACTTGAATTGTTATATCCAGATAACTCAATCGAAGTAATCAATCTTGGCATTTCAGCCATTAATTCTTATACTTTAAGAGATTTTGCTTTTGGTGTAGCAGAAATGCAACCTGATTTGGTGCTTATTTATACAGGCCATAACGAGTATTACGGCGCGCTTGGTGTTGGATCTTCTGTTAATATTGGATACTCCAGAAATTTGGTAAATCTTTATCTGTATCTAAGAAATTTTAGAACCACACAATTTTTGCAGAATATTATTTCGGGAGCTATAGGAATATTTAAATCTTCCGATTCAAAAAGTAATGAGAACAAAGAAACTTTAATGAGTAGAATGATCGGCGAATCTCTTATTCCTTATAATTCTGATATGTTCAACAATGGTATCGATCAGTTTAAAGGTAATATGGATGATATACTTAGATTGTTTAGTGAAAAAAATATTCCGGTAGTTATCGGAAATCTTACCTTTAATGCAAAAGATCAAAAACCTTTTGTTTCTGTTAAAAGCGAGAAAAATCTTTCTGCGCATAATGTTTATTTAAATGCACAAAATGAGTATGAAAACGGAAATTTTACAAAAGCTAAAGAATTGTTTTTACAGGCAAAAGAACTTGATGCACTTAGATTTAGAGCACCGCAAAAAATAAATGAAGCAATTTACAGTCTTGCGAAAAAACACAATCTATCTGTGGTAAATGTTGATTCCGTTTTTCAATCTAACAGTCCAAATGGAATTGTTGGATCAAATTTAATGGTAGATCATTTGCATCCTACTTTTGCAGGATATAGAATTTTAGGTGATGCATATTTTGAAAAAATGCAAGCGCTTAACTTTTTACCAACCGGTAATCGATCTTCAATAACCGAAAACAAAGTTGATAGCATTTTAAAAGTGAATTTTCCATTTACAAGACTTGATTCCACTGTTGCAGAAATGAAGGTAATACAGTTAACAGGTGCTTATCCATTTGTTCCCAAAGGCACTAAAAATTATAAGATGCTAAACTTTAAGCCAAAAGATATTGTGGATACGGTAGCTATTCAGCTTATAAATTCCGAAATACCATGGGAATCTGCACACGCTATATTATCTGATTATTATTTTAGAAAAGGTGATTACGCTAACTGTATAAAGGAAATCGCTGTTATTATTGCCGAAAGACCTTACTATGATATTCCTTATAAAGATTTAATTTCAAAATTGGTTGATGGCGGAAAACTGGATGAAGCGATGGAATTTCTAGTGCCATTATACAAGCTTAAACCGGATTATTTTGCAACCAAGTGGTTAGGACAAGTTTTACTTAAACAAAACAAATACAAAGAAGCGCTAAATTATCTGCAGCAAGCTGTTAGATTTAAAGAAGTAGATTCTCAGACATATTATAATCTTGGCGGTGCTTACTTTTTGAACAAACAAAATGATGAAGCACTTGCAGCTTTACAAAAAAGCATAAATTTAAATCCACAAAACAAGTTAGCTGTAAATTTTTACAATCAGCTTTCTGCATTAGATAAAAAAAAGTAAATAAATCATTTCGAAAGTATTTATTTGTCATTCCCACGCAAGTGGGAATCCACTATAATTAATGGAATTTGGATTCCCGTTTTCACAAGAATGACAGATATAACTCGATTTATGAGTCAACCTCTTAAATTTTTGACATTACAAAAAATCATCTAACGAGCAGCATCTTTTTTGTAATAGTTGAATTTTTTGTACTTAGTGTATAAAAATAAATTCCACTTGAAAGACTAGAAGCATCAAATGTTGCTTCATATACTCCAGCGGATTGTTCTATATTTACAAGTGTTTCTATCTCTTCACCCAATAGATTAAATACTTTTAATTTAACAAAACTGTATTCGGGTATGCTGTATCTAATTTTAGTAGTAGGATTAAATGGATTTGGATAGTTTTGCTCTAATTGAAAATCAGATGATAATAAATCTTCAATACTTTCTACACCAACGGGGGTTGGATCACCAAATAAATTATATATTGTGATTGTTGGTATATCCGTTAAAATAAAGTTATGCGATAGACTATCAGCAAACTCATTATTCAAAGGCTCAATTCCGCCATTTACAGTATCAGCACCTGCATACATAACTGCAAATTTGTATTCATAAATACCGGAGTTTGTACCTGCAGGAACATCCTTTTCAAACCTCCAATTATTATCACTAATATGAGTTAATAATACCATATCTCCAGTCAATGTATCATCCACACACCAGCAACCGCCCAACATATTTCCCATTAAAGGTAGCGTACTTTTAAGTCCAATAAATTCAATTTCAGAAAGTGGTATTGGTAATCCATTGTATCGATTAATTGCTCCGGTCATGTCAAGATTTAAAGTTAGATGGAGGTCTACTGGCCAAATTTGTCCTGGGTATATATTGGGTATGATTATTGGCAAAATCACAACATTGCTGTCTTCACTAAATGCAAACCAGCGATCTGGTCCAGTTTCCCATCCGGCATTTGTAAAATAATAAGGTGGCGCGGCTTTAAATTTCCATCTCACGGAATCAAGAGTACTGCTAACTAATAATGTTGTAGTATAAATTCCGGGATTAAGAGTATCAACATTGGACATCATTCTATTACCAATAACCGTTGTTTCTCCATCCCAGTCCAAACCTATAACTAACAATGAATCACGTAATGGATCAAGAGCCCCGCCAGGACCTACGCCGATGATAGCACTAATATCTGCAGTAAAAGTAACTGTATTTGTTATTGCTATTTTATTTTTTTGTGCGAATGAAACACAAGCTGCAAGAATCAACAAAAAAATTGTTAATTGCCTTTTCATATTAGTTCCAAAAAATTTATCTAACCAAAATCATTTTTTTAGTTATAACAGAATTCTTAGTACTTAGTGTATAAAAATAAATTCCGCTTGAAAGTTTAGAAGCATCAAATGTTGCTTCATATACTCCTGCGGATTGCTCTCCATTAAATAACGTTTCTATTTCTTCTCCCAATAGATTAAATACTTTTAATGTAATAAAACTATTCTCAGGAATGCTGTATCTAATTTTTGTAGATGGATTAAATGGGTTTGGATAGTTTTGTTCTAAAATAAATCGATCGGGTATTAAATTACTTATTTGTTCAACATTAAGAGGCGGGACTGGATATCCGAACCAATTATTTGAAACCGATATTGGATGATTTAATAAAACATTAAAATGATTAACTCCAAAAGGGAATTCATTATTAAGATATGCAACTCCACCATTTACTGTATCAGCACCGGGGTACATTGCCCCAAACCGAAATTCAAAAGGTCCTAGATTTATTCCAACAGGAAGTGTTGTATCATAAGACCAGATGTTTCCGGAAGTGTGAGTTAATACTTTCAATAAACCATTAACTGTATCATCCGGACACCAGCAATGTGTAGCCCAAGAATTTCCCAACCAAGGTACCGAACCTAATACAACGACATAATCGATTGAATCGACCGGAATCGGTTCGCCATTATACCAATTAATTGCACCTGTCATATCAACGTTTATTGTAAAATCTATTTCATTTGTGCTAACTCCAAAGTTTGGATAAATACGAGGTACAATTGTAGGTAATGTTATTATTGATCCGTCTGCTACATAAACATGCCATCGATCAGAACCAGTTTCCCAACCTGTGTTTTGAAATCTTGAATCAGGATAAGCTCTAAATTTCCATCTAGCAGAATCATCAAATATTGGAGGCAAAACTGCAAGTTACAGTATGTTGTTTTATAAATACCCTCATTAAAAGGATCGGTATTTAACATTCTTCTACTACCAACAACAAAACTGCTATTATCCCAGTCTAAACCCATTACCAGTAGTGAGTCCTGTGCGGGATCAAAAGCGCCCTCAATCCCAACCCCTAATATTGAACTGATATCCGCCGTAAAATTTAAAGTGTTTTTGATTACAAAATCTACATAAAAACTATCATTGTTAAACCAAACCGTCGGAATGATTGTAGAAGGAGCAGTAAGTGTAAATGGTCTATCAGGTGTTGATTCCCAATTGTCTGGTGCTGGCGGATTAACTATAACATATTTGAAGGCATAATTATTACCGAGAAAATTTGATGGGATCTGATATGTACCCGTATAAATTGTATCATCATCTTCACGAACAACTACATTTGCACCTGCAGGGAAGTTTCCTTCAAACATCTGAACACTCATATCAACCTGAAATGTTACAGGGATAGGAAAAGCGTTAGTTGATCTGACAGCATAAGGAGCAACCCATATTACGGATGGTGCGGTTTGATCAATAGTTGGAGTTGTGTTCCCTTGTTCATACCAGAACATTGAAAAGATATAATCAGATTCTCCAGTTGTGGCCATATATGGCGCAAGGTGACATCCGTCTTCATTCATTGTATTGGTTTCGGTTAAGTTTGTTGAACCAGACCAATTTGCATCTGATAATGCTCTTGTATGAACATATAGATCGCATAGTGAATCCTGAGTTTCAGGTGAACCAATAGAATATTGAACAGCAAAGAAATCACGATTCTTATTAGCTGCAATCATAATAGAAGGCCCTGTTTGCCCAAGACCTGGAGTATTATCTTCATATCCATATTTTGAATTATCATGAGCCGCGGTAATTACTTTACCAGCCCATACGTTGGGAGCAGTTTCATAAATTTCAACTATCGCATTTTGTAACATAACTGAATCAGTTAACCCTGTTACAAAATGAACATTGCCATTATCATCAACTTGAATATCGCCTGAATAACTAACATATGTGTCACCTACTTTCCAGTCCCATAATTCAGTAAAGTTTGTCAAACCAGGAATTGTTCTCCAATCCGGAACAAACCAATCACTCCATGTTGCACCATGATCTGTTGATTTTGAATAACCAATTTCCCAACCACCGGCACCAATTTCTTCAGTGTAAGAACCAATTACACCAACATATACAACACCATTGTGTGAGACACCACCTAAAAGGATGCTTCCATTTGTCCATCTTGTTGTTCCCCAAGTAGGAGGATCAATTACTTCAACAATAGAATAATCCTGTGTTCTCCATAGTCTTATAGAGTTGTCAGTTAGATTATCAGCACACCAAAAAATCCAGGAATCATCACTAAAAGTTGGAATATTTGATCCATAAGCTGGTGGACCTTGATCGATATCTGCAAATGCTGATTCCAACAAACCTTCAGAAACTCCATAACCTATCCAACCAAATTCAGATGAATTTAATTCCGGCCATGAAAAAGCTCCTAATAAATCAGCCATATTTGTAGAATTAGGAAAGTTTGCAAAGGTCATATTAGGATATCTGGCCGAATTTTGTGACAACGTACCATTTTGTACTGAAGTATTACTTCTGTGCCAGCTTATTCCCAAATCTGTAGAATAATTCCACCAAAGTTCGCCACTGCTAACAGCATAAGGTGTTTTACCTCTATGAACAACAGCTAGTACCTTTGATATAGGATCATAAACAAGTGGATTTAATGTATTAGCTGTCGGACCGAATGAGTTAGCCATAGTATCTACGGCAACATAATTTGCAGCCGTTTGCGGTGAGTTTTTGCTTAATGGGATAAAACTACTGTTGTTCAAAGAACTTTCATCCACTTTTAATGGTGCTTGTTGCTTAATGATTTCTTGCGCGTTAACAGTATCAACCCCGAAATCAAGAATGCAACTTATATCGGCAGTAAAATTAATAGTATTGTTGATTTGAAAACCAATACTTCGCGGAAACGAAAAAGCACTGATTGAAAAGACCAGTGCTAAAAATTTCAGTTCTTTCATAATGCGCCCCTCGAAATAACTGTTACATAATGTTAATTAAAGACCTACGGATAAAGAAAATCTTGATATCGGATCAAAGATTCCAAAATCAGCATAACTATAATCAAACTTTGCAAAAAATCCGCCAAAATCATATTGTAAACCAACACCGGCTGTTAAACCTTCTTCTGCTGCTTCTTTAAATAATGAGTTATAACCGCCTCGTACGGATATTAAATTTCCCCATGTAAGTTCTAATCCAACATTACCATAAGTGGATTGATTATTCGGGATAAGTGCATCACCGGCTAAAGTTAAAAGCCAGTCTTCATCCTGATAAGCATCATAAGCTAAACCAACTGTAAATGTAAGCGGCAAAGACCATGATTCTGTTAACAACTGTCCGGATATATTTGAGTTGTTGCCAGTGTTAGCAGGATCAATATCAATCGGTTGCAACAATGATTTTCCATCAAGCTGCATTTCAGTTCCAAAGTTGGTGATATTCATACCCAATCGTAACCCTTCAAGCTGGGTATAAAACAAAAGTCCAACATCAACTCCAAAACCTGTTGCAGAAACATCATATATTTTTTGAGAAATATACTTTACTGTTCCACCGATAGAAAATCTATCAGTAAGATTTCTTGAATAAGAAAGTCCAATTGCAATATCAGATGCAGACCAATACTGTCCTGTACCGTTTTGCTGTTGGGGTGTTGTAATTTCTTCTTCGCCGTAATCTAACTGATTTATGCTTATACCAATTGCATTGTCATCATCAAATTTAAATCCAATACCAACCCAGTTAAGTCTTGAGCCAACAAGCCATTCTGCAGTTGATGCGCTAAACTCGTTTCTGGAAAGTCGTGATAAACCTGCGGCATTCCAGAAGGCAGTTGTTGCATCATTAGCAACAGCGGTAAAAGCACCACCCATTCCGGTTGCACGGGGTCCGACCGGAATTGTTAGAAAATTTCCAACGGTTGTACCAACTTTGGTTTGCGGAAAAAAGTTTACCGATAAACCAAAAACAATTAATAATAATATTTTTTTCATTTTAATCTCCATTATATTCACTGGTAATCGGTTACTTAATTATTGCCAGTTTGCCGGTTTTTTTATCGCTGATACCCTCTACTTCTACAACATAGAAATAAACACCGAATGCAATATCCAAACCTTCTTTGGTTCTAAGATCCCATTCTAATGAGCCATCATTTAAGCTACCATCATGCTCAAGGCTACGTACATGGTTACCACTAGAAGTATAAATATGTACCTTGGATTTTGGCGGTAGATTTATAAAATAAATAACTCGCTCTCCACGTCCTCTTACAGTAGGCGGCAGAGGTTCTTCAAAAACGTTTGCAACTATGTATGGGTTTGGCACCGCTTTAACAAGATTTAACTGTTCCCTTGCAGAATTTAAATCATAAGATGCTTTGGTGGTTGTAAATGTAAATTTATCATTACCGGAAATTGGTTTGTTATAACGAAGAAATAAAGTATCGCCGCCAGCTGGCACAATTTCCGAACTATCTGAGCCTGTAAATGTAAACCTCCAGGAAAGTTCAGTTCCTGTAGGATCAGAAAAGATAACATTATCGCCAAAAGATAGTGTATCCCGCCGATAAGGTTTGGTTTCTAAAAAGACAAATTGTACTCTCTTAGGATTATTTCTATCTGTTATATCAAAAGCTTTAAAATTTACTAGCTTAGCAGGTGGCGCACCACTGCCCAACAATTCTGTTAGTTTATTAGAGCTATCTGAATATGTATCCGAGAATGTTAACATGTAGTCCCTCGGAAACCTTGTTCCCCAAATAGTTGTAAGTTTAACCTGATCATTTGTAAACTTTAAGTTCTTAGGTCTTTCAATATTCCACCCTGTTAGTCCATTATAAAATGAACCTGGTGCACCGGGAATTGGGGTTTTTAATTTAACACTATCAAGTCTTTGGAAACTTGAATCGAGTGATAATCTCACTCCGTCAAATACAATTCCATTTGAAGGAGTAAATGGCTTATCAGATAAAACTACATTTCCTAAAGGATCTGAAACAGAATATCCTGATGAAATATTTACGAAGGATTTTTCTTGACTTAATGGATCCGGAGTTTTTCTTAATGAATCATTAAAGGTTATAGTATATGTTCCCTCATTCATTTTTATCGGATCAACCACTTCGTAAAACGGAACGGGTGTTGAAAATCCGCTTACTCTTTGTGCATTTATTCCTGAAGGAGGCGGTACATAACCAGCAACAGGTGCCGATGGAGTAACTGCAACAGTATTTATATCCGTGCTGATTCTACCCAGCGCGTCTTTAGAAATAAATCTGGTGTTTTCAGATGGGTAAATATCTTTGCTGGCATCACCTCTATCATAAGCAACAAGAGCATAGTAATAAGTTCTTCCATTTATTACATTGTTATCAACATAATAGTTTTGTATTCCATTATCTGTTCCGAGATTGAATGGTGCACCGTCGGTTAATGTAATCAAATTGGTCGATGAAGGAAAAATTCCACTAATTCCATTAATCAAATCAAATTGTGCTACTGGTTTGTAAAATACTTTATCGCCGGATGCATTAGTTATTAATAAAGCATCTGTAAGATCAGGATCAGTACCCTTGTAAATTTTGTACCCTTCAAAATCTTTTACTTTTAGTGTAGGGTCAACTGAATTTTCTGCAACCCTATCCCAATAAAGAGTTATTTTACCATTTTCAGCAACAGCATTTAAAGTTGGTTTATCCGGTGGTCTTGGAAAATTATAATTAGCATTATAAATAGTTTGTGCTATTTGCTTAGCTTTTAGAACTGAGCTAAAATCACTTCCAAACGCAAGTGCTAAAGAAAATCTTTCTGTCTTTCCTGCTAATAATGGAAAATAACCGGAACCATATAAAAAGTCTCCATCTTCACCTCTTATCGCAACGTTATTTACAATTGAAGAAGGAACTTGAAAATATCCCGGTAGCATTCTACCCCACAGATTAGCATCATCACTCATTGCAATATCACCGGCTGGTACAAAGTATTGAAAACTTGTTAAACCTATCTGGTCAGATTCATCAACATCTGTCGCATCAAAATTTGGTTCCCCTGCTGTTGGAATTCCATCGCCTTCACCAATATCAAAAGTTCCTGCCTTTCCATCAGCACCAACGTCATCAAATTCTGCAGTCCAATCGCCATCATTATCAATTCCATCATCGCGGGATTCATCAATTAAAGGATTCCCATTACCGCCAGCTAGATAATCTCTGTATTGAACAGGAGCCAATGTATCAATTAATACGATTGGTAATGCCGGTGGTATAGCTGCAGATTTTTTAAATTGGCGATAATGTACCTGATAATTTTCATCTATCAATCCATCAAGATCATTATCAATTCCATCTCTTGCAGTTTTGCCAATTGGTTCAGTTGTGGTAAGATTTATATTTCCTTCAACTAATTTTGTAACACCAGGTTGAATAAAAAACGGAACGCCAAGTGAAACAACAGTTACTGTGTCATTTGGTACGGTAAACGAGGTTCTTTCATAGGTAGTTTTATCAATTAATATTAATTTATCTCCTGCAACAATCGCTGGTACTTCTGAAACGTTTGGAAAATCTTCAGCAGCAAAATAATTTGCAGTTCCTATGGTTGCATTGTCACCGTCATTATCAATACCATCAAAACTATTACCCGGTGATTCTAAAAACGCGTACGCAATATATCCAACCTGTGTTGGATCAGGCAGCCACTTAGGATTTGCGGCGGGATTAATATAATGATCAAAATCCCAGGTATAAGTGATTGATTCACGAACATTAAAAAAAGAAGCATCATCATTCCACTCAGGGTCCTCAACTCCAACATAAGTTCCAACTACGGTTCCAAACACCGCTTGATCGTATGTTTCTGTACCATCATTCTTAATGTTATATAACCAGAATACAACATCTTGAGCTAAGAAGTTTGACCACTGCAATCCACGAACAGAAACTTGCAACCCATGCCCTCTTCTTTGTACATCATTTGCATCCGGGCTAAAATCATTCTGCAAATAGTTTTCTTCATCATTATTATCATCCATCCAGAAGTAGCTTTCCTGGTCTGCATTTAATTGCGCGCGTCCAAAAAAACCATTCCAATCAACATTTGGAGTTTTATCCACTCCATCAACAATTATAGGTTCACCGGAATAAGTCCAACTAGGATAGTCAGGCCAATTCTGCGGCCATGTTTCTGTCTGATGACTCATCGCAACGCCTTTGCCAATCTCATCAAGAATAGGATCTGCAAAACCGGGAATTGGTTCAAATGTATATGATTTACCGCCACCGCCTTCACCACCACCAGGTCTATCAACAGGTGTGATAACAACAGAATAAATTGTGTCATTTACACCATCTTGCGGAAGTGTTCCACGACGATAGTCGCGAATAGGTAATCGTAGTCCCACAACGGGCGAAACGTCACCAACGTAACCATTTGCATCAAATTTCCATGCACCCCTAGGACCTTCAGTACCAGGTTGTGCAATTACACCATAGTTTGAAAAAACTGTTCTTACCTGGTTTCCTCTATGCACACCAACTTTTCTAAAGTTTGATGTTCCTCTATTAATAATTCTATCCTGAGCAAGAATATCTGCTGAAGATAGGAAAACTAAAAACGCAAGTAATAAATAATGTTTAATTGATATTTTCATAATTTTTTTTCCAATAATTAATACCTTTATTCTAGAAGAAAATTGTTGCGCCTAATTCTACTCTTCTTGGCTCAGAGTAAAAACTAGGGTTTCTATAATACTCATCCAATGTATTTACTAGCTGATCCGGGTTATCATCATTCCTTCTTAAAAATTCATTGATTGTAAATTCCGCTGTACCACTATCATTGTATACATTTACTTCATTACTTATATCAAATAAATTATAAACTCTTGCAAATAGACTTAGTCTAAAATCACCAAAAACAATGTCTTTATACAATCGCATATCTACATTTGCAGAGCTAGGTTTTAACTCACTATTTGTAAGCAATGTAGAAAGATTAAGTGATGAGGATGGAGTATATGGAAATCCACTTCCGTACTGCCCAATTAAACTAAAGCCCCAATCATCGTCTGAGGCATAAGAAAATGTTGCGTTAACTGTATGAGTTTGATCCCAATTTAATTTAATTAGTTTAATTTCCGGCTGCGTACCATCAATAATTGCCTGCCTGTTTGCTGCAGGATCAGATGCATTTCCTTTTGCAGATTGGAATGTATAATCAACAGTTGCAGACCAGTTACTCGAAAGCCTTTTTGTAACTGTTAAAACAACTCCCTGTACAAAACCAAAATCACTGTTTACATATTGGCTGTAACTAGATGAACCACCTGGCAGTCTAATTTCGTCAGCTCTGGTTCCTGCAAGATTTCTAATATCTCTAAAGTAAGCAGTTAGATCGATTGAAATGTCATCCGTAAATGCCTGCTGTACGCCAACTTCACCGCTAATAGTTTGTTGTGCTTTCAAATTTGAATTACCTGCAATTCCAAGATTTCCTGTACCAGCACCGAATTTAAACTCAGGATTTGTGTATAACAGATCAAAGTTTGGTATCTGGAAAAAATGCCCGTAAGAAAAATGGATAACTCCTCTATCGGTAATAGGAAAAGCTATTCCTAATCTTGGTGAAATCTTAATTTCATTTTCAGCATCTTTATACCATGTCTCACCATTGGCATTTGAATTTTTTCTTTCTGCTAAAGATTTTTGAATATTAACTTCTTTTCTCGGTCTATAAATATCAGGGTCAGTAGGATCATTCAAAACCAGCCCATCAGAATCGAAATAGTCCATTCTAACGCCAATGTTAATAATCATCTCATTTAACTCAAGTTTATCTTGCAGATATGCTGAAAACTCGAAAGGTTTTCTTTCATAAATATCGATGGCTAAATTTTCATTTGGATCGAGAGGGTCTGGAACAAAGCGAGTTACAAAAGGATTTCCTGTAAATGAAGGATCTTCGACAGATAATGGCTGCTGCAGGTAAATATTATCAAATCCCAAATGATGTTGATTGACTTCAATACCAAACTTAACCATGTTAATTTTATCAACCTGCGAAGTAAAATCTAACTTAAATCCGTAGGAATTTGTAATCCTTTTAAATTGTTGATTTTGGGTTCCACCGGTTTTAAAACTTGGAACCTCAGTCGGTTGTTGTCCGAGCAATCTATCGTGTGTCCAAAGAGTATCATTCGGATTTTCATAAACATATTGCTTGTACTGTTTAAAGAAGTAAGAAAAGTTTGCTTGATAAAATGTTGAGGGTGAAAGAGTATGAGTTAGACCTAAAATGTTTGTTTGTCCTACTCTAAATCTTTTAAAATCGCCATCAGGATTGAATGAGAATGACTGATCAAAATCTCTGTATTCAACATTATCATAAAGAAAGTTATAATTTACTTTTACACCGGAAAATGGTCTGTATGTTAATTTTCCCTGTCCGTAAACTTTTTCGTTCCAATTCATAGGAACAATTTCGCCATCACCCTTGCCAGCAGGGTTTGCATTTAAAATGTATCTTGATTCTATTGGTTCAGTAGCACCTTGGTTAATAGTAATATTCCATGGATTATAATTTCTCTGTCCGTTTATCCATCCACCAAAATAAATATATCTTACATTTGCATAAAAGAACATCGAGTTTGGAATAATTGGACCGCTGATATTACCTTCAAAGTTTCTAATTGAAAAAGGATTAACGTTATCAATATCTCTAAAAATATTCGTTCTGTTGCTTACATAATCACCAATATAGCTTGTAAATGATCCTTGAAATTTATTATCACCATCTTTAGTTGCAATGTTTACATATCCTGAAAGTGCTTTGCCATATTCTGCATTAAAAGCACCACTAACAAATTGCAATTCTTGAATTGAACTTGTAGAAACATCGACAACAGTTGAACCATCGTAAACGTCCGTTACGGGCACGCCATCAATTGCGTATACAACTTCACCACTTCTGCCGCCTCTAACATTGCCTCCAACAATTCCTGCTTTTAGCTGCAGAACTTCCTGAAATTCAGTTACTGGTAGAACTGAAATATCATCGGCACCGATTATGGAAGTGGATGAGGTAAGATCTTTTGTTATCAAAGGTCTTGTTGCAATAACAATTACTTCCCCTTTTAATTCAATGCTAGTTTCCATTAATTCAAAATTAACTTCAGTAGTTAAATCTATGGAAACGCGAGCGCCTTGAACTGTTTGTGAATTATAACCAATTGCAGAAGCCCTAATATTGTAATTGCCCGGTCTCAATCCGATGATGGAATAATATCCATCTATATCAGTGGCCGCACCTAGTGTTGTGCCTTCAACCAAAACATTAACAAATGGAAGAGCTTCGCCCGTATTTCCATCTAATACTTTTCCTGCAATTTTGCCGCTTTGACCAAAAGTAGTTGTGGCAAGAAAAAGTGAAAGAAGAAATACAGACAGATACTGTATTCGAAACTTCATATATCCCTCCGGGAGGTAAAATTGTAGATCATGTTTGAATTGTATAAGAATAGAGTAAAAATTATTCTATACCTTGTCCTAATTATACTTTAATTAATAGTTTATTAAAATCTTCTGTGCCAAATATATGTTTCACTGGATGTAATGTCAAAACTATAATTTCTGTAATAAAGTTGTATTTCATAAATGTTCAATTGCAAAAAATTGAGTTGTATTTATTTCTGATTGATTTAGGAGAATTGATGTCAAGACCTAATTAAATTAGGCCTAGGGGTGTTTACAGAAATGAGCCAATTTACATATTATCATTATGCTTTTTTGTGAAATGGGTGTTTAATTCTTACACAAAGATAAATTGAACAAAATGTTTTTGCTAAAAACTATTTTACTTAAAATTACTCGGATTTGGATTTTACACTGATGCTTATTTCTGACTATAGGCAGTCATACCACCAAGGACATATTTTACGTTATAGCCGTTTTTACTAAGAAATGTTGCCGCGACAGAGGATCTATTCTGTGTCCTGCAGATTACAGCAATTTCCTTGTCCTTATATTTTTCAAGTTCTGCAATTCTGGATTCTAATTCCTGAACGGGAATATTAATTGCATTTTCTATTTTGCCCAACAGACCGGCTAATTCCTGTGGAGTTCTAACATCCAGCACAATTAATTCTTTATCATTTTTTAATTTAGCTTTAAACTGTTCCATTGTATAAGAGTTGGATGAATTTTGCTGTGCGCAGCCTAATGCAGACATAAAAACAACCGTGAGAATTACAAAATATTTTAATCGATTCATTTACTTTCCTTTAATTTAATCCACACATTCCCGAAGCACATCCGCCGCTGTAGGATGGTTGAGTTCCACAACTACCGGATTCACAACTTGAACTATTTGTTGAAAATCCTGATGCGCTAAAAGTAGATAATAATTTTTGATTTTCTTTTGAATTACAGCTTGGGCAGCTAACTTCTTCTTGATTCAATGATGATTTATGTAATACTTCAAATTTTGAGTTGCATTGTTTACATTTATATTCAAATATCGGCATTGTGTTTTCCTTCTAATTTTATTTTTTTGTTTTTCGTCTATTGATTTCTAAAAATTAATCGCAATCACTTAGGTCTAAAAAATTCATCAAACGTGAGTGTGCTTCTTTTGGAATTTCTTCATTATATTTTTTATAATAATCAATAGTAAGCTCTACAGTTTTAAAGTAACTTTTGCAGTCGGTGCAATTATCCAGATGATTTTTGATCGCAACGCATTTGTCAGAGTTAAGCTCTTCACCTAAACTTTCACAGATGTGTTGCATAACATCTTTGCATTTTGGTTTTTGTTCACTCATCGGCTAAATGCCTCGTTTAATTCTTTTCTTAAAAATGCTCTTGCTCTGTGTAATCTTGATTTTACTGCAGGCACTGATAATTCAGTCATCTCAGCAGTTTCTTCTGTAGATAATCCTTCAACATCACGAAGTAAAAAAACAATTCTGTACTCCGGACTTAGTTTATCAATTGAATCATCCAATATTTTTTTCAACTCTGTGTTTTCAATATCCTGATTTGGAATATTAGACCAATCTGCAGTGTACTTGTCTTCATACAAATCATCATCATTATCAATCGAAACAAAAGTTCTTGATTTATCTTTTCTAGCAAGCATTAAACAATGATTAGAAACTATCCTGTATAACCAGGTAGATATTTTGGAGTTTCCATCAAATTGATGCAGGCTTTTTATCATGCTAAAAAAAGTCTCCTGCATTATATGTTCAGCTTTGTCTCTATCCCTGCAAATTTTATATGAAAAATTATAAACAGTTTGCTCGTTATTTTTAACTAACTGGGCAAGGGCCTGTCTATCTCCCGATTTTGCAAGTTCTACTAAATTTGATTCTTCCATTCTGTAAGATGCTCTATGTAAAATGTGGATTCTTTAAGTGGACAAAAATACCAAATATATTTTAGATAGGTAAATATTTAAAAAAATGACTGTTTTTTAAGGTTTATTTGTTGCACAATATTTGATGAAATTCATTCATTTATCAATTATTTTGGATTTTAAAAATGAGTTCTAATAAAACAATTGAGCTAATCAAATCAAATGATCTGTTCAAAGGATTAGATTTTACAACCTTAAATATTCCATTTGATGCTAAAAACTTTTTAGAATTTAAAGAAGGCGACATAATTTATTCATCAGGCCAGCCTTCTGATTTTGTTTACCTGATAATTAATGGTGAAATAAAAATAAAATTAAATTCCTTAAAGCGTCTTTTCTTCAAATCACCAAATGAATTTTTTGGTGAAACCGAAGTGCTGCAAAATGAGCAAAGAAGTTCATCTGCTTTAGCCAACAGTGATTGTTTGATTTATAAAATTGATGCAAACTTATTTAGCAAACTTCAAACAGAGTCTGCATCATTTAATGGAAATTTATTAAGTGATAAAAAGAATGAAGTAATTAACACTCCAGTTTTAAAAACAACTCCGGAGCCGATCCCTTCTGAACCAATCATCCCAAAAATTGAACCTGAATTAAAATCGGAACCCGTACAAGTTGAGATTAATAATCTTGTCGATGTAAAACCCAAATATCAAACATCAATTGATCTTGATAAAATTAAAATTAAACATTATGAACAGGAACCTGATCTTGATGCATTTATCCAGAAAAAATATTTAGAGAGTGATAATAAATCTTTAAAGAAAAATTTGATTGGTGATCCAGATGATCTGACAAACTGGATAATTACAGAGGGAACTTTGGAAGAGGTTGGTGTTAATAAATCACAATCCTCGGTTACCTCTAAATCAAAAACAAATGAAAAAGGGTTGTCATTTTCTAATCCCACTCAAAATTTTGAAAATCAATTCGGGCTGGAGTCTGATGGTTATAAATCTCCATCTCCACCACAACCATCTGCTGATATTAATAAAATTTGTAAGGAAATTTTAGATTATCTTTTATTAAAAACAGATTCGCATATTGGCGCCATCTATCTTTTCTCACAGGATTCACAAATGCTCGAGGAAATTTATCAAACTAATGAATCAATTTACAAAGTAAAGAGATCAATTAAGGATGGCATAACAGGTTTAGCAGCAAAAGAAAAAGAAGTAAGATTCGCAGTTTCGTTTCTGAATGATATAAATTACAATCAGGATGTTGATCGCCCAAATGATTTTACAGGCGAATCTTTGATTGTTATTCCCTTTGTTGATGATAAAAAAAATATACTCGGCATTGCGCAAATAGGATCAAACGAAACTATGTTTACTAAAGAGGAGGAAAGAAAAATTAAAGAGTACGCTGTTCTTACTTCAAAGGTTTTGCAGCAGAGTTTATATTTAGGTTCGCAAAGTAATGTGGGCAGTAAATCGGAACTTGGTCAAAGTGCAAATTTTATAATGCAGGATGTAAAAGCTCCACTGCTAACTATAAAACACTATTCATCTCTTCTTTCAAGATTTGATTTACCAGAAGAAGTTAAAAAAGTAATTGGATTACTTTCAGCCCAAGCTAATTCTGTAATTGATTTGGTACAATCGTCAATCGATTTTACTGAAAAAAACAAAAAGATAAAATTAGAGGTAGTAAATTTTAACGAAGTAATGGATCATAATTTAACTTTACTTTCTGATTATGTTGAATCGAGAAATGTAAAGTTGTTTAAAAAACTTGCGGAAGATGTGAGGGTAAAAATTGATAAAAGAAAATTTTATGTGGCGTGTTATTATGTTTCAAGATTTGCATGTGATATGATGAAAAGTGGAGGCAATTTGTACTTTAGCAGCCAAATTGAAAATTCCAACATTGTTTTAAGTATTAAAGATGGAAATAAAATAGCGCCTAATGATTTAGAAAAAGTTTTTGATCCAGGATTTACGGGCAGTACAAATGAAAATCTTGGATTAAGTCTGGCAATATCAAAATTTATAATTGAGTCTATGAATGGGTCTATAAAATTAGAGTCTTCAGATACAGGTACAACTTATTTGGTTTCTATTCCAATTTTGTTTTAAACTTAAGAATGAAATATGATTTAATTACCATTCTAGGATGCACGGCAACCGGTAAAACAAAACTTGCTGTTGAACTTGCTACAAATTTTAATGGGGAAATAATTTCTGCAGATTCACGTCAAGTTTATCGAGGAATGAACATTGGAACAGGGAAAGATTTAACTGAATACAATATTAATGACAAAACAATCCCCCACCATTTGATTGATGTTATCGATCCAGAGAATGAATTTAATCTGTATACATTTCAACAACTTTTTTATAAATCATTTCACGCAATTAAAAATAATCATCACCTTCCCTTTCTTGTTGGCGGTACGGGCCTGTATTTAAGTTCAGTGCTGCAAAATTATAATCTCAATAAAGCAGATTTTGAAAATGAGTTTAATAAGTTTTCATCATTTTCTGATGATGAGCTTAGAGAATTACTTCTTAAATTAAATCTTGAGATGCACAACACAACCGATTTAACTGATAGAGATCGAATCATAAAGGCAATTGCAGTTAGTAAATCGCACCAGAATAAAATTGAACAGCTAAAAATAAATTCATTAACAATCGGTGTAAATCTTCCCCGTGATGAAATTAAAAAGAGAATTACCGCAAGACTTAAAAGGCGACTTGATGAAGAAGGAATGATTGATGAAGTAAAATTATTAATGGATTCCGGTGTAAGTTATGATAAGATGATTTTCTTAGGATTAGAGTACAAGTTTATTGCACAATATCTTAAAGGCGAGTTAAATAAAAATGATATGTTCCAAAAATTAAATTCCGCAATACACGCCTTTGCAAAAAGACAACTGACCTGGTTTAGAAAAATGGAAAAAGAGGGAGTGGCAATTAATTGGATTGATGGCCCTGATTTTAACAAAGCAAAAGAATTGATTGAAATGGAGTTTTCATAATTTTTAATTTACCAGAACTTAAGTTCATATAGAGTATTCTCAAGAATTGTCATTGCGAGGAGTCTTCGAGAAAGCAATCCTCCAAACATATCAGATTGTTTCATCCCTTCGGGACTCGCAATGACTCCCACAGAATCTATCTCGGTTTAATCATATTCTCGGGTTTCAATAAATCATCCAACTCAGTTTTGGATAGAAGTTTTTTCTCAAGTACTAACTCATAAACTCCTCGATTAGTATCAAGTGCTTCTTTAGCTAGTTTTGTGCAGGTTTCATATCCTAATGCAGGATTTAACGCGGTAACAATTCCAATACTTTTCTCAACAAGTACTCTGCAACGATCTTCATTGGCTGTTATTCCATCAATACATTTTTCTTTTAAAGTCATCATTCCATTTTTTAACATTTCAATCGATTCAAACAAACTTTGTACAATTACTGGTTCAAAAACATTTAGTTCAAGCTGACCACCTTCAGCCGCCATTGTTACTACTAGATCATTCCCAATAACCTTAAAAGCAATTTGATTTACAACTTCGGGAATAACAGGATTTACTTTTCCTGGCATTATAGATGAACCAGGCTGCATTGGAGGAAGATTAATTTCATTTATACCGGTTCGAGGTCCCGAGGAAAGCAATCGCAAATCATTACATATTTTTGAGAGTTTAACCGCTAATCTTTTAACCGCAGATGAGTACATTATAAATGCGCCCGTGTCTTGTGTGGCTTCAACAAGATTACCTGCCAGCATAATACTTAAGCCCGTAACATCGCCTAAATGATTTATAACTGTTTCAGAATAATCAGGATGTGAATTAATTCCAGTACCAATTGCAGTTGCACCCATGTTTACTTCTAAAAATAATTTTACATTTTGCTCAAGCCGCTGAACTTCTTCATTCAACATTACAGCATAAGCTTCAAACTCCTGTCCAAGTGTCATAGGAACTGCATCCTGCAACTGTGTCCTTCCCATCTTAATTATATGAGAAAATTCTTTTGCTTTGTTTCTAAATGACTGAACTAATTCCTGAAGTACTTCTGTTAATTTTTTATTTGAATTGATAAGTGCAATTTTAACAGAAGTTGGATAAGCATCGTTAGTGGATTGAGATAAATTTACATGATTATTTGGATGACAATATTGATAATCACCTTTTTCTAATCCTAAAATTTCAAGAGCACGATTCGCAATCACTTCATTAGCGTTCATATTTGTGGATGTTCCCGCGCCGCCCTGAATCATATCTACAACAAAATGTGAATGTAGTTTTCCATTAATTATTTCATCGCAAGCTTCCACAATTGCACCGGTAATTGGTTTTGATAAAAGTCCAAGTTCATTATTAGCCAAAGCAGCAGCTTTTTTAACCATTGCAAGAGCTTCAATCAAAACCGGATAAAAATTTAGTGTAACTCCGCTTATGTTAAAATTTTCTAATGCGCGCAAAGTTTGTACACCGTAATAATATTCGTGAGGCACTTCTCTATCACCAAGTAAATCGTGTTCGCTTCTGGTTCTGCCAGACTGATATTGCGCAGCAACATTTATAACACGAGTATTTGCAGCACTCATTCTTCGTGAAATAACTCTTCCAATACTTGAAAGAATTGCAAGAGCCGTTTCATTTTGCTCTTTCATTAGTTCTTTAAAACTATCGCGGGTAAGTATTAAAACTCTTGAATCAATCTTTGCTCGTGCAGATGTTGAGTGCGGCGAATCATCCATTATTGCGCCTTCACCAAGAAAATCGTATTTGCTAAAGACTGATAATCTCTGTTCTCCGCCATATGGAGTTCGCTTGAATAATTCCACTTTACCATCATAAATCAAAAAAAGATTTTTTCGGATATTATTTTCACTGAAGAGGAAACTGTTTGCTGAATAATTTTCAATTATTACTTTGTTACACACAGCATCAAGTTGCGAATCATTTAATTCTTTGAATAACTGAATGTGTTTTAAGAATTCTTTTATTTCTGGTTTTTGCATTTACATACCTTATTTGATAAAAATTTACTTTTCAAATTTACTTCTATTTTTATCAGCGAAGAAAATTACATTGCGAATCTGACATTTAATTCTTGAATTATCTCCATTTAACTCAATTTGAAATCCCTTATCAATTGTCTAAATTTGGCTTCAATTTTCAACAATTATAATATAAAAAATGCGTTATCCTTTTACGGAAATAGAATCCAAGTGGCAAAAGTTTTGGGAAGATAATAAAACTTACAAAACTGATTTATCAAAAACGGACAAGAAACTTTACACGCTTGTAATGTTTATTTATCCTTCAGGTGCAAAGCTTCATATCGGTCATTGGTTTAACTACGGACCGACTGATAGCTGGGCACGTTTTAAAAAACTCCAGGGCTACAGTGTCTTTGAACCAATCGGCTATGACGCTTTTGGTTTACCTGCCGAAAATTATGCTATTAAAACCGGAATTCATCCGCTGGATAGTACTCTTAAAAATATTGAGGACATCCGTGTACAGCTTAAGAGTATGGGTTGTATGTATGATTGGGATGCGGAATTGATGACATGTGCGCCTGAGTATTACAAATGGAATCAATGGATATTTCTTGAAATGTATAAGCGGGGAATAGCGTATAGAAAATTTGCCCCTGTAAACTGGTGCCCTAAAGACCAGACGGTTCTTGCTAATGAATATGTTGTTGATGGTAAATGTGATAGATGCGGTACACAAGTCGTTCAGAAAAATCTTTTGCAATGGTTTTTAAAGGTTACTGATTATGCTGAAGAACTTCTTGATGGGCTCAACAAATTAGATTGGCTGGATGAATCTATTTTAGTTCAGAAAAACTGGATTGGTAGAAGTGAAGGTGCAGAAGTTACATTTAAAGTAGTTTCTGAAGTCATTTCGAAGGAGTCTTCGACTGAGAAATCTTCTACTAATATTAGTAATCAGATTTCTCCCTCCGGTCGAAATGAAAACACTGAAGAATTGGAAATAAAAGTTTTCACAACGCGTCCTGATACCTTATTCGGAGTTACTTATGTTGTACTTGCACCGGAACATCCTCTTGTTGATAAAATAACCAAACCAGAATTTAAAGCTGGTGTTGATGATTACCGTGAATCGACAAAAAAACTAACCGAGATTGAACGAACATCAACTGTAAAGGAAAAAACCGGAGTTCCGACAGGAGCTTATGCAATAAATCCTGTTAATGGTGAAAAAATTCCTGTCTGGATTGCTGATTATGCTCTTATCACTTATGGGACCGGCTGTGTTATGGCTGTTCCTGCACACGATGAAAGAGATTTTGAATTTGCCACTAAATTTAGTCTTCCAATCCGAAAAGTAATTTTGCAAGATGGAACAAATGAAAACGATGAAGTAAAATCTGCTTTTACTGAAGTTGGCACGATGGTAAATTCCGCACAATTTAATGGTATTCGTTCTGATGAAGGAATAACAAAAGTTATCAAGCATCTTGAAGAAAATAATTTTGGTAAGGGAAAAATCAATTATCGTATACGAGATTGGTCTATTTCCCGTCAACGGTATTGGGGAACCCCGATTCCGATTATTCATTGTCCAGATTGCGGCGAAGTTCCTGTTGATATTAATGAATTACCGGTTATTCTTCCTTATAATGTTGATTTTACACTTGGCAGTGGATCTCCTCTTTCTAGGAATGCAGAGTTTATAAATGTAAAATGTCCAAAGTGCGGATCTGATGCAAAACGCGACGCCGATACAATGGATACATTTGTAGATTCTTCATGGTATTATCTTCGTTATCTGGATCCCAAAATTTCTTCATCTGCGTTTAATATAGAACTAGCAAAAAATTGGACTCCAGTTGATATGTATGTTGGGGGAAAAGAACATTTAAGAGGTCATTTGATTTATGCAAGATTCTTTCACAAGTTTTTACGGGATATTGGTTTAGTTAGCAGCGATGAACCATTTTCAAAACTTGTACATCAAGGTGTTATAACAAAAGACGGCAAGAAGATGTCTAAGAATCTCGGTAATGTCGTTAATCCCAATGAGTTTACTTCCAAATATGGAACTGATGTTCTGAGAATGTATCTTATGTTTATGGGTCCTTACGATCAAGGCGGTGATTGGAGTGATAAGGGAATTTCCGGCGTGGAGCGTTTTGTGATCCGTAGTTATGAATTATTTAATCAGTATAATGATATTATCAAACATGCCTCTGCAAAAGACAAGTATGATATTACTTCTTTATCTGATGATGAGAAAAAAGTTTACCGCAAATTAAATCAGACTTTAAAAAAGTTTAGTGAAGAAATTGAGCATTTCAGATTTAATACTGCGATCGCTTCACTAATGGAGTTGATAAACGAGCTTAAAGTTTTAGAAAGTTGCAGTAAAGAAATTCAGAGTTATGTTTTGCAAAGATTTGCTTCGATGTTGGCTCCAGTTGCACCGCATCTTGGTGAGGAATGCTGGCAGATAATTGGTAATGAAAAATCAATCTTCCAGAATCCTGTTGTGTTTGAGATTGACAATGAAGCTTTGATTGAAGATACTGTAAATATTGCTGTTCAGGTTAATGGGAAATTACGCGCAACTATTCCAGTTCCTATGAACAGTGAACAGGATACAGTAAAGCGGTTTGTTTTTGCTGATGAAAAAGTAAATAAGTTTACTGAGGGCAAAACAATCGTTAAAGAAATATTTGTAAAAAATAAAATTTATAACATAGTAGTAAAGTAATTAGGGACTTAAATGTTAGATATAAAACTTATTCGTGAAAATCCTGAAAAAGTAAAACAAGGGATCGCAAACAAGAATGAGAAGAACAGGATTGATGAGCTTCTTGAACTTGACAAACAACGTAGAGATATTATAGCGCATGCTGATGAATTAAAAGCAAAACGAAATTCTGTTTCACAGCAAGTGGGACAAATGAAAAAATCCAGACAGGATGCAACCGAAATTATTGCAGAGATGAAACGCGTTGGTGATGAAATTACTGAATACGATACGAAACTTAGAACTATTGAAGATGAAATGGATATAATATTAAGATTAATTCCAAATCTTCCGCATTCATCAGTTCCGGTTGGAAAATCTGCTGAAGAAAATGTTGAAGTTAGACGATGGTTGCCAGACGGATTTAAATTTGAAAATGAATTTAAACCAATGGATCACGTTGAACTTGGTAAAAAACTTAACATACTTGATTTTGAACGTGGTGCAAAAATCAGCGGCTCAGGTTTTCCTTTATACAAAGGTAAAGGCGCAACACTAGAACGTTCACTTATCAACTTTATGCTAGATTATCATTTACAGAATCATAACTACTCAGAAATTTTCCCACCATTTCTTGTAAATAAAGAATCGTTACGCGGTACAGGCCAGCTTCCTAAGATGGAAGAAGATATGTACACAATAGAAAAAGATGGTTTGTATGCGATTCCCACAGCAGAAGTACCTATTACAAATATCCATCGTGATGAAATTCTTAATGAAAAAGAATTACCTATAAAATATGTTGGTTATTCGGCTTGTTTTAGAAGAGAAGCCGGATCATATGGAAAAGACTCAAAAGGATTTTTACGAGTTCATCAGTTCAATAAAGTTGAGATGGTAAAGTTTGTAAAACCTGAAACGTCTTACGATGAACTTGAATTACTTGTTAAAGATGCTGAAGATATTTTACAGGCATTAAATATTCCATACAGAATTTTAATGTTATGTTCCGGTGATTTAAGTTTTTCTGCAGCAAAGTGTTATGATATTGAAACATGGTCACCAGCAGAAAATAAATGGCTGGAAGCCTCATCCTGTAGTAATTTTGAAGATTTCCAGGGTCGCAGAGCAAATATTCGTTTTAGAAATGAGCAAACTAAAAAACCGGAATTCATTCATACACTAAATGGCAGCGGCTTAGCAACAAGCAGATTGATGGTTTCTTTGCTAGAAACTTATCAAACTCCTGAAGGAAAAATTGTTGTTCCAAAAGCTCTGCATAAATACACGGGATTTAACATTATTGATTAAGTTATGTGGTCATTTCGAATCCGACTTTAGTCGGTGAGAAATCTAAATAAAAAGTACTTTCAGATTTCTCCCTTTGGTCGAAATGACAATTAAAGTAATTATTATTTGAGACTTAAATCACCCCGAAATAGCTTCGGGGTTTTTATATTCGCGATGCCATTGAGCAATAAAAAATCTATCTTGCACTAATTCAAATTCTTATACTATTTCTATCTGAATGAAGAACCTTTTAACGCTTAAAAAATATTTTATTAAGTATAAAACCAAATTGTTTTGGGGAATGCTATTCATTCTTATCTCAAATTCAATGACGGTTTATCTTCCAATATTGCTCAAGAATTCAATTAACGAAATTCAAAAAAATGCAACTTCACCCATACTTACAAAATATGCGCTTTTAATTGTCGGGACTTCCATCATTGCCGGTATATTCAGATACTTAATCAGACAATCAATTATCGTGGTATCCAGAGAAATTGAATATGATTTGCGAGGAGATTTTTGGCAGCACATTCAAAAACTTCCCTTAAGATATTTCCAGAATAACTCAACTGGCAATATTATGTCTCATGCAACTAATGATATTAATGCTGTGCGTGGATTTGTAGGTCCTGCTGTTATGTATTCAATTGATACCTCAATTAGATTAATAATTGTAGTCGTAATAATGATCTCAATTAATTTTCCTCTGACTGTCTATGCTTTAATTCCACTTCCAATTTTGTCTTATGGCGTTTATAGAGTAGGAAAACTTATACACGAGAAATACACAAAGATTCAGGAAAACTTTTCCCAGCTTACAACACGGGCACAAGAAAATTTTTCAGGAATACGTGTTATTAAATCCTACGTGCGCGAAGCAAATGAAATAAAAAGATGGAATGAACTGAGCCAGGAATTTCTGCGTAAAAATATGAATCTGGTTCGCATCCAATCTCTTATTATGCCAATTCTTACTATCATAACCGGTATATCAATTATAGTTGTAATTTGGCTTGGTGGAACAAAGGTTATCAATGGTGAAATGAATCTTGGTGAGATGGCAGCATTTGTTATGTACCTATCAATTCTAATCTGGCCTGTTATAGCTTTTGGTTGGGTAATGAATATTATTCAGCAAGCAGAAGCTAGTATGAAACGATTGAATAAAATCCTTAATGAGCCTTATGAAATAGAGGATTCATCATCAACTGATTTAACTATTAAGGAATTAAAAGGTGAAATTGAACTTAGAAATATTTCATTCAAATACTCAGATTCATTGCCGGAAGTTCTTAAAGAAATTAACCTTAAAATTCCAGTTGGTTCAACTTTAGCTATAGTTGGTCATACAGGTTCTGGTAAAACAAGTTTGATAAATTTAATTCCAAGATTATATGATGTTACATCAGGTGAAATATTTATTGATGGTAAAGACGTAAAAGATATTCCACTTGATGTATTAAGAACAAATGTTGCAGTAGTTCAACAGGAATCATTTTTGTTTTCTGATTCTGTTTATGGAAACCTATCCTATGGATTACGCGAAACTGATAAACTAAGAGTGGAAGAAGTTTCTCGCATTGCAAATTTTGATAAAGACGTAAAGTCTTTTCCAATGGGATACGAAACAATTGTTGGTGAAAGAGGAATAACATTTTCAGGTGGACAAAAACAAAGAGCCTCACTTGCACGTGCATTGGCTACAAATCCTAAAATATTAATACTTGATGATTCGTTTTCTGCGGTTGATACGCATACAGAAGAAGAAATCTTAAAGAACCTAAAAGAGTTTATGGAAGACAGGACAAGTATTATTATCAGTCACAGAATTTCTACTGTTAAAGATGCTGATAAAATAGTCGTCCTCGAAAATGGAAGAATTGCAGAACAAGGTACCCATGATCAATTAGTTTCATTAAATGGACTTTATGCTGAATTATATTTCAAGCAATTATTAGAAAAAGAACTTGAAGAATTGAATTAATGACTGACAACAAACAAGACGACGAAATATTAGGGAAAGCGTACGATTCTAAGTTGATGAAAAGGCTACTTACTTACATTAAGCCTTATAAAAAGTATGTTATCATTGCAATCTTGCTGAATGTTTTTGTTGCTGCTCTTGGCCCGCTTCGTCCTTATCTTACTAAAGTAGCAATTGATGATTACATTGTTCACTCAAACTATCATGGTTTGATGATAATTGCTGTTTTACTTTTTACTTCACTCATACTTCAAGCTGTTGTGCAATACTTTTTAACTTACTATACACAATATCTAGGACAGAAAACTCTTTATGATATACGCACACAAATATTTGAGCACACACAAAAACTTGCATTAAAATATTTTGATAAAACTCCAATTGGTAGAATTGTTACGAGAACTACAAATGATGTTGAATCATTAAGTGAATTGTTTTCATCGGGCATTGTTATGGTTTTCAGTGATGTTTTTATCATCATCTGGATTTTAGTTTTTATGTTCTCTATGGATATCCCGCTTTCACTTGTTACTCTTTCCGTTTTACCTGTATTGATTTACGGAACCTTTCTTTTCAGAAAAAAAGTAAGGGAAAGTTATCGTGATGTTCGCTTTCATCTTGCAAGATTAAACTCTTATATGCAAGAGCACGTAACTGGGATGAGTGTTGTCCAAATTTTCAGAAAAGAAAAAGATGAGTTAAAGAAATTTTCTAATATCAATGCAGATCATCGCCAAGCAAATATTAAATCCATATTCTATTATGCAATTTTCTTCCCTGGAGTCGAATTGCTCAGCTCGATTGCAGTTGCGCTAATTGTATGGTATGGCGGCGGTGAAGTTGTACAAAAGAATGTTGGCATTGGTGATCTTTTTGCTTTTATACAATTTACAGAAATGTTTTTCCGACCTATTCGTGATCTTTCTGAAAAATATAACATTATGCAAACTTCAATGGCTTCGTCTGAAAGAATTTTTAAACTTCTGGATAACAAAACATTTATAAATAATCCGGATAATCCAATTGAGTTAAAAAATATTAAAGGTGAAATTAACTTTAAAGATGTTTGGTTTGCCTACGATGATGAAAACTATGTTCTAAAAAACATCAACTTTAATATTAATCCTGGCGAAACAGTTGCAATAGTTGGACATACTGGCGCAGGTAAATCTACATTAATTAATATTCTTACTCGATTTTATGATATCAATAAAGGCTCAATTTTAGTAGATGGCATTGACATCCGCAAAGTTGATAAGAGAGAATTGCGCAAATACATTTCCATCGTTTTGCAGGATGTTTTTCTATTTTCCGGTACTGTCGAATCAAATATAAATATGGATAATGAAGATATAGGAATAGAAAAAATAATTCACTCCGCTAAAACCGTTGGTGCCGATAGATTTATTAATAGTCTTACAAATAAATATAATGAAGAAGTTAAGGAACGCGGTGCAACATTAAGTGTTGGACAAAAACAATTAATTTCTTTCGCTCGTGCTTTGGCTTACGATCCCAAGATCTTAATATTGGATGAAGCAACATCAAGCATCGATACAGAAACAGAGCAGCTAATACAAACAGCAATTGAAAAACTACTCGTTGGAAGAACGGCAATCGTAATCGCACATCGTCTATCAACAATTCAGAATGCTGATAAAATAATTGTAATTCATAAAGGCGAAATAAGAGAGATTGGAAATCATCAGGAGTTGTTGGCAAAGCGTGGAATTTATTATAAATTGTACCAGCTACAATATAAAGATCAGGAATTAATAAAATCCAAATAACACTAACCATATGATGGGAGAGATGAAATGGAAAGAGTTAAATTTAATACCCTAGCCCGCCACATCTACGAAGAAGAAAGAAAATATCCAGAGGCAACTGGTGAACTCTCTGATCTTCTTCACGATCTTTCACTCGCCGCAAAAGTAATTTCACTCGATGTTAATAAAGCAGGATTAGTTGATATTCTTGGTTTTACCGGTGATGAAAATGTGCACGGTGAGCGTGTTAAAAAGCTTGATATTTTTGCTAATGATATGATGATTAAAGCTATGGATCACGGTGGACATCTATGCGTTATGGCTTCTGAAGAAGAAGAAGATATTATTCACATTCCACCAGAATTTTATATTGGCAAATACGTTTTACTTTTTGATCCACTTGACGGCTCTTCTAACATAGATGTTAATGTAAGTATCGGAACTATTTTTTCTATTTACAAAAGGGTTTCACCTGAAGGCGGACCAGGAACAATGGAAGATTGTTTGCAGCAAGGCTTAAAACAGGTTGCAGCAGGTTACGTTATTTATGGCTCAAGTACAATATTTGTTTATACCGCCGGCAATGGTGTTCATGGCTTTACACTTGATCCATCGTTTGGAGAATTTATTTTATCTCACCCAAATATTAGAACTCCAAAAAAAGGTAAGATTTATAGCATTAATGAAGGTAACTATCTGTACTGGCATCCGGGACTAAAAAAATATATTAAATGGCTGCAGGATGAAGACATAGCTACTGATAGACCATACTCTTCGCGCTATATTGGTTCGATGGTTGCAGATATTCATCGTAATCTTTTATATGGCGGCATATATATGTACCCGGCTGATTCACGAAATCCGAACGGAAAGTTAAGAATGATGTATGAATGTAATCCAATGGCATTTATTGTTGAGCAGGCTGGCGGAAGAGCTTCAAATGGTAAACAAAGAATGTTGGAAGTGCAACCAAAATCCTTACATCAACGCACGCCAATATTTATTGGTAGCGAAGAAGATGTTTTGTTGGTAGAAAAGTTTATGCGCGAGTATGATGTTGTTGAAGTGAAGTAATTAGTTTACATCTCTTAAAGCTCCTCTTTTAAAATAGGGGCTTTAACAATTTTAAATTGCAGCTTTCCTAAATTAATTCTTTTTACTATTCAGATTTTTCAAACTGTTTTCTGCTGTTGAATGTGAATTACCATAATCTCGCATCTCTAATAAATCTTCATATAATTTAATCGCTTTGTCTTTTTGATTTAGAACTTCAGCCATTTGGGCAAGATATAAAACAGCATTTACTTGAAAACCGGATTCCTCACCTTCTTCATCAATCTTTTTGGATTCAGTAATACACTTATAAAAAAAAGTTTTTGCTGAATCTAATTGTCCGCTGTTTTTATAATTATATGCAACATAATATGCTGCTTCTCTAACTGTATTTGTGGCACTGTAACCAAAATATTTTTTATCAGATTTATTTAGAACATCTTTAAAAACTGAGTCCGCCAAAGAATAATCGCCTCTTCTTACTGCAATTCTTCCACGCCATTTTTCAAAAACCGGATTGTCGGGAAAATCATCACTCAACATTTTTGCATAATCATCAGCAACAATTGCATTGTTTTCATAACGATAATAAAGCGTCATTAAGAAATAGCGAGCTTCATACTTTGCAAACTTTCCCTTAAACGCTGTGTTTTTTAACTGTTCAATTCCTTTTTGTTTATCACCATCAGGAAAAAAAATCATTAATGGTTTAATAAGCGGATATTCATTCGGAATTACATCTGCGTAGTAATTATAAATTCCGAAACCTAATTGTACATCCATATTGTTTGGATCTAGTGCTGCAGCTTCCTCCACAATTGGCAATGCTTCTCGTCCATCATCTGCAGCTTTAATCCAGCTTTCACGGAATGCGCGAAGTCTTCCACGAAAACCTATTGATCCGCCTTTAAAGAAAAGTGCATCAACATCTTTTGGGTTTTTGTCTAAAAGTTGATCACATTGGTAAATCACATCTTCCAATTTTTGAAAAAATATTTCATCGTAAGATTCATTATCCGGATCAAGAAGTATTTTCCACCAATCTATCATTGCTATAAAAAATCTTCCGGCAGGATGTTGCGGATAATCCGCGATTACAGAACGAAAAGTTTTTTCAGCTTCGGTAAACTTGATGTTATAGATTTGCTTGATTCCATCGTTAACTCGGGAATCAAAATCAGAATTCTGAGCAAAAATTGAAAAACTGAACAGAAGTATGAATAGAAATGCTTTTTTCATGTTACCTTAAATTTTTACAACGCAATTTTTAAATGATTGATGAGATAAACAAGTGAAAACAAAAAGGCGATTTTTCGAATCGCCTTAATTGAACGAAATTATATTTGAAATTGTAGATTATTTCATTAACAACATCTTACGTGTTTGTGTGTAGCTACCGGTATTTATGGTATAAATATAAATTCCTGAAGGCAAATGGGAAGCATTAAAACTAATTTGATAACTACCAGCTTGCTTTTCCTCATTTACTAATTCAGCTACTTGCTGTCCAATCAAATCAAAGACTTTGATATTAACGTGACCGGCTTCTTTTATGCTAAAACTAATATTAGTTTCAGGATTAAATGGATTCGGATAGTTTGATATTGAATTTTCAAGTTCAATTTCTGCCACAGATGTTGAATCTGAAGTTTTTGGCATCAACACCCCAAACACTGCAAACCAATTATTATCAGAAACTGTACCCTCTGTTGAGTAATAAGGTCTAACATCATAGTACAACAAATCATTTGTATAGCTTCTTGTTAAATTGTATTCGTCATCAACATAACTTGTTGTACCCCTGTTTACAGTGGCAATTAAATAAGGATCACCCATTACTCCATTATGTTTCACCTGTCTCCAAATTTGATACTGTGTTACATTAACATTTGGATGTTCATTCCAATATAAAACGATTGGCTGATTATAAACTGTGCCGGTATGAAGAGCTCTGTTTGTTGTAAGAGGTTTGCCAGTATAATAAGTTGTGTAGGTTTGTGTACTTCCAGGGTTAAATGTTTTCGTTACGGTTGTAGAATTGTCACTCCAATGATGAAAACTATAACCAATTTCATTAATAACTTGCCAAAGAGCAGTTGCAGAAATTGGGTTTAATTCTACAACATCAAATTGAGCGGTTGGAGAGTTATACTGGGTGTTATTAACTTTTATTACCCCTCCATTGCCAATGCCAACAAAACTGTTTTGGAAGTTTGGTTTAACGATTTTTCTTAGGTTAGCAATTAATGCAGCACCGTTATCATCGCTTACAATCGCATAAGTATAGTCTCTGGATTGACTTAAACTATTGCTATATGCCCCGAGTTTTTTCTGTACTCTCCAATCACTATTATTAATTCCACTTCCATTCCAAACTCTACTAATACTTTGATATACTTGGTCTATAGCGCCACCTACAACAGTATTACCAGTAAATCGTTTAACTTCATAAGGACTGTTTCTTTGCACAGCATCAACATTTATTATCCCATAACCAAAATTATTTTTTACATTAAAAGTATGTTTTACATTAAATGCAATAGTTTGTTCTGCTGTTTTTACCGAGCCCTGGATACCATCGCCCTCATATAATTCAAGGCGCCACTGATAAGTACCTGGGGATAAATAAAACCATTGAGGTATTCCGCTTCCTTGGTTTGATTGATATGTTCCTATAGTGGAAGCAAACAATTTTATATAATAGGATATCAGATTTGGATTGGAAGATCTCTGAAAGTTGTATTGAAAATTTAACGCAATTTGGGATTCGGAATACAGACTTAATACGTCAGCCCCATTTATTGGATTTACAAACCAGATAGATTGAGAAAATGCTTTGTATGATGAGACTAAAGCCAAAGCTAGTATTACGAGTAGAGTTGATAATTTTTTCATAAAAACTCCGTTTAATATTTATTTTGTTAGGCAAAACAATTATTATTGTCTTGCAAATAAAAACGGTATGTAAATACCATAGGTGAGTAGCCTAGTGTTTATTTGCAAAACCCGGAAGCAGTGTTGCCGCACTGCTTCCTCTTTTTATCTAGATAATTTGTTATCTCTAACCTCCTAAAAATTATTATTTATTCTTTTAGTTTACCATGAATTATTACACTGCTGTTTGATGAATCGTCAAAAGCAGTAACAAAAATATTATTATCAACATAAGCCCCGGCACCTGTAAAATGCAGATTAGTCTCTAGTAGAATTTTAAAATCCGTCCCGTTATAGTGCCCCACCATATCTTTGCTATAAGATATACCTGCGTCAGCAAAACTAAAAAAATCTTTTTCGGTTTTCCCATAAATTCCATATCCAAAAAAATTGGATGATAAGTCTTTCCATAATGTCAGTTGATTATTTAAATATTTATAAATTTTTCTACCCATAGTTATATAGACTTCTCCGTTCATATCATAAATGGTAGTTGAGGAATTGCCAGCATTTATTTCAGTGAAATCAGTTCCATTGTAAATAATAAGTCTGTTGTTGTTATTTGTTCCAGCAAGATTGTATGCGCTTATAATATAAAGACTCGTGTTCTTTTGTTGACGCATATTTGTAAAACTTAACTTCAAATCAGGTATTTGGACAAAGGCCCACTTAACCCCATTATATTTCATTAAAATTGCTTTATAATTAGAAGTCGCGTAGTTTTCTGCAAATCCAACTGCATAAATATTATTTGACGCTGAACCCCAAATATTTTCTATTACAACCCTATCATATCCTGTAATTGAATGCTTACTTATCTCACTCCAGGTGCTTCCGTTGTAATGCCAGAATGCCCCTTCTGCAGTACCAAGCCATATATCATTGGTTCCAAATCCAAACAGTCCTGTTGGTGACATTCCCCTTGGAATTGAGTCGGTCATCCAGCGATTACCATCGAAACGCCATATTAAATTTCTACTAACATCACCAAAACCAATCGCCCACACACCATTTGAAGAATTTGCCCACATTCGTGTTAGAGTTAAAAAGTCACCATTCTTTAGTTTAAGGGTGTCAAGAGTCCACTGATAATTACTGTTGCCGGGTTTAAGTTCATCTGGTTCGGTTGTGTTGCAACTTAGTTGCATAAAAACGGGTAAACTTAAAAGTATTAGCATCATTGCCTTGGGCAAAAATACTTTAAGTTTTTTGTTTTCAGAAAAGAATCTTAGTAAAGAAACATTAGTTAATTTTAGTTTAAGCATTTGTGTGATCTCCCGCTATGGTTAATTCATTTCAAATTTTATTCCGCAAAAAATACTTCAAAAAAAAAAACAAATATCAAGCCATCGTCAAAATAGGCGGTGAAAAATTATTTAAACAAGTAAAAATTTTTACTTAAGTATTAATTTGTTAAAAAACAAAAAGGCGATTTTAAAATCGCCTTCAATTAAAATTTACAACTTAACATTTATCCGTCGCGGCGGATTAACTTAAAAGTTTATCACTCAGATATCTAGTCAGCTGATCAATTGCAACTCTTTCCTGAACCATTGTATCTCTGTCACGAACAGTAACAGTCTTATCTTCCATTGTTTGCGTATCAACAGTTATACAGTACGGAGTTCCAGCTTCATCCTGTCTTCTATATCTTCTGCCAACAGCGCCTTTATCATCATAAAATACTTTAAAGTTTCTGCGCAGATCTTTTTCTATTTCACGCGAAATTTCCGGCATTCCATCTTTATTAACTAAAGGAAAGATTGCTGCTTTTATTGGCGCAAGTTTTGGATGAAATCTTAACACCGATCTCGTCTCGCCATTAACTTCTTCTTCGTAATAAGCATCAACTAAAAATGCCATAAAACTTCTGCTTGCACCTGCGGATGTTTCAATTATAAATGGAATAAATTTTTCTTTGGATTCATCATCAAAATATTTTAATGATTTACCGGAAAATTCTTCGTGTCTGCTTAAATCAAAATTAGTTCTGTTGTGTATTCCTTCAATCTCTCCCCAGCCAAATGGAAATTCATATTCAATATCGGTAGCCGCTTTGGCGTAATGGGCTAATTTCTTAGGATCATGGTCATGAAATCTCAATTTTTGTTCCGTCATTCCTAAGGATTTATACCAGTTTATTCGCTGTTCTTTCCAATAATAATACCATTTTTCGTCAGCAGATGGGTTTATGAAGAACTGCATTTCCATTTGTTCAAACTCACGAGTACGGAAAAGGAAATTCTTTGTGTTGATTTCATTTCTAAAAGCTTTTCCGATTTGTGCTATTCCAAATGGTAATTTCTGCCGCGCAGAACTTTGTACATTTAAGAAGTTAACAAAAATTCCCTGTGCAGTTTCTGGTCTCAAATACACAACACTGCCGCTATCTTCAACTGGTCCGACAAAAGTTTTAAACATTAGATTAAATTTACGTGCATTAGTAAATGTGTTAGCGTTTCCGCATTGTGGACAATTTAGTTTTGATAAAAGTGTTTTACTAACTTGATCATCTTCTAAAAGCAGATTAAAAGGATCTTCGTCTCCGGGATTTTTAATTGTGTCTTCAATCTTGCTTAAAACAGATGCATCATCTTTAAAATCATTTTTAAGTTCTGCTAAAGCTTTATCTTTTTTCTTTTCGTTGATTGAATCGCCGAGAACATCCAAACGAAAGCGAGCTTTACATTGTTTACAATCAATCATCGGGTCAGTAAAATTTTCAACGTGGCCGGAAGCTTCCCAAACTTTTGGGTGCATAAGTATTGAAGCATCAAGACCTTCAACATTATCGCGGTAAGTCATAAACTTCCACCATTCTTCTTTAATATTTTTAAGAAGTTCAACTCCAAGCGGGCCGTAATCCCAGCAACCGTTTAATCCACCGTAAATTTCGCTGGACTGGAATACAAAACCTCGTCTTTTAGCTAGAGAAACGATATTTGCAACCGCATCAACTTTTTTATTTTTATTATCACTCACATTTCACCTTAAATTTTATGTACAATTTCAGGTGTGAATATAGCAAAACCAAAGCAATTTTTTGAATAGATTATTATTGGTGGATAAACTGAGTTTACTTAGTTTTGGATTGTCGAAAGCACACTTTTGTAACTATCATTCTTAAAACAATTGGTGAATTATGTTTAAAAAATTACTCCCAAAAGAAGAAAAGTATTTCGAAGACTTTAAAGAAATGATAACTTTCATTGAAGAAATGGCTGATCATACCGAAAAAATATTTCGGTTTGATGATACCCAAAATCATATCCTTAAAATGAAACCGCTTGAAGTAAGATGTGATGAAATAGCTGCAAAAATCACAAAAAGATTAAATAAAACATATATCACCCCTTTTGATAGAGAAGATATCTTTGCTCTTATAAAAAGATTAGATGACATAAGCGATATGCTGCTTGGCGCAACGGTTAGAGTTGAAACTTTTCATATAGAAAAAAAAATAGACTATGCTGATAAACTTGCTCTGATAATACGTGAGCAGGTTAAAGAACTTGGAGTAGCCATTCAGGATTTAAAAGTAAAACGAGTAAATGAATTAAAAGCTGTTAAAGTTCTTGAAGTTGAAGCCGACAGAGTATATCAACAGGCGATAAAAGAATTATTTGAAAAAGAGAAAGATGCAATTGAACTAATCAAGAAAAAGGAGATTATAGATTTACTTGAACGCACAAGCGATAGATGTCAATCAACTGCAAATGTAATTTTATCAATCTTCATTAAGAACGCATAAAGAATATCGTATGGAAGTAGTAATACTGATTATTGTTCTAGCCTTAGTTTTTGATTTTTACAACGGAATGAATGATGCTGCAAACTCAATTGCAACAATTGTATCAACCAGAGTACTAACACCATTACAAGCTGTTGCTTGGGCGGCGTTTTTCAACTTTATTGCAGCATTTGCTTTTGGAGTGGGTGTAGCTACAACCATTGGAAAAGGAATTGTTGATGTAAATATCGTAGATAATTTTGTAATCTTTTCAGGGATAATGGGTGCAGTAGTATTGACCGCGACAGCAACACATTTTGGATTACCAATAAGTGTTTCTCATGCTATAATTGGTGGTTATGGGGGCGCAGCTTTAATGAAAGGCGGAATTGCTGCAATAATAATCTCAGGTTATACAAAAGTATTAATATTTATTTTTCTTGCCCCTATTATTGGAATGGTTATGGCTTCTCTTTTTTCAATAGCCACATTATGGATTGTAAAAGATAAGGCTCCAAGAAAAGTAGATAAATATTTCAGAAAACTTCAGCTTGTTTCCGCAGCAGTATATAGCTTAAGCCATGGCTCCAATGATGCACAAAAAACTATTGGTATAATTACAATCGTTCTATTTACGAATAAACTTCTCGGTGAAACTTTTTATGTTCCTTTCTGGGTAATAATTTTGAGTCATACGGTTATTGCACTTGGTACTTTGTTTGGAGGGTGGAAAGTTATAAAAACACTTGGAATGCGTGTAACAAAACTTACACCATTTGGTGGATTCAGTGCAGAAACTGCTGCTGGTTTAACCATAATTGGTGCAACTTTGGGTGGAATACCTGTTAGTACAACACATACAATAACAGGTTCCATAATTGGAGTTGGTTCAGTTAAAGGTTTATCTGCTGTTAGATGGGGCGTGGCAAAAAACATTTTATGGGCTTGGGTTCTTACAATTCCATTATCAGCATTATTTGCAATGATTACTTATTTAATTGTAACAGAAATATTTAAATAGCTTAAATAATTATTCTATATAATATGATTGATAAATAACTTCGTATTCTTGTGACCATTCATTATAATTTTCATTCTCAATTTCTTTTTTAGATTCAGAGAATGCTTTCATTTCATAACCATCAAGTTCTTTTGTCTGAACCCGTTTTAGCAGATTTGTAAAAAATGATTCTTCCCTTTTCATAATTGTCCTTATTTGTTAAATAAACTTATTATAAAAAAAAGAATCTAGTATTAACTTAATATTATGCTTTAATTAAATAATCATTACCAGCTATCATAATTTATTTTCCCACAATGGAATGAATCCAGACTGGCGAACGATATTCTGCCCTGATGGAGAAAGAACCCAATCAATAAATTTCTTAACTGTTCCATCCGGTGTTTTTGAAGTAAAGAAATGAAGATATCTGATGATTGGATAAGTATCATTTCTAATGTTATTTTCTGATGGATCGATACCTTCAATTTCTGCGTCAATTATTTTTCCCACATAACCCATTCCACCGTAACCTATAGCGTTTTCAGATTCCTCAACAAACCTTATAACTTCTTTTGTCGTAGATTTAACTATGGAATTATCAGTGTAATTATCACCATCAAGGATGTGATCTTTTAAATAAAGATATGTTCCTGAGTTTGGATTTCTGGTTACAACATTTATTGTGGTATCCTTACCTCCAAACACTTTCCAGTTTTTTACTTTACCCGTGTAGATATCTTTAAGTTGATTTAATGTTAAATTTTTAACCGGATTATTTGGATTTAAATAAATACTTAACGCATCTTTTGCAATTAAAAATACTAGCCCTAATGAGCCATAGTATTCAGCAAGGTTTTTTGCTTCTTCCGGTTTCAAGTTTCGTGAAGCCGTACAAATATCGGACCCATTATTTATAAGAGCTTTAATTCCGATTGCTGTTCCACCACCAGATACTATTATTGATATTCCAGGGTTTTCTTTCATAAATTGTTCAGCAAGATTTAATGTTAGTTCTAACATAGTATCCGAGCCAACAATTTTTATTTCTTTTTTTTCTAAGGGCTTATATGAACAACTTAAAATTAATAAAAAGAGAACAAACAGTATTTTCTTCCAATTCATCATACTATTTTTCTTCTGCAAATGATCTTAAACGGGCATTTATAAAAGGGGAACTATTTTTCCATACAGGAGTTTCAATTTGATCTGCCAGATGAAAACATAAATCAAATAATATTTTAGCATGTTTAGATGCCGCTTCTGAATCTATATCCTGTTTTAAGTCATCGAATGGTGAGTGATATCTTTCTAAATAATAATCAATAAAAGCTTTCAATACTTGGTCTTTGCTCTTCGTTTTGTTAGTCAATCCTTCCAATACTAATATTGAAGGAATACCACCAACTGCAAATGCTAATTGATCAGATTTATTAAAGGCATCAAAGCTCCTGAATTGAGATGGTATACCCTCAACCAATAAACCATATCGTGCCGCTGTTTGATTGAGATAAACATCAAGATTTGAATATTGAGTTCCAATCGGTACTAAACTTTGAAAATCTTTAAACATTGCAATGCCATCTATATTAATATTTGCTATTGTTTTATAGAGTGGAACTACTGGATTATCTATATAATAACTGGAACCAAGCAATCCTTTTTCTTCTCCTGTTGTTGCAAAAAAAAGAACAGATCTTTTAGGTTTCACCTTAAGTTCAGAAAATGCTTTTGCAATTTCAAGCATAACCGAAATTCCTATTGCATTATCAAGTGCGCCATTATAAATAGAATCTCCATTTATTGGAATTCCTATACCCAGATGATCATAATGAGCTGAAACTATTAAATAAGAATTCTTTAAATCCGTATCGCTTCCACTTATTAATCCAATTATATTTTTTGCAACAAAATCTCGTTCTTTAAACACACCCTTAAATTTTAATTTTGTATTTAATGGAAATGATCTAATGCTATTTTCTTTATTCATTCTAATTATATCAGCAAAAGTAAAACCTGTACCGGTAAAAAGTTTATCAGCGATCTTGGGATTTATAATAACACTAAGATTAGTCGTAACGGAATACGCAAGAGTAACATCTTCATTGTCAAAATCTTTTTCAACAGCGTCCCAATCATCATATTGAATTAATGATATTTGAATTGTGCCGGCTGCACCTCGCGAAAGTGCCATTCTTCTTTTGGATTCTGAGTAACTATAAATTGTTGGAGATAGTCCATTAAAATAATCTTCATCTTCTGATCTCGGCTCTCCATCTATATATACAACTATCTTATCTTCTACATCAACATTTTGATAATCATTGTAATCATATTCAGGAGCTATGATACCATATCCTACAAAAACTAATGGTAATGGAGTTGGAATAAACGTTTGTTGTCCTGATCTGTAAAGGAAATAGTCTTTTGCATATTTTAAATTTGAGGTATCTGTTTCTGAAATAAGTGTTAACTCTGAAGAAGATAGTGGTAAACTTCCATGCATAGGTATATTTTGGAAGTAACTATTATTATTTGGAATTTCACCTAATCCATACTTTGTGAATTCTCCTGCGATATAATTTGCTGCGATTTCTCCACCTAAACTACCAGTTCCTCTTCCCTGCAAGGAATCGTCCGCTAAAACTTGAAGATGTTTGTAAATTGATTTGCCTGAGATTGAATCTCTTACTGAATAGAAATTTTTACCATCCTGCGCGTATATATTCGCAGAATTTATAATAAAAATCATGGCAAATATTTGAAAAATGTTTTTCACTACTTTAAATCTATAAAATATCTGTCCAATAATAAAAAAGGACGCCGCGAGATGCAGCGTCCCTCGTCGAAGGAGAGGATTGAGAGAGAAAATTATTTTAGTAAAGTCATTTTTTTAGATACAACTATATTACCTGCCTCCAAACTGTAGATATATATTCCGCTTGATAAACTGGAAGCATCAAAATTAACTTGGTAAGTTCCTGTTGATTTGAAATCATTAACAAGTAAAGCTACTTGTTGCCCCAAGATATTATATACAGTTAGTTTAACATTTGTAGGCTCAATAACAGAGTATGATATCTTTGTGCTAGGATTAAATGGATTTGGATAATTCTGTGATAAATTATAATTAGTTGGAGTTGTACCGCTAATCTTAATTTCTTCAACATCAGTGGTTACTTCAGGTTTAAATCTTGCCCAGCCAAATGTCCAATCTTCAGAACCAAAAGCTCCAACAAATGTTGCTGTCGGATCAAAGAATCCATCATTAGGTGGTGTTCCAGCACCTGTTAAAGTAGGAGATCCTCCCAAAGGTAAAAAGTTTGGATTATTTAGATCGAATGGTGCTACCAAAGAAACTTCGGCATTAGTAACAAAAGAACGGTTGTTGTTTGAACTAAAGAATAAACTTGGATTGAATGTTCCGTTTGATGATACTGAGTCAATCACTGCACCTGTATTACCAGATACTATACTGTTCTTTACATACATCACTCCGTTCTGTGCATCTGTTGTTGTATTGACTCCATCTATCAATATTCCTAACGGCCAACCCATATCTAATGTATTGTTTATCTTATTCTGTGATGATCTTCTTAAATGCATTCCTCTTTTGAACAATGAATTAATCGGTGTTGTTGTTGTGGCCAATGGTCCTACCAATGTTACATTCCACCACGTTGGTGATGTCCTTGGTGAATTTGTTGATCCTGATCCATCGTTATCTGATTCAAATCCGTTTGATCCCGATTGATCTGCTACTTCTGGATCTCTCAATCCTACTAAGAATTGAAGTTTTCCTTGAAATCCAAAGTCTGTATCAAATTCATCATCCCAACCTCTGTAGGCTATTAAATGCTTACAGTTTACTGTGCCGCCAAACCACTCATATGAATCATCTCCACTATAACTTACCTGTATATAATCTATTGTTGTGCCTCTGCCTACTCCACCAAATGTTAATCCGTTGATCTCATTGTTTAATGAATATGCTACGCCTGGATATTCTATTCTTACATATTTCATTACACCGCTATTATCTTCTGGATCTGTTCCACCATATTGATCTCCTGGACCTTCTATTGATGCTACTCCACCAGGCACATTGATTGGTGCATTACCTAATAATATTATGCCTCCCCAGTCTCCGTATGTTGGTTCCTGAAGTGAGCCTGGTTTGTTGAATTCACTTGTAAATACTATTGGATTATTTACTGTGCCTTCTGCCATTATTTTTCCACCTGGTTTGATTATCAAACTTCCTAGTGTTGAATTCTCTCCATAGATAATTGTTCCTGGTTCTATTGTTAATGTCGCTCCTGATTGTACTCTTACTAAATCTCTCAACAAATATGTGTTGTTCGATGTCCATGTTGTATTACTTGTTATATCACCTGTGACAACTACTTGTTGCTTATCGCTGACCATAAATTTAGCCCAACCCGCTGTCCAATCTTCAGAGCCAAAAGCACCAACAAATGTTGCTGTCGGATCAAAGAATCCATCATTAGGTGGTGTTCCTCCTCCTGTTAATACTGGTGAGCCTGGTTTAGGCAGAAAATTTGGATTTTCTAAATTGAAAGGATTTCTTAACAGAACTTCAGCATTAGTAGGAAAAGAACGGTTGTTGTTTGAACTAAAGAATAAACTTGGATTAAATGTTCCATTTGATGATACTGAGTCTATCACTGCTCCTGTATTACCTGATACTATACTGTTCTTTACATACATTACTCCGTTCTGTGCATCTGTCGTTGTATTCACGCCATCTATCAATATTCCTAATGGCCATCCCATATCTAATGTATTGTTTATCTTATTCTGTGATGATCTTCTTAAATGCATTCCTCTTTTGAACAATGAATTAATCGGTGTTGTTGTTGTGGCCAATGGTCCTACCAATGTTACATTCCACCACGTTGGTGATGTCCTTGGTGAATTTGTTGATCCTGATCCATCGTTATCTGATTCAAATCCGTTTGATCCTGATTGATCTGCTACTTCTGGATCTCTCAATCCTACTAAGAATTGAAGTTTTCCACTAAATCCAAAGTCTGTATCAAATTCATCATCCCATCCTCTGTAGGCTATTAAATGCTTACAGTTTACTGTGCCGCCAAACCACTCATATGAATCATCTCCACTATAACTTACCTGTATATAATCTATTGTTGTGCCTCTGCCTACTCCACCAAATGTTAATCCGTTGATCTCATTGTTTAATGAATATGCTACGCCTGGATATTCTATTCTTACATATTTCATTACACCGCTATTATCTTCTGGATCTGTTCCACCATATTGATCTCCTGGACCTTCTATTGATGCTACTCCACCAGGCACATTGATTGGTGCATTACCTAATAATATTATGCCTCCCCAGTCTCCGTATGTTGGTTCCTGAAGTGAGCCTGGTTTGTTGAATTCACTTGTAAATACTATTGGATTATTTACTGTGCCTTCTGCCATTATTTTTCCACCTGGTTTGATTATCAAACTTCCTAGTGTTGAATTCTCTCCATAGATAATTGTTCCCGGTTCTATTGTTAATGTTGCTCCTGATTGTACTCTTACTAAATCTCTCAACAAATATGTGTTGTTCGATGTCCATGTTGTATTACTTGTTATATCACCCGTGACAATTATCTGTGCAAAGGACATGCCTCCTGCAAGCAAAAAACTAAAAAACAGAAAAAGAACTTTCCTCATCATGTACTCCTAATATATTTATGTTTGAATGATTAAATTATTTATCAAAATTTTATAGCTTATATGAAAGCCCGATCACTACTAACCTGCCGGATTTTTCTAATTCAGAAACTCTATCTCCTAAAGGAGATTGTTGAATAAAAGTTCTCTCTTGATTTAATAAATCCTTAATGGTTAGCTTGATACTGAAATTATCGATGATAGTTTTCGAAATTGAAAAATCGATTAGATCGACAGGCTTTTCTAAAATATTTCCTAAGTCTTTAGAACCAACAGTAGCTATTCTTTCACCAACTTTATTGTACACGAAAGAGCTGTTCAATCCAAAATCAAGATTGTCATAATACAATCCAAAATTGAATATATATGGAGCCTGTCCTTGTAAGGCTCTATCACCTGCTTGAAATCCTGTGTTTTGTAATTCAACTTTTGAACTAATAAGACTTCCATTTCCAACGAAAGAAAAATTTCTAAATATTGGCGATATGAAATCCAGAGTTTTTCTTAACTCCAACTCGATTCCATAATTTTTGGCTACAATAGCATTCTCAAAAGATCTGATTGGTTCATTTGCAGCGGCTTGAAGAACTTCTTCAATTGGGTCTCTAAATCTTTTATAAAAGAAACTAAATGCGACCAACTCACCAGCACCGGGATACATTTCAAATCTTAAATCATAATTATTAATTAAAGTTCTTTTTAGGTCGGGATTTCCCTGTATAAGTTCATTATCTATAAAATTGAAATAGCTAAAAGGAGCTAGCTCTCTAAATTCAGGTCTTGCTAAGGTAATACTATAAGCAGCTCTTATATTTATCCAATCGTTAATGGCGTAAGTAAGGTTTAGCCCTGGAAGCAAATCATTGTATGTGTTATCAACATTAATGCTATCACCCTGAAGATTAATTGAGGTTAATGTTTGATTTGAATTTTCTATTCTAACACCTGCAACTATTTTCAAATTTTGTAATAATGTTGCATCAAACATTGCATAAGCTGAATTAATTCTTTGTTCAGAAGTGTAACTGTCAGAAGGTTTAGTTATCTCTATAGCTTGAACAAATTTATTAGTTATATTTTCAGGAGCAAAGATATCTTGAACAGAACCTTGCAGTACGCTATCCTCATGTGCAAAATTTCCACCAGGAACATTTCTAAATCCAAAAGTTCTTGCACTAAAATCTCTATCCTTTCTATCAAATAAATATCCAACTTTTAATTTTGGTAAATCTGGATTCTCAAAAAGTTGTAAGTTAAGATCAATATCTCCGCTGAAATTATGGTCCTTTAAATTTCCATAATATCTCGTAGCTAATGATTGATCTAATTGAAATCTTAGGGGCTCGCTAGGGTCCTCTATACTTCTGGAATATAAATATCTTCTGGAATCAGGTTCGTCTCTTTTAGATTGAGAATAACTAACATTCCATTCGAGATTTAATCCGCTAAAAACCTTGCTAAACTGATGCTGACCTATTAATTGATTCGATAATAAAGATCTTGAGACATAATTAAATGATGTTACTTCCCGGAATTGATCTGCATATCTATAATCACCTGAATATAAAGTAGTTATATCATCAGCATTTTGATTATAAATATTTTTAAAACTTATTTTATTAGTTCTGTCAAATTTGTAACTAAAATTTAGCAACCCGCCCCATGCTACTGTATTATTATAACTATAACCTTTGTAATTATATCTTGCGCCAGAGAAATCATAAAAATTCTTTGTAAGATCTTTTGTTGCGTCAGTATTTGAATATGTTAAAGAAGCAACATAACCTAAAACATCTTCTCCAAATTCTATTCTATTTCCAATATCTAATTTTATTGAACCGTTAATTGGTGCTGTTTTAGATTGAGTCTGCCAATCATTGCTAAATGATTTGGTTATCGCAGTCAAAGCAGAATCTGAGAAATTTCCTCTAGCAAGTTTTGTTGATGTAATATCACCTGGCAAACTTCTTGTTCCGTCATCATATCCAAGAAAATCTGTCTTACCACCATTATAACCCATCGAGGTTTTTCCGGTTGTATTAGCATTGAATCCACCTGAAGTGCTGAGATCAAAAATAAATCTTGAAGGAAACTCAATTGTGCTTATTTGAACTAACCCACCAGAAAAATCGGCAGGCTTGTCAGGTGTAAAAGTTTTAAATGTTAAAATGTTTTCAACTAGACTTGCAGGAAAAATATCATATGAAAAGCTTTTCTTTTCAGGATCCGTGCTTGGTAAATTAGCTCCATTTAACATTGTATTGTTATAACGATCACCAACGCCTCTAATAAATGCGTACTTCCCTTCCGAAATCGTAACACCTGTCATTCTTTTTAAGATATCAGCACCGTCAGAGGAATTATTTTTCTTAATTAGTTCCGAGCTTACGCCATCCACAATGCTTGAAGAATTCTTTTGAATCTTAAGTACATTTGCTTCTGTATTTTTTAGGGCTTCAGCGGTAACAACAACTTCTTGAAGTTCTGTTGCTGAAGATTCTAGAGCCACATCTAATCTGGTGGGTTTACCTTCTTCAACGACCACATTTTCAACTGTTAAACTGGTATATGATATAAATGATATCTTTACATTGTATTTACCCGGCGCTAATCCCTTAATAACAAAGTTTCCATCAATATCTGATGAAGCACCAAGATTTGTTCCAAGAATCAGGACATTAGATCCAATTAACTCTTCGTTGTTACTTTTATCAGTAATTTTTCCTGTAATTGATCCGTTTTGCTGAGCTAATAAACTGGTTTGCAATAAACCAAGGACTATCATAAATAGCAATTTTAATTTCAAAATTGTTGACCCAGTGTAAATTGATTTTAACATTCTCTCTCCTAAATAAATTTGTTTTCTTCGACGCTCGAAAACTATAGTTTCAATGTTACGTGAATGTTAAGGGAGTGTTATGAGTTTGTTAACTAATTGTTAAGGTTGGGAATAGGTTAAAAACGAGGGTTTTAATTTTCAATAAATTACCGCCGATAAATATCCAACTACTTCAGATTTATCCCCTGTAACATCACCGGAATTACTTCTATCGAGAATAAAAGAGTTGTTAATATCTTTTAGTGAAGCTGCTTTCATCATCGCTGCTATCGGTCCACCACCGCAAGCTTCACAATTGTTTTTATCTAAGTCTATCAAAAGGTTTTCAAAATTAAATTCATTAATATTTTTTTCAACAACTGAATCTAGTTTATCCGCTTCTTTTGCGGAATGGAAATGAGACATATCTGAACTTGCAACAACAAGAATTTCATCCTCAACCACTTCAGAAATTTTTACTGCAAGCTCATCCACAAACAATTTGCTTTGATCACCCATTACAATGGGCACAATTTTAAAATCCTTCAGCACAGATTGTAGAAATGGAATTTGAACTTCAAGCGCGTGTTCTTTTCTATGTCCTTGCTTTCCTCTAAAAATTAACTTGGTGTGTTCCACAAGTTTATCAGTTATTTCTTTATCGATCTCCACGATTCCTAATGGAGTTTCGTAAGCATCCCCATCATAAATTGAGATTCCAGGAAAATACTCAGTATGGCTAGGAGAAATCACAATGACAGTTTTGTAAGATTTATCTTTTAAAAGGTTATATGCACAAGCTGCCGTTTTTCCTGAATAAACATATCCAGCGTGAGGTGAAATAATTCCAAATATATTGTTAAATGTTTTTGCAGGTTTAGCAGAATGTAATAGCGAAGAAATTTCTTTTTGTAGTTTTTCTTTTTCAGCAGGATAAAAATATCCTGCAACTTGCTGATGTCTGATTCTCATTTTTACTTTTCCTTTTCTTCTTCGGAAAATATTTCAGCAGTAAAGGCTTTAATTTTTAACATTCGTTCTTTCCAAAATTCACTGTAAAAACCTGATTTGTTGCAAAGTGCAGAAAGAAATTCATCTCTATTAAGATGATGTTCTGCTGCAACTTGTGGAAGCAATAAACCGCCGCTGCCCTCATCTAAATATAACCCGTGTTTTCCAATAATTATTTCATCATAACTTTTAATTGGAACGAATTCTGAAAGAATTGATATTTCGATTCTAATTTTATCTAATTCAGGTTTTTTTAATGCACCAAATCTTGGGTCGTTAACAGCCGCATGGATAGATGCCAAAGTTATTGTATCAAATAATGGTTCGCGTCCGATAATAAATCCAATGCAGCCTCTTAGCTGATGATTAATTGTAAGGGTAACAAAGGCACCAAGTTTTTCTTTTAGCAATGGATATTTTTTATAATCTGGTTGTTCAGGTTCTTTGCCATCAAACAAAGAACTTATTGATTGGCGCGCAGCTTTTAGAAGAATGTCCTTTTCTTCGGTTGATACATTCATATAATTTTTCCAAATTATTTGTCATCACGAGCGGAGCGAAGTGATCTATCACAAAACAGATTGCTTCCTCCGACCTTGTCGGATTCGCAATGACATTCTTAAATAATTTTATAAACCAACAACTTTGTTTTATCAACAATCAAAAATAGAAAATCGTCTTTTATAAAAAACGATTCCGGCATTAAACTAGTTAAATCTTTATCCAAAGTTTCATTTAGTAAAATTTTATTTTTATTTAAATCAACAGCACTAAAAATATTAGTTAAAGTATTTGTTTTTGAAACCTCATGATAATTACATAATAATATATCATTTATAACTAAATAGCTGATATCACCTTTAACAACATTATCAGATAATATTTGCTGTAAATATTTTTGGTGTTTATCCGATTCTAAACTTGTTCGATTAAAATATTCAGGGAAAAGATATTTTTCTGTATAAAACTCATTATCAGCTTTTTCTTTTAACTGATTGATTGTTTCAAAATCATCTCCAAAATCTTTAACAATATTGCCTGTTAAATAATCTAGAGCATAAAAAACGCGTGATTCAAATCTTTGCTGATAACAATATACTTTGTCATCATTTACAAACGAGAAAACATAATTGTCGTTCTGCCAAAGAATTGTTTTCGAAAATATATCAAAAGCAACAATACGCTTATGCGCAGGCATATCAGGCTTGCCATACGCATGAAAGAAAATTATTTCTTTGTATATAGCTTCAATTCCAATCCAGTTTTTTTCTTCAAGTTGAAAGTCTTTAAATACTTTTTTACCTGATTCTATTTCCAAACAATTAAAAAAAACTTCTTTGGTTTTTGCATTTCTTTCTTCAATTACAAGTTTTTTATTTGTAGTTGGAAGAATCCGCCAAATTTGTTTTTTGTTATCGTGTTTGTAAAGTCTTTTTAGTTTCATTCTTTTTCTTCTGTCATTGCGGGCGAGTCTACGAGAGAAGCAATCTCAAAATTAACTTCGCATTACCCATGAGATTGCTTCACCCGATTGAAATCGGGTTCGCAAAGATACCCTTAAATAATCGGTTCAAACTTAGCCGTAAAATGTCTCAGCAGCGGTGCTTCGTAAGTAAATTTGTAACCTTTTAGTTTATCACGGTTTTTATATACTTCAACAATCACTTCAATTAAATAATCGATATGACTTTGAGTGTAAACTCTTCTCGGAATTGCCATTCTAACTAATTCCATCATAGCAGGAATGGGTTTTCCATTTTTATCATACTTACCAAACATAACACTTCCAATTTCTACTGCTCGAACTCCACCCTCTAGATAAAGTTCACAGACAATTGATTGTCCGGGAAATTGGTGCGCCGGAATATTCGGCAAAAATCTTTTTGCATCTATATAAATAGCGTGTCCACCCGGTGGTTCAATGATCGGAACACCTGCAGATACTAATCTTTCCCCGAGGTATTCAACACTGCGAATTCTATACTGTAGATAGTGTTCATCAACAATTTCTAATAAACCTTGAGCAACTGCTTCAAGATCACGCCCTGCAAGTCCACCATAAGTAGGAAATCCTTCTGTAACGATTAAAAGATTTCTGCATTTCATTGCCAGTTCTTCATCATTCATTGCCAGAAAGCCACCTATGTTTACAAGAGCATCTTTCTTTGCGCTCATCGTAACTCCATCAGCATAAGAAAACATTTCCTGTGCGATCTCAAGAGGTGTTTTATTTTCATATCCTTTTTCTCTCAATTTTATGAAGTAAGCATTTTCAGCAAACCTGCACGCATCAAGAAAAAGTGGAATTCCATATTTATTGCAAACTGCTTTTACATCTTTTATGTTTTGCATAGAAACCGGTTGCCCGCCGCCTGAATTATTTGTAACTGTTATCATACAAAGCGGAATATTTTCAACTCCCTTTTCTTTTATAAAAGTTTCAAGTTTTTCAACATCCATGTTTCCTTTAAAGTCCGCACGAATTTCCGGATGTTTTCCAACTTCGATTAATAAATCAACAGCTTCTGCACCGCTAAACTCAACATTTGCACGGGTTGTATCAAAGTGTGTATTGTTAGGAAAATATTTTCCTGCACCGCCAACAATTGAGAAAAGAATTTTTTCCGCAGCTCTGCCTTGATGAGTTGGAATAATGTACTTCAGATTAGTAATACTTTTTATAACAGCTTCAAATCGATAAAAACTTTTTGAACCAGCGTAAGATTCATCGCCTTCCATAATCCCCGCCCACTGCTTTGCGCTCATTGCAGAAGTTCCGCTGTCTGTAAGTAAATCAATCAGCACATCATCTGCAGGAAGTAGAAAAGGGTTGTAACCTGCTTCTTTTAATAAAACTTCTCGCTCTTCACGAGTTGTAAATCTTATTGGCTCAACTGATTTTATTTTGAAAGGTTCTATGATTGTTTTTGGTATCATGATTTTTCCGTAAAAAGGATTAAATGAATTTTTTCTTATTCAAATTTAATAAAAGATGTTTCTTAATTCTCATCAAAAATCCAACTTTCTTATTGCCTTTTGCGTAAATGATAAATAGTTTTCTATGTGTCATTTCAAAATAAATTCAGGAGAAACAATGGAAACTGATGAAATAATTCAATCCGAACAGCCCGCTAACGAGATGGAGGAACTTTCACATTCTGACAAAGTAATTGGTGTGTTTTCTGAACCAACAAAAACCTTTCATATCACATCTCTTTTTCCTGTTAGAACAACAGACTGGATTATTCCATTACTAATTGTTTTTGCAATTGCCGGAATTATCCGAAGTGTGGCAATGCTTAATGACGATGTTTACTTTGAAGCTAAACAAAAACAAGTTAAAATGATGGAAGATATGGTTAAGAATGGTACTCTTCCTGAAGATCAACTTGATTCTGCATTGGATAGAATTGATTCCCAGATGCAGTTTATGCGCGGGCCAATTGGATGGGTAATCAATATTGTTACCACTGTAATATTTGGTTCAATCTTTTTCTTTATAATAGTTGGGATATACTTTTTATGCGTAAAGTTATTCTTAAAAGGTGATGGAAATTATCAAAGTGCCTTGGTTGCAAGTGCTTTGCCAATGTATATCAGCGCCATTCAAATTATTATTACTGGAATTTTAACTTTTATGATGGGCAAAATTTTTATGGATACTAGTGTAACTGCCTTTACAGGAGTTGAGCGATCAACCATTTTGGGTTTTGTACTTGCTAAAATTGATCCATTTAGTATTTGGTCGTACACTGTATTAGGAATTGGCCTAGCAAAAATGTTCAAATCTAAAAATATATTGAATTATATAATTCTGGTTTTTACATTATGGATTATTGGTGGATTAATCTTTTTCTTCCTCGGTCAGGCTTTCCCATTTCTACGCAGTTTTACAGGCGGTTGATGATATTTAATTGGAGCGGTTTAACTGCCGCTCCAATAATTTTCACTTTTCGATTTCCCAATTCCAGGCACTGTAAAATAAACCAAGCGGAGAAAATTTTATATTTTTTATTCGCTTGTTGTATGCGATAATATTATCAGACCAAAATAGAATTGTTACTGGTTCATTATCTTTAAAAATATTACACGCATTTTTATAGATTGGAATCTTTTCTGATTCATCCTGTGATGGTTTTACTTCATTCAATAATCTTTCAAGTTCATAATTAGAAAAACTAGAAAAGTTCAACATTCCTTTGTCGGGATTTGAGCTCCAGTAATGATCTAACTTTAATGGTATTTCAATACTCCAGCCGGCAATCCAGGCATCATATCTTCTAGAAAGCAAGCCATCAACAAGTTCGTTTTTTTCAACTAATACTAATTGAGCATCAATCCCAATTTCTTTCAGGTTGTTTTTTATTATTGTTGCTGTAAATTCTCTTTTAGAATTTCCGGAAGCAGAATACATTTTAAATGAAAAAGCCTCACTATTTTTTTCGAGAATTCCATCGCCATTTAAATCTTTCCAACCTTCTTCCTCTAACATTTTTTTTGCATGTACTGGATTATATTCCAAGTTTCTTAAAGAATCATCTAAATAAGATTTAAATATTGGTGAAATTGGTGAATCATAAATTTCACCATACTTGCCAACAACGGTTTGAAATATTTCTTTTCGATTTATAGCAAGAGAAAGAGCTTTGCGTGTTTTTGCAGATGAAAAAAACTTATTAGGCTTATTTTGTTTATTTAATTTGGCTATGGGATCAATGTGATTCCATCCAACATAATCATAATTTCTCCCTTTGATAGAGCCGATATTGATCTTGCTGTTTTCAGTTAGTTCTTTAACTTTTTCAGATTTGATATCTTCTATTAAATCTATTTCACCACTTTTAAGTTGAGTGAGAAGTGAGTATTCATCCGGAATAATTTTAAAAATAATTTCTTGAACTTTATTCGGATCGAACAAATAACAACTGCTATCTGTCCACAAATGAATTTTTTGATCTCTTTCCCATTTATAAAGTTTAAATGGACCACTTGTAACCGGATTAAAATTAATTTCAGCCGTTTGAATATTTTCTCTTTTTAGATTACTATAAACATGCGCTGGTAATATTGCGTGATTTATATCTAACAAAGAAAAATTTAGATAGTCTTTAAAGAAAATAGTTAAGCTTGTTTCGGAATTTTTTCTAAATGTCTTTTTAAGATCAATATGCAAATCTTCTGACGCATAAAAATTCTCAAACAAACCGAATAACCTGCTGTTAACTTTTGGATCAGAATAAACATCAAAACTAAAAATTATGTCATCAATAGTAATGGGTTTACCATCAGACCATTTTGCATCCGTTCTAATATTTAGCGTAACAAAATTTGAGTCTTTATTAATCTCCCAACTTTCTGCAAGCATTGGTGTAAATTCTATTATACCCAATGAATCATTCCAGTTTTCATTTGCGGGTTTAAGAAAAAGTAAATCTAACAAATGTCCTTCCTGCAAATCAAAAGCGTAAAGCGGACTTATGGTTGCAACATCGGATTGTATGCCAACAACCACTACTTCTTTTTTCTTTTCGGATGATTGGGAGCAGGCCGTAAATACATTTAAATACAATAATGAAATTGTAAATAATGTTAAATAAAAGGTCGTTTTTAATCTATGAGTTGAAGTTAAATAAGATTTCATTTGCGTTTAATTATTTATAATTAACTTTTTAAAGTTACTATTGTTAATAGTTAAAAAGTAGATATTATATTTTTTTACAAAATGAATTATGATAGGCAAAGAGTTACATGAAAAATACAGTTAAATATGTAGAACATTATCTTCCAAATAATGTACATCTAACTGCTTTTTATTTTTTTTTGAATTCCTTTAAAATCTTTTCTGCAGATTTCAAATGAACTTCAGCTTCGGCTTTTCTATGTTCTTGCTTGAGTAAATTTCCAAGCTCCTGAGAACTTTCAGCTTTATTATATTTGTTTTCAAAATCATCATTTAACCTGATGCTGTTCTCAAATAACTCTTCAGAAAGTTCAAAGTTATTAAGGTTTGATTGAATTATTCCTTTAATTCTATAAATATCTGCAATAGATAAAGTGTCATTCAACTTACAAGCAACCTCCATCGCTTTATCGGTAAATGCATCCGCTAAAGGTAGGTTTTTAAGTTTTGTATAGATGAAAGCTTTACCAATGTAAGAAACTGCTGAGTTGGATTGATAATTATTTTCAATAGAAAGAGTAATAGAACTATTAAATTGTTCTAAAGCTAAATAGTATTCGCCCATCCTTGTGTAGAGCATTCCGATGTTATGATATACTCTTGCAATACGGCTTTTATCATTTAAACTTTTAAACTTTTCGATTGAATCTTTGTAATTCCAGATAGCTTTTTCATAATCTCCATAAATAGTGTAAATAATACCAAGGTTTGTTAAGATCATTGCCTGTGTTGAAAGATCATCACTTTCTTTAAGGATCACTAAAGCTGCTTCAAAATGAGTTAAAGCTTTTTTGAATTCTCCTTTTTCACCGTATATGGTGCCAAGCATATTTTCGCATTTTGCAAAACCTTTAAGGTAGTTTACACTTCTAAAACTTGAGTATGCTTCTTCAAGATAAAAATCACAGTCTTCCCATTGTGCTTGAGTCCAATAGATTTTTGATATAAGCAAATTTGCGTCACCATTAAAAATTCTAAAATCTTCATTAGCGCCAATTGCATTTTTAAGATCAGTTAAAATTTCTAACGCAAAAGCCTGATTACCAATCTTTATCATCAGTTGAGCAAGTTCTAATAATAAACTGTAGTATTTATCTTTTAATAAAAGTCTTTCAGAAAGCGTAATTATTTTATCAACAATAACCCTTTCATCAACACCATCAGGAAATTGATAATTAATGTGCCGCTGGTCTATTTCTGGAATATCAGCGTCAATCATTTCAAAGGAATTGGCATAAACTTTTACAGCCTTAATAAATTCATCAGCATCAGACTGTGAAAGAAAGTTTATCAGTACATCTTTAACGTGTGTGATAATTTTTTCTGTATTATTGTTCATTTTGAACCTCTACTGCATTTGATTGAACAGTTTCCAAACCTAACATTTTTTCAATCACTAAAATCTTATCCTTTACGTTTGTTTTTCTGTAATAATCAAGCGCCTGGTGTAAATAGTTATTTCCTAATTCGTGTTTACCTTCCTCTTTATAAATAGAGGCAAGTTCTGCAGAAGTTTCTGCAATGTTTAAACTATTGCGCTGTTTGGTATTAATCCGCAAGCTTATCATCAAGTAGGATTTTGCTGTTTGGGTATCATTAAGTTGTTTTGCAATCATTCCTCTAACTCGATATATATCAGCAATGGTAAGCTTATCATCAAGATTGTGGCTTATTGACAATGCTTTATCTGCAAATTCCTTTGCTATTCTTAGATCTTGATTTGCAATTAGAATTTGTGACTTTGCTAAATACAAAAGTGCAAGCGAACTCCAATATTGATTTTCGACAGCAATATCAATTCCTTTATCAAAAGCTGCTAGAGCGGATTTAGTATCATTATACTGTAAAAAATTTGTTCCGATGTTATGATATAACTCCGAAACTTTCTTTAAATCTTTTATCTCTTTATAGATGTTTAATGATATTTCCAGGTGCTCTACTGCTTCATCTGTATTACCAAGTATGCTGTTAACAATACCAAGGTTTGCCTCTATTTTAGCATTAAGCTCTTTTTCATCAGATTCATTGGCAAAAAACAAACTTTGATTAAAATATGTTTTTGCTCTTTCAATATCACCCATTTCACCGGAAATGGAACCTAACATGTTAAAGCAATTTGATATTCCAGCTTTATCGTTTGTTTCTTTGTAGATTGATTCAGCTTCTGTTACCAAAGAGATGCTACGAGTCCAATTAGCTTTACGGCTACTGATATCAGCCAATCCAATAAGGGATTTTGCCTTTAAACTTTTGTTTTTAGTTCTTCGGTTTATTTTATTAAAGATTTCTTGAGCTAAATAATACTTGCCTGCATCATTACAGATTTCGCCAAGTTTCAAGATAAATTCAAAATATTTATCAGATTCAAGTCTTTTTTCTGCAAATGTTATGGCTCTATCAATCTGCATTCGATTACAATTATCTTCTATTTTGATATTTAATTGCTTTTTGTACAAATCACTAATCTGCGCTGAAACTTTATCAGTTGAGGCTGAATGGTTAGTATCAAAAATCAATTTCTTATAATCATCTTCAGCAAAATAATCCCTCAAGAGATTTTTAATCTCACTATCATATGTATTTACTGAGTTTTGCATCTTTAATCTCTTGGTTAATTAGTTAACAAAACCATATCTAGAAAAATGATTTAATCTGGCATTTGTAACTTTAAGAGTTCCAGTTGCTGCATCCATAGTTATAGAATCATACACAACACCCGTTATTGAACCGTCTTGAGCAACGTAAACAAAATCCAAAGTATTCGAATTTATTCCAGTTAAATCTAACCCGGAGATAGTTAGAGTATATTTCACAGCAATATTAAACTGCATTGCAGGTCCAAACTCTAAAGAAGCTGTTTCAGTATTAAATGTTTGTGTGATGGTCTTTCCACCGCTAAATGAATTTGACGGAAAATTGAGCTGAGAGGTTAATGTAACTAAACCAGAAGTACCCTGATAATCAAATTGTTCATTAAAATATCCACCATTGTATCCGTTAATATATTTTGATTCGGTATAAATGGTTTCGATTGAGAGAGCACGTACTGGTCTTGGCAGTTCAATTAATTTTAACTGCTTGTTGTTCGCTGAATCATCCGGGGAGATAACATTTGCATCGGGGTTACATCCAAATAGCAACGCTATCATTATCAGGTTGATTGTTATGAACTTTTTCATTGTTGATCCTTTATCTGTTAGAGAATAAATTAATTTTTATAAACTTTTTCTTACGAATATATATCTTGAGAAATGCGGTAACTCTGCGTTTTTAACATAAATTTGTTTTGTATTCCACTTTATTTTACATTCATTTTTAAGAATAAATTCAATGGTACCATCATCAGCGCGGTAAACAAAATCTGAAGTTGAATTAGCATCAAATCCTAAGCTTGAAAGATTAATACCGGAAAAATTGAGATTGAGTTTTGCAGGAATATTAAATGCAATGGCAGGAGAAAACTTAATCGATCCACTTGATGGATCTGGACTAATGGCTATATTTTTTGTACCGCTAAAAGAGTTTGGTTCAAAAGTTATGTCTGCATTTATAGTAACTAAATTACCTTCCCAATCCGTAAAAACAGTATCTAAAGTAATGTGTCCACCGACAATTCCATCTATTTCTTTCTGGATAATAAAAACATCATCATAATCCAAAACATCCAGTCCAACTTCATGATGAAATTTAGGTGAATCTTGAGATACTTTTGTCGAATTTTCGGCGGGCAAAATTGAATCTACATTAGATTCGCAGCCAAGAGGTAATAAAAGCGTAATAATTAAGAAAAAATAATTCAAAGATTTCATTGGGTTCTTAAATGTTGTTAAACTTGTTCGAAATAGTTTAAGCTTAACACATCGCCACAAATGAAACTTTTTTCCCAAAAGCGAGTTAAGATTTTCACTAATTGTGCCATTTTATAAATATGGTAGTTAGTGGTAACAAATGCGTTTTCAGCCCGATTTCAGGCCGTATGAGTATTTCAAGTTGAAACAGTTCTATCTTTTGTATCAATAAGCAACAAGCCCCTAGTAAAGGCAGATTTGAGAAACAATCTCATGTTTTTGTAAATTGTTGTTGAAAGAATTTACAATCTAAACAGAAGCTAATTTTAAGTTAATGGAAATTTTAGACCAATTATCGATTGCCACATTTATAATAGATGAAACTGGTAAAATCATTTATCTAAACAAAGCTGCATGCAGTTTTATCGGCAATACTAAAGAAAAATGCTTATCCAAAGATTTTTTTACTTTTATTCAGGATAAAAACTCATTGCAATCAATTCTCAAAAATCCAGATCCAAAATCTTTACCTCAAACTATTGAGATCAGATTTAATAGAATAAATGGTAAGTCCTTTTATACAATTCTATCAATCAACAATTATTTAAATACGGAAACGCAGCAGAATCAGTTTATTATTTCGTTAGTGGATCTCACAAATCAAAAAATGCAAGTTGAGTTAATTAAAGAAAATCAGCTAAGATTTGAAAACATAGCAAACTCTGCCCCTGTTATGATTTGGATTACGGATGTAAATGGATTATTTAATTTTGTAAATCAAATTTGGTGCGATTTTACCGGAAGAACTATTGGTGATGAATTAGGTTTAAACTGGGTACAAGATATTCATCCCGAAGATTTAAAACTATTTATGGAAATTTATAGTCAAGCACTAGAAAATCGAACACCATTTTCTCATCAGTTTAGATTCAAAAGAAATGATGGGATATATAGATGGTTGATGATTAGCGGAATCCACAGATTTAATGATCAAAAAGATTTTCTTGGTTTGATTGGGACTTGCATTGATATTACAAAACAAAAAGAAAATGAAGAATATATAAAAAAAATTAATGATGAACTTGAAAGCGCTACAAAGAATAAAGACAAATTTTTCTCAATCATCTCACACGATTTGCGCAGCCCGCTTTCCGGCATTATGACTTTGTTGGATATAATGGTTACTGATTATGATTCTTTGGAAGAAGATGAAAAAAAAGAAATTCTTTTTGAGGCTGCTAAAACATCAAAAAGTACATTCACTTTAATGGAAAATCTATTGGAGTGGTCAAGAGTACAAACAGGTAATATGAATTTTGAGCCGCAAAATATTTCATTAACATTAGTTTTAAATAATATTAAAAATCTTTATTCTCAAAAGTTAAAAGAAAAGGGGATTTCTTTAAACTTTGAATTTGAAACTGAGTTTTTTGCGTATGTCGATCTGCCGATCACTGAAACAATTTTAAGAAATCTTATCTCTAATGCAATTAAGTTTACTCCTGAATTTGGAATCATTCTGGTTTCTTTTGAAAATGTGGACGACAACATTGTTGTAAAAATTAAAGATACTGGCGTTGGGATAGATACAGCTCAAATATCCAAACTATTTAAGCTTGATATTTCTTACTCAACTGTTGGGACAGCGGGTGAACGTGGGACTGGGCTTGGATTAATCCTCTGTAAAGAATTGGTTGAAAAACAGGGTGGGAAAATTTGGATAGAAAGTGAAGTCGGATCAGGGTCAACATTCTTTTTTACTTTACCAAGGGCTAAATAGTTTTTTTTACACTATGCTCTGAGGATCAACATCGTAATAGAGCTTTACATCTTTATACCTGGATTTTTTATTAAACTCGACCCAAGCCTCTAAAATTGCTTTTCTTAAAATAGCTCCACCTGGATCATTTTCTTTATCGCTTTTTATAAGAATGTGATAACGAAAGTTGTTAAGTAATTTAAATATTTGTGCAGTCGTTGGATCAGAAATTTTTAAATAATTTTTATATCTGATAATCTCTTTGTAAAAATCATATGCTGCCCCTTGAGCTTTATCCATACTTGTATCTTTAGTTTCAATCAATGCAATGCGGGTAAATGGTGGATAACCCATATTTTCTCTATCTGATTTTTCTTTTTCATAAAATCCATAGTAATCATTTTCCAGAACTTTACGCAGAACAAAATGTTTTTCATTGTAAGTTTGAATAATAACTTCACCTTCAACTTTACTTCTTCCTGCTCTGCCCGACACCTGGGTAAGTAATTGAAATGTTCGTTCGTCAGCCCTAAAATCCGGAAGCCATAAAGTAGTTTCTGCAGATATAACTCCAACTAAAGTTACACGAGCAAAATCCAATCCTTTGGAAACCATTTGGGTTCCAACAAGAATATCGATGTCGCCCTTACCAAAGCTTAAAAGTAAATTACTCAGATATGCTTTTTTTGTGATAGAATCAGAATCAATTCTTTCAATTCTTGCATTTGGAAAGTAGAATTGTAGTTCATCTTCTACTCGTTCAGTTCCGGTTCCAAAATATTTTATGTTTATAGAACCACAGTGTGTGCAAGCACCGGGAACTGGTTTTGTCAATCCGCAGTAGTGACAATGAATTTTATTTTGATTGATATGAAATGTCATTGGCACAGAGCAATTTTCACACATTTCAACTTCGCCACAATCATTGCAAAATATCTGAGTTGAAAATCCTCGCCTGTTTTGTAAAATGATAATGCCTTCTTTTTTCTTTAATCGATCTTCTATTTTATCAATTAATATTTTAGAGAAAACGGTTTCGGACTTAGTTTTATTTTTTTCATGAGTAATGTTCACAAAAGTTATTTTGGGAAGTTTTGCATCATCAATTCGCTTAGGAAGTGAAAGTAATTTGTACTTTTCGATTTTAGCGTTGTACATACTTTCAATAGATGGTGTGGCTGAACCAAGTAAAACGGGACAATTATAAATATTTCCGAGAACAACTGCACCATCTCGTGCGTTGTACTTTGGAATCATATCTGAACTCTTGTAGCTTGCATCGTGCTCTTCATCCACCACAACTAACCCGATATTATTTAACGGTGCAAATAAAGCCGATCGTGCGCCAATTACTACTTTAGATTTATCATTTAAAACTCGCCGCCAGGAATCGTATCTTTCCCCGGCAGACATTCTACTGTGGATTACAGTAACTGTATCACCAAAGTTGTTAAAAAATCTTGATGTGATTTGTGGAGTTAATGAAATTTCCGGGACAAGGATCATTACAGTTTTATTTTTAGCAAGCGTTTGTTTTGCCAGCTCAATATAAACCTGAGTTTTGCCGCTGCCTGTTACTCCGTGTAATAAGAATGTTATAAATTTATTGGCGGTTAGTGCTTCTGCTACTTTATCTACAACTTCTTGTTGCTGTTTAGTAAGTATTAATTCTTTATGAACTTCATTATAGTTTTCTTTATATCTTCTATCAACTTCTTTTTCAAAAATACTTACAAATCCTTTTTGCTCAAGTCCAATTAAAGATGATTGTGATGAATCAGTTTTATGCAAAAGCTCTGCAACAGGGAGTGATGTGCCTTTTGCTTCAATCATTTTAAGTAAGATTTTTACTTGTTTAGGCGATTTACGATCAAGCTCAGGAAAGTTGGCATAAATTTCAGCAACATCTTTTGAAAGTTTTACAAATTTTACTTTTTTTGGTTTAACTTTTATGCCTTGCACTTCATCAACAATTGTTACAGCTCCCTGATTATGAAGTGAACGAATTTGTGAATAAATATTTTTTTTCTTTACAAGCTTTTGCAGAATAGAAAAACTTAATTCCTCTCGTTTTATTAGCTCAGAAAGTATTTTAAATTTGAGTGAGTCATTTTTCTTTTCTGATTGGAGAAGTTCCGCAATAAAATTTTTATCAACAATAATTTTTCTTTTTGTCTCTACATCTGTTCCTTGCGGAACAAGTAATTTTAAAGCTTCACCAAGCGAGCATATATAATACTCGGAAAGCCATTGGTAAAATTTTAAGGTTTTACTTGTAAAGATTGGTTTATCATCTAGAATATCTGTGATCGGTTTTATTTCATCTTTATTTAATGAAATTTTATTCGGCAGGTTTATTATAAATCCAGTTAGAGTACGCTTACCAAAAGGGGCAACTGCACGCACCCCAACTTTTGCAAATTCCTGTAAATCCTTTGGAATTAAATAAGTAAATGCTTTCCTAAATGGTAAAGGGAAAACAACTTCGACAAACATTAATTCTCTTTCAGATAATAAGGGGCTAAAGATTTCAATCCGTCTTTACTTGTATCATCACTGTACATTTTAAATTTTAATGCCTTAATTGATTTATCCCAAACGATTCTTTGATAGTCTTTTGTTTTTGTTATTTGACCATTTGTAGAAACAATAATGTCATCTGTAGGAACGGTTAAATAATAGTAAGGATCATCAAACTGCATTCCTTCAACTTCACTAAGATCGGAAAATTCATAACGAATTAATGCATTTAATTTTTCTTTTTCAATTAAAAGGTTCCTTGAGGTAATTGTTTTTCCGTCTGCTTTTTGTTCATCTACAAACTCCTGACTCTTTAATCCATACTCCAAAATACTTTTCACATCCTCATCCAAACTTTCTTTTGAATCTGCATCACTATTTATATCTTCAATTGTAACCAATGCAGTTCCGGTTCCATCATCGTTAACATATACTTCATAAGAAACAGTATGGAACACAATACAGCCCGTAAAATGAGTAAGAATAATTACTAAAAAAAGATAGAATATTTGTTTCACTTTCATTTCCTTCTAAAATTATTTCACAGTATTCTTGATATTAAGTTCTATAAGCATTGTAGAGTGCCTAAATCACAACATTTATAAAGTAAATTACTTAATTGTTTTATATTTTAATATATGAAATTTGCATCTCTAAATAACCACACTGATACAGCAAGACATCTTATCACCGGATTTATTATACTTCTAACAACGATTGTAATCGGCATAATAGGCTTTATGGTAATTGAGGGATGGAATTTTATGGATTCGTTATATATGACTATGATTACCATAACTACTACAGGGTTTCAGGAAGTTCACCCACTTTCAGATTCTGGACATCTTTTTACAGTATTGTTAATTTTTATGAGTTTCGGTACAATTTTATACATTGGTGGCACAGGGGTTCAATATGTAATTGAAAGCAAATTTATCAGGAGACGCAGGATGATTAAACAAATTGAAAAATTCGAAAATCATTATATAGTTTGTGGATTTGGAAGAATGGGTTCTCACATCTGCGATAAACTTACCGATGCAAAAGTACCGTTCGTAGTTATTGAAAATAACCCAAATAACTTTGCAAGACTTGATTCTTTTGGATACGTTTATGATAAAGGTGATGCTGCCGATGACGACACACTAATTCGAGTTGGAATTCAGAAAGCCAAAGGACTGGTTGCGGTACTTTCTAATGATCCCGAAAATGTTTTTGCAACTTTGTCTGCTAGAGTTCTTAGCCCATCACTTTTTATCGTTGCAAGAGCTATCGATGAAGATACAGAATCAAAATTAATAAAAGCTGGTGCAAACAGAGTGGTTAAACCATATGAACTTGGCGGAAGCAGGATGGCTGAAATTGTATTAAGACCGGGCGTATTGGATTTTATCGATGTGGTTTATGGAAACAATAAGGTTGATATACACATTGAAGAAATTACAGTCAAAAAAGGTTCGAGGATGCACAAAAAGACGTTAGCAGAGCTTCCTTTACGAACAGAGTTTAATACAATAATTGTTGCAATTCAGAATGAGGATAAACAAATTTTTATTTATAATCCCAAGGGTGATACAATTGTTGATGAGGGTAACAAACTTATTGCTATTGGTGAAGAAGCGAATCTTGATAAATTAAGAGATTATTAATTTTTATAGAACAGATTTTTCTATTAAGGTAAATGTTTGTTTTTCCGCATCAAGTTCTGCAAGTGCACCAAATGGAATTGTAAATTTATCTTTTACATGCCCAAAAGACATTCCGTAGACCACAGGGATTTTTAAATTACCTAATCTATCTTGTAAAACCTCCATCAGAGTATATGATTTTGAAGTTAACGCGCTTTCTTCTTTCACTTCACATTTTCTAAAAATTCCCATCATAACTCCAGCAGCATTTTCAAACTTTCCAGCTTGAATTAATTGTGTTAACATTCTATCAACCCGATAAGGCTCTTCACCTACTTCCTCAATAAAAATAATTTTGTTTGAGTAGTCAACATCAAATTCTGTCCCGACTAACGAAACCATAATTGATAAATTACCTCCAGCAAGTCTCCCCTTGCCTCTTCCTTTTACGATAGTTGTAACACCATAAACATTTTCATCATCACCACTTTTTGAGTTTGAAAAAGTTGTCTCTCGCTCAGGATTAATTAATACTTTTTTAAAATTATCAACCGAATAATCATTAAAAGTTGACGTTCCAACCGGTCCATGAAAAGAAATCAAACCAGCTTTCTGATAAAATCCATATAACAAGGCAGTTATATCGCTGTAACCGATAAGAACTTTGGGATTTACTCTAATTACGTCATAATCCAGCATTGGAAGAATACGTGCGCAGCCATAACCTCCGCGAGCGCAAACAATACCCTTTATGCTTATATCAGAAAATTTTTCCAATAAATCTTTTGCACGATCCTCATCCGTTCCGGCAAAATATCCACTCTGTAAAAGTATTTTTTCTGAATATGTTACTTCAAATCCCAACTCTTTAAGATTTTTAATTGAATCCTGAAGCTCATTTTCCGAGATATAACTTCCAGGCGCAATAAGCGCAAGTTTATCACCACTTTTTAATCGTGGTGGTTTTATAATAGCAGGTTCATCTTTTAATGCGGCTTTTGAAAATGATAATGGATTTAAAACCGTAGCGCCAACAGAGGCAACAGAAACTGATGTTATAAATTTTTTACGGTTCATAGTTTAATCCTTACATCCACAGCAAAGATTTTATTATCAGAGGTAATGATTAATGGATTTAAATCAATTTCTGTAATTTCTTTATGGTTCAGCATCATTTGTGCAAGATTTTTTATCACTGATTTGATTGTATTGATATCAGCAGGTTCTTCTCCTCTAACGCCTTTAATTATTTTACCAATCTTAGTTGAGTTAATCATTTCATCAATATCATTATCCGTTAAATAAGCCGAACGCATAATAGTGTCATCAAGATGCTCAACGTATTTACCGCCTGAGCCAAACATTAACATAGGCCCAAAACTTGGGTCACGAAATGCACCAACTAATAATTCAAATTTTGTTTTTAGAAATGGTTGTATGAGAAATGAGTCGAGCTGAATATTTTTAGAACTGAAATTCCAAATCATTTCTTCTGCAGTTTTAATCAACTCAGATTTAGTCTTTATGTTTAGCACAACTCCGTTTAATTCAGTTTTGTGAATTATCTTTTCACCAATCGCCTTAATTACCACTGGAAAATGAATCTCTTTTTTATTAAGCTCTTCAATTGTCAAAATCTCATCTTCAACTAAAGGTATTTTATAACACTGACATAATTCTTCAATCTCTGTTGGATTTAAGAATTTTCCTAAATTTTTATTCAAAGAAAAATCTTTTATTAATTCCCCTGGTTTTAATCTGCCTGCACTTGATTTTTTGTTATGAAACTTTAACATGTTATTAATTACAACAGCTGGGTCTTCAGGTCTTTTAAATAATGCTCGCTTTGTTTTAGATTCCGTTCTGTATTCTTGCCAAAACTCAGGCAGAGGCATAACAACTTGTAGAATCGGTTTTTCAGATTTGATGTCATTTATGCTTTCAATAACAGGCAGTGCTTTTACCATAATAGGTTCAACAAAAACAGAAATAACCGCATCAACATTTTCATCCTGCACAAGAATTTCATTTACAGTTTTAAATTGCTCAGCTGTTCCACCGGGCAATAGATCAATAGGATTATTTACACTTCCTTCAGGATGCACAATTTCTTTTAATTTAGTTTTGGTTTCAGAAGTTAACTCAGCAAGAGCGAGATTATTTTTTTCCAAAGTATCAACTGTTAAAATTGCCGGACCGCCGGCATTAGTAACAACCGCAATACGGTTACCTTTTGGAGTTGGAAAGTCTTCAAATCCTTTTGCGGAATTAAACATGTCATTTAAATCATCTGCTCTAATAATTCCAAACTGTTTAAGAATAGCTTCAACAACTTTATCACTGCTGCCAAGCGCACCCGTATGTGAAGATGCAGCTTTAATTCCACTTGATGTTTTCCCGCCTTTCAAAACAATAACTGGTTTTGTAACCTGCTCATCAATAAAATATTTGATGAATTTTTCACCATTGACAAAACTTTCTAAATAATAGGTAATTACCTCAACATCATCACAGCTTTGCCAGTACTCTAGCAAATCGTTTTCATTTACATCTGCTTTGTTGCCCACACTTATGAAGTGCCCAAAACGGATATCTGTTTCGCGCAATGAATTCAAAACTGCAGCACCAATTGCTCCGCTCTGTGAACAAAAACCCATTGTTCCAACTTGCGGCTCCTCTGCAACAAATGTCGCATTCATTTTTATGGAAGGAAGAGCATTAATAATTCCCATACAATTTGGTCCAACTAATCTTGCACTAGAATCTTGAATAAGTTTTAGGATTCTTTCCTCAGCTTCTGCTCCAGCTTCACCGGTTTCTTTAAATCCTGCTGTGATAAGAATAATTGCCTCAACTTTTTTTGATATAAGTTCTTTTATGGTATCTTCAACAAATTGCTTTGGCACCATTACAATTGCCAAATCAATTCTGTAATCAATACTGCTTATAGATGGATAACATTTAAATCCCAGTATCTCATCAGCCTTTGGGTTTACGAGTGCAAGATCGCCTGTATATCCATATTGCTTTACTGATTTTGTTAATTCGTAACCAAGACTTTTAGGTTTTGATGATGCACCTACGATGCAAATTGAATCTGGATAGAAAAAATAATTAAAAACTGATTCCATAACTCCACAATGATTTTTATTTATACTTCAAACTTACGGGAAAGTGCTGAGAATTTGGAATTTACACTCAAATTTTACGTGAAAATTTATTGGTGTGAAAAAATACCCCCGTTTTGATAAATAGCAGATGCGGAAATTTGATCAATCTTTCCGTAAGAATTTACCCGTTGGTGCAAAATAATGGCAAAGCCACCCTAGTCGTTATAAGTACTGCGGGTAAGTTTGTTTTATTGGACCTATATACGTTGCCATTCAGAAATCTAATATCTTATAACTATTTTATCTCAAAATAAATTATAAATTTTGTATTTACTCTAGCACAAAACCAAGGGTTCACTTTAATAAGAAATTGTTGTAAGCACTACTCTCATAATTTTAGATATAATGAATATTCCAAATAATATAACCACCTACTTACAAAAAAGAGCTTCTACTAATTGGCAAATTGAAAACGATCATAAAAAATATTTTCAAATAATTATTATTGTTCCATCTATTGCCGAATCAAGTAGACTTCCAGCATTAATAAAATCTCTTGAGCTGAATGATGAACTTGAATTGCTAAATACACTTTTACTGATTGTTGTAAATAATAGCGTAGCATCGAATAAAGAAGTGAAAGATGATAACCAAAAGACACTAGAATATCTGAGAAATCTCAAAACAAAGCTAAACATCTCATTTATTGATGCTTGTAGTGCTGAAAAAGAATTGGATGATAAGAATGGTGGTGTTGGTTTGGCCCGCAAAATTGGGATGGATTTAGCATTAATTAAGTTTGATTACTATTCACTTAACAAAAAGGTAATGATTTGTACCGATTCAGATTGTATTGTCGAATCGTATTATCTTACCAAAATCTCTCAGGAATTTAACAGAAATAATTTTGAAGCTGCAGTCGTAAATTTTTCACACGATATCTCCGGTAATGATGAAGAAACAAAAGCAATCATCTGTTATGAAATATTTTTACGTTACTATGTGCTTGGTTTGAGTTTTGCAAAATCTGATTATGCATTTCACACTATCGGCTCAACAATGATTTGCACTCCTGAAGCTTATGTTAAAGTTGAAGGAATGAATAAGCGAAAAGCCGCAGAGGATTTTTATTTTTTAGAAAAGCTTGCAAAAATTTATCCAGTAGGAGAAATAAAATCAGCGTTTGTTTATCCATCAAAACGCGGTTCATGGCGCGTGCCGTTCGGAACCGGTAAAAGTGTTGATAGATATTTATCAAATGAAAGAGATGAATATTTACTTTACGATCCAAAAAGTTTTATAGTTTTAAAGACTTGGTTGCAAATTTTTAATGATAATTCAAAATCTAACCAAATTGATTTGATTCAAATTTCCAAAAATATTCATCCTGCATTATCAGATTTTCTTTCTCAACAGGATTTTGGAAACTTTATTAATAAAGTTCTGCTAAAAAATAACAATCCAATTGAGATAGAAAAACAAAAACATTTTTGGTTTGATGCTTTCAGAACATTAAAACTAATTCATTATCTTCGTGATGAAACTTATCCGAATATTAATATGTTTGATGCTATAGATGAGCTTTTAAAGTTGATGAATATTGAAAATAATATTTCAAGAAACTCAGCTATTCCCAATTTAGAAACACAAAAAGAATATTTATTACTGCTAAGAAAAATTCAAAGTTAAAAATGATAATTAAAACCAATCCTGATGAATTCGAAAACTATGTAATTGATGCTTCCAATTTTAAAGGAAGTTGTGAAGCTATTTATTTTCCTGAATCTGCGCAAGATATCATTTCAATTCTTAAAGAAGCCAACTCAAAGAAAACTAAAGTTACTGTTGCTGGAAATGGAACAGGATTAACCGGTGCACGTGTTCCGCAAAACGGAATTGTTATCGCAACCGATAGACTCAATAAAATTATTGAAATTAATTCAGATGAATTTTATGCTTTGATTGAACCAGCAGTTTTACTTTCTGATTTTCAAAAAGAATTAAAGCTGCAAAATCTTTTTTATCCTCCTGATCCAACAGAAACAAATTGCTACATCGGCGGAACAGTTGCTACGAATGCTTCCGGTGCAAAAACTTTTAAATATGGACCAACTCGCGATTATGTAATTGGTTTAGAAATTGTTTTGCCCGATGGTGAAGTGCTTGATCTTGAACGAGGAAAGCAAAAAGCCATCGGTTATGCTCTATCTTTAACCACTAAATCAGGTGAAAATATTTATCTGCAAATTCCTGATTACACTTTTCCTGCAGTTAAAAATGCTTCCGGTTATTTTGTTAAAAAAGATATGGATGCAATTGATTTGTTTATCGGTTCTGAAGGCACACTTTGCATTATTACAAAGATTAAACTAAAACTTCTTCCTCAACTCGAAGACACAATTTCCTGCGTTCTGTTTTTTGACGATGAAACCAATGCTCTAAATTTTCTTGAAGAAGCAAGAGACACTTCATATCAAAACAAAAAAGACAATGTTAACGATAAAATTAACGCACTTGCACTTGAGTTTTTTGATGAACGAGCTTTAAAGTTTTTGGCAAAAGATTTTTCTGCTATTCCGGAAAATGCACAAGCAGCAATTTGGTTTGAGCAGGAATCAACTTCAGATACCTTTGACACCATTCTTGAAGTGTGGAATATCTTAATGCAAACTCATAAAGTAAACGAAGAAACTGCCTGGTTTGCTTTTAGTGAGGCTGATAAAGAAAAGATAAAAAATTTTCGCCACGCAATTTCCTGGAAGGTTAATGAGTACGTTGCAAGAAATAATTTTAGAAAACTCGGGACTGATGTTGCTGTTCCAGATAAATCATTCCGTGAGTTTTATTTTACTTTGCAATGCTGGGCAAAGCAAAGCAAAATAGATTTTGTTGCTTATGGTCATTTCGGAAATTCTCACATTCACTTAAACTTTTTACCAAAAAATGATGAAGAGTTTAACGAAGGCAAAAAACTTTACAATCAAATTTGCGAAGAAGCCGTAAGACTTGGAGGAACAATTTCCGCAGAACACGGAATTGGAAAAGCTAAACGCGATTATCTTTTAATGATGTATGGTGAGGCAAACATCGTTAAAATGGCTGCACTAAAAAAATCTTTAGACCCAAATGGTATTCTTGGTATTGGAAATATATTTGATGAGAAGTATTTAACACAATAGTACACTGATTTTTATAATTACTTATGATCATAACTGATCTTAATAAATCAGTTTGATCAGCGTACTATTCTTCAACTAAACTGTAAGTGTTTAGCATAAAACAGAAGCGCCAAAGTAACAAGTACATAACTCCAAGTTAAAAGAGTTCCTATTTTTCTTCTTTTATCTGATTCATTCTTAAACTCATCAATTATTTTTTTATACTTGTTTTTATATATAAATAGGAAGTAATTAACAATAAAAAAAAACTAATGTTACAGCACCTATCAATAGGCCAGGAATTCTAATCTTATTATTATAAATAAAATACGCAAAGATTTGAGAAAACGAATATACATTCATCCCTTCGTTAACACTCAAGCCAAAAAAAGCTCTCAGATCAGGATCGCCATTTTTTCTTATTAAACTAATTCCAGAAAAAATCTTATAATATAAATATCTATAGTATTTCATTCTTATTTACCCACTAATTTTACTTCCCAATCTTATAACTCGTACCTTCTTTACCATCCTGCAAAACAATACCAAGCTCTTTTAATCTATCACGAATTGTATCTGAAAGCTGGTAGTTTTTATTCTGCTTTGCTTCAGTTCTAAGAGTAATAAGTAGTTCAATCAAATCATTTACAAGTTTATCATCGCCAGCAGTTGTTTTGTTAAAATCTACAATACCAAGAACATTCTCTGCCGTTTTTGTTAGAAATGTTTTTACATCATTATAAAAATTAACATCAATACTTTCAGATGATATAGTTATTCGGTTAACTTCTTTTACAAAATCAAAAATTACAGCAACTGCTTGCGATGTATTTAAATCTTCATCCATCGCTTCTTCAAATCTTTTGTAATAAGGAGCAAAATCATAATCGAGTTTTATCCCTGCACCATTCTTTTTTATTTCATCATTAACTTTATCAACAAGATTAGTAATCTTCTCCAGACCTTTTTCCGCTCCGGTTAAAAGATCATCAGTGAAGTTTAATGGTCCGCGGTAATAAGCTTGCGCAAAAAACATTCTTATGGCTTCAGCGGAATATCTTTTTAATACATCTCTTGCAGTAAAAAAATTACCGAGAGACTTAGACATTTTTTCTTCATTTATATTCAGAAAACCAAAATGTAACCAGTACTTTACAAAAGGTTTTCCCGTTGCGGCTTCACTTTGTGCAATTTCATTTTCGTGATGAGGAAAAATCAGATCATTTCCTCCGGCGTGGATATCAAAAGTTTCGCCAAGATGTTTGCAGCTCATTGCAGAGCATTCAATATGCCAACCCGGACGACCATTCCCCCACGGACTTTCCCAATATGGCTCACCTTCTTTTGCTTTTTTCCACAATGCAAAATCTAAGGGATTAGATTTTTCTTCATTAATTTCTATTCGTGCACCGGATTCAAGATCATCAATATTTTTTCCGCTCAACTTTCCATATTCATTAAAATGTTTTACATCATAAAAAACATTTCCTTCTTTGTTATAAGCAAATTTTTTATCTACAAGACTTTTAATCATGCCAATTATTTCATCCATATGCTCAGTGGCTTTAGGATAAACGTCTGCTTTTTTAATTTTAAGTTTTGTTATGTCTTCAAAAAAAGCATTTATGTAATCACTGGTAACTTCGCTTGGTTTACGTTTTTCTTCATTAGCTTTTTTAATGATCTTATCATCAACATCGGTAAGATTCATTACAAACTTTACTTTATATCCTTTGTACTCAAGGTATTTTCGCACCATATCAGCCATAACAAAGGAGCGGGCATTGCCGATATGGAAGTAATCATAAACGGTTGGTCCGCACATATAAATCTTAACTTCGTTAGGAACAATTGGAATAAGCTCTTCTACTTTTTTAGTAAGTGTGTTATAAAGTTTTAACATAATTATTATTAATTGTTTGAGATTGTTGTTGCAAATATAAGAAATTGATTGTTGTATGTCATTGCGAATCCCGACTTCAGTCGGGTGAAGCAATCTGTAGTAAGGATTGGGAATTTTTAATAGATTGCTTCGCTCTCCCAAAGGGATGCCTATGGCAGCAGACTCGCTCGCAATGACGGACTTATGTGCGTAGTTTTTCTAAAAGTACTTTAAAATCTTCAGGTAATTCAGAATCAAATCGAACAAGTTTGTTTGTATGAGGATGTATAAACCCCAATGTTTTTGCGTGTAATGCCTGCCTTGGCATTAATTCTAAAAGATTGGTAATTCGGCTTTTTAATTTTGGCAATTCATAACCTGAATGAATTTTATTTCCACCGTAAGTTGGATCACCAAAAATTGGTTTACCCATTCCTGAAAGATGCACGCGTATTTGATGAGTGCGTCCAGTTTTTAAATTAAGTTTTAAATAAGACGTGAATTCAAATTCCTCTATTATCTTATAAAAGGTGGTTGCATCTTTTCCATCTTTATCACTTATCGTAAACTTTTTTCTATCGCTTTTACTACGTACAATTTTTGTTGTTATTACACCTTCTTTATCTTTAAACTTTCCCCAGCAGATAGCATGATATTCACGTTCAATGGAATGCTTTGAAAATTGCGCAGCTAACTTTGCATGTGTATAATCATCTTTTGCAACGACCAACAAACCGCTTGTATCTTTATCAATTCGATGTACAATTCCCGGTCTTCCAACTTCATTTACAGAGCTTAAAGATTTTGTGTGATGAAGAAGAGCGTTAACTAATGTTCCGGTATAATTTGCATAAGCAGGGTGAGCAACCATTCCAGCAGCTTTATTGACGATAAGGAAGTACTCGTCTTCGTAAATTATATCAAGCGGAATTTCTTCAGCTTCTACGTCTTCAGGTTTTGGAGAAATTAACTGAGTTGCTTCAACTTTATCAAATGGTTTAACATTATAATTTGATTTGACTACAACGCCGTTTACTTTAACAAGTCCGGCATCCACTGCTTTTTGTACTTTAGATCGTGTAGTGTTTTCGAGGTGATGAGTAAGAAATGTATCTATGCGTTCTTTTCTTTTCCCCTCTGGAACATCAATCAGAAATTTCTTTTCGGTTATCAGTCTGCTCATTTATTCTATTTTCATTAATTATATCTGAGCTGTTATCGATATCATCTTTTGAAATTTTAAAAGCATTATTATCCAAAATTGTTTCAGTTAATACGGCAGAATTTTCTAATTTACTTTCTACCTTTTCATCTTCGTCCTGATGTTTTTTGTAAAAGAATACTAAAATTAAAACACCAATTGTAACAGCAGCATCTGCAATATTAAATACCGGCCACCGATCGTAACTTCTACCGAATAAAGTAAAATCAAAAAAATCTACGTCAAAAAAATCAACAACTTTTCCGTAAAACATAGGAGCGTAATCAAAAAACACTCCGTAAAAAGTTCTATCAATTAAATTGCCGATTGCTCCACCAAGTATTAGAGCAATTGCAATTTTTAAGCTCCAGCTTTTATCACGTATAACATAAAGGTAAAATATCAGACCAATGCTGGCTACAAGTGAAAAAATTGAAATTATAAGTTTAAAGCTGCTTCCGGGATCATATCCAAAAGCCATTCCCGGGTTTTCAACAAATGTAAATCTAAAAAAATCACCAATTACTGGAATCATTTGCCCAAGATACATTCCTTCATAATTTATATTCAGGAACGGAATCGAGAACCCTTTCACCATCAATTTTGAAACCTGATCAATAATTACAACAGCAAATGATAAATACAACGCTTTCAACTAATACAAACTCCTTGATATGTATGCTTAAATTTTTCCACCAATATTTAATAGAACGGTAACTTTATTTCTTCTCTTGCTTTTGTTTCATAGGTAAACATAATTGACTGTGTGGCACAGCTTCTAGTCTTGCTTTAGGAATAAGCGGACATGTTGGGCAAAGATTCTGCGGTTCTTCAATACATTCAAGACAAATTCCGTAAGTTCCATTCTCAATTCGCTTTAATGAATCTTCAAGATAACCGAGAAACTTATTTTCGCGTTGAGCATAAAGAAAAGTTTTTTCTCTTTCCATCGCATCTGTTCCCTGCTCAGCCATATGTAGTGAGTAAGGGGAATTTTCATTAATATACTCACCTGTTGTAGGATCGAGCATTTGTTCTCTTAAATTCTGAAGCTGTTCAAGTATCTCATCTCTTTTTTCAAGAATGATTTCTTTAAAATGTTCAAGTTCTTTTTGTTATAACCTTTAATCTTCTTTAATGCAGCAGCACGATTAGCTGCGGTCATTTCAGGGGTTATAAATTCTTCCTCTTTTTCTTCGGAACAAAACGCTTTACTTTTGGTTTTTGAACTTGCTTTTTTTCAACAACAGCTTTTTGGGTGCAGTTGTCTTCTTTGGAGTAGCTTTTACTTTTACTACTTTAGTTTTTGATACTTTCTTTGCAGTCACTTTTTTCACTTCCTTTTTCTTTGGTGCTTCCTTCTTCACGGTCTTCTTTGATGAGACAACTTTAACTGGTTTTTTCTTTTTTTCTTCTTTTTTCACAACTTTCTTTCCCGTTTTTGTAGAACTTTTTTTTGTGGTTTTCTTAACAGTTTTTTTTGCTGCCATGATTAGATCCTCCTCTAATTAGGATTATACCTTTACGATATTAATTGAACAATCAAACTCACCAATCTTAAATTCCTGTGTAAATCCTTGGTCACTAATCTTATTCACAGAAAGTTTCTCTGCAAGAGTTTCAGTTGAAATATATTGATTAAAATTGTTAATAGCTTTAATAAACTTTTCAGAGCCGGTAAAATTAATAATAATTTTATCAGTTACATCAAACCCGGCATCTTTTCTCATATTCTGAATTCTGTTCACAAATTCACGTGCTAAACCTTCTTCAATAAGTGCTTCATCAAGTTCTACATCAATCGCTACTGTAATTCCCGCTTCAGCTTCAACAACCCAGCCTGTGATTTCAGAGCTTATAATTTCAACATCATCTTTTGATATGTTTAGCTTTTGATCTTCAATATCAAGTATAATTTCAGAACCTTTTTCAATTTTAGATATGTCTTCTTTTGAAAAATTTTTAATTGCCTCCGCAACTGCTTTTACTTTTTTACCAAACTTTGGTCCAATTGTTTTGAAGTTTGCTTTTGCAGATTTAGTAACAATTTCAGAATCATCGGTTAAGATAAGTAACTCTTTAATATTTACTTCTTCTAAAATTACATCTTTCATTTTAGAAAGTGCTTCTTGTTTGCTCTTATCAAGCGCAACCATAATTTTCTTTAAAGGTTGACGAACCTTTAGATTATTTTTAGCACGCATTGCTCGTGTTAAATAAACAACATTCTGAGCAACTTCCATCTTATCTTCTAATTCTTTATCGCGAAAAGTAGTCTTGGGAAACTCAGCAAGATGTACAGATTCAAATTTCTCTCGCTTTGTCTCATTGTTCAGATCAAGATAGATTGCTTCAGAAATAAATGGAGCAAATGGCGCTGTTAGTTTACAGAGTGTTGATAAACACTCATACAAAGTTTGATAAGCAGATAGTTTCTCTTTATTCATTTCTGATTTCCAGAATCGTCTTCTGCTTCTTCTAACATACCAGTTTGAAAGCTGATCAATCGTGTAACTTGACACTGCCCGTGCAGCTTTTGTAACATCATAATCATTCATCAACTGTTCGTACTCTTCAACAAGTGCATTAAGTTTTGATATTATCCATCGATCAATTTCAGGCCTTTCTTCATAAGAGATCAGTTCATCTTTAAAATTAAATCCATCAATATTTGCATAAAGTGCAAAAAAAGAATATGTATTAACTAGAGTTCCAAAAAATTTACGCTGTACTTCAACTAAACCTTCTTCATCAAACAATGTTGGTCGCCATGGCGGTGAGTTTGTGACAAGATACCATCGAGTCGTATCAGCGCCGTATTTATCAAAAAGTAAAAAAGGATCAACAGTATTACCAACTGATTTAGACATTTTTCTCCCAGCTTTGTCTAAAATCAACTCATTAACAATAACATTCTTAAATGCAACGTTATCAAACAACATTGTCGAAATTGCATGCAAAGTATAAAACCAGCCACGTGTTTGATCAATCCCTTCACAAATAAATTGTGATGGGAAATAATTTTTTTCAAACTCTTCTTTATTTTCAAAAGGATAATGATACTGTGCAAATGGCATTGCACCGGAATCAAACCAAACATCAATTACTTCAGGAGTTCGTTTGTAAATTTTTCCATTTTTCTCAAAAAGTATTTTATCAACAAATGGTTTGTGAAGATCAATTTCATTTAGATCTTTTAAAGAAATCCTTTTTCCATCTTCTTCAATAAAGCCTTCTTTAACCTGCTCAATACTTCCGATCGCAAAAACATCACCGTCTTCACTTACCCAAAGCGGTAATGGTGTTGCCCAAAAACGATCACGTGATAAGGCCCAATCTTTATTTTCATCAAGCCAGTTACCAAATCTTCCACTTCCAACTTCCGGTGGCTGCCAGTTGATTTGCTTATTCAGTTCAACCATTCTATCAGCGATTGAAGTTGTACGGATAAACCAGGATTCACGCGCATAATAAATTACAGGCACTTCCGGATGACGCCAGCAAAATGGGTAAGTGTGAAGTATAGTTTCTTTTCTATATAGTTTGCCTTCTTTTTTAAGCTTGATGATAATTCCAGCATCAGCATCTTTAACAAATTGTCCGGCAAAATCTGTTACTTCTTCTGTAAACAAACCGCCACGAGTAACAGGCTGCAGCATCGGAAGATTATATTTTTTAGAAACTTCGTAATCATCAGCGCCAAAAGCAGGCGCAATGTGTACGATTCCGGAACCATCTTCAGTACTTACAAAATTTCCTTCAATCACATAAAAAGCTTTTTTATCAACGTCGCAATAATCCATCAACTGTTCGTACTCAATTCCTGCTAGATCGCTCCCTTTCATCTCTTCAAGAATCTGATATTCTTTATCAACAACAGACAATCTTTCTTTTGCAAGAATCATTATTGTATGTTCTATTTTGATTTTTACATAATCGATATCAGAACCAACGGCGAGTGCAACGTTTGAAATCAATGTCCAAGGAGTTGTTGTCCAAACAAGAAAATGCTCATCTGCGCTTATAAGTTTAAATAACACATAAACAGATGGATCTTTTGTTTCGCGGTAACCAAGAGCTAGTTCGTGTGATGATAAAACTGTTTCAGATTTGGGATCCTGCGGAACGATTTTATAATCTTTATAGATAAGTCCCTTGTCAAATAAAGTTTTTAGTGCCCACCAAACTGATTCAATATAATTATTATCAAGAGTTATGTATGCAGATTTTAAATCAATCCAGTAACCCATGCGGGTTGTCATCTTTTCCCAGAGATCAAGATATGTAAAAACAGATTCACGGCATTTTTGATTATATTTTTCAACGCCGTAATCAAGTACTTCACTCTTGTGTTTTATACCGAGAGCTTTTTCTACTTCTATTTCAACAGGCAAACCATGTGTATCCCAACCTGCTTTTCTATTTACGCGATAACCTTGTAAGGTTTTGTAACGGCAAACTAAATCCTTTAAAGTTCTTGCCATAACGTGATGAATACCAGGCTTGCCGTTTGCGGTTGGTGGTCCTTCATAAAATGTCCACGATTTATTTTCATCGCGGGTTGTTATGCTTTTTTCAAATATTTTATTGGATTGCCAGAACTTTAAAACTTCTTGTTCTAACTGAGGATAACCTATTTTTTCTAAATTCTGCTTAAACATTGTAAATTATTTTAGTGTGTAAGTGGACTATAATTCTTCGTACTTTTTAATTAATTCACGTTCTGTGTGGATAAACTCTTTGAGTTCCTTTTCAATTCTTTCTTTTTTCAAAATAGTATTTTTTGCATGAAGTTCAGCGTCGTTTATTAGCTTTTCAGCTTTTACTTTTGCTTCTCTTAGAGTTAACTCTGCTTCTTTTTTTGCATCGAGCATTGTTTGCTCATAAACTTTTATTTTTTCTTTCAAGATAATACTTTCACGCTCGGAGCCAAGCACTTCTTGTAAAGCCATTCCAAAAAAACCCATAGCGCCAAGTGTAATATTTCTTAAACTGTAAAGGATAATATTTTCTGTAAGTAACTGCGCTGCAGCAAAATATTCGTTAAAGAAGATTATAACAAACAAACTAACAATTGTTACCCCAATTATAATAGCAAAAACGATTTTACCACCGTGATGCCAGCCTAAAACGCGGTTTATAAACCATCCGCAACTAAAACTGAATATTGAAAGTACAAACCACACAGCAAAATTAAGCTGTCCAAAATCAAACAAATTTGTGTTTAAAAAATTTGATATGAATAAAAATGCCGCCAACAAAATTGCCGCGCCGTAATTAACAATTAATCTTTTGGGTGAGAATTTCATTTTATTCTCTTAATTACTTCTTTCATTATTAAAGTCATTTTCGGTTCAGCTTTCATTGCGGCTGCAATAATTTCTTCAACGTTTACAGCTTTTAATGTTTCTGGAAAACATTCATCAGTGATAATACTCATTCCAAGTACTTTCATTCCCATATGATTTGCAACTATGTTTTCAGGAATAGTTGACATTCCAACAACATCAGCACCAATCTCCCGCAGAAACTTATATTCGGCTTTAGTTTCAAGATTTGGTCCTGGAACAGCGACATAAACACCTTTATGAACTTTTATATTATTTTCTTTAGCAACATCTTCAGCAATTTTTATCAACTCTAAGGAATACGCTTCGCTCATATCAGGGAATCTTGGTCCAAGTTCGTCTTCATTTTTTCCAATCAATGGATTATCACCAAGAAGGTTGATATGGTCTTGCATTAACATCAAATCGCCTTTGCGATATGCTGGATTCATTCCGCCGCAAGCATTAGAAACCACGAGTGTGCTTACTCCTAGAAATTTCATCACACGAACAGGATACGTAATTTGCTGCATTGTGTAGCCTTCGTAATAATGAAATCTACCCTGCATAGCAACAACATTTTGTCCGTTAATAGTGCCAAAAATCAATTTGCCTTGATGAGATTCGACAGTTGAAAGTGGAAAATGCGGCAAATCAGCATAATCAATTTGATGCTGAATATTAATCTCTTTTACAAGTCCGCCTAAACCGGTTCCAAGAATAATTCCAACAGGGAAACTATCAGAAGTATGTTTTTTAATTACTACTAAAGTTTCATTTATTTTTTGGATTAGCTCACTCATAAAATTTTATTCAAAATATCGTTTATATCAATATCCATTTTATTTGATTGCTCAATTTTTTTTCCGGTAGTTTTTTCATCGCCGGCGCGTTCAACTTTAAGTTCTAACAAGTTAGCCTGAGAACTTACAATTGCCTTTAGTTTTGATAATATCAAATCTTTTTCTTCTCTAAGATTCACAACCGCATTACGGATATCGTTTGTGCTTTCGCGCGCTTTTTCTATAATCTGAGAAGCTTTTAACTCCGCTTCCTTAATCATTAAACTCGTTTGCTTCTTAGTTGCTTCCATAGATTTTGTGGAATTTTCCTGCGCCTTAAGAAGTGTAGCCTGTAGATTTTGTTCTATCTTTTTATACTCATTAATTTGATCAGTTAAAGATTCAACTTCTTCTTTCAAGGATTCATTTTCAGAATTTAGTTTTTCAAGTTCTTCTGCCAAACTTTCCAAAAAATTTTGAACCTCATCAGGATCATATCCACGCATCTTTTTCGAGAATTCCTGCTGCCGAATTTCTATGGGTGAAATTTTCATACTTGTCTCCAATCTTTTGAGTAATCTCTATCACCAAAAATCGCGCTTCCAACTCTAATCATTGTTGCACCTTCTTCAATCGCGATTTCAAAATCACTTGTCATTCCCATCGATAGCTCTGTAAGATTGTAACCATTATTGTTAATTTTATCTTTCAAAATACGCAAATCCGCAAAACTTTTCCTAATAATTTTGGTGTCTTCGGTTAACGGCGCCATCGTCATTAAGCCATTTAGATTGATGTTTTTAAGCTCTGAACATCTTTTAACTAAACTTAAAATTTCATTTTCCGTTTCAAGTCCGGATTTAGTTTCTTCATCTGATGTTTTCACTTCCAACAAAATGTTTTGCACTTTATTAAGTTTTTCTGCTCGCTGATTTATTTCTTCAACAAGTTCAAGAGAATCAACCGAGTGAATTAACTCAGCAGCTTTTACAGCATATTTAACTTTATTCTTTTGAAGCGAACCGATAAAATGCCAGACTACATCATCACCAAGTTTTTCGTACTTAAGAGTTAGTTCCTGCGCACGGTTCTCACCAAAATTCGTTAACCCACAATTTTTTGCTTCGATGATTGCATCAACACCAAAATATTTTGAAACAGCAATAAGCTTTACGGCTTCAGATTTTCTACCTGATCTTTTACAAGTTTCTTCTATTTTTTGCCTTAAAACGGCTAAATTTTCTGCTATCATTTTAAAAATAGGTCGTGAATTTATCTTGATAAATCATAAAAAACAAAGAATTTATAAGGATTTTTAATAACCTTATTATTTAGCAGTGCAAATATAACCTTAACTTAACTGAAGTGCTGAAAAATATTAACCTGTTTCTGAAGAAATAAGATGGAATTAAATGACTAATTAAGAAGTTTTAGCTCCAAATCATCATTCATAAATACTTGTTGGAAATTCGTATTCTAAGCAGAATTAATTGAAATAAATCTAATATAATGTCTAAACTTTTTTTGATCGTTTTCGATAATGAATTACAACTGGGGTGTATCCTGATTCAGTTCTTAGCCTCAAGAACTGTAATTTTTCAGAAACAGATAAAAAGAGCTCTTCGGAGCTCTTTTTTTTGGTTTAAGCCAAAGCAATCATAATCGCTTGTTTAGAAATTTTCGTAATTTTGATTGCTATTATTCACAATTTATTCCGGAGAATTTATGGGTTACGAGTTATTGGATCAAATCAAATCAAAAGCAAAATCTAAAAATAAAACAATTGTACTTCCAGAATCACACGATGAAAGAGTTCTAAAAGCAGCAGAAATTTTAACCAAAGAAAAAATTTGCAAAGTTATCACTCTTGGCAATCCAGTAAAAGTTAATGAAGATGCAAAAAAACTTGGTGTGGATTTAACAGATGTTGAAATTTTAGATCATACAAATCATCCAAAGTTTGATGAGTTTGCAAACATCTATTATGAATTGCGAAAGAAAAAAGGAATGACCCCGGAATTGGCTAAAGAAACGATGAAGCGTGATTTATTCTTTGCAGCAATGATGCTGCGTGAAGGATTAGTTGATGGAAGCGTCGCGGGTTCATTTGCATCAACAGCTGATGTTATGAAAGCTGGAATACAAATAGTTGGAATGCCGCAGGGAATTTCAATCGTATCCAGTTTCTTTTTAATGTTATTTAAAGATAGAGCTTTCAGTTTTGCAGATTGTGCAGTTGTTCCAAATCCTGATGCTGAACAGCTTGCAGATATTGCAATATCAACAGCGGATAATCATAATAAATTAACAGGTGAAGAACCACTTGTTGCGATGTTATCTTTTTCAACAAAGGGCAGTGCAAAACACGAACTAGCTGATAAGGTAATCAAAGCAACAGAAATTGTAAAAACAAAAAGACCTGATCTTAATGTTGATGGTGAACTTCAATTTGATGCTGCAATTGTGGAATCAATCGGAAAGAAAAAAGCACCGGAAAGTAAAGTTGCAGGCATTGCAAATGTTCTTGCTTTTCCTGATTTGAATGCTGGAAATATTGGTTACAAAATTGCTCAACGCTGGGGCGGCGCTGAAGCAGTTGGTCCAATGGTTCAGGGATTGAAAAAACCATTTTTTGATTTAAGTCGTGGCTGCAGTGTTGATGATATTGTAAATACAGCGTCAATAAATGTTTTGATGGTATAGGAATTATTTTAGCAGCATCGGTCTCGCTACCGATGCTGTCTAAGGAAATAAAAAATAGATTAGATTTCGTTAGTCATTAAAAATCTTTGTTTAACTACTTGAAAGAATCATTTTCTTTATTTACGTTTGGTTAGTATTAATTAGGATACAATTTAAATCGAGGCAAGTATGGGTTATCTTGGCACGATTATTAGCTCTCTCTCTCTCTAAAAATTCCAATGAAGTTGGATTCAAGACTTTTGGATTTTTATCCAATGCGATTTCACACCAGTTACAACCTCAACCATTTAATAAAATAATTTAAGACTTAGCCGGGGAACCAAAATGAAAAAAAATACTTTCTTCTACGTTGCACTTTTAACATCTTCCTTTATCATCTCCTTATTATTTTACTCTTGCAACACAACAGAACCTGATGAACTAAAACCAGGTAGGCGTGATTATACCTGGACGGTGGATACGATTAATACCAATGCCTATTACAGAATGTGGGGAAGTTCCCCAACCGATTTATGGGTAACCGGTTCTGGAGACTGGGATAAATCTATTGCTAATTTTGATGGTTACCAATGGCATGCTTATGGAGTGAATGGAATAGTTAACCCAAAGGGAATATTTGGATTCGATAAGAATAACTTTTTCGTTAGTGCTGAAAATGGGAAAATATGGAAGTATAATGGAAATATTTGGACATTATTTGCTGAATTATCTAAAGATGGGCAATCGAATTTCGCATTTAACGATATTTGGGGAATTTCATCTAATGACTTTTATGTTTTCGGTGGTTTGCCAGATACCATAATTGGAGCATTTAATAACAGTGTAATTGCTCACTACTATAATAATAAATGGTCAATGTTAGACACAAGGGCAATTAACGGAATAGTTGCAAACGTTTATAAAAATGTAAAAGAAAATAAAACATATATACTTACCTATAAATTGGGCGGTGGGATAGATCCAGATAGTTCAATTATTTATGAATATGACCAATCGAATTTTAAAAAAATTTACAGCAGTATCTGGGCAGGTGGATTGCAAGCTGAGATTAGGCTTATAGGTGATGAAGTTATTTTTGTTCTTGGAAATCAAATTGCAAAAAGAGTAAATGGGCAGTTCCAATCATTATTACAAGTAGAAAATCCAAATTTTTATCAGCGTATTTGGGGGAAAAATTCCAAGGATATTTTTCTTTTAATGACAGATGGTTTAGCTCATTATAACGGAAGTGATATTCAATATTTGTTTTATTTTAACATAACGCCAAGAACTCAGATATTTGGAGCAGCACTTTTTGAAAAAGATGTTTTCTTTCTAATATATGAATCTCAAACAGGATTTGGTATAAGTTATCACGGAAAATTAAATTAATGGAGGAAAAGCAAAACAAAGCTTTATAATTAAAAACGAGAGATGATGTTAGCGCATCATCTCTCTTAAGTGAATAGTCCATCAGGCTTGCTACCTATGTTTTATTTGAATAAAACAGGGCTATTCTGTTTTTAAATTTAACAAAATAATATCAATTGTAAAGGAGGGAAAATCTTCGTCAAAAACAACTTTTGTCCATTTTTAATTGAAAATTTATAAAATTAATAAAAAGGGAAATTAAAATGAGAAAGAATTTTATTTTAAGTTTAATTTTTAGTGTAATGTTTTTTATAGCGACTCCGGTTCTCGCGGAGGGAGATCCACAAATTTCATTATCCCCGGCAAACGGATCAGTGATTGAAGGTGGTTTAAATGGATATGGAAAATCAATTAACATTAACTATTCGGTAAGTAATCTCGAATCTTGCTGGTGGCGGGGTACGTGGACCGGTTTTGAAATTTGGATTTTGGTAGATGGGAATGTTGTAAGTTATTATAGAGATCCTGAAAGGCCAGCATTTTTCACTTATTATGGTTTAACATACTCAAGTTCTTTAAATTATTATTTGAGCCAAGGAGCTCACACCATACAGGTGAATGCTAAAAGTTTTGAAGTTAAATTTGATATATATCTTGATATTAATCAATCCTCCACCATCAATACAGTGCAAATTGTTCATCCACCTATAATTACTGCAGATAATAACTTTACGGATGTAAGTGGAGTTACGCACGGTTTAGTTACAGTTAGCGGTCGTGGCACACCAACGGCACCTTATACATTTGAAATAAATTCAGGACAAAGCGTTACCTTTACTGCAGTTTCTCCACAAACCAGTAATACGGGTTATAATATGACCTGGAATAATGGAACTACAAATCCTAGCATATGGGAGAGAAACGGTGGCTATATCTATCCGAATCAAGCATTTCTACTTGCGGTAACACAAGATGATAATCTTTCTATATATAAGGCTAATTTAAAAAAAATCTGCAAACCAAACTTCCAAAACAGTTTTGTTGGTGTTGGCAATGGCGGAGTAATTAAAGTTAACAATACCCAGTACAGCTCGCCAACTAATCAATTTGACGTTGTTGAACTTAACCCAATTACAGGAACGGCTGTTTACCAGGCTATTAATGAAATTGGTTATACTTTTAATCATTGGAGCGACAATAGTACATCAGTAACCAAGACCTTTAATCCCGGGAGCACACAAACATATACTGCTTATTACACCGGCAAACCTTTAACAACAAACAGAGCCCTTCATACAGGTACTACAGTTAATCAACCAATTGTTTTGTATTGGAATGAACATCCAAATGTGAATGTAACGCAGTATAATATTTGGAGACAGGTGAAACATAACGGAGTAATGGGCGTTGCTCAATTAATTGCTACAACAAACAGAGGAACAACCAGCTATGTTGATTACGACTACAATTTAACAAGAAGCTATACAAATGATTTATTGTATTATGATGTAAGACCTTATTACTCCACTGAAGGTACATACTCAGATAATGATTGGTTTGCTGTATTTGGTGTATTGATGCCAAAAACTTCTGATTCAACATCTGTTGCAGAAATGGAACTTGAAAATTCATTAGCTAACTTTCCAAATCCATTTAACCCATCAACAAATATTAGTTTTAGCATTAAAGAAGCCGGTCACGTTAATATCAAAGTGTTTGATTTGATAGGTCAGCAAGTTGCAGAACTTGTTAATGAAGAAAAAGAGGCTGGTAGTTATCAAATTAGTTTTAATGCTTCACATTTACCTTCAGGAATTTATATTTATACCATAAATGCCGGAATCTACTCACAAACTCGCAAAATGTTACTTATGAAGTAAAATGTTAATGTAAGCCCAATTTCAAAAAGAAATTGGGCTTACTATTGGTAATTAATATCACATTTTTTCAATTGTCTACACACAGATATTTTCTTAAGTTCACCCATCAAAAAAACTAACCCAATAAATGAATTTATTATTTGTAACAGTTTTTGTTTTTCTATTAAATCTTCCGTTTGGATATTGGCGCGCTAATGTACCCAAATACAGATTCCAGTGGGCGCTTGCAATTCATATACCTGTACCGTTTGTTATTGCGGCAAGGATTTTTTCTAATATTGGATTTGAATTATATACCTATCCAATTTTAATTGGAGCATTTTTTTTGGGGCAGATTGCTGGAAAATATTTTTATTCAAAAAGAAAAGATTTAGGTTACGAACCAATAACATCCTGTCTTGTAATGGATATAGTTAGACAAAATTGATCTGAGCTAATTTAAAAGGAATATTATGAAAAAGTTATTAACAAATCTGATATACGTTTTTATTATTACGGTATTTCTCTTTCACCATCAAACACACGCAATTAAAAATTCGGATGGTAATAAAATGAACAAAAATATAAGCAGTATTTCTGTAAAAGATATTGATGGAAAATCGGTTAATCTTTTTGATTATAAGGGTAAAGTTTTATTGATTGTTAATGTTGCAAGCTATTGCGGCTATACAAAACAATATTCCGGTTTAGAAGAAATTTATAAAAAGTATAAAGATAAAGGATTTGAAATTCTTGCTTTCCCCTGTAATCAGTTTGGCGAACAAGAACCCGGAACAAATGAAGAGATTAAAAACTTCTGTTCTTCAAAATTTGATGTAACATTTAAATTGTTTGATAAGATTGATGTAAATGGTAAAGACAAATCACCACTATATTCTGTTTTAACTGATAATGAAGTAACAGGCAAATCAGATATTAAGTGGAATTTTGAAAAGTTTTTAATTGATAAGAATGGAAATGTTGTTTCAAGATATTCGAGTAAAGTAGAACCCAAAAGCAAAGAATTAACATCCGCTATTGAAAAAGAATTAGCAAGATAACTTTTTATTATCAGAAGACATCTTTATTAAAGATGTCTTCTGATTTTTATTTTAATCCCATTTGTTGTTTAACCCAGAGTTTTGCGTTTATGATTTGTTTGTGCTCTACGTTGATCGTACCAGCAATACGCTTCATAAGATGATCTTCATACTCACTGAGTTTTTGATCTTTATAAATTAGTCTCCAAAGACTTTCGATCAGTTGAATTTTTTCTTCTTGACTAAATGTATTATTAATTACACCAGTAAATTCGTACAAACTAACGCTTTCTTTAATCCTTTGTTCGGCTAGCTGCATCAAGTCATTAACAGATTCATCATCTAGACTAAAAGTAGTTCTCATTTCTGATATGATATAATTTCTTTCCTCATCACTATATTCACCGTCAGCTTTTGCCATTTCAATAAATAACGCACAGGCTGCAACTTCAACTTTGCTGTTTTGTAAATTTGAATTTGAACTTCTTGCGCTCTCTATTTTAGAAGATTCATTATCCAGAAATATTTTCTTAAATTCTCAAACATAAAATCACATTTTATTTAATTCATTTAGCAAATCGGGAATATCTAAGGGTTTTGTAACCATTACTAAATTCCCATCTTCATCTTTTGGCCATTGTTCAACTAGTTTATCACAATACAATTCAATACCGTTTCCATCAGGGTCCTTAATATAAATTGACTCAGAAACTCCATGATCAGAAGCACCTTCAAGCGGATAATTAGCTTCCCAAACTCGCTTAAATGCTCTTGCAAGATCTTCTCTCGATGGATATAAAATTGCATAATGATAAAGACCTGTATGCCCTTCAGGAGCGGGAGTCGCATTTTCACCAGCCCATGTGTTTAATCCAATGTGATGATGATAATTACCTGACGAAAGAAATACTGCATTCTTTCCAAACCTTGCAGTTACTTGAAAACCAAGTAAGTCTCTATAAAAAGCTAATGCCTTATCAAGATTAGCAACAGTTAAATGTATGTCCAATTCTTGTTCTGGGATTTAACTCGTATTCCATTTAATTCCAATAATTATTTATGATTAACTTTTACAGGTTTTACTTTCCAAATCTTATCTGAGTATTCCTTTACAGATCTGTCACTTGAAAATTTTGCTGAGCGTGCTACATTATAAATAGATTTTTTCGTCCAAGATTCTTTATTCTTATACAATTCGGCAACCTTATCCTGAGCATCAATGTAGGATTGATAATCAGCAAACAGGCAATAATAGTCAACATTCATCAAGCCGCGAATCATATCATCAAAAATTCCAATTTCTTTTTTATTAAAAAAGTTTGTTGCTATCATATCAATAACTTTTTTCAATTCTACATTTTTCTCGTAGTAATCTCTTGGATTATAACCATTAGATTTAAGTTTCACCACTTCATCAGCTAGCAAACCAAAAATAAAAATATTTTCATCGCCAACTTCTTCTCTAATCTCAACATTGGCTCCATCCATTGTTCCAATTGTAAGAGCACCGTTGAGCGCAAACTTCATATTACCTGTACCGGAAGCTTCTAATCCTGCTGTGGAAACTTGCTCCGATAAATCTGCGGCAGGAATAATTTTTTCTGCAAGTGTAACCGAGTAATTTTTTAGGAAAACAACTTTTAATTTATCACCAACATCGGGGTCATTATTTACAACATCCGCTACACAATTAATTAATTTGATTACCATTTTTGCTGCTTGATAAGCAGGGGCAGCTTTTCCTCCAAAAATAATTGTACGTGGAACCATTTTAATTTTGGGATTACTTTTTATTCTGTTATAAAGTGTAATGATGTGAAAAACATTCAGCAGTTGTCGTTTGTATTCGTGGAATCTTTTTATCTGAACATCAAAAATGGAATCTGGATTAATTTTAATATGATGTTCTTTTTCAATGTACTCAATTAATACTTGTTTGTTATTCCATTTTATTCTCTGCCAGTACTCAATAAAATCTTTATCATCAACAAACTTTTCTATCTTTTTAATTTGAGGAAGATCTTTAATCCATTCTGGTCCTATTCTTTCAATTAGTAATTGTGATAAAAGAGGATTTGCGCTAACCAGCCATCTTCTTGGAGTAATTCCATTAGTAATATTAATAAATTTCTTTGGGAAGATTTTATTAAAATCAGGAAAAATTCTTTTCTTTAATATTTCAGTATGAAGTGCTGCAACACCATTAACAGCAAAACTTCCAACTATAGCAAGATTTGCCATTCTTACGCGTTTATCTTTACCAACAGATATTATGGAAAGTTTTTCTAATACATCCTGATCTTTAGAATATTTTTCTCTAACATCTTCTAAAAATCTTCTGTTTATTTCATAAATTATTTGAAGATGTCTTGGCAGAAGTTCTCCAAATATTTGTTCCGACCATTCTTCTAAAGCTTCAGGTACTACAGTGTGGTTGGTATAAGCAAATGTTTTAGAAGTAATCTCCCATGCGTTTTCCCAGCTATGATTTTCGTCATCAATAAGTATTCGCATTAATTCTGGTATAGCTACAACCGGATGAGTATCATTTAATTGAATACTGGTTTTTTCAGCAAACTTGTCAAATGTTGAATGAGCTATTTTATATTTTCTAATGATATCCTGTAAAGTTGCTGAGACGAAAAAATATTGCTGTTTTAATCTTAAAAACTTCCCTTCAACATAGGTGTCGTTTGGATATAAAACTTTAGAAATGTTTTCTGAATCATTTTTATTTGCAACTGACTCAACATAATTACCTTTATTAAAGTCAGAAAACTCAAAATCGATAGCTGCCTTTGCTTGCCACAAGCGCAAATTATTTACCGTTTGATTTTTATAACCGGGAACAGGAACATCATAAGCTATTGCTAAAACATTTTCAGTATCAACCCATTTGAATCCAAGTTCACCATTCCCTTTATCATATGTATCTGTTCTACCATAAAATTGAACTTTGTATTTAAGGGATCTTCTTAACAAATCCCATGGATTCCCATCGCGCAGCCAGTTATCTGCCCGTTCTACCTGATAACCATTTTCAATATCCTGTTCGAAAATTCCGTACTCGTATCTAATTCCATATCCAAAAGCCGGAAGCTGCAGTGTAGCCATCGAATCAAGATAACATGCAGCTAACCTTCCCAAACCTCCGTTTCCCAAACCCATATCAGGTTCTGTTTCGGTAATCTCTTCAAGATCATATCCATCACGATCAAGAATTACACGGCACTCATTGTAATAATCTAAATTGATAAGTGCGTTTCCAAGAACTCTTCCCATAAGGTATTCTAATGAAAGATAGTAAACTCGCTTTGCATCTTTATCGTGATAAGTTTTTTGTGTGCGCAACCAACTTCTTACCATTCTGTCTCGCACAGCAAGTGAAAGAGCCGTGTATGCATCTGCTGCAGTCGCAGTATTTCTATCTTTAACTAAAGTAAACTCAAGATGCTCTGCAAATTGATTTGAAAGTGAAAAACTTGCCGGATCTTCTTTATCAGTAAAAAATATTGTCTCTGGTTCTTTTTTAGCCATTAATTCAAACTCCTTGGACTTAAATATCTATAAATGTTGCGGCAAATTTAGTTGCAACTGCCTTTATTACAAAATAGAAATGTTTTTGAATATTGATAGAAAGAAAAAACAATGATTTTATTTTGACTAGAAATGTTTAAATAAAAAGCAAACCCAATCTATTAATTAAACTGGGTTTGAACTTCTATTGCAACTATCAACACCTTTCCCCCCTTCTATAAAAGAAGGGGGGAAAGGTAGGAGGAACCAGCTTTATTTGAGCAGCAGCATTTTTTTCATTTGGACATTAGAACCAACCCTTAAGTTATAAACATAAACTCCACTGGGTAAGTTCGAAGCATTCCATTCTACTTCATAATTACCAGCAGCTTTAGATTCATTTATAAGAGTTGCAACTTCATTTCCAAGAATATCATAAATTTTAAGCTCAACATTAGTTTGCTCTGGAAGTTTAAAACTTATTAAAGTAGAAGGATTAAATGGATTTGGATAATTTTGAGTTAAAATTTCTTTTGGAGAATCACTACAAATAATTGGGTCTTGAATTGAAACTCTTTCATATATTGCTATTGTACCTTTTTGCCCTACAGCAAGTGCAGAGTTCCTATTGCAAAAATGTACCGAGTTTAATTTACCAGCATATGTAGTAAAAACCTCGCTCCAGTGGCCACTAATTTCTTTAGATTCAAGAATCACTGATCGGTCTATTATATTATTATCAAGAGATGATCTTTTAGTACCAGCAATCACAAAAACATTATTATCTTTTTGACAAATACTATTAATATCATAGAATCTGCTAATTGAGCAATCTATCCATCTATATCTATCCTCCTCTTTACATATAAATAATGCTCCATTATCTCCAACAATAATCTTTAATCCTGTTGTTTTACAAACCTTAACTGAATTTAAATTAGAAGTGGTGAGTTTTCGGAAATACCAATTTTCACCCCGATCATTTGAGAACCCAACAAGACCTGCGTCACCTACGACAATCGCTTTATCTTTATCAAAACTGATTACTGAATTGAATTTACCGGTAAGCATCGGTGATTTGTCTGTCCAGGTTAATCCGCCATCGTGAGTAACTAATATTGTAGCGTATGATAATGGAGATTCTGGTGTTATTAAGTATTTATATCCCACCACAATTCCATTAAGCTCATTTGAAAATGATACATCTTTATTATAATAGTTTGAAGAAACAGATAATACCTCCGGGTCTCTCCAACGTGAAACTGTTTTTAATATCAACCCATTATCCCCTACAACAAATCCTGTATAGTCATCAATAAATTTCAATGAATTTAAGTTGGATTGAACACCTAGGTCGATTTTCATCCACGTGGATCCTCTGTTGTTGGTGGTAAGCATTATTCCGTTATCTCCCACCACGAATGCCTTTGTATCAGTTAGTTGAACTCCAGAATTAAGATCTACTTTTACCGGAGCTTGAGCAAGTCTCCATTGTGCGCTGATACTTGATGTTAAAATAAGTATCGCCAATATTAAAACGAGTTTACCAAATAAAGTCTTCATAGAACCTCCTAAATGATTTAATGATTATTTATTTTTCATTGGGTTTTATAACCAATGAATTTTTATTTTTTTTATTATTTATTGATTAAAAGAACTGGTGCAAATAAACAACAAAAGGCCGGCGGCTACCTATAAGGTATGTTTCAAATGATATAAACTATGTTGCAAAATCTGGAAGAGACTAAATTTTAATAAAAAAAGGTTGGGCGAAAAGATTTTTTGAGGCGGAAATTTTTACTTCACAATTTCGCTTGGTGCATAACCGTATTCTTCTTTAAAACAATGGGCAAAATATGAAGGACTTCCAAATCCAACAGAATATGCAATTTCTGAAATATTTGCCTCACGATTTTGCAACATAACTTTAGCTTTTGCTAATCTTACAGACCTTAAATAAACGCTGCACGATTTACCTGTTAAAGCTTTAATTTTTCTAAACATTTGAGAACGGCTCATTCCAACTTCGTTACCAAAATTCTCAATTGTAAATTCTTCTTCAGAAATATGTTCTTCTATTACTTTTAACATTCGATCCATAAACTGAACATCTATTCCTTTCAGTTTATATTTTGATTTTGGAACAGCCATTATTTTATCAGTACTGTATGTTTCCTGCAGTTTTTTTCTAAGATTAATCAGATTTTTTATTCTGATATGAAGTTCTTTCGCATCGAATGGTTTTGTAAGGTAATCATCTGCTCCTGTTTCTAATCCTTCAATTTTATTTTTTTGTCCTGATTTTGCTGTTAGTAAAATAATTGGAATATGACTTGTCTTCTGATCTGATTTTAACCTGCGCGTCATATCATTACCATCCATAATGGGCATCATCACATCACTAATAATTAAATCGGGAATAATTTCCACAGCTTTTTTAAGACCCTCTTCTCCGTTTTCAGCTTCTTCAAAATGATAATCATTGCCAAGTGAATCTTTAATAAATTCTCTTACATCATCATTATCCTCAACTACAAGAATTATATTTTTATTAAAATGATTGTTTTCTTCGAAGTGGCTATCAACCGATGATCGAATAAACTCACTTTTATCAATAACTAATTTTTCAGTTTCATATTTATTTTCTGGTTCAACAATCTCATTTGGATCGAGATGCTCTTTACCAAGGGGAAGTATTATTTTAAACTCAGTCCAATCACCTAGTTTACTATCAACAGATATAAAACCGTGGTGAAGTTCCACCAGTTCTTTAACTAACGCTAATCCGATGCCAGTACCTTCATGTTCTCGAGTATGGCCACTATTAACCTGATAAAAACGATCAAATACTTTAGGAAGTTCACGTTCTGATATTCCAATTCCGGTATCTCTAACTTTTATTTCAACATTTTTTTCATCAATCTTTACAACTGATACGGATATCTCATTTCCGTTAGGGGTGAATTTGAATGCATTGGATAATAAATTTTTAAGGATCGTATCCAATTTTTCTCTCTCAAAATACATCATCAATTCATCTGTAGAGTAATTAAGGTTAAGTTTAATTGAATTCATAGTGGCAAGTGATTCAAATGACATAACCATACCTTTTAGAAACGGAATTATGTTTTGTTTTGAAGTGATTAGTTTAAGTCTACCAGAATCAATCTTAGAAAGATCTAATAATTGATTAATAAGGTTGAGCATATTGTTTGCATTCTTCTTTATAAGTTTTGCATTTTTTGTTATCACTTCACTCAAATTAGAAGAGAGAATTTGTTCTACCGGTCCAAGTATTAATGTTAGCGGTGTTCTAAACTCGTGAGATATATTTGCAAAAAATCTGGATTTTATTCTGTCTATTTCTTCCAGTTTTTCTGCGTGCTCATGTTCCAATTCCAGTTGGTGTCTAAGACGCTGTCGTTTTAAATCATATGTTCTAATTAAATATAAAAAAAGTATTAAAATGATTCCGTAAGCAGTTAATGCCCAGCCAGTTTTCCACCATGGTGGATGAATATTAATAAGAAGGCTTCTTCCTGGTTCATTCCAAATACCATCTGAATTTGTACTCTTAATTTTGAATATGTAAACAGCTGGACTAAGATCAGTATACGTTGCAAATCGTCTATCTGAATTTACATAAGTCCAATCTTTATCAAATCCTTCCATCTTGTAAGCATAACGAATGTTTTGCGGAACACTAAAATCCAAAGCAGCAAATTCTATTGAAAAAACATAATCTTCGCGTGTTAATTGAAGTTCATTAGTTTGATTTAAAGCGTTTGTCAAAATTGTGCGCTTTAATCTGGTATCATAACCAATTTGAACATTTTTATTAAACAGCGATAAGTTTGTTAGAATTATTGGCGGTTTAAAATCGGAATCTTTAATCTCTCTGGGATTGAATGAATTGAATCCATTTATTCCACCAAAATACATGTTGCCGATTTTACCTTCATAACAGGCCCATTGATTGAACTCATCAGATTGAAGTCCATCAGCCTTAGTGTAATTTCTAAAACTACCTTGAATAGAGTTAAACCTTGATAATCCTTTGTTTGTACTTATCCAAAGGTTTCCAGAATTATCTTCCAACATTCCGTAAATTGTATTATTGGGTAAGCCATCAGATTCTGTAATTCTTTTAAACTTTCCTGATAGAGGATCTAACTTGTTCAATCCATTTGATGTACCAATCCATATAGAACCATCTTTGCTTATTAAAATTGAAGATACAATATTATCACAGATGCTTTCTATATCACCGGGAATGTTATAGTACCATTTTGATTTACCTGATTTCCTATCATAAATAAATAAGCCATTGCTGTAAGTACCAATCCATATTATTCCGTTTTTATCTTCGTACAAAGTATAAATGCCTGCTGATGTGATGTCATCGGGTTCATCAGGATTGTATTTGATTTTTGTGAATGTGTTTTTCTTTTTATCATACTTTATTAAACCTGCACCAAAAGTTCCTATTAGCAGATCACCATTTTTATCTTCAATTAAAACTGATACCTGGTCTATCGGCAGACTGTTACTATCTAACGGGTTGTTATGGTAGCGTATAAATCCATTACTCTTTTTATCGAATCTACAAAAACCATAACCGTCCGTAACAATCCAGAGATTACCATCTCTGTCTTCTTTAATATCTGAAACACCATCTGAAGTTATGCTGTATTTATTATTTGGATTATGTACGTAATTTGTAAAGTCGCCGCTTTTCATATCAAGCCGGTTCAATCCATTAAGTTCTGTTCCTATCCATAAAATTCCGTTTCTATCTTCGCATATTGAAGTAACGCTATTACCGCTTAAGCTGTTCGGATTTTGGGGTTCGTGTTTATAATGCTTAAACTTTTTATCATTAATAATTTTATTAATGCCGTTTGTCCAGGTCGCAAGCCAAATCAATCCTCTATTGTCTTTGTAAATATCCTGAACCATATTATCCCCTATACTTTCAGGATCCGCGGAATTATGATGGTAAGAGACAAATTTGTTTGTGTTAGGGTCTAAAATTATTAGACCATTTTCGTATGTACCTAATAGTAAATTGCCCGAATCATCCTCACCAACTGATAGAACAAAATCCGTAGGAATGTAGTGATGCCCGCCACTCTTTTTGTAAACTATGAATTTATTCTCTTTCTCATCAAACTTGTTTAATCCGCCACCATATGTTCCCAGCCATAAAACACCTGAAGCATCTTTGAATAGACAATTAATAAAATTTTCACTAATACTATAAGGGTTGTTTTCATCAGGTTGATAATGGTAAAATTTATTTTGAGATATATCAAATTTGGTAAGTCCGCCACTTTTAGTACCTATCCAAAGAACATTAATTTTATCATCATAAATTAATGATGAAATGATACTGGAACTTAATGAGTTTTGATCTGAAGTATCCTGAAAGTAGCGTATGAACTTATTGTTTTTTTTATCAAACTTATTTAATCCGTTTGCGGTGCCAACCCAGAGATAACTATTTTTATCCTCACAGATTGCATAAACTTTATTATTGCTCAATGATTTTTGGTTGTTTTCTTTACTAACAAATCGAGTGAATGTTTCTTTATCACGATCAAATTTGTTTAATCCTCCATCAAAAGTTCCTATCCAAAGTGTCCCGGTCCTATCTTCAAATATGGAATAAACAGGATTGGCACCAATGCTAGTAGTATTATCCGGGTTATGTTTAAATACTTTAAAATTATAACCATCGTATCTATTTAATCCTTCATAGGTGCCAATCCATAAAAAGCCCTTTCGGTCCTGGGTAATGCGTGTAACTGTATTCGCAGAAAGTCCTTCCTCAGAAGTGATGTGCTGGAAATTGAGATCTGTATTCTGAGCAAAAATGCCAACATTCGATATCCAAAATAAAAGAAATAATATTTTCACTTGATTTTAAAGTCGTGAAGTAAATCTTTCGTTATAACCAGTTTCTTTACTTTGTTGCTTATCATTGACTGAATTCTATCCACAGTCATTCCAGCTCTAATAACTATTATCTTTTTGGGCGCTTCAAGAGGAGGCGGTGGAACAGGTAAACTATAATCCCCATTAACAGATACCTCTTCACAACTAAGGCAACTAGCCTCAAATATTGCTCCTTCATGTGGAGCTAAATTAACGTTTATGATTTCAGATGCTCCTTGCTTTACAATAATTTCCGAATGATCAAAATCTCCATCAGAAACAAAAAGTAGAATTCTCCAGTCAGCTCCAACAGCATTAAAAATCAGTTCATCGCCAGATGTTACTGTTAAATCCACATCATCAAATGAATTTCCATTATACAGAATTTCATTGTCGTTATATTTATTGTGTTGTAATGTAATTTGAAAACGCATTTCCCTGCCCTCCTAAATAAATAAAAAAATAGTTAATTAGAAAAAGTATTAATAGTTATTATTTTTTTCGGTAAAGAATTTGAAAAAAGGTTTGGTGCTATATTCTGCGTGGTTTGAAAAGTCTGAAATCAAATCTTCTCTCAATGGTCGGATTAGTTCTGCTTTTCTATTTGAAACGTAATGCAGAAATGTTTCAGAGTCAAGAACTTTCGATTGCGGTTTGTGAAAAGTTAGCAATTACAAAGCAAACGCTTTCAGATTTTTCTAAAAGCATTTTTATACATTAAAATATATTCACTAAAAATTATTTTAGAAACATCATCTTCTTTGTTTCTAAATAATTACCCAATCTTAATTGGTAGAAATAAATTCCTGATGAAAGACTTGAAGCATTAAAATTAATCTCATAATTACCTGCAGTTTTATATTCATTTACAGGAGTTGCAACTTCATTTCCTAACACATCATAAATAATTAAACTTACATTATCGTTTGATGGTAACTGATAACCTATAATAGTAGATGGATTAAATGGATTTGGATAGTTTTGCTCTAAAGAAAATACTAATGGTGATGATATCTCATCTTTAACATCTACGGCATTATCTTTTCCAAAACCGATTAGAGCAATTGATTTCATTCCAGCATTTGAAAATACATTAAGTTGTGCATTATAGTTTCTTATGCTATCCGGATTAAACTGCAAAGATACTTTTGAATAAGAATATGGCTCGATAGAAATATTATTCGCAGCAATTGTAAATCTTGGATCAGAAATCGAAATTGAATCAACAACTAATAGAGCGCTTCCGCTATTTGCAATATATATTTGTCTTGATGTAGAATGATTAACCAAAGTAGAATCACAAATTACTTTCAGAGGCAAAACATCTATCTGAGCAAAAATAGGGTGAGAATTATTTGTAATAAAACTATAAATCCTATCAACAAATTCTGGGTGATCTATAAATGGATTCCTTTTTGATTGCAACAACGCAATTGCATTATTTCGATTTGATTCAACAACACCAACCGGATCAAGTTTATTCCATTCTCTAAAAACGCTTTCTTGAGTTGCGTTTAAAAAATTACCATAATTAACTGGATAACGGGTAATAAAATAAAACATAGAACGACTTACATCACCCTTGTGAACATCGCGCGGTTCAAATACTATTTCATTCAAACTATTTCGCCCAAGTTTACTTCCTCCAACTTGCCAGGTAATACTTGAAACAACTTTTCCGAAAGGATTATTGTCTCGCTTAGAATTTGCTGTAATATCAGTTGGGTATAAATGATAAAGATCCGATTTCATCGGTTCGTTTGAACCAAAATTAGATTGCGGCCAAGTGTGCTCAGTATTAAAGTTATAATTGGTTCCTTGAGCATCTGTTCTGCTGGTGTAGCCTACCGCAAGTCTTCCTGTGTAAACGCATTCAAGTGTATTTTGCGTTGCACCCTGCCCATTAACTTTTTGATTATCAAATTCCATAAACATTTTATCGCGAGCTAAGTCATATCCAAGAGAGGTGTGACCGCTTACTAGTTGAGTTAAAACGGTTTTAAGTTGAGCATCATAGAGATTAAAAGTAGTTGCATCATAAATATCGCCAAATTTTCCAGATCCTGACAATCGAACAACGGAACCCACGCTACTATCATCACTTGTAAGAAAAATTAAATCTTCATCTATAACATTTTGATTTGGCTTATACTTTATCCAAACAACTAAGCTATCATCTCCTGGAATCGAAAGAAGAGTATCCGATATACTGTAAACACTTTTTGTGTTAATAATTTTAATATCCGCTAATTGGGTATTATTGTTATGTATATAAACATAAAAACTATCTGCACTTGAAGTAAATATTTGAGGGAAAGTAATTGAGTCTGCACTAATAGAAACTTGTGCATTTAATTTAAGTGTGATGAGAAGCGCAGCAATTAAAAATTTTTTGTACATAATTACATTACTTTTTTAGTTAATAAATCGGGTCGAAATTTACAATATAATTTTACAATAATAACTCTATTCTGATGAAATAATTGCAGTTGCTTCAATTTCTATAAGCATATCTGGATCAACTAACGATTTAACTTCAACCATTGTAGATGCAGGTTTAATATTCTTAAAAAACTCACCATGACCTTTGCCAATTTCCTCCCACCGTTTAATATCCGTAACAAACATTCTGGTTCTAACAACATCATTTAAAGAAGCGCCAGCTTCAATTAAAATCTTTTCAATCTTATTGATAATAAACTTTGTTTGAACATATGCATCATTTACGCCAATTATTTTCCCATCTTCAACCGCTGTTGTTCCTGCTACTTCAATTACATTCCCAACTTTTACTGCACGTGAGTATCCAACAATATCTTCCCACTTTGCATATGATGAAAAATTTTTTCGATTCATATTTTCCCCAACAAATAACTTTTACGCTTCTTTTCAGGAAATTTTTCAATTGCATAGCGAAGCATTGTTCGTGGCATTGTTTTGTAGTGCTTCTTCAGAAATTCTTCTTCCAATTCCATATCACGGTTCCCCACTTCGCGCAGCATCCAGCCAACTGCTTTATGAATTAAATCATTTTTATCATTCAACAGTATTTCAGATATGTTAAAAGTGTCTTCGAACCAATGCTGCCGCAAAAATGTAAACGTTGATAAAATTGCAATTCGTTTTTCCCACAAATCTTTTGAGTGTGCGAATTTGTAAAGCAGGCTTTTGTCTTTATCAATAAGATATTGTCCTACAATTTTGGGAGCAGATAGATCAACTAAATCCCAGTTGTTGATTCCTTTTCTGTTTTTAATATAAAAATTATAAATAGTCTTCTGCTTCTTTTCATCAGTTTTTTGAAATTTCTCAACAAGAATAAAAGCAGCTATCAGCCTTTCTTCGTGCACTTTAGAATTAATTAATACCCCTAAATCATCAAGCGATAAATCATTAAATCGTTTAGCAATTATTCTCTGAACCGGAACCTTAATTCCATAAAATACATCACCTTCCCCATATTCACCTTTATCGGTTTTAAAAAATCTCTGCAGTATAATAGATTGAGTTAGATTTTTTTGTTTTAATATTTCTTTTCTAATTTCTGATAAACTCACTAAAAGATTTCTCCCTTCGGTCGAAATAATTGAATATTTTATTTTGTTAATTTTTTAATCCAATCCAACATTGTTTTTAATGCAATTGGAGAAATTGTTTCTTCAATCTTTCCATACTCAGAAATAGCACCTGTAGTTGAAGTTTGGAAAAGATGATTTAATCCAGCAAGTTCTTTGACCTCAAAATTCTTGTTGCCGCCTTTTTTTAACGCTGAATCTATTGCAGAAAGATTTTCTTTCGGTGGAACTTGCAAATCATTTCCACCATTTATTGCAAGTACAGGACATGTAACTTTTTCTAAAACTGGAACAGGTTCATATTTCAAAAAATATTTAAACCACGGACTAGTAATAGTGCTAATCTGCATATTTAAATATACTTCAGGGTCGCCAAGCTTACTTTTTTCTTCTTCTGTCATGGTTGCATATTCTGTATAAAATTTTTCTCTTAAATCGTTATCAAGTTTTTTGTCATCATTAGTATTTTTAATTATTGCAAATATTTCTTTTTGAAGTTTAATAGATTTTTGAATCTCTTCTTCACTTGTTCCATTAGCTCTTTGAATAAGCTCTCCTTGGAGGTATAACAAAGAATCTCCAGAAATTCCAGGACCAGCCATCAAAACTATAAAAGCAATATCCTTAGATTGAACCGCTGCCATTGGAGCAATCATTCCACCTTCACTATGACCAATCAATCCAATTTTTGTTTTATCAATTTCTTTTCGATCTTTAAGAAAATCTACAGCAGCAAGAACATCTTTAACAAAATCTTTACTTGTAGCTTTTGAATGATCACCTGTAGATTGAGCAATTCCTCTGTCATCAAATCTTAAAACAGCAATTCCATTTCTTGTTAGATAATCCGAAATAACAAAGAAAGGTTTATGCCCAAGTAATTCTTCATTTCTATCCTGCCCACCAGACCCCGTTATCAATACAACAGCTGGAAATCTATTCCCTTCCATTGGATAGGTTAATGTTCCGGCAAGCACAACATCATCAATTTCATTTTCAAATAAAACTTCTTCTGAATTATATGGGAATGGTTCTTCAGGTTCCTGTGGTCTGTTGGGACCCTCAAGTTTTTCGACCTTAATTAGCGTCAAATCTAAACTCATTCCACCTTGATTCCATTTGCCATTCATTTTCATTTCATCATAAAATATCTTTCCAGAAAAAAAAACCTGTATCAGTGGAATTTTAACGAGAATTGAATCATCAGTAATGGTAGAACTTTCAGTTGGAATTCCATTTGCACCCTGATCGGGGCTATCTAAAGTTGTCAAGTACTTCCCTACATCATCTTTAGATAAATTAAAAACCACAGTAAGTTCCATAGAATTTGGTAAAGCCAGTTTGCCTGTCCAAATTCCTGTCAAATCTATTTCCTGTGTATAAGTTGGAGTAGTCAATAACAGAATTAAACCAACAATAATTAATCTTTTCATAAATATTATTCCTCATTTTTTATTTTATTTTTCAGCTATGAATTAAATTATTTAACCCTAATAAAAAAAAACAATTTCAGTATAAAAATCTTCAATCACATTATTGTAATTGAATGCTAATTTCATTTTTCTGATTTGTTGCAAATCAAAATATTGTAGTCTCTGTCCTTCCATCAAATCAATTTCATTAGGATTTAGATCAATTCTTTTCCAAAAAACATTATCAGTAATTTTTTCAGATTTAATCATTTTAAACAGATTTATTTCACCTAAATCGCCAATTCCAAGTTCTTCATTTATTTCTCTTCTAACTGCCTGTTCAGGAGTTTCATTTTCCTCCACTTCTCCACCCGGAAGATCCCATTGATTTGGGAAAGGAATATCAATTTTATCATCACGCAATAGTAATAGAACTTTATTATTGCTGTTGAGAAGGATTATACCTGCGCCAATCATTTATTTTAATTATTTATTAAAAGTGCGGAACTAGTAACTGTAAAAATAGGCTTTCTTTTTATATGAGTAAAACAAATAAAAAATCAGCAATAATTATTGGAGGTTGTCCTGGTGGATTATCCACTGCTTATGACTTTCAACTGAAGCTTACGATGTAACTGTGATTGAAAAATTCTCCATCCCTTGCGGAAGAATAAACCAGCTTAAGCTTGAATATTTTATTTTTGATGTTAGTCCCCATTCCTTTATGAGTATTGGTTGGAAGTTTGAAGGATGATTAAAAATTAAGATTGAATTGTTTCAGTAATAATTTTTGAAAGTTCTGATTTTCCGAATGGTTTAACTAAAAACCTTGAAGCACCGGCCTGATAAAACTCTTTAATTTTATCTTCAATGTACTCACTTGATATTATTATAATAGGTCTTTTATACGGATCATGTCTTTTTATATCACGACAAATAAAAATACCTTGCTGCCAGTAATTCTTGTCCACATCAAAAATAAAATGGCTGAATGAACTATCTTGTACAAACTCTAGTTTAAATTCTCTTATGTTATAATTAGATAGTGTAAATGAATTCTTTAAAAATGCTTTTACAAGTTCAAATGTTTCACCGGAATTGTCTATCATTAATATTTTGTTGGTACCTTGCAACTCATCCGCATCACTTACAGAAGAAAAAGCCTTTGATTGATTTAATGGAAGAGTAAATGTAAACGTTGACCCAACACCTTTTATGCTATCAACAAGCAAAGAGCCACCTAATTTTTCGATATATCTTTTTGCTAGTGCAAGTCCGAGTCCGTTACCTTCGTAATTCCTTCCAACATTTAAATCTTCCTGACTAAAAGGCTGATAAAGATGGTCTAAATATTTTGTTGAGATACCTATGCCTGTGTCTCTTACTTTACAGATTGCTAAACCTTTTTCTTGCAAAATACTAACTTCAACTTCCACATAACCTTGATGTGTAAATTTAATAGCATTACTTATCAGGTTATTAAGAGCGTTTTCTACACACTGAACATCAACATCAACATAAACTTTTTTATGAGAGAATGTAGTTCTTAACTCTAGTGATCTTTCTTTTGCCAGTTTTTGATGATCCGGCAGGCAACCTTGAATTATACTTATAAAGTCTGTTGTTTCAATATTTAAATTATAATTACCCGCTTCTATTTGAGCAAACTCCAACATCTGGGTGATGCTTTTAAATAACCTTTCACTTCCGCTGTGAAGATTATCTAAATATATCTTATCCTCAGCACCAATCTTATCGTTTAAATTTTCTTTTATTAAAGATGAATAACCAAGAATAATATTTAACGGAGTTCTAAGTTCGTGAGATAATACATTTAAGAATGTATTTTTTAATCTTTCCGATTCATAACTAGCATCACGCGCTTTTTTAACTTCTTCTTCTGTCAATAGTATCTCTGTTTGATCTTCATGATACATTACAATGTAAGGTTCATCTTCATCATTAATGGTAAAGATATTTGTTCTTAAAATTGGGATTGCATAATCTCGGGAGCGCAATAATGAATCTTCGTAGTAATCTATTGCAGTATACGTTTTGCCATTAAGTACATCCATAATCTTTTCAATGGCTTTATTTTCTCTAAGCACACTATCATTTAATATTGAGTACTCCGCAAGTTCATCTATATGATAACCCCATAAGATTGTAAAAGCCTCATTAATGTATACTATCTTTCCGCTCTGTTCAACTACTTGAACTGGAAAACGGACTTTGTCGTACATCAGGCTTACATATTTTAAGAAATCAACTGTCACCATTTTTTATACAATTGGCAATGATATTTCAATTTTAGTACCTGTTTCCGATTTCAGATGCTTAATTTCTCCATTATGCCTATCAACTATGCTTTTGCATAAAAATAATCCATAACTATTTTTCTTCGGAGTATAAGATACAAACAAATCTTTACTAACATCTTCAGGAATCCCGGGACCATTATCCTCAATAACTACGTTTACAAAATTTTCATCTACTAAAGACTGAATATTAATTGTAACGTCTTTCTTTGCATTTACAGAGTTTGTAAATAAATGGACCAGTAAATGTTGTATCTGTTCCGAATCATAATTGCAAAGTGGAATGTTGTTAAGTTGTGTTTTAAATGTTACAAATTGATATCTCTTCATCGGAGAAATGTATTTTATAACCGACTGAATTGTTCTATTCAAATCACCGCTGTCTTTATTTAAATTCATTATAGCGGTTTCCATAAGAACCTGTGCATATTTTTGTATACTTCTTATGCTATCAATGGCTACTTTCGATTTTAGTTTTAAGCGATCGTACAAAAGTGATTCTTTACCAATACCGGAATCTTCTGTTTCCTTTTTCAACTTCTCCAGCATCCTTAGCAAACTTTCGTTCTCCAGCAAAGCTAAATGTACCAGACCTTGCAAGGATTGACCAATCTCAGAATCAATACCAGCTTTTAATGCTTTACGTTCAGCTTGTATTAGTTGGGAGTTGGCTTCTTGCAATGCGGTGTTAGCCATAAGTTGATTCTGATATAACTGCGCATTACGAATTGCAGCTGCCGTCTGTCCTGCTAAAATCTCAAAAGTACTTGTAGTTTCTTTTTCTTTAATCTTATGTAGGTGTTTACTATCAACATAAATAACACCAATTTTGTTTCCGTCTGTAATTAATGGAGAGCAAAGAATAGTTTGAAGATCTAACCGAAGAATACTTTTACTTGATTCTAAAGTTACATCACTTTGTGCTCCTTCAATAAATCTGGATTGCCCGTTATAATAAACATCTTCCACTACAGAGTTGCTAATCTGAAACAAAGATTCCGGAAGTTCTTTTCCATTTGAATCTAAACCAAGCTTAAATTCTAGAGTACCGGATTGACTTTTTAAAACAATAAATCCACGTTCAGAACTAGTTAGTCTAATCGCATTTTTTAATACAAGTTCAAGAACATCTTCAAGAATAAGCGAGCGATTTATACTATTAAGAATATTTAAAATTACTTCAAGATTTTTAGTTTTTTCTGATGTAAGATCAGAATCTAGGCTAGTTTTAATTCCACTATCAATATTTTTTTTGAATTCAGAAAATTTCATTAAAGTGTTCTTAAGTGTTTATAAAGCAAACGAAACATGCAATAATAGTACCGCTTAATTTGATAAATTTTATCAGATAAAACAATGATTATTGTAATTAATACTTAAAACAGTATTAATCTCTTAGCAGTTTCCAAGAAATGAACCATTCTGTATCACTGCCGCTTTTCCACCATGCTTTGGCAAATCCAGCAGAAACAGTGGATTCTAGGTTGTACCAATGCTCAAGCATAATGTTAATTTGTACACCAGCATCAACAAGTTTATCGATGTCAGGTGAGTCTGATAATAATCCTTGAGAAAAGATAGAGAAATTAATATTTTTTAATTCTATACTTGCTACAGAAATATTTGGGATGCGAATTGGCGGGAAAGAGTTTTCGATCAAAATTTTTACGAATTTATCCGATATAATACTATAGATTGGAACCCCCGGAAAACGAAACATTTTTTGAAATTGCTTCACAGGCTCGTTTTCGATTTCTCTATTACCAAATCCTCCGAAATAAAACATCGTTTCAGGTATATCTTCATTTATTATGTGGTAACCAACGGCTGTTTTAAAATGAAGGACATTATGGCTAGCTAGGAAAATTGAATATTTGTCCCACTCACCCATTAGCTGTCCAGAAAATTTTGGAGCTTTAGGATCAGACCCATATCCCATTACTGATAATTTAATCTTGTCGCCGGATTCCCAATCAATACTTCCGATCGATCTTCTAAGATTTTGGATATCGAGATCAGATTTTAGTATTGCATAGTCAGGATGGCTTATTTCTGTTAAGTTGTCATTGATAAATTTTATACCGTTATAAAATGATAGCTCTGTGCTTTGTTTAACTTTAAGCGGATTATCAAACACCCAATAGTGATTATATCCAATTGCATATCTGGAACCAAGCATTCCTCTTTTTCTTTTGTTAAACAGATCAAAAAAGTCTGCCGTATTGTGTTCGATTCCCAAAATAAATTTTTGTTTATAACTGTATTTTAATCGCAAATGAAATTTTATATCCTTTGTTGTTTCTTTGAACGGAGAAATTCCTGCTTCAATAATTAAATCATGAGTTAACAGAGCATCATTCAACTGGGTATATAATCCTAAAACAACACGTGACTGAAAACCTGATACGATGGGAATAAATGTTCTGATCGAGATATTATCCAATGATGAAAATGATTTCTCTTTACTAAATGATTTTAAATCGATAACCTCACTTGCAGACTTTAAATTTAAGTTGTACAATTCTGGAGTTTTATCCAATATCTTTTGCCCAAAGTAGTTAATAGCTGGTAATTTTTCAGATTTTTTATTAGCAAACTTAACAGGAGTAAATCCATCGGTTGAAAATTCCATTGCAATGATGGAATCTTTAGATATTTCAACAGGTCTAAATAATCCGATAATAGTATTTGAGATCGGAATTATTTCTCCCGTTTTAATATCAGATCTATAAATATTAGAGACACCATTTGTGTAAGCGTTCCAATACAAGAAATTACCATCAGTAGACCAGGAAGGATTTTCTGGTGATCCACTTGATGTGATGGTGTTAAATAAAAATGGTTTTCCTTTCTCTAATCCAGTTATATCTGATATAAAAATAGATTGTTTTCCATCTGATTGATGAATTGTGCCTGCTAATAAATCACCTTTCGGGTTTATAGATAAATCCTGCAATTCATCACCAACTTTAAAAACTGTTAATGATTGTAATTCTGTGTAAGGATATTTTGATCTAACCATTACATCTTTACCACTAATATGTTGGATCCCCCAAAACTCATGTGTTGTTTGTGAAATAGTTAGGGCACCAACTCTCACATTACTAAATAATAAATTTTCTTTATTCGAATTTAAGTCATGCATCCAAACATCTCTGTACAACTGATTATTATTTGTGGTAAAGAATAAGTGATTGTAGGATTCATCATAAGCAACAGAAGCCACTTGAATAAGGCTTGGTGATGGCTGTGTAGTTATAATTGTAGATTCATTTGTATTTAAATCAAATGACTGGATTTGTGCAAGTTCACCACTTCTGTGGTATCCAAATATTAAGGAATTATTTTTTTTATCAAATGTAGTTTGAGTAACCCAACCAAAGGGTTCCTGTGTTAAGGCTTTTGTTTCTGTAATTGGATATTTATTTAGCAATTCAAGGTTATTTGATTGAAAAGTTTTTTCATCCGACACAAACTCCTCCCACGCACTAACAAAATCTGTATTAAAAATCTCTTCAAACTTTGATCTTAAACCAGGATAAAATTCATCTTGCTTTAGTGAGAACCAATCATAAACTTTTTTAGCACCGTATTTTTCTGCTAAATGAGCAATAAATCGTGTTCCGTAAAGGTAAAGAATACTTTCTAAGAAAATACTTGTATGTGAGGTAACAATTCCAATTTCAGCTTCACTTGGAAATTTTTTTTGCTCATTAACCAATGAGCGAAAATACATTTCATCAAAGCTTCCAAGTATTCTTCCATACCCACCGCTAAACCAAGTTTCTATAAATACAGCAATCGATTCCTGGAACCATCTGGGAGTATATCTGTTTTGATTTGTTAATAAACTATAAAAAACTGTTAATGGTTGTACTTTGTCTGGACTAACCTTTCCAAAAATGCTTCTTAAAGAGCCTTCAAAGTCAGAAGCCATATCGTTCACAACAATATGAACCAGCTCATGACTAAGCAGCCATTGAAATCTTTCAGAGTATGGAACCATTTCGTATCCTGGTTCCAAAGGCTCAATCTCAAGTCTGATATAGTTTTCAGGCAATGTAGTAGTTGCACCAAAACCATAATCACTTACATCATAAGTATTAATAATTATTTTTTCTTTTGGTAAATAATTAAATATTTTTTTCAAACCAATAAGTGAATTTTCTGCGGAAGATAGAAGATGATTTACAAGATACGAATGAGAATCCCGATATATAATTTTAAAATTTTCACTTTCCCTGGTGTACCAATCGCCAAAGTCCCTTATACTAATCCGGATTCCCAATTCACTTTCATTTTCCCCTTTATACATCTCAGTTATAGTTTCACTTTCGGAAAGAGAGAAAATAAATTCAGTATAGTCTTGCGATTTTATAACTTCTACTTTATCAATAATGTCATTCGAATGCAGTAAAAAAGTTGAATCCTTTTTTATGGAAGTTCCCCAAAGTATTAAATGTAGTTTTTGTGCTCTATAAAAATTATAAGGATTAACAACAGGACTAGTGGTTAAAATTTTAATAATAGTGTTATCCTCACCGGTGGAAATAGAAAAGCTTGATATTTGAACAGAGTTATTTTGTTCAGCTTGGATTACAGTATTTTTTTCAATTATTTTAATTCTGTTTGGGGCTAATTGAATTAATTCTTTATCCCAATATAAATTGATTAATTCAACTAAAGATAAAACCGAAACAAAAATTTTGTTTTCCTTTCGGTGTGGGGGACTTGATAACTGAATTGTTTTTAGACTACTATCTTTTCTATTTAGAATATTTACAAAAGGGATGTTTACACTGAATTGTATTAAATAGTTTTCGAATTGAAGAGTAATAATGTTACTACTATCATTCTTAATAACCGGTATTGATGAGGCGTTAATAAGATCAATTAAAGAAATATAAATAATACCAGTCTGGTTTTCAGCTTCTATTAAATCATAACTATTTTCATGTATCAAGGCTATCTTGGTTGTGCTTTGTGGAAATGCAAATGAACATAAAATTGAGACTAAAAGAAAGACCTGAATTACTCTCATGCAATACTTTATTAGCTTTTACAAAAATGATTTTATTATTACTGATAATTTAAAAAAAAAGCCTTCAAATCCTTGAAGGCTTAAAAGAAATATCTTGACCTGAGTTTTATCTTACAAAGATATATCTGCTACCTAATTCATCTAATTGTGAACTTGATCTTGTCCATCCATATCTACTACCGAGTTCTTCCAATTGTGAACTTGATCTTGTCCATCCATATCTACTACCGAGTTCTTCCAATTGTGAACTTGATCTTGTCCATCCATATCTACTACCGAGTTCTTCCAATTGTGAATTTGATCTTGTCCATCCATATCTGCTACCGAGTTCTTCTAATTGTGAACTTGATCTTGTCCATCCATATCTGCTACCGAGTTCTTCCAATTGTGAATTTGATCTTGTCCATCCATATCTGCTACCGAGTTCTTCTAATTGTGAACTTGATCTTGTCCATCCATATCTACTACCGAGTTCTTCCAATTGTGAATTTGATCTTGTCCATCCATATCTGCTACCTAATTCATCCAACTGTGAATTTGAACGTACAAAGATGTATCGAGAACCCAATTCATCTAACTGTGATCCTGATCTAACAAATATATATCTGCTGCCAAGCTCTTCTAATTGAGAATTTGATCTGTTTTGTAAAATCAAATTATCAGAAGTTTCACAAGTATTTGAAACACTTATTTGCTGTTCAACAAAAGTTACATCGCCCTGAACCCTGTATCTAACTGCTTCTTCAACTTGAGCAAATGAAGTTGCAACAAGAGCAAACAGCACAACAAACAATAATATAGATTTTTGCATAGCTCCCACCGAGAATATTATGAAATATTTAAGTTAATTAACACACTAAAATCATATTAAATTTAACTCCGCATAACTGGAGTTAGCCCTCTAATAAGTGATAAAATAACACAATGAAAGTGCCATTTACGATGCTTAGTAATTAAGAATATTTGTTGTTTTATTATAATAATCGGTTATTTTTACCGATTATAGGAGGGAATTATGTTTTTTTGTAAAAATTATTTACACAAAAATATTGATATTGAAGTGCTATTTAATATCAGATCACTTTTTTTTAGAAACTAAAGTATCAAGTTTAGGTCTTGAAATTCCTAGTAGTTTTGCTGCTAAAGATTTATTACCCCCAACCTTATCCATGACCTGCATTGCATAATATTTGGACAATTTTTTAATATCAGTCGTACCATAATTTAGATCCAACCGAATAACATTTTCGGGAATATCTGTATCTAATTTACTTAACTCAATTGTTGCTGGGACTGCTTTAATCAGATTTGAAAAATCACTTATTCTTATTTCACCATCTTCAGATAATAAGACGGCTCTTTCAATAAGATTTTTTAGCTCGCGAACATTGCCGGGCCAAGGATAGGCAAGAAAAAAGTATCTTAATTCTCTACTTATTTTCTTTACCGATTTATCAAAAGTAATATTGAATTCTTCAATAAAATGATTTGCCAAACTAATTATATCTTCACTTCTTTCTCTTAAAGGCGGAAGTTCAATCGTAACAACATTCAATCTATGATATAGGTCTCTTCTAAATAATCCTTCTTCAATCATTTCTTCAATATTTTTGTTTGTTGCTGAAATGATGCGAGCGCTTATAGGGATATCAACAATTCCACCTAATCTTTTAATAACCTTTTTTTCGATAGCCCTTAATAGCTTGGCCTGTAAGTTTAAACTCATATCACCAATTTCATCAAGAAACAATGTTCCGTTTTCTGCTATTTCAAACAAACCAAGTTTTCTTGTTCTTGCACTGGTAAAGGCACCTGCTTCATAACCAAATAATTCAGATTCCAAAAGATTTTCTGGGATTGCTGTACAAACAATATCAACAAAAGGGTCTTTACTATTTTTACCATAATTGTGTATTGCTTTGGCAAATAAGCCCTTACCAGTACCAGTTTCACCTAAGAGTAAAATATTTGATGTGCTCTGTTCCGATACTTTTTTTGCTAAATCAATCGTGCGCGAGAATTTTGGCGAACTCCCAACTATTTTAGAAAGATTATACCTGATATTTTCTTCAGTATTTTGAGATGTTGTTGAAGTTTTATACAATCCATTAGTAACAAGTTCTTTTATGTGCGATGTGAATTTTAAAATTTCATATGGAAAGACAAAGATCTCCGAAAAACCCATTTTTGCAACCGTGCTTACAAGCAGAGCATTATTATTTCTTATTACCGTTATAATTTTATTAGGAATTTCTTTTTTGGCAATGGCAGCTTCAGCTAATAAACCAGAGCCTAAGGAATCAATTTGCAAAACTATAATTGTATCTTCTTCAGCAGCAAATGCTTTTGGATTAGTAAATGCTATTGGAATGCTTTCTAATTCAATCTGTCTTAAACCAGAGTTGATTGCACTAATATCCTCGTTATCGGAATAAACTTTTATATTAACTTTTTTGAAATTCATTTAATTGAGTTTGATTACCAATTAGTATTAGTTTTTCAATGGTTTTCTTTCGTTCCGGCTGATTAAAATAAGCTGTTCTTATTTTATTATTAGAAATATTCTCACCAATCATATTGATCAATTCATAAGCATAATGTCGTGGTTTTTTAGCTTTGTGAAAATTTCCTCTTTCCCAATAAGTTTCAGCAATAGTAAAAAGAATTTTCCAGGTTAATTCGCTTATGCTTTCTTCTTCTATAAGATTATAAGCGTTTTCAAAATACTCAATGGGCGATTTTAAATCTTGGTTCTGAGTATGATAAGCTATCTTTCCAAATAAATATTCTCTTTGCGCCCTGAATATAACATTTTGTCCAATAAAATTTATAAACTCATTGTCGGAAAGATACGACAACGCTTCATCATATTTTTTTATACTGATCAATTGTTCAACAGCTATAATAATAGATTCTGCATACAAATTAATGTCTGAATTATTATTTACTTTTGCTAGAAATGCAGATATCTCAGAATTTAAATCAAATGGTTTATCATTATTTAATTTAAGAAGTAACTTTAAATGATTAAAATTTAAGACATTTTTTTCAGAATGATTTTCTTGGGTTAATAATAAGTATTCATATCGATTTAGTGTTTTTTCCAATTCTTCGATTTCACCTACGGTGAACCAAAATTTACCTAACACGTGAAGTACATTAAGCGATTCTTCTTTATTGTCCAATTGATCAAAAATATCAAGTGCTTTATTTAAACTGTCATACGCGTTTTGAAAATCGGAAGTCTGAAGATAAACTTCTCCAAGATTACTTATTGTTACTCCGATTCTATTCTGATTTCCTAATGCGGTAAATATTTTTTCAGCTTGTATCCAACATTCGTTAGCTTTTTCTAAATTAAAATTTTCATGGTAGAATACACCATAATTACTAATCAGAAGCGCTTCTTGTTCTAAATTACCTATGTTTTGGTTTAGCTTTATTGCTTCTTGCCAATATTGTTCAGCAATACTCTTTTCTCCCATCATACTATAAATATTTCCAATATTTACTTTGATTCCGGCGGTTTTATCTAAAAAAATTGTTCTTAAATAATTTTGTTCTGCAAGAATGAATTGCTTTAAAGCTTGTTCCTGATTGTTTCTAATTTGGATTTCTATCAAACCAAGAAGATTATAACATTTACCTTTTTCTTCTAACTTCAACTTTGGGTCTTCCAAAATAGTTTTGCAATAAGCTTCAGCCTCATCAACATTATTAAGATCTAATTCAGTATAAGCTAATTCAACAAGAGTTTGTTGTTTTAGTAGTTGGTTATTTAAACTTGAATACAATTTGAAAAGTATTGACTTGCCTTCTTCAAATTTTCTTAAGTTAACTAATGAACTTCCTTTTATAAACTCTAACTGATTCTTGTCCTCTTCAGATAGTTTTGCTGAATTTATTTTATAAATATTTTCTAGTGTTAATTTATAATCACTCAGCCTATATAGCGTTTTTGCAAGTTCGAAACTTAAGTTAGTTAAGGTCCTCTCTTGGATATTAAGTCTTAATGCTCTTTCTAAAAGCATACGTTTATAAGAATAAGCGCTTATTTCTTCTGCTTGTCTTATTTCTTTTTTCAAATACTCAACTGATTGTTCATGCTCGTTTGCAAGTTCAAACTGTCTTGCTAATTCCATAACATTAAAATCGGCAAATAATTTTTTAATTGAGTTAGCTAGTACTAAATGGAATCTTACACGATTACTTATTGTTGAATAGATATACTTTTTAAAGTTAAATGAATTAATCTTAGGCGCATTGCTAAGGTTAAGAGGGTCAATTATGTTTTTCTTCTCTAACTCTATTAGAATTGATTTGAGTTTTTCTTGTGAAACATCAAGCAAAGCTGCAAGTATTGTTTGTTCGATAGATATTTCAAATGCAGATATTATCTGCGCAAGCTTTAATTCCAGACTATTTAAATTACTCAAACGCATTCGATAAAGTTCTTCGTGTGAACTTTGTAAGGCAAGAATTATATCTTCACTTGATTGGAAGGTAACTTCAGCGTTATCGTATCTGCAAACCTTAAGAAGAATTAAATCTTTAATGAATTGTTTAATATTTCCGGGCTGTAAATCTGAATAAAGTAAAATGTATTTTTTTAATTCCTTTTTGGGAAATAATGGATAATAACTTAAATCCAAAAACTCTGAAAGCTGATACTCTGTAAACTGGTTAAGCTGAATTGTGCATAAATTATTTAGTGATGATGATGCGTGATCAAAGTCTGATGATTCGGTTAAAATAACCTTAATGCCTTTAACCTGAAATATTCTAATCATTTCAGTAAGTGATTCTTTGGTAAAATCATCATACAAATTATAATCATCAAAAATTACAGTAAGGCTTATATCAGATGGCAAAGTGTTAAAAATTCTTTTAATTGATTCTAAAAAGCTGTTGGATGTTTTATCAAAGAGATCATTAATAATTTCAGCATAATTGTTTTCCTTTTCACGATAAACTACTTCAGTTAAAATTATTTTGTGAAAGATATATTTAATTGCTTCTAGGCCAGTTTTAATTTTTGAGTTTTCGATCAAAACTGAAAACATATTTTTACGAAAAATCTCTAACATCAGTGTAGTTTTACCGGAACCATCAAACCCGGTAACAGAAAAAACCTCGTTGCTTGTTTTATCTGTTAAATATGTACTAAGAATATTAAACGCATCTTTTCTATCACTAAAAACTTTCGCTGGAATTAAATCCTTAACAATTTCAAAATCAATTGGTAAATGTAAGTCTAACAGAATTTGAAGTGCATTTTTGTATCGTTCTTCAGGGTTTTTATTAATTAGTTTTGCTATAACATTAATTAATTTTTTAGAATAGATTGTTGGACCCAAATCAAATTCATCTTCAATATGCGCTTTGTATATATCAAGTTCATTTTCACTTTTAAAAGGAAATATTCCATAAACAATTCTATATAGCAGCATTCCTAGTGAATAAAAATCAACTCTGTAATCGTGATTTTCATTTTTTAAAAGTTCCGGTGCTAAATAATATGGTGTGCCCTGAATATTATTTTCATAATCTGCCAGCGTATGTCGCGCAAATCCAAGATCAATGATTTTTACAATTGGATTTCCGTTTGTTTCACAAACAAGAATATTTTCTGCCTTTAAATCGTAATAGACATAGTTAGACTGATGAAGGTAATAAAGAACTGAACAAATTTGTTTAATAATTTGATTTAGTTTTTTCTCTTCTTTTAATCCGGAATAGTTTAGAAGTGCAGTCGGTGGAAAATACTCCATAGTTAGAAAATGTGAGAAATTTTCTAACTCACTATCTTCATCCTCATCCTTTATTAAAATAGTGCTTAACTCAAATGATTTAATAATATTTGGATGATCCAGTTTCTGCATAATAAAATATTCTTCACGAAAAAAATCCTTCTCTTCGTTTGATGCTGAAACAGGAAGAAATTTTGCTGCAACTTCTCTTTCCGGAAATTCAGTATCAATTACATTAAATACTTTACTTCTGCCTTCGCCTAACTTTTTACTAACTATGTATCTTTTATTAATCATTTTATTTTGCTGCGGGGTTAAGATGGTTGTTGATATTCCTTCCCGCTTCATTGATACTTAACAAAGAAAGAATAAGAACAAAACCAGGAATAAAAATCAACCACCAGGATTGCATTATGTATTCTTGTCCTGCTTCAATCATTGAGCCCCAGGATGGATACTTGATTCCCGTTCCTAATCCTAGATAGCTTAGAGCAGATTCAGCTAATATAACATTGCCAAGTTGAAAGATTAAGTTAACACTAATTGGAACAAGAATAGCAGGTAATATTTCTTTGATCAGCAACTTACTGTTCTTTAATCCAATTAACTTTGCTGATAAATAATACTCTTTATTTTTTATTGATAGCATTTCACTCTTTGCTATTTTAAATAAGCTCATCCAGCCGGAAAATCCTAATACTATAATGATAGAAAAAATATTACTTCCAAATAAAGCTATAATAAGAACAACCAAAAATATTGTCGGAAAAGAAAGAAACAAATCTGTAAGTCTGCTTAAAAATATATTTAAATATTTACCTCTTTCTACTGCAATAAACGCAAAACTCAGTCCCAAAACAAATGAGACAAGAACCGCTCCAAATCCGACCAACAAGGATATTCTTGAACCATAAACAATCCTTGTAAAAACATCTCTTCCGTATTCATCTGATCCTAACAAAAACATCTTTGATTTTATAACTGGATGATTAAAAATGTTTTTTAATTCACTTTTTTTAATCTCATACTCAACACCTGATTGATAGTATTTAAAAGTATCATTCACAAAAAAGCTATCTATAAAAATTTGGTTTTTATTATATGATTTTGGGATTAATTCATCAATTAAAATTTTTAATTTGTTATCATTTGATTTTATGGATAGTTCATTTAATTCAATGTAAGAAACTGATGATAATGGAGGAAGAAGTTTTGTAACTGCAATGTTTTTTTGGAAATCCGGATGTTGCATAGTTATGATTGGAGCAAATAAAAAACACATCGCGAGAATCAATAGAACAGAGCTAGATAATTTTAATTGCTTTGAAAGTAGTTTTTTAATTTTCTTTGAGCTAATTAGTAAAATTGATAGCAATATGATTAATAATAAAGAAAGAATACTATCGACAACCGAAAAATTAAGCTGAGCAAGAACATTTTCGGTTTTATTCACAAGTGATTGAATTATTGCAAAAAATAAATCGAATAACTTTAATAGATAATTAAATCTTAAAACTACTATTAACAAAATGAGTAATAGAAGAAAGTGCCATATTTTAATTTTTGAAATCATTAATTAATTAGCTCTTTAATAAATCTTTTATCCATTTTTATTTTTATAAGATCTGCTAATAGATTTGAAATAATCATCATAAAACCTGCTATAAAGCTGCACGCTGTTACAAGTGGAAAATCACGATTGAAAATTGCGTTAACTGTTAATCTCCCCATTCCTGGCAAAGAAAAAATAACTTCTGTAAGTAATGCACCGCCGAGTAAAACTCCAAACTCAATTCCTGCTATTGAAATTAAAGGTTGAATTGCATTTGGCAGTAAATGATTTTTAAATATTTCTTTTTCAGTAAATCCATTTGCTCTTAAACTTGTTATAAAAGCGGAATTCTCTACTGTTTCTAAATTATCTCTTAAATATTTGTAGAATACGGCAACACCTGCGTATGAAAGTGTAATCATTGGTAAAATCATATGAAGTGAATAATCATATAGTTTTTCAAAAAAGTTTAAATCATCCTTATATATTGAACTTATACCAGAAGTTGGGAGAATATTTAACATAACTGAAAAGATATAAACCAGAACTAATCCAATTACAAATGATGGTAATGAGAATGCTATGATTGAAAGTTTTGAAAATAATCTATCGCTAAATTTACCTCGATTACTATAAGAATATTTTGCAAGCAAATATCCCAGCAACAATTGTATAACAAAACTGATTGATGAAAAGACCAGCGTAAAAAGGAAATAGTCTCTTACTACTGTAAATGCAGGCTGCCGATAGTTATAAGATATTCCAAAATCACCCAAGAATAAATTTTTAACAAACGAAAAGTACTGTGTATAAATAGGTTGATCTAAACCAAATGATCGGGTAACATTATCAGCAAGTTGCGGACTTAATCGTGGAGAAATAAATTTTTGAGTCGGATCACCAGGAGCTAATCTTACTAGTAAAAAAATAAAAGTTACTAATAAAAAAAGGACAAGAATGGAGCTTAAAATTCTTTTTGTAATTGCCAAATAAAATTCTTTTTTCATATGTATCTAGCAATTGTAACAATTATAGGAGTGGTTTTAGCTTTTATCATATAAGTAACTTAAATGCTAATAAATCTTGGGTTAATTTATTATTTTGACTAATAAATACAAAAATTTAATAATGCTGAATGTTGATATAGAAAATATTATCCTTAACAACAATAATACTACAAGCAGAGAACTTCTGCGCGATATAAAATTCAAGATTACTGAAAATAAAATTTATACCGTGCTTGGTAAAAATGGCAGCGGAAAATCTACATTAATAAAATCGCTTACAGGCTTATTCAATACAGAGCTTTATAAAATAATTGGTAGCGTTTTTTGGTTTGATGAAAATATTTTTAAAATGGATTACCTTCGTTTACTTGAACTGCGTAAAAAAGAAATTAAATATGTTTTGCAGAATTTAACAAATAATTTTGATCCACTAAAAAAAATAAAATATTATTTCGAAAACTCAGGACTTGATGCACACACTATTACAGCAAAACTAAAAGAATTTTTACTTCCTGATTATCAAACAATTTCAGATCTTCATTCGTATGAAATTAGTGGCGGAATGGCTCAGCGATTAAGTTTAATGTTAGCAATGCTATCCAATCCAAAACTTTTAATTTTAGATGAACCGACTTCAGCAATTGATTATGCAAATATTAATTTAATAAAACTTAAACTTCTGGATTTTAAAAATGCAGGTGGTTCTGCACTAATTGTTACACAGGATATTAATTTTGCAAAAGAAGTTTCTGATAAATTAGCGTTTTTGCAGGATAATAAGCTAAGTGCTTTTGCCGAGTCAGAAATCTTCTTTAGAGATGATGAGCAAAAGTCTTACAGTGATTTTCTTAAATCCTTTAAAGTGATGCAATGAATGATATAATTCTAAACGTTGAGGATATTACTTATTCTGTAAATAAAAAAAATAATTTTTCAGGGTATGAGTCTGTTGAAATATTAAAAAACATTTCCTTTGAAGTTGAAAGAGGAAAAGTGTTGGGCATTTCAGGTCAATCCGGCAGCGGTAAATCAACACTAGCGAAAATATTAGCTGGGGTTTTTCCACAAACTTCTGGTTCGATTCAAAGGAATTTTAAAAATGATTGGAGTAAATCTTTACCAAAACCTTTGCAAATATTATTTCAAAATGATGGAGAGTTAATCAATCCATTTAGAAAAGTGAATGCTGTTTTAAACGAAGCTTATGAAATAAAATTAAAAGGAAAGAAAAATTGCACTTTAGAAATTGATCAACTTTTTTCTCGATTCAATCTAAATCCGCAATTAAAAGAACATAAAGGATCACAATTAAGCGGTGGAGAAAAGCAGCGCATTGCTCTTGCAAGAATTATTATCACTGAACCGGAGATTTTAATTTTAGATGAACCTTTTGCTTCGCAGGATGTTGAATCACAATTGAGCATTTTAAATATTATAAATAAACTTAATGAAGAACTCAATCTTACGATTATTTGTATCTCACATGATCTTAATATTTTAAAACATTTTTCTGATAATCTTTTAATTATGTATAACGGAAAAATTGTTGAAAGCGGATTTACCAAAAATGTGATAGAATATCCCCAAAACGAATACACGAAATTTTTACTAAGTGCTCAATATCTAAATCTTACCGAAATAGATATTCAATCCTTCCATAATAACTATGAGCAAAACTAACGCAATTAGAATCGTGGAATCACACAATGTAAAGTATGAAACAATTGCTTACCAAGTTGATGAGAATGATTTAAGCGGAGAAGTTGTTGCTTTAAAAATTGGTGCGGATCCGGATTCTGTATTTAAAACTCTTGTATGTATTGGAGATAAATCGGGGCATATTGTTTTTTGCGTTCCTGTTACTCAGGAACTAGAACTTAAAAAAGCTGCTGCGGTAAGCGGAAATAAAAAAGTTAAAATGATAAAATTTAAAGACTTGTTTCAGTTAACCGGATACATTCGCGGCGGCTGCTCTCCAATCGGAATGAAAAAACTATTCCCAACGTACATAGATGAAACCGCACAATTGTTTACTGAAATTTGTATTAGCGCGGGTGTAAGAGGAATGCAAATAAAATTAAGCTCTGAGGATTTATTAATATTCACTAATGGCGTTTACGCGGATTTGATTTGATTCCGCAATCTAATTTTTCAACTTTTTAAATAACTCAACATCTTCCTTAGTAGTAATCTTAAAATTAAAAACTGAACCATCAACAATGTTTACTTTCTTACCACTTCTTTTTATAAGTATTGATTCATCAGTTCCAATATAGTTTTCTTTCTCAGCAAGGGTCATTGCTTTAAATAAATCTTTATATTTGAATATTTGTGGTGTTTGCACATAATAGACTTCATCACGATTTAAATATTCATCAACAACTTTATTCCCTTTTATAAGAGTATCTTTTGCATTGATACACACAAGTGCATTGCCTTTTTTCTTTGCTAATTTAATCGCATTAGTTAAAACTGCATCTGGTAATAAAGCTCGGGCAGCGTCGTGTACAACTATCAAATCACTTGGCTCAGCATCAGCAGAAAGAACAGCGTTGTGAACAGAATTCTGTCTTGTTGTTCCGCCTTCGACAATAAGTGTGGCTTTGCTAATTTTAAATTTCTTTATAAGTCGTATTAAAAGATTGAAATATTCAGGTTCTGCCGAGATGATTATCGTATCAATAAACTTATTCTTTTGAAAGATTTGAAGTGTGTAAACAATTATTGGTTTGCTATTTACTTTTAAATATTGTTTAGGAGTGGCTGAGCCACTCCGTAAACCTTTTCCACCAGCGGGAATAATTGCTATTGTTGTCATACTATCATCATAGCATCGCCGTAACTTAAAAAGCGATACTTATCTTTTAGTGCTTTCTTGTATGCTTTCATTATCACTTCAGTATCACCAAGTGCACTTGCAAGCATCAGCAAAGTTGATTCCGGCGAATGAAAATTTGTGATAAGCTTTTGTGTAATATGAAATACGTGAGGTGGATAAATAAATTTATCGGTCCAGCCTCGTCCGGGTTTTAGGAAGCCATCAGCAGTTGTGCTTGTTTCTAAAGCACGACAAGCGCTTGTACCTACTACAATAATATTATGTTTAGCGTGCATTGCCTTGTTCACAACGTCTGATGTATGTGCAGATATTTCATAATACTCAGAATCCATTTTATGTTTGGTTAAATCTTCAACCTCAACAGGTCTAAAAGTTCCTAAGCCTATATGAAGAATTACAGGAACAATATGAATTCCTTTCTTCTCAATTTTTTCAAGCAGCTTTGTTGTAAAATGCAGACCTGCTGTAGGAGCAGCAACAGCACCATCAACTTTTGCATAAACTGTTTGATAGTTTTCTTTATCCTTTGGTTCAGGATCACGTTTTATATAAGGAGGAAGTGGCGTTAATCCAATTTTTTCAACTGCCTGAAACACGTTCCCAGGCTGATTAAATCGAACCGTCCTGCCTCTTGATGTTGTATTATCAATTACCTCACACCAAAGGTTGTTATCAAAATAGATTTTGTTGCCAATCCTAACCTTTCTTGCAGGGTCAACAATTACATCCCAGATACAATCGTCTTTATTTAGTTCTCTTAAAAGAAAAACTTCAATCTTAGCCTGAGTTTTTTCTTTCTTTCCAAACAATCTTGCCTGAAACACTCTTGTTTCGTTTACAACAAGTACATCACCTTTTTCCATATAATCAATCACATCAGTAAACTTTTTATCTTCCATCTCGCCGGTTTCTTTATGAACAACCAATAATTTTGATTTATCACGCGGACTAACCGGGTACTTTGCAATGGCAGTTTTTGGCAAGTTATACTTGAAATCTGATAGCTTCATTTATCTCTACCTTCTCTTATTATTTTAATTTTCACTTTATCATCCAGAGCGAAGCTTAAATTTACCTGAACAAAAGATTCCTCTTCACTTCGCTCTTGGGAATGACTTATGAAATTATTTATTTCTTCTTAGATACTTTTTTCTTTACTACAACTTTCTTTTTAGGTGCAGCTTTTTTTGCAACTGTTTTTTTAGATGAAGCTTTAGCAGGTTTTGCTTTCTTCATATCTTTAACAGCAGCTTGTGCCGCTGCTAATCTTGCAATCGGAACCCGGAATGGTGAACAGCTTACATAATTCAATCCGATTTTATGACAGAACTCAACTGATCTTGGTTCACCACCATGCTCGCCACAAATACCGATCTTTAAATCCGGTCTTGTACCGCGTCCGCCTTCAACAGCAATTTCCATCAACTTCCCAATTGCCTCTTGATCAATTGATTGGAAAGGATCTTCTGGTAAAATTTTCTTTTCAAGATATTCAGGTAAAAATCCACCTATATCATCACGGGAAAATCCAAATCCCATTTGAGTAAGATCATTTGTACCGAATGAAAAGAACTGTGCTGTTTCGGCAATTTTATCAGCTGTTAAACATGCACGTGGAATTTCAATCATTGTTCCTGTTAAATGAGCAATTTTCTTTAATCCAAATTTTGCACAAACTTCGGTATGAACTCTTGTTACTATTTCATACTGATGATTGATTTCATTTACATGGCAAGTAACAGGAATCATTATTTCTGGAAAAGGTTTCTTTCCTTCTTGTAATAATTCTGCCGTTGCTTCAAATATAGCACGAATCTGCATCTCAGAAATTTCAGGATAAGTAATTCCCAATCGCACACCACGGTGTCCCATCATAGGATTATTTTCGTGAAGTGCATCAGCACGTTTATTTAATTCTTCAAGTGATATTCCAAGACTTGAAGCAAGTTTTTCTCTTTCATCAACTCTTGTTGGAACAAATTCATGAAGCGGTGGATCAAGTGTTCTGAATGTTACAGGGTATCCATCCATTGCAGCCATTGTTCCTTTTACGTCGTGCTTTACATGTGGAAATAATTCATCCAATGCTGCTTTTCTTTCAGCAAGAGTGTTAGAGTGAATCATCTTACGAAGTTTGAATAATGGTTCTTCAGAATTTTTTCCATAGAACATATGCTCTGTTCTAAAAAGTCCGATACCTTCAGCGCCGAATGCTCTTGCACGTGCTGCGTCTTCAGGAGTATCCGCATTTGTTCTAACTCTTAATTTTCTAACATCATCACACAACTTCATAAATAATTGGAAATCTGGATTTTCTTCAGCAGCTTTAATCATTGGCAATTCGCCTAAGTAAACAGTTCCTTTAGATCCGTTTAATGTAAGCCAATCACCTTCTTTAATTGTAACATCACCTACAGTAAAATATTTTTCATTGTAATTCATTTTAATAGTACCTGCACCAACGATACAGCATTTGCCCCAACCACGAGCAACAAGTGCAGCGTGCGAAGTCATTCCACCACGAGCAGTTAAAATTGCTTGTGCAGAACGCATTCCTTCAATGTCTTCCGGATTTGTTTCTTCACGAACAAGAATTACTTTTTTACCATCTTTTGCCCATGCAACAGCATCATTAGCAGAAAAAACAACTTGTCCTGATGCGCCGCCTGGCCCAGCAGGTAATCCTTTTGCAACCGCCTTTGTTGTAATTTCAACAGCAGGATCAATAATTGGGTGAAGTAATTCATCAAGCTGTGAAGGTTGAACGCGCATAACAGCTTCTTCTTTTGTGATAATTTTTTCTTTGTACATATCAAGAGCCATCTTTACAGCTGCAGGTCCATTTCTTTTTCCTACACGGCACTGTAACATATAAAGTGTACCATCCTGTATTGTAAACTCAACATCAAGCATATCGTGATAATGTCTTTCTAACATTCTCTGGATGATGTGTAACTCCATATATGTTTTTGGCATTGCTGTTTCAAGTGATTCAAGGTGTTCTGTATGTTCACTCTTGCCAACTTCATTAATTGGATTTGGAGTTCTGATTCCAGCAACAACATCTTCACCCTGTGCGTTTGTTAGCCATTCACCATAAAAATAATTTTCTCCAGTTGCAGGGTTTCGAGTAAACGCGACACCGGTTGCAGAAGTATCACCCATATTTCCAAATACCATTGATTGAACGTTAACTGCTGTTCCCCATTCATCAGGAATTCCTTCTATTTTTCTGTAAGAGATAGCACGTTTGCCCATCCAGCTTTGGAATACAGCAGAAACAGCACCCCAAAGTTGTTCCATTGGATCTTCAGGAAAAGGTTTTCCTAAAACTTCCTGAACTTTTGCTTTGTAGATTTCGATTAGTTCTTTTAAATCATCGGCTGTTAAATCTGTATCAGCTTTAGCTCCGCGAGCTTCTTTCATATTGTGAAGCTCTTTTTCTAATTGCTGTCTAACGCCCTTACCTTCTTCTGGTTCGATGCCGGCAGCTTTTTCCATAACAACATCACTGTACATTTGGATTAAGCGGCGATGTGAATCATAAACAAATCTTGGGTTACCTGTTTTTTTAATGAGTGCTTCTCGAGTTTGGTTATTTAGGCCTGCGTTCAGAATTGTTTCCATCATACCTGGCATAGAAGCACGTGCCCCTGAACGAATTGATAGTAACAATGGATTTTCTAAATCACCAAACTTAGCACCCATTTGCTTTTCAACTTTTGCAAGAGCATCTTTAACTTGTTTTTCAAGTTCTTTAGGATATTTTTTCTTGTTCTTGTAGTATGCCGTACATACTTCTGTGGTTATTGTAAATCCTGCAGGTACAGGGAGTCCAATGTTAACCATCTCTGCAAGATTAGCACCTTTACCACCAAGCAGCGATTTCATTTCTGATTTACCCTCGGCTTTTTTACCGCCAAAGTAGTAAACATATTTTGTTTGAGCCATATAGTCCTTTCCTTCGTTCTAAGATTTTCTATTAAATCAATCTATTATTTACGAAGCATTATTTAGTTTATTAATTAAATACTGTTTGAATGATTCTTCACCATCCATACACAAGTTTATTTTTAGATAAAATATTTCAATATCATCAAGTTCTCTTTTAAATCTAGAAAGCTTTACCGCATCTTTTTCAGTGGTTACAACTGAGTGAGAATTAGTTTTATAAAATGCATTTCTTATTTGCTGTACTTCTTTTAATGTGTAGTTCTTGTGATCTCTAAAAACCAGTTGATTCTGTGTATTAACATGAACTTTATTTAATACATTTAGAAAAGATGCCGGGTTAGCTATTCCAGAAACAACTAAACTTTCCTGTCCTTTAAAGTCATCAATATTATATTCGATTTTTCTCATCACATCAACAAAGTTTATTGCTTTATAATATGCGGTGAAGATTGTTTTCCCTTCAAAATGATTTTTCATTTCAGAATTAATTTCTTCTCTATCAAGAAATTTTCTGTTAAGGATAATAGCGTCAGCTCTTTTGAGTGAATCGAATCCTTCTCTTAAATCACCCGCCGGCAAAAGATTGTGTAAAAAATAATTCTTGCTATTCACAAAGCTCTGATCAATAACTACAAGATCAACTTCACGTGCAATCCATCTATGCTGAAATGCATCATCTAAAACTATTGAATCGATTCCTGTTTCATCAATTAACCTTTTTGCACCTTTAACGCGATTTTCAGAAACTGCTGCAGCAACTTTACACTCTAAAGCAGTATGATAAATTTCATCACCGCACTCTTCAACAGGAGTTAAAATTTCATTTCCTTTAGAAACCAGTTTATATCCACTTGATTTTCTTCCGTAACCTCTGCTTAAAACTCCAACTTTGTAGCCGGATTTTATTAATAAGTTAGAAATATAAATTACAAGCGGTGTTTTACCAGATCCGCCTACATTTATGTTCCCAATGGAAATGACTTTTGCGTTTACTTTTTCAGTTTTTAAAACAGATTTATCAAAGAACAAATTTCTGATAGAAATTATAAACCCATAAAGAAAAACAAATGGGCTTAATATTATTTTTAAAACTTTCACCAAATCAGTACTTAAAATTTTTCAGCTTCTTTTTGAAGCTCATTTATTTTTTTTTCACACTCATCAATAACATTTGAAGTTTCATCATAACTTAATTTCGAATCAATATAAAGTGGATCCGAATAAATTACTTTTACATTTGAGAATGGATTTGGAATCTGAAATTTATCCCAGCTTTTTAATTTCTTTTTAGATTTAATTCCAATCCCGATTAACACAATAGGAACTCCGCTTTTTTTTGCTGTAATAACCGCTCCAGCTTTAAACTTATGTTCAGGTCCACGTGGTCCATCCGGTGTTATAGCAATTGAGTAACCATTTTTTGCGTGATCAATCATAATTCCAAGTGCGACATCGCCGCCTTTACTGCTTGATCCGCGTACGACTTTATACTTCCAATGTTTTAATTGCTTAGCAAGCAAATCACCATCTTTACTTTTACTTGTAAGGGCAGCAAAACCATCATTTCTGTGTAAGAACCAAGGCATCAACATAGTACCATGCCAAAATGCTAAAACATAATGTTGATTTTTTTTTCTAAGTTCTTCAACAACTTTTTTATTTGTGTAACTAACGCGCAAAGTTTTGCATAATGCATCAAGGCTGTGCTTTAGAAGATAACTGCCCAAAAACCTTAATGTATCTTGTTTAACTTGCTTTGTGTTCATTCAATAATGTATAAATAATTTTTGCTGCATTTTCAGGAGCGTTTTTATCACCTAAAATTTTTTTAATTCCACTTAACTTCAACTTAATTCGGCTAAATAAATCTTCATCAGATAAAATATTTTTAGCCATATCGTAAATGTTGTCAGCATTGGCATCGCCCTGAATTAACTCAGGGACAACCTGTTCATTCAAAATTATATTCGCCATTCCAATATTTTTGATTTTCGCTAAAGATTTACCAATTGCAAAAGTCAACCAGCTTGTTTTATATACTATAACCATTGGTAATTCCATCAATCCTGCTTCAAGTGTTGATGTGCCGGATTTTACTACTCCAAATTTTGCATGTTTTAAAAGATCATATGTTTGATTTTTAATTACTTTAAAGTTTTTAATATCTGAAAATTCATAAAAAATCTTTTCATTGATATTACTTGAACACGCTACAACAATTTGCATATCAAGATCATCTGCCAGTTTAGAAGCAGCTTTAATTGCTTCAGGAAAAATACTTTTAACTTCCTGCTCTCTGCTACCGGGAAGAATTAGTAAAATTTCCTTTGCAGGGTCTAAATTAAATTTATTGTCCAGCAGATTTCGCGAAATAAAATCATACCCGTTTATTTCCTGGATTAAAGGATGCCCGACAAATTCAGCGTTAACATTTCTATCTTTAAAAAACTTTTCTTCAAATGGAAATACAACCAAAACTTTTTTGAATAACTCTTTAATCTTATTTACTCTGCCTTTTCCCCAAGCCCAAACTTGCGGTGTGATGTAATATATAAGTTCAAGATTAGGTTTTAGTTCAAGAGATTTTAGTTTCTTTGCGATGCTTAGATTGAAGCCGGGATAATCAATCAAAACAACTTCGCTTATTTTTCTTTTCTTCACTTCTTCAATCAAATCACGTTGAACTTTTTTAATAAATGGTAAATGTTTTATCACTTCAACAAATCCAAGAAAAGCCATTTTGTCTATGTGATAAATTAATTCCATTCCTTCGGCTTTCATCTTATCGCCGCCGATTCCAAATATTTTCAAAGAATCATCTAGCTTTTTCAACTCTCGTATTAACGCGGCTCCATGTAAATCGCCAGAAGCTTCACCTGCAATCATTAAAACGTTTTTACTATTCATCACAAAATATTATTTGATCTTAAATACCATTTTAAAACTATCAACAAAGCAGCAGTACCAAAAGCCTGCAACGTTCTTGTTTCTGATTTCAATCCCTTAGATAAAATAAACTCCGGTTGTGGAATTGAACTATCTTTGTAAGGCTCAAACCTCCATCCAAACCTTGGAACATTTTTTAGATATTTTTGAAAGTCATCAGTGAATTTTGTTTTTAAAAATCCTTCTTCTTCGTTTACAATAAATTGATATTGCATTATGAAAAACAATATAGCAACAATCTGTAAATACGGGAATAACGACATGGACATGATCCCAAGCCCCAAATACATTAAAATATTACCAACATAAAGTGGATTACGAACGTGAGCAAAAGGGCCGCTGATAACAAGAAAAGTTCCACCAACACCACCTGTTGTACGTGTTTCGCTGCCCGCCCAACTTACGCCCCATAACCTTAAAAATTCACCGGTTAACGCGATTAAAAAACCTACAGCTAAACTTGTTACAGTGGCATTTTCAAAAATCAGCATAAGTATTAAAAAAGGAATTGGTGTATAGCTTCTGTATTTAAATATTTTTGTTGCGATGTTATTCATTATTACTCCGCCATATAGGCTGATTTTCTTTTTAATTGTGCTTGATGTCGTTTTCTTAAATTTTTCTTATTCATTAACTCTGTTAATTTATTTTTCACATCATTAAAATCATTAAAGGGATAAAAACTTATTTTTTCAATAGAACAAAATTTTGCTAAGCCGTTTTTTGCAAAAATAAAATCGCAATACTGAGCTGCATCTTTATCGGAATTACCATCACCGATATAAATCGTAAAATCATCATCACTGCTGTGATTGATGATATGATTTCTTTTACAATTGGCTGAAGTTGGTGAACCATCATCAAAGTAAGGATATTTTGCACTCAAGTTTCCTTTTTCATCAACAAAAAGTTTGTTTGAATAATATTTTAATCCTGCCAAACCTGCTTTGTTAAGGAGTCTATCTATGTAATAATCAAAACCATCACTAAGGACAATCATCTCAATTTCATTTTCAGAGCAAAACTTTGCAAAAGAATTATACGTTGGATCAATATCAATCAGATCAATAAAAGCATCAAGATCAGTTTTACTAACTACATTAGTAGAATCACAAAGATCATCCCAGCATTGGCGCGATGAAATTTTATCTGTTAAAAGATCTTCAATTATTTGGTTAACTTTTTTTGCTTCGCCAAATTTTTGGAAAATAGCTTCGCCAACATCTTCAAGTGTAATCGTCCCGTCAAAATCCACAAAGATTTTTATTGTTCTCTTGTTCATCATTCAGAAATAATCATTTTCTTTACATCAACAAAATTGCCTGCTTTTAAACGATAGTAATAAATTCCCGGTAGCAGATTTTCGGCATTAAAAACTACTTCATTTTTTCCAGCAGGATATTCAAAATCATCAATCTTTTTTATTATTTCGATATTGCTGTTAAAAAACTCAAACGTAACTTCTTCTAACTCAGGTAAAAAGAAACTAATTGTTGTTGAAGACGAAAATGGATTTGGATAATTTTGCCCCAGCACAATGGATTCTACATCACGAAAGTAATCAACTTTTTCTATATTAGAATATTGCGGCTGCGTTTTATCATTCTTTTGTGCAATGCGATAAAAAATTGAACCACTTATATCTGGCAAATCATAAAACTCATAATAATTGGTATCAGTTTTTTTATTCTTCTTAACCGAGCCGGCAATTTTCCAATCCATTTCTTCAGTATTTCCCTCTCCAGATCTATAAATACTGTAAGTAGTTCCTTCGTTTTCATTCGCAGCATACCATGAAATCTTTACAGAATCATTAACAACTTCCGCATTAAAACCAAGTATTTGAGAAGCGTAAGTACCTGTACTAAAAATCTTTTGCCCATAAATATTGTTTTTATTATTTATGTTTCCTTTAAATATGGCAATTGCGCCGCCATCACCATCAGGAATAAGATTGAGATAACTTTTTTGCATTTCTTGTGATGAAGCTATCATAACACCGTCAGGATCCCAAACAAATTTTCCTTTAAGATCAATTTTTTGGATGTATAAATTGGCATCGGGGTTCTTTTCACGTTTATCGATCCAGGCAATTATCACACCATTTTTTTTGTCATAAACTATTCGCTGCCCAAACTGGTTTCCTTTGATATTAATAACTCTTTTTCCGTTGTTGCCCCACATACGGTTTCCTTTAACATCAAATCTTTGAATAAAAACATCGTTAATTTTTTCAAACTCATTTGTCCAGCTAACAACAACACTTGAATCAACAAATGCAAACTGTGGATTTTTCTGACTTCCTTTTTGATACGTAAGCAGCTTACCATCAGCACCCCAAAGTAAATTTCCTTTATCAGATATTAATTGCTGATAAATAATTTTATTTGGACCCTGATAAGTAACCGCAGCATAAATCCCGGTACCAATTCTGCCAACAGAATAATTAAGTACATTAGTATTGGTTTTAGAAATTGTTAACGGTTTAGATCCCCACGTTCTTGAACCCGTAGAATCAACAAATTGCAAACGCAAAACAGTTTTTTGATTTAAATTTTCTAACCAAAAAATAAACGAACCGCCTTTGTTATCTGGAATGATTTCCGTTTCACTTAATGTATTATTAGTAAAGTACAAACTTCCTTTTAAAGAATCGCTTAATATTTTTCCATTGGCAGTTAACACATTATATTTCACAGAAAATTTATTTCCGGATGTTAAATTTTTTGTGATGTGACTTGTGTGAGTATAACCTCTTTTATCAACACGTAAAGAAAAATCAACTTTTTCAATTTTACTTTCTGTTAATTGAATACCTTCATTCTGCCATAGTCTTAATCCATTCTTGCTTAGTTTTTGAATAAACAGCTCAGGATTTCTTCTTTTATCAAAACCTTTCCATAAAACTATTGAGTTGCCAAGGGGTTCAACAACTGCAATAGGATTTTCTTTCAATCCACTTCTTGTTGAAACAACTTTGCCATCAGCCCTAAAGCTTACATCACCATTCTCATTAATATGAACAAAATAAATATCACTGTTAGAACTTCCCTTTTTATCTTCCCAAAAAACAAATGCCCCGCCGCTTACATCGCTAAAAGCTGTAATGTTTATGGGATCAACAGGATCAATTACTAATTTTGTGTTTGATGATGGATCATTTACCCATTGTGCCTTAGCATTATCAAAAAGGCATAGTATTGCCGCTGCAATAAAAATTATAAGTTTTATATGTAGTAATTTTATTTTCAAATAATCTTTAATAAATAAGTATCAATAAGAGTGTTTGCCACAAAAGATTTTCCATTGTGTCATTCCCGTAAGAACGGGGATCTAAGAGTTCTAAAATACAGTAGATTCCCACCTTTGTGGGAATGACAACCAGGGGATTTCAACTAATTAGTTACAAAATCCAAATCTTCATTAAACCTAACGCTAACTAATTTGGAGATTCCTTCTTCCTGCATAGTTACGCCGTATAAAGTATTTGCTGCTTCCATCGTACGCTTGTTGTGGGTTACAACAATAAATTGTGTGTCTTTACTAAAATCATCCAAAATTCGTGTAAAGCGATCGATGTTTGCATCATCAAGAGGTGCATCAATTTCATCAAGGATACAAAATGGACTTGGCTTAACAAGATAGATTGCAAACAACAATGCGATAGCCGTTAATGTTTTTTCCCCTCCGGATAAAAGCTCAATTGAAGTTGGACGTTTACCTTTAGGTTTTGCAATTATTTCTATCTTTGCTTCAAGTGGATCAGCATTCTCTTCAATCTTTAAATCAGCTTCATCACCCGGATTAAAAAGTGTTCTGAATATTTTTACAAAATGTTCTCTAATTTTTTCAAACGTTTCGGAAAACTGTGCTTGCGCAGTATTGTTAATTTCCTCAATGGTTTTCACAACGTCCCTTTCAGATTCTACAAGATCATCGCGCTGCTTGTGAAGAAAATCTAATCGCTCTCTTTCTTCTTCGTATTCGGAATGTGCAACAAGATTTATAGGGCCCAGATTTTTAACTTTTAATTTTAGATCTTGTACTTCGTCTGTCCGCTGATTAAAATCAAACGACTGCAAATCGTCAAAATCTTTTTTATCAAGTGTAAGGGAATAGTTTTCTTTTATGTGATCAACTAGATTTGAGCTTTTAATATCAAGCTCTTTGATCGTCATTTCCATTTTGTGAATCGTATCTGAAACAACCTCACGCTCGTTTCGCAAACTTCTTAAAGAAGAATCTTTTTGATTTACTTCTTCTCTAAGATTTTTATGTCGAGTATCAATTTCTTCTAATTGGTTATTTAAAACATTTTTTGCTTCATCAAGTTCAATTAAATTATTTTGTAGTGCTACAACATCACCCTCAATACTTGCTATTTCACTTCCCGCAGCTTCAATATCCTCTTTTCTTTTTGAGATTGAATTGCTGATTACAACTATCGATTCCTCGGCACGTTTGATTGCATTTTCGGTGTTGCGTTTTTCGCCAACAAGTCTTTCGATATTTACGCTAAGTTCATTTCGTTGCTTTAGAATTTGATTATAGTTTTTTTCAAATTCGGTAAATTCAGAATCAAGAGTTTGTTTTTTTCTTTCTTCAGAATCACGCAGTGCAATTTCAGTATTAAGCAGCGATTCAAGTTTTAATTTTTTATTATCAAATAAGTTTGATTCGGCTGCGTGCTCTTTTATCTCGTGTTGAATTTTTTCAATTTCATCATCAGATTTTTTCTTCTCAAATTCAAACTGAGCAATTTGTTTATCAACGTTAGCAAGATCGTTTACAAGCAATCTGCCTTGTTCGGATAAAACTTTTAAATCAATCGCATTTAAAAGATTTTCCTTTCCATTTATTTGATTTTGAATTTCAGCTAAGTTCTTTTCATGTTTTGGAAATTCCACACTTAAATTTTCCAGCAATTGTTTTCTTCCAAATAATGAATCATCCAAACGCGGAACTGAGCCGGCTTCTATAACACCATCTCTCGAAACAAAGTCACCATTTAATGTTGCAAAACTGAATGAATTATATTTTCCATACAGCTCGAATGCTTTTTCTAAATTTTCAACGATACAAATGTTTTTTAGAATTTTTGCAAAGAATGGTTTCCATTTTTCTTTAGTTTGGATTGAATTACTTGCCCAGCTTACAAATCCGTTTTCCTGTTCAAGTTTTTTTGCTCTTCTTTTTTCAATAAAACTTTGAATCTTATTTAGCAAACCTTTACTGTTAAAATCCTCAAAGTGTGGAAAGTAAAATGATGCTTTACCGATATCATTAAGATTTAAATATTCAATTCCTCGTTTCAGATCTTCTAAGGACTCAACAATAACATTATTAAGATTATTTTTTAACGCAGCTTCCACCGCAAAACGAAATTTTTCATCTGAATCACCGATGTGCGCAAGAATTGTACTTCCTTCTTTTGTCCAAGCCTTATTATCTAAAAGTGCTTTTGCACCCTTAGAAACACCTTCAAGATTATCAATTAAATTTTGAATGAAAGTGATTTTATCCTTTGAAGATTTGATAACACTTCGCTGTTCTAGTTCACTTGTTTTTAGCTTATTAAGTTCGCTCTCTAATTTTTCTTTTTCGCCTTGTTTACTTAAGTAAAATGATTCGGCTTCAGCTATTTTTTTCTGAATATTATCCTTATCAATACCAAGCTCTTCAATAAATCCAACAGTTTTTGCAATATTATTTGTAAGAGATTGAATTTTATCGTTCAACTTTTTAATGTTTACTTGTTTTGATTCCAGAATAGCGATTGTATTTCGCAGTTCATTTTCTCTTCCGGTAATCTCTTTAAACTTTTCAAGTAAAAGATCGGATTGTTCTTTTAGTATATTTTTTTTCTGTTCAAGAAATCCTAATTGTGTATCAACGTCGTGCTCAATAGTTTTCTTCTCATGTTCTTTTTGAACAATCTGTTCAGTAAAGTCTGAAAGAGAAACTGCGCCGGTTTCAGTGATATTTTTAGCCTCATCAAATTGGCGACTTAATTCACTTAACTCTGCAATATATTTTTCTTTGTTTCGAGTAAGAGAATTTTTTCTTTCATTATTAAGCGCTAACGAATTTTGTACATTAAAAATCCTTTCGGTCTGAAGCGTAATTTCGTTTCTTTTATCCTTAAGCTCGTTTTCAATATCAACAAGACGTTCACGCGCTGCTTTAATTTCATCTTCAAGTTTTGCAATATCAGATTCAAATTGAATTTTCTTCTTAAAATTTTCTTCTTTAATTAATTTGGATTCATCAATTCGAAGTGTAAACAAAGCTAGCTCCCGTTCGGATAAATCAATTTCTAATTCTCTTAATTGGGATGTTAAAACATTGTATTTATCGGCACGTTTTGCCTGTCTTTCTAATGATGCAACTTTTTTCTCAACTTCGGAAACAATATCATTAACACGTGTTAAATCTGATTTTACTTCATCAAGTTTTCTAAGAGCGAGCCTCCTACGCATTTTATATTTATTTACACCGGCAGCTTCTTCAAACATAGTGCGGCGCTCTTCGGCTTTGTTGCTAAGAATAGTCTCAACCATTTTTAATTCGATGACAGAATAAGCGTTTGCACCTATTCCTGTATCCATAAAAAGATTGGTAATATCTTTTAAGCGACAAATGTTTTTATTTAAAAGATATTCGCTTTCACCGGAACGAAATATTCTTCTTGTAATTGTAACGTCAGTGTATTCTGTGGGTAGGATTCCTTTTGTGTTTTCAATCGTTAGGGATACTTCCGCCATTCCCATTGGCTTACGCTGTGCTGTTCCGTTAAAGATAACGTTTTCCATTTTGTCGCTTCTAAGGGTAGAACTTTTCTGTTCACCCAAACACCAGCGAAGTGCATCAACAACATTTGTTTTTCCACATCCATTAGGACCAACAATTGAAGTTATTCCCTGATTAAAATTAATCTGAGTTTTTTGCGCAAATGATTTGAAACCGAGTATTTCTAACTTAGATAAATACAAATTTTTCTATCCAAATATATTAAATTGTTTAAGTGCAAGTTTTAGATATTGAAATACAGAATTGTTTACTTCGTAGTAAAGCAAGAAAATAATTTTCACTATAAATATTGATAGTAAGCCGTAGAAATATATTCCCCCGGGATTAACATCAAATATTACAGAAATACCTTTTAGAAGTCTGTAAAGAATCCAAAAAATAAATGCAATAAGAAATACGTACATATAAACATTTCCAACGCCGGCATTTAATAATCGGTAAAGCACTATTCCAACAGGTATTAAAAGTACCACAGGTAGTAGCGCCCAAACTACAGTAAAGAATACGCTTGATAGATAAACTCTTGTTCTAACAAAAAATGATGCTGCGGTAATAATGATTGTTAAAAGTATCATCCAGATTATACTTAAAACAAAAAGCCAAACTAATGATGTTGTTGGGTTCCAAGCAAGATAACTGATACCTGAAATCAAGCCCGGGCTTCCAAAAGACAAAAGTATTTTTTCTACAAGCACATTGTTTTTAATGTAATAAAACAGATTTGCAAAGATTAATGAAGTTACCAGAGCAACTATAATGGCCAGAAAAAGTGAATGATATGCAGAAATTATTCTTTGATCCCGAACATCAGCAAAAAAGTTATATGGACGAAGTAATGCACGTGAGGCATCTTCTCTAAATTTTCTTCCCGAATTTACAAGCACACCCATTAATAATGCAAGTATCAATCCTGTAATTATAAAAATCATTGGCGCATCATCTTTATCACTACCGATCGGTATGGTTACTTTTTCTGTATTTTTCATTCGTGCAGAAAGAACTTTGTAAGCAAGTCTATCCTGGCTTCTTTCTTCACTTACTAAACCAATGTTGTAAATGTTTTCATCTTTATATCCGCTAATAATTGACGGATAATCACCACGAATATCAAACATTGTATTTGCAAAAAAACCGGCAAGTTGATTACTATAGTTAAAATTAAAAACATCATCAAAAAATTTAGCTTGTGCTTCGTAAGAAAATTTATTTACATAACCATCGGTTTGCCCAATGTTTACAGTATAAGTTGCTTCCCCAATAAATAGTTTTCCTTGGCCAACTGTTTGGATAAGATTGGAAATATCATTTTGTTTATCCGCCGGAGTGCTGTTTAAAAATTCGATTCCGCATAAATCGAGACTATCAATTTGTTGATATTCAAAATCAAAAAACGAAGCGTACGTTAAGATGTTTCTACTTTTCTTTACTTGCATTGAAAGATCACTTAACAATGCACGGTGAGCATCTGATTTAAATAAATACGATGAACCAAATCCAATTCCGCCTATTGCTGAAAAATTTTCGTATGCTTTTAATAAACTTGTAAGATAATTTTTACTGCGAACAACAAAAGTTTGTGAGCCTGCAAGTCCTTCGGGAAGATTAGCAATTGGAAGTTCAACAAAAGCAAACAAGCCGATCTGTTCACATAATCTTAATAAGTATGGAATTGGAAGCGATTTTGAAAATCTAACTGAATTAAATCCCGCTTGTTTAATCTTTTCTAAATCACTTTGCATTCTTTCGTAGGATGAAAGGCTACCGTATTGATAGAAAGATGGAATATAAGTTACGCCGTATAAATTAAAATTTTTACCGTTTAGCGTAAAACTTTTTTGCGATGACTCAAGAACAAATAATGCAATGCTTTGATCGTGTCTGTCAATCAATTGATCGCCGCGCCATAGTTCCAATCTTACAATATAATTTGCTGGATTATCTGGACTCCATAACGTTGGTGATGCTATTGTAACACTGTTTTTTATTTCAACTTGTTTATTCTGTTTTAAAACAAAGTTATTATCACTAATGTTTGATCCTGAGCTTGTGCTTGAACCAGAACTTAAACTTGTCTTTCCATCCGGATAAAATATTTGTGTCCGCAAAGTAAAATTTGTTTGTGTACCAAGAGTATCATTTACTTTTTTAAATTCTTTATTATCAATTACAGATTGAAAAGAAATAACAGCCTTGTTTGATTTAAAATCAAGTTCAGTTTTAAAAGTAAAATCCGAAATACTAACATTGGGAGTTAGATGAAGATAAACATCACGAATAACACCGCCTAAGTTCTTGGGAAATAAAAATCTTTGCTTAAGCGGAATTGTATTTTTTGAATCGAGCGAATAGGATAGTTTTACAGAAACTATGTTGTCTTTATCTGATTTTAAAATATCGCGAGGAAGTAAAACTGTGAATGGAAATTCGCCGCCCGGATGACGATAGATGATTACTTTGTTTACAGAAATATCCGCGGAATAATTTAATCCAAAAAAGACAATAGAAATTTTTTGATTGTTTAATTGTTCGTTTGTGAGAGAAAATTTTTTTTCAAAAATAAACTCACCCTTACCTTCAAAAATTGATGGAACGTGAATGTTGACTTTTTCTTTTTTCTCATCATCAGAAGGATAAACTTTCCAATTTCCATTTAATGAAATTACATCACGGGTATTTGTAATATCAAAAAAAAGTTGATCAGATGTATTTATTTTATAATTCGGAAGATCTCTAAAAATAACCTGTGAAAAAGTTGTCTGTGAGAAAACTATTGCGATTACGAATAGATTGTAAAGTAAACTTTTGAGGGAAATCATTCTTTGCTAAAAAACTCCTGAAAAATAAGCTACAAATATAACCTCAAATCGAAGGGATTGCAATGAATGGAAAGCCCGATTTAAGCTAATAATCGGGCTTTTGAAAAGAAAATAAATATTTTATGCGCCTTTTATTATTCCTATAAAAGAATCTGCTTTTAAGCAGGCACCACCAACCAAAGCACCATCAATATCTTTTTGTGAAATTAGTTCTTTAGCATTGTCCGGTTTTACGCTTCCGCCGTATTGAATTACTAAATCGTTTGCAATCTCCAGGCTGTAATCTATCTCAATCAAATCACGAATAAATTCGTGAACTTCTTGTGCTTGTGCAGGACTTGCAGTTTTTCCCGTGCCGATAGCCCAAACTGGTTCATAGGCAAGAATAATATTTTTCATATCAACAGCAAAAATTCCATTTAATCCTTTTAATATTTGTCGTTTAACAACATCGTTAGTTGTTCCGTTTTCTCTTTCTTCGAGAAGTTCTCCTATACAGAAAATTGGTTTCAATCCCGCAGCCAATGCTTTTTTGATTTTCCTATTAATCACTTCATCCGTTTCGCCAAAAATGTGTCTGCGCTCAGAGTGACCTAGTATTACATATTCACATCCAGCTGATTTTAACATTGAGGCAGAAATTTCCCCTGTGAACGCGCCATTTTCTTCAAAGTGCATGTTTTGCGCTCCGAGTTTAATTTGGCTTCCACTCACAAGTTTTGATGCTTCTGATAAAGAAGTGAAAGGCGGGCAAACAATTACATCACAATTTGGTTTTTCATTATTCAAAAGATTTTTTAATTCAACGATAAGTTTTTCTGATTCCTTTAAATCGTTGTTCATTTTCCAGTTGCCGGCAATAACAGTATTTCGCATTTTGTCCTCTAAGGTTTAATAAAATTTCTTTGTAAAATTACGTAAGAAATAAAGTTGATACAATCTACTATTGTGATATTTAAAACCTATTATTTATAGAGAGTCATTCCGTACGAGTCTTCTAGTTAGAAATCTTTTCTCTTATAAAATCCAGATTTCTCCCTGCAGTCGAAATGACTATCTGATTTTAATTTATTTGAATCTATTTTTACTCTAATGAAAACTAAAATATCTAAACAAGTTTTTATTTTGGGGATGGTAAGTTTGTTTACAGACGTTGCAAGCGAAATGCTTTATCCTGTTACTCCTATTTTCTTAACAGCGGTTTTAGGCTCATCAATGGCTGTTGTAGGCGTTATTGAAGGGATTGCAGAAGTTACAGCTGGATTGTTAAAGGGATATTTTGGAAACCTTTCTGATAAAGTTGGTAAGCGATCTATATTTGTTGTTTTGGGTTATGGAATTTCTGCACTCTCAAAACCATTGCCCGGAATTTTTCAAAACATTCCTATTGTTTTAACATCTCGAATTTCAGATAGAGTTGGTAAAGGAATTAGAACAGCTCCGCGTGATGCACTGCTTGCAAGTTACAGCGATGGAAATTCCGGTGCAGTTTTTGGATTTCATCGTGCAATGGATACGCTTGGGGCAGCAATTGGCCCTGTGATTGCACTTATACTTTTATATTACTTTCCAAATAATTTTCAGTTAATATTTTTAGTTGCGTTTGTTCCATCTGTAATTGCAGTTGCATTTACACTGCTGGTGAAAGACAAACCAAATTCCATAGAATCAAAAGGCAAAATAAATTATTTAGAGTTTTGGAAATCTGCACCGAAGGAATACAAAAAAATATTATTACTTATCACAACATTTTCTTTAGTAAACAGCAGTGATGTTTTTTTAATTTTAAAATCAAAAGACATTTCCCAATCAAGTTCGCTGGCGATTTTTGGATATGTTTTTTACAACCTCATTTACGCTGCCGCTTCATATCCATTCGGCGGATTATCAGACAAACTCGGTAAACAAAAAGTTTTTTCATTCGGTCTCATAATTTTTTCAGCAGTTTACTTTGGATTTGCTTTAGCACCAAATATTAATTTCATCTGGGTTTTATTTGCCATGTATGGAATTTATGCTGCATCAACAGAAGGGGTTTCTAAAGCATGGATTTCCGATTTAATTCCAAACGAACAACGTGGATCCGCAATTGGTTTGCTTACAATGCTTTCCAGCTTTGCAATTATGTTTGGCTCTTTTTTAACAGGAATTTTGTGGGATAAATTTGGTTCACAAACTCCATTTCTAATCTCTGCAATTATAAGCCTAATAATTTCTATAATAATCTTAATCGAATTCCGCAAAAAGCGAAGCTAAAATTTCTGTTTTTGAATTTGGACTTTAGATTTTTGAATTCTGAATCGTTTCTCTTTTTAGTATTTTAACACAAAGATTTTCAAACATAAAACTATCATTTATGCAATCATCTAAAAAAAATATTGCTGTTATTGCCGTTAGCGGAGGAATGGATAGCTGCGTTACTGCTGCAATTGCAAATCTTGATTATGAAATTGCCTTCGCTCATATCAATTATGGTCAAAGAACTGTCAATAGAGAATTAAAATCATTTAATGATATTGCCGATCACTATAGGGTTAAGAAGAGATTAATAATCGATTATACGCATCTTTCAAAAATCGGCGGCTCATCTCTTACAGATAAAAATATTGAAGTATCAAAAGCTGATTTAAATAATCAGGAAATTCCATCTTCATATGTTCCATTTAGAAATGCAAACATACTTTCGGCTTGTGTAAGCTGGGCAGAAGTATTAAGAGCAAGCACAGTATTTATCGGAGCAGTTTATGAGGATTCATCCGGTTATCCTGATTGCAGACCGGATTTTTTTTCCGCTTACGAAAAAATGATGGATCTTGGAACCAGGCCTGAAACTAAAATTAAAATTGTTACCCCAATTATAAACTTATCTAAAGCAGAAATTGTTAAAAAAGGAATTGAACTTGACGCTCCGCTACATTTAACTTGGAGTTGCTACCAAAATGAAAATGAAGCTTGCGGTGTTTGTGATAGCTGTGCCTTGCGTTTACGCGGCTTTATACAAGCTGGATTTGAAGACACGATTAAGTATAAAATTAAACCTAAGTATTGATATTATCTGAAGTCATTCCTACGAAAATGGGATCTAAAAAAACAAAGAGGAAAAATGAACGACAAAATTAAACTGTTAGAAACTTTTGAAAATAAATATCCAAACAGAGATTATACTGTCACTCACATTGCACCGGAGTTTACATCTCTTTGCCCAAAAACCGGGCAACCGGATTTTGCAACTATCACACTGGAATATATCCCGGGTAATCTTTGTGTGGAATTAAAATCTTACAAATTTTATCTTCAATCTTATCGTAATGATGGGATATTTTTTGAAAGTGTTACAAATAAAATTCTTGATGATCTTGTTGAAGTTACACAACCAAGATATATGAAAATTACTGCAGAGTTTAATACTCGCGGCGGAATTTCTTCTGTAATTGAAGCAGAGTACGAAGACGAAGATTATTGGGATTTTGATGATGAAGAAGATTTAGAAAATCATTTTAACTAAACATAAAGTAAATGAAGCGCCTGTTAGATATTAAAAAAGGATTTCTTAAAGATAGAGAAACTCTATTTACAGATTATAACGGCAAAACGGATGCGTTTGTTTTCAGCAAAAACTACAGCGTGCTGATTGAAGATACTATCAGAATAATTCTTGCTGATAAAAAAATTTCTTTTGTACTAGCTTCTGCTGGCAGTTTTAGTCGGCGCGAGCTTTCTCCTTTTTCTGATATTGATTTGATGATTATTTCTGAATCAATTGAAAAGGACAGTACGGAAATATCAGAACTAATTACAAATCTTTGGGATGGTGGAATTGAAGCATCGCACACTGTGCGCGAACTAAGCGACATAAAAAAATTCCTAACTTCCGATTTACATGCGTTTACCCAATTTTTTGAAACAAGATTTATTAGCGGCGATTTAAAACTTTACAACAAATGGAATACTGAACTTATAAACTACATAGATGATAAATCAAAAAAATTGTTAATGACAGATTTTGTTGAAGATGTAAGACAGCGCCATGAAAAATACGGTGATTCAGCTAAGATGCTTGAACCAAATGTTAAAATGTCCGCAGGCGGTCTGCGTGATTTTCAATCAATTGAATGGATGATGATGGTTGGCAGCAAGCAATTGTTAAAATCGCAGCACGAACTTACGCAAGCAGAAATTTTTGTCAACTACATAAGAAGCAATAATCTTGCAACTGCCGCTGAGTGCAAGCGATTGATCGAAAGTTATAATTTAGTTTTGTCTATTCGTCATCTTCTTCACATCACAACAAAATCTAAAACGGATAGATTTGAATTTTCAAATCAGATAAAACTTGCTCCTATTTTTGGATATGCTGAAAATGATTTGCAAAGTTTTATGAAAAATTATTTTGCTTCAACAAATATAATTTTTCGTTTTAGTCATTCTATAATAAAAAAATATAAAGTTGAGTACGTAAACCCCGTACCAGATTCTCTTTCATATGATTTAGATGCTGACTTTTATATAAAAAACAAAGTTATCTTTTTAAAAAAGAAAGATGAGTTAACTCTTTCAGATATTTTTAGAGTATTTTATTACAGAGCATTCCACAACGCTGGTTTCGATGATAAACTTAGAACGCAAATAATTGATGCAACAGAAATTTCTTTAGAAAATAATTGGGCGCAGTCTGATTCATCAGTTTTTTTTAGAGAGATTCTAAAATTACCTCGCAACGTTGGTGCAACTTTATCAGTGATGAATGAGCTTGGCGTTCTTGGTGCATTTCTGCCTGAGTTTGGAGACTTAAACGGATTTATGCAACATGGTGTTTATCACTGTTACACAGCAGATGAACATACTTTAATTACAATTAAAAATTTAGAAAAACTTTACAATCAAAGTACTGCTTACGGAAAAATTTATAACACTATAAAGAACAAAGAGATTTTAAATCTTGCATTGCTTCTGCATGATATTGCAAAACCGATTGATATTTCAGGTCACGAAATTATCGGTGAAGAAATGACTTCATCAATTATGATAAGACTGGGATATGATGAAAATGAAATTGATAAAGTTTGTTTCTTAGTTAAAAATCATTTGATGATGGAGCAAATTGCTTTTAGAAGAAATCTTAACGATCCTGAAACACTTAATAATTTTTCTGTAAGATTTGGTTCGGTGGAAGAATTGGATTTGCTTTATCTAATAACTTATGCGGATCTTTCTGCTGTGAATGCTGCTGTTTGGACTTCGTGGAAAGCTGAACTTCTCTCTGAGCTTTATAGAAAAAGCAGAGCAATGATTCAAGATAAAATTTCCGGTGAAGACCTTCTCTATTCAACAATTTATTCCATCCCAAAAGATATTTCAAAATATTCCGATAAGATTAATGAAACTCATGTGCAAGACCATTTTGAATCATTGCACGATGATTTAAGGTATGCCAATCATTTTACAGATGAAGAAATTATATCGCACGTAGAAGAAATTGAAAAAGGCGACAGTGTTTCTGTACTGTTTAAAGAACTAATTGATTTTACAAATGTTACTGTAATTACAAAAGATTTTCCCTCATTACTTTCTAAACTTTGCGGCGTGCTCGCAATAAATGATGCAAATATCCACTCGGCAAATATATTTACTCGTAAAGATGGGATTGTAATTGATACCTTTCTTGTAACTGATTTTAGGACTCACAAACGAGTAGATGAAACAAAGTATTCTAAAATTAAAGAAGATTTTTATTCTGTTATAAATGGATTTTTACAATTGCATGTAGAAGTTGCAAAATTAAAGTCACGCTGGTGGAGAATTGAAAATAAATTATTTAAACGAAGTGGGCAGATAAAAATCTCTTTTGAAAAACACGACCGCTACACAATTATTGATGTGCATTCAGCCGATAGATTAGGATTTTTGTATCACGTAACAAATAAAATGAATGAACTTGGTTTGATAATTTACTTTGCAAAAATATCTACAAAGGGTGATGACATTGTGGATTCGTTTTACGTGTTGGATAGAAACGGCAGCAAAGTAAAACAAAATGATTACAATTTTATTATGTCAGAATTAACTGAAACTATAACACAAATATTGTAGGTACAAATTGAATTTTATGGAAAAAGAAAAGCCAATCGGAGTTTTTGATTCGGGTATTGGTGGTTTAACTGTAGTAAAAAGATTAGCCTCTGTTCTTCCAAAAGAAAGCATAGTTTATTTTGGCGATACAGCTCGTGTACCTTATGGTTCAAAATCAAACGACACTGTGATAGATTACTCAATACAGGATTCGAATTTTTTACTTAAAAAAAATGTTAAAGCCGTTGTGGTTGCTTGTAACACAGCCTCATCAATTGCAATTCCTGAACTTAGAAAAAAGTTTTCTGTACCAGTAATTGGTGTAATATTACCGGGTTCAGATATGGCTTACAAAGAAACGCGAAATGGAAGAATTGGTGTAATCGGAACTCGTGCAACCATAAATAATAATGCTTACTCAAATGCAATTAAAGAAATTGATAGCCAAATAGAAGTATTTGAAAAAGCTTGTCCATTATTCGTTCCAATAGCAGAAGAAGGCTGGACTCATCATCGTGCAACTTATGAGATTGCTGAAGAATATTTAAAAGAATTAAGAGAACAAAATATCGATACCTTAGTTTTAGGATGTACTCATTATCCAATACTTGCTGATGTAATTCAAGAAGTTATTGGCAAAGAGGTTAAGTTAATAGATTCCGGAATTGCAACCGCAGAAGTTGTTAGAAACGAGATTGCCAGAATAGGATTAGAAACAAACTCAGCAGCGCTTGGTAATTTAGATGTTTATGTAAGTGATATTCCAACAACATTTAAGCAAGTTGCAGAATTGTTTCTTGGCAAGAAAATTAGCGATGTTGTTAAGGTTGATATAGAAGAATTACATAAGTTATAAAATGAATAACCAATTAAAACCACGTTTAGATTTACGAATTGAAGATTTGAAAAATGATTTTGTGCTAATCGCAAAAAAGAAAAAAGATGATGAATGGAAGCGAGATCATTTTAGATATACTTTTACGGTACATGCACAAAGAATTTATGAAATGTTGAACACATCAATTACTCAAACCCCACCTGCAGAAATTAAAGCATCTACAAAAAAGGAAATTACTTTACTAAGAGATTACTTGAACTCCATGCTTGACAACTAAAATCTTATTCAAAGTATTTTCTTATCTCATCATGATTTTTAGTTAAGCTTAAAACAATCATTAGCTTAATCCTGGCTTTTTGTCCATTTAGGTAATCTGAAAATATTACACCGAGATTATGCAAATGTTTACCAGCTCCGGGATAGCTATAAATATAATCTGTTTCACCCGCAGGACATCGAGAAGTAAGCACCACAGGAATCCCCTTTTCAACCGCATATTTTAGTCCTTCAAAAGCCGGCGGAGGAACATTGCCGACACCGAGGGCTTCAACAACAATTCCATCTACCTTACTGTCAGCAGAAAACTTGAAAAACTTTTCATCCATTCCGGCATAAACGGTTAACAAATCTACATTGGTATTAATTTTTTCTGATTGGATAGTTTCAAGATGTTGTGGTAAACGATTAAAAATCACTCTTTCATTCTGTACAAAACCTAGTGTTCCAAAATCTAAACTTTTAAATGACTCAACGGAATCAGAATAAATTTTTGTTACTTCGCTTGCTGCATTTATTTCTCCATTTAAACAAACTAACACTCCTAGATTTTTAGAATTATCGTTTAAACAAATATGTAATGCATCAATTAAATTTTTTGGTCCATCCCAATCAGGTTCAGAACTATTTTTCATTGCACCAATCACAACTATCGGAATGTTTGTTTTAATTGTTAAGTCCAAAAAGTACGCAGTTTCTTCAAGTGTATCCGTTCCGTGCGTAACAATTACGCCATCATATTTTTGTGATTTTAATTTTGTGTTTATCTTTTGGGATAAATCTAGCATTAATTCTGGTGTAACATGCGGGCCTGGATATTTTCCGAAATCAAGACTTTCAATTTCAGCTAAAGATTTAGCTTCGGGAATCATTCCTAATAATTCATTTCCTGAATATCTTGGAACTGCACCGCCCGTTTTTTCATCAATCATCATCGAAAATGTACCGCCGGTAAATACAACTAATATTTTTTTCATTCATTTCTCAAAATTTTGTTCACAAAAATAGCCTTTAACTGCAATTCTAAAAAGAAAATTATGTGTTTTATCCCCATAACATCAAACTGACTTGCGGAGTTAATTGTGAAAGTTTATTTTTCGCACAAGTTTAAACAAGAAAGGTGTAATTATGTTAATGGTAGAAGATGTTGATTTAACTCCTAATCCACAAGCGTTAAAATTTATATTGAATGAAAAATTATTAAACCAGACAACAAGACAATTTCCGGATAAAATTTCTGCTGAAAGCGACCCATTTGCAAAAGGTATTTTTGAAATTGATGGCGTTGTTTCTGTTTTTTACATGGATAAATTTGTTACGATTGAAAAATCCGCAGAAAATAATTGGGGCCAAATTCAAAGACCGTTTATTAATTTTTTAAAAACGTTTGATAAGAATCTAATTCCTGCTGAAAAAGAAATTACTGTAAGTGATGAAGAATCAAATGAACTATTAAAACAAATAAATGTATTACTCGATCAAAAAGTTAGACCAGCACTTGCAGGCGATGGCGGTGGTTTGGAAGTTTTAGGACTTGAAGGTTACACAGTTAAGATTAGATATCAGGGTGCCTGCGGAAGTTGCCCGAGTTCTATCAGCGGAACATTAACCGCGATTGAAGGTTTATTAAAACGCGATGTTAATCCTGCAATAAATGTAGTTCCTGCTTAAATTATTTTAAATACGTTTTGTGAGGCTGCTGAGCTTGGCAGCCTTTTTTTATTTTGTGGAGTGAGAATATGTCCGAAACAAATTATTATTCTGAAGAAATAATATCAGAAATTAATATTGTTGTTCTCGTTTCATCAAAAGGTGTAAAAAAAATATTTCTTAACCCCAAAAAAGAGATAAAAGAATTATCCACGGCAACCAAACTTAGAAGTGATGATCCTTACCTTTTCGAAATCTTTAATCAATTAAAAGAATATTTTGCAGGAACCAGGAAAAAATTTGATGTTCCGCTTGATGTTGAAGGAACAGAATTTCAAAAAAGAGTTTGGATAGAACTGCAAAAAATTCCCTATGGAAAAACAATTAGTTACAAAACTCTTTCAGAAAAGCTTGGCCATGTGAAAGCGATTCGTGCTGTAGGAACAGCAAACGGTAAAAATCCAATTGCTATTATAATTCCGTGTCATCGAGTAATTGGTGCGGATGGAAAACTTGTTGGATATGCTGGCGGATTGGATATAAAAGAAAAACTCCTTCATTTAGAAGGAGCTTTAAATCCAGAATTGTTTGATTAAATAAAATCAAACTGAAAAATTATTTTATGTCTGTTACTTTGCTGATATCTGCAAGCTTTACAAATTTTTCGTTAAACTTATAAGCGCCGGCATCGGTTTTCATACTTTTAATAACTTTTACAGTAACACCTTCAACTTTTTTCTTGCCTTTTGCTTTATCAGCGAAACTTTGAACTTTTGCCATCTTATTTTCCTATTATTTTTATTCCGTTAATTTGGGCTGTAAATATATAGCATTATAGCTTTAAAGAAAAGATTTGATTCTTATACATTTTTGGCTCCCATTTTATTGCGAATCCTTCATTTTTTCTTAGTTTTGGCTTTCATTTTTAATATTATTGGATTTATGGCTTCTACGGAAGGAACAAAAAAGCTCATTTCTAATTTCCCTGAAATAAAATATAAGATATTAGGTAAAACGGGATTTAACGTTTCAATTTGTGGATTTGGTTGCTACAGAATTGATGATGGAATTCCACAGCACAAAACAGCTTTGGAGAAAGCAATCCTATCCGGAATAAATGTAATTGACACTTCATCAAATTATTCTGATGGCGGAAGCGAAACTTTGGTGGGAAAAGTTTTAAATAAACTAATATCAGGAAATAAAATTAATAGAGAAAACATTGTTGTGATTTCCAAAGGTGGATACCTGCAAGGTTCAAATCTTAAACTTGGAATGGAAAGAGAACAATCGGGTAAAGCTTTTAAAAATGTTGTAAAATGTAGTCCGGATTTGTGGCATTGCATCAGTCCAGATTTTTTAGAAAACCAAATCACCCTATCACTTGAGAGATTAAATTTAAAAAAGATTGATGTTTATCTTCTTCACAATCCGGAATATTTTTTAACATACTCTGTGATTTCCGACCCTGAAAGAAGGGAGCGAGAATACTATCGAAGAATTAAAGATGCATTTATTTATTTGGAAGAAGAAGTAAAACTGGGAAGGATTTCTTATTACGGAATTTCATCAAATACTTTTGCAGAAAAAGAATCGAAACAAAGTTTTACTTCTCTTGAAAAAGTTTTAAACATAGCTAAAGAAATTTCTGAACAAAATCATTTTGCAGTTGTGCAATTCCCAATGAATCTTTTTGAAACCGGCGGAATGAATAATTTAAATCAGCAAAACGAAACAAAAACTTTTCTACAATTTGCTGGCGAAAATAATTTGGGAGTTTTAGTTAATCGTCCGTTAAATGCAATTAGTAAAAACAAACTTATAAGATTAGCAGATTATGCGGTTACTGAAGATCGTACCAAAGAGGAAGTTTTAAGTTTGATTGACGACTTACAAAAACAGGAAACTACATTAATTGAAAAGTATATTAATTTTATTGGATTGAGTGCGAGTGATAAAAAAAATGTTGTTGATTGCATTTCATTATCTAAAATTTTAAAATCAAACTATAATAAATTTAATAGTCCTGGTAACTTTAGTGAAATAAAAAGCACGTATTTAATTCCACGAGCAAATTTTGCAATTAACGAAATCGGAAAGAATTACCCTGAGGATGAAAAAGTAGTGAGATCTTTGCGTAATTATGCCGTAACAACCAACATTTTATTGGATTCAATTTTTAGCAATTTGGCTAAAGAAAAGAATCTTGAAAATGAAAGCTTCCATAAAGCAATAGATAACTTTGCCAATAGTGAACAGCAAAAATTATCTTTATCCCAAAAGGCTATACTATTAATTAATAGTGTACCACAGGTTTCATCCACATTAGTGGGTATGAAAAGCGTTAATTATGTTGATGATGTGCAAAGATCAATAAAAAGTGATTTTATTAAAAAATATATTGATTTTTGGCATAATAATGGTAATTCTATTTAATAGTTTTATGAATCCTTCGATAATAAAAATTATCTAATGAAATGTAATAATTAAAAATTTCTAAATATCAAATATTTCTAGACATTGTTTATTTAGAATTTATTGATTAGGTTTTATCACAAATTTTTGGTTTAAATAATGTTTTTACTCGCAACAATAATAATTTTAGCCTACTTAGTTGGCTCAATACCAACGAGTATAATTATAAGTAAACTTTCTCACGGCATTGATATTCGTGAACACGGCAGCGGAAACGCCGGCGGTACAAATGTTATGCGTGTGCTTGGTTGGAAAAAAGGTTTGCTTGTAATTTTATTAGATGCTCTTAAAGGTGCATTTGCGGTTGTTGTTATTGCAAGATTACATTATGGTGGTTTACCATTTCAAAACGTTTCTCCTTTTGATGATTTTACTTTAGTACAAATCATTGCCGGTATTGCTGCAGTTATTGGTCATATCTGGACCGTATTTGCAGGCTTCCGTGGTGGGAAAGGAATTGCAACTGCGCTTGGAATGTTAATAATGATAATCACCGTTGATATGCTTGTAGCACTTGGAATTTTTATTTTAGTTGTCACTGTTTCAAGGTATGTTTCTCTCGGTTCGATATTAGCTGCATTATCTATTCCATTTACTCTTATTTTTAGAGAAAATATTTTGCACGATCATATTCAGAGTTACGGAACAATACTTCCTTTTGTTGCGGCAGTTTCTTTACTTGTAGTTTTCACACATCGTAAAAATGTTATGCGATTGATTAACGGGACAGAAAGTAAAATAAGTTTTAAGAAAAAGAAATAATGAAAATCTCAGTTCTCGGTGCTGGCGGCTGGGGAACTACACTCGGAATTCTTCTCCACTACAACGGTCACCAGGTAACTCTTTGGGAATACAAAAAAAATTATGTTAAAGAGTTAATTAAGAAAAGAGTTAATTCAATTTACCTGCCTGGCGTAAAAATTCCAGAAGAAATAGAAATTACACACGATCTCAAAGAATCAGTTCATCAAAAAAACCTCATTATACTTTCCGTTCCATCACAATTTCTTCGATCAGTTATGGAAGATGTTAATTACTCGGATATTAAAAATTCAATTCTAGTTAGCGTTGCAAAAGGAATTGAGAACAAACGGTTGATGACGATGTCTCAAATGCTAAAAGATGTACATCCGAATTTAAGCGACGAACAGATTGGAGTTTTATCCGGCCCATCTCACGCTGAAGAAGTAAGTAAAAGAATTCCAACTGCTGTTGTTGCAGCTTCAACTGAACACGAAACTTCAAAATCAATACAAGCTGCTTTCATGAATTCATATTTCAGAGTTTATTCTTCTACTGATATTCTTGGCGTCGAACTTGGCGGAGCTTTTAAAAATGTAATTGCAATCGGTGCGGGAATTATTGATGGCGCAGGCTTTGGCGATAATACAAAAGCTGCAATTATGACTCGTGGGGTTACAGAAATTTCCAGACTCGGTATGGCCATGGGTGCAAGACCAGAAACTTTTGCAGGTCTTTCCGGTATGGGAGATTTGATTGTTACTTGTATGAGTAAACACAGCCGTAATCGTTATGTAGGTGAACAAATTGGCAAAGGGAAAAAACTAAAAGAAGTTTTAAAGAGTATGGATATGGTTGCAGAAGGTGTTGAGACAAGTCGCTCCGCTTCTAAACTTGCAGAAAAAAATAATGTGGAAACACCAATTACAACAGAAGTTTATAAAATACTTTTTGAAGATAAAGATCCTGTTAAAGCCACTACAGATTTAATGACCCGCGATATGAAAACTGAAAGACATTGACTGTTTTTTGTCATTGCGAGTCAGACTATAGTCGGCGAAGCAATCTATGTTAGCATCCATCATATTAAATAAATACATAATTACTCCTTCAACAAATTGCTTCGTTCGGTGACTCACTCTCAATGACGTGGTAAGCTTATTCAGTTACTCGTCCACCCGGCAAAGAAATTCCTTTTATTTTTCTATAGATAGAAACTGCATAAGAATCTGTCATTCCTGAAACGAAATCAATTATTCTTAATAATCTATGGTAGAGTTCCGGATTTTGTTTTTCTTCATAGAAAAATCTTCTGGGTATCAGATTTATAATCGCACGATTCTTTGGAGAAAGTTTATTTTCCGAATATTCGTTATAAGCTGTTATAAAAGTATCAAGCAATCCGCCGAGCACTTCATATCCAGCGGCTTCACGCTCAACAACACTTCTGTGCCGGTAAATTTTTGCAATGGATGCTCTCTCAATTTTCTTTAAAGCGCTAGTTTTTTTTATTACAGTTACTAATTCTTTATTAAAAGATGCCTGAAGAATTTCTTTTTCATTTTCAACAAATACTGCTGCAATATCATTTACCAGATCACTGATTGCTTTTGCCCGGAGGTATCCAACCTTTTCGTTGTCATCCCGATTTTTATAGCCAGTCAAATCTCTTTTGTGGATTAAAGGAATCAATAGGTTTTCTGTTTCTTTAAATGATAATAACCCTAAGCGAAAACCGTCTTCAAGATCCATAATGCTGTAGCAAATATCATCAGCTGCTTCAACAAGAAAAGAAAGCGGATGACGACTCCATAAATACTTTTCTGATTTTTCTGGTTTGTCTAATCCGGTTTTTTCAGCAACAAGCTTAAAGATATCTTTTTCAGACTGAAAGAATCCAAACTTCTTATAAATATTTTTGTGTCCTGCTGCTTTTTCAATTTCTATATCTGACAAAGATTCTTTAGGATATTTATTTAGGGCTGATAGTGTAGCATAAGTTAGTTGTAACCCACCATTAACATCACGATTTAAAAGTTTAGTTATTATTCTAAACCCTTGTGCATTACCTTCAAATCGGATTAAGTCATTCCATTTTTTTTCATCAGCGATTTCATCTTTAAATTTTTTACCGTTTCCATTCTTAAAATACTCTGCAATTGCATCTTCACCAGAATGCCCAAACGGTGGATTGCCAATATCGTGAGCAAGACAAGACGCGGCAACAATTTCTCCAAAATGAAATTGTGTAAAATCCTTTTTAAGCTTCGGATGTCTAGCAATTATTTGTTCGCCCACAAGATTTCCAACGGATCTTCCGACAACAGAAACTTCCAGACTGTGCGTTAACCTTGTATGGACAAAATCACTTTCCGGCAATGGAAAAACCTGCGTCTTATCCTGAAGTCTTCTGAAAGCAGGAGAGAATACTATTCTGTCAAAATCTTTTTGAAACTGACTGCGTCCGTCTTTTTTTGTTGATTGACTTTTATCAATTCCAAGACGGTCATCTGTTAAGAGTAATTTCCATTCCAAAATAAATTCCTTTAATTCTTTATGCAGAAAGTTAAATAAAATCTAACTTAATATTTATCTATAATGTTGAGTTTGCCTTGCTAACAATCTATTTTTCGGGCAATGAATTCTGCAAAAGAAAATATTATTGAATCTTCTGTTCAATACATAAAATCCGTTGGGCCAAAACGTGCAGAATCATTTTCTAAAATCGGTATAAATACAATTCGTGATTTGATTTTCTACTTCCCATCAAGACATTTAGATCGCACGACTGTTTTAACAACAGCCAAAGCTTATGGTTATGCGATAAATGGTTATGACGGCGAAGCTACTATCATTGCTAAAGTTGTTGATAAAGAAAAAAGAAATCTTGGCAGAAAAGAAATTCTTAAAGTTCAATTCAGAGATTCATCCGGTTTTATTGAATGCGTTTGGTTTCACGGAGTAAAATATTTTTATTCCGTGTTTAATGAAGGAGATTACTTTGCGATCTCCGGTAAACCGGAAATAAATTATAACAAACTTCAAATCGTGCATCCTGATTTTGATAAGATAACAGCAGAAGAAACACAAAGTTTTCTTAACACCGGAAATATTATTCCGTTTTACAGAATTCCAAAAGAGCTTAAACAAAAAAATATTGGTGATTTAAGCTTACGCCGCATTATTAACTATGCTGTTGAAGATTACGCAGATAAGCTAGAAGAAACTTTACCTAATGAAATTATAACCAAACATAATTTAATTGATTTAAAAACCGCAGTTAAAAATTATCATTACCCGCAAAGCAAGGAATTGTTTGAAAAAGCAAAACGCAGATTTAAGTTTGAAGAAATGTTTTACATCGAACTACTTGTTGCTCTAAGAAAAAACAACTATCAAACAAAGCTTGCTGGGAACAAAATGGAAATCAAATCTAAACTTGTTTCTGATTTTATTAAAACCCTTCCGTTTGAATTAACGCATTCACAGATAAATGTTTTGAGCGAAATTAAAAGTGATCTGTTGTCCGAAAAACCGATGAACAGGCTTCTGCAAGGCGATGTTGGAAGCGGAAAAACAATTGTTGCATTAATTGCAATGCTAATAGCAATAGATAATGGCTATCAAGTTTCGTTAATGGCTCCCACAGAAATTTTAGCTGATCAGCATGCAAAAACTATTTCTGAAATGATGCGAATACTTTCTATAAACAACAAACAAAGAGAGATTAAAGTTAGTTTGTTACTCGGCGGACAAAAGAAATCTGTTCGAAACCAAAAACTTCTTGATATTGAGCTGCAGGATGCTGATATAATTATTGGTACGCATGCAATTTTTGAAGAACAAGTTAAATTTAAAAATCTTGGTTTGATTGTAATTGATGAACAGCATCGTTTTGGTGTTAAACAGCGTGGATTACTGCAAAGCAAAGGTAAAACACCTGATGTACTTGTAATGAGTGCAACGCCAATTCCAAGAACTCTTTCCATGACGGTATATGCAGATTTAGATTTATCCGTTATAAATGAAATGCCGAAGAACAGAATTCCAATTAAAACAGTTTTACGCGGAGAGAAAAAACTGCCTGAGATTTACAATTTTATAGTTGATAAAGCAAAAGAAGGTTATCAAACCTTTTTGGTTTACCCACTTGTTGAAGAATCAGAAAAACTGGATTTAAAAGCAGCAATTACTTTTTATGAAGATTTAAAAGAAAACCATCTTAAAAATCTTAAACTTGGATTGATTCACGGCAGAATGAGCTGGCAGGAAAAAGAAGAAGTGATGCTAATGTTTAAAGAAAAGATGTTTGATGTTTTAGTTTCTACAACCGTTATTGAAGTTGGAATTGATATTCCTGATGCAAATATAATTCTGATTAACGATGCACATCGTTTTGGTTTATCCCAACTTCATCAACTACGTGGAAGAGTTGGGAGAAGTAATAAACAAGCTTATTGCATTTTAATTACAAGAGATGAAATTGCTGTTAAGCAAATTGCGAATGAACTTGAGTTAGATTATTTATCTTCTGTACAGTTAGAAAAGTATAAATCATCTGTAAGATTACAATCGATGGTAAAACATTTAGATGGATTTAAAATTGCAGAGATAGATTTAAAACTGCGCGGGCCTGGAGATATTTTCGGAACAAAGCAAAGCGGCTTTCCGGATTTAAAGTACACAAACATTGTTGAAGATCATGAAATTATTCTCGAAGCAAAGGAAAGTGCGTTCGAATTAATAAAAAATGATCCGAATCTAAAAAATAATTTTTCTGTCGTCATTCGGGAAAATCTTATCAAATACTACTCAGAAAATCTTTCTTATGCTCAGATTGCTTAGTAAAGTAACCGCTCACATTACGCTTAATACTATAAACAGCCATTGCAAGTAACCTCAATTTAAATTGTCAAAAATATTTTTCTTTAGAATTCTTTTAAAATCTTTAAAAGTAGATTGATGAACGCTTAAAAATATTTTTTCTATCAAATTCAAAACTTGTTGACAAAATATTTATAAACATTATATTTGCTACAGTAAAAATTAATAAGGAGAAAAATATTTTATCTTCCTTCTTTAACAAGAAGTTGAATGTTGCATTAGCATACAATTTAAAACCAGAAAGTGAAACTCTCTCCGCATTAGTGTCTCCAATTGTTAATAATCATTCAGAAAATTTTCAAGCGCAATTAGATACTTACGCTGAGTGGGATACCTGGGAAACTATTAATGCTGTTAAAGATGCAATAGCTTGTTATAATAATGTTACTTTGATTGAAGCCAACGAGGAAGCGTATAATAAATTTCGAGAAATTAAACCTGACATTGTTTTTAATATTGCAGAAGGTGCGTTTGGTGTAAGTCGTGAAGCACAAATCCCTGCAATGCTTGATATGTTGCAGATTCCTTATACAGGTTCCGATGCTTTAACACTTGGAATTTGTTTAGACAAAGCCCGTACAAAAGAAATTTTAAGCTATTACAAAGTTCCCACCGCCAAATTTTTTGTGGCTGATAAAATTGAAGACGCAGAAAATCATAATCTTAGCTTTCCGATGATTGTTAAACCAATTAGCGAAGGTTCCGGTAAAGGAATTTATGCTTCGTCATTCGTACACAACTCCGATGAACTGAAAAGAGAAATTAAAAGAATTACTTCTGAGTATAATCAATCCGCATTAGTAGAAGAGTTTTTATCCGGAAGAGAGTTTACTGTAGCCGTTTTGGGAAACAATAGCGATACAAAAATTTTACCTGCTATCGAAATGAGATTTGATAAATATCCTGAAGGAACTGCACCACTTTATTCCTACGAAGCTAAGTGGATTCTTGATACTAAAGAAAATGATTTTGATGTATTCGATTGCCCAGCAAATATCACAAAAGAACTTGAAGAAAAGATTAACAAAGTTTGTTTAGATACTTACAGAGTTTTAAAGTGCCGTGATTGGAGCAGAATTGATTTACGTCTTGATATAAATGGCACACCAAATATTATTGAAATAAATCCCTTACCAGGTATAATTCCTGACCCAAATGAAAACTCAAGTTTTCCCAAAGCAGCTCGAGCTGTGGGAATTGAGTATAATGATATGATAAACACAGTTTTAGCATCAGCAATTAAGAGATATAATCTTTTATGAAAACCGCAGCTAAAATATTAATCTGTTATAATTCGCCCGTTAGCATATTTTCAGTCTATAATGGAAAACATTCTGAAGAATCTACAGCGAGTAAAGATTTATCGGAACATTCATTTGCATCAAATATGGTAGAGATTGAGAATTATCTAAAAAATTTTTTTACTGATGTAAAATCTTTACCGATAGATAAGAATGTTAACTACACAATTGATGAGATTACATCTTATAACCCGGACGCGATATTAAATTTTGTAGAATCAGTTGAAGGAATTACGTTCTACGAATATTGTATGGCTGGTTTATACGAATTACTTGGATACAATTATACCGGGAACATTCCATCAACTCTTGGTAATTGTTTAAATAAAGAACGCGCAAAAGAAATTTTATATTCAAACGGAATTAAAACTCCAAGAGCAATCACTTTATCACCCAAACAAAAATTTACAAATAAGGATGTTAATCTTAATTATCCTCTTATCTTAAAATTGGTTGATGAAGATGCGAGCATAGGAATATCTGAAAACTCAGTTGTAAACAATTATAAAGAATTAAAAAAGCATTTTACTTTTTTAACTGAGACTTACAAAAAGAAACTTATTGTTGAAGAATACATTATTGGCAGAGAATTAAATTGTGCAATACTTGGAGACAAAGTACTTCCTATTTCTGAAATAGATTTTACCGGTTTACCGGAAAATTTACCGAAGATAGTTACATACGATGGGAAGTGGATTGAAGACAGTACTTATTATAATCATACTAAACCTGTCTGTCCTGCTAATATTAAAAATGATATAAGAATCAAAATAGAAGAAACTGCATTACATGCCTATACTGTTTTAAATTGTAGGGATTATGCAAGAGTTGATGTAAGATTGACTGATGAAGGAACACCTTACGTAATAGAAATTAATCCAAACCCTGATGTATCAAGTGATTCCGGTTTTGCAAGAGCGGCCGCAGCATCAGGAAAATCTTACAGTGAACTTTTATTTACCATAATAAGTTTTGCATTACAGCGAAAAAAAAATGATACGACCAATAAAGCTGTCTGACAAAATTGAGATTGAAAATATGTTGAACAGGATTCCAAACTTTAAGGAAGAAGAAATTAAAGTTGCAATGGAGCTTGTAAATATTTCAGTTATGAATCCTGATCAGACGGACTATCATTTATACGTTTACGAAAATGATGGCAAGATTGTTGGTTATCATTGTACAGGTAAACGACCATTAACTGATGGAGTTTATGATCTCTATTGGATTGCTTCCGATCCTGCAATCTCAGGCAAAGGCATCGGGAAACAACTTTTAGAACATGCTGAAGAGTTTGTAAGAAGTAACAACGGCAGATGGCTGCTGGCAGAAACTTCTTCAAAAGAAAGTTATGCTTCCACGCAAAACTTTTATCTTAGAAATAAGTACTCTATTATTTCGGAGATAAGAGATTTTTACTCAGTAGGTGACGACCTGCTGGTATTTGGAAAGTATTTCAACAATAAGAATCACTGAGGAATCGTTATGGAACTTTGGCAGCAAATGGTACGCGACAGTGTGCACACTGTTGATCAGCTCGTCGAAAAATTCGGGATCGACCGCAAAGTAGCGGAAGAACTTGATGAATTTTTTCAGGCACGTATCAATCCATATTATTTAGGCCTAATTCGCCAGCCCGGCGATCCAATCTGGCGTCAATGCGTTCCGGATAAAGAAGAACTGGAAGATTTTGATGCAGCAGAAGATCCGCTGATGGAAGATGCAATGAGTCCTGTGCCAAACATTACTCATCGTTATCCTGATCGTGCGCTGTTTCTTGTTACCAGCCAATGCGGTTTGTACTGTCGCTTCTGTACAAGAAAACGAAAAGTTGGCGATCATGATAAGATATCAATGAAAGGACTTGAAAGCGCTTTCAAATATCTTGAAGAACATACTGAAATACGTGATGTTATTCTTTCTGGCGGTGATCCTTTAATGCTAACTGATGCAATGTTAGAAAAGATTCTTGCAAGAATAAGAGCAATTCCTCATATCGAAATAATTCGTCTTGGTTCAAAAATGCCTTGTGTATTACCGCAGCGTATTACACCAAAGCTTGTAAATATGTTAAAGAAGTATCATCCTATTTATTGTAACACTCACTTTAATCATCCCTGGGAAATTACTCCTGAAAGTTCCAAAGCCTGCACTATGATGGCTGATGCAGGAATACCGATGGGCAACCAGATGGTTATTATGAAAGGTGTTAATGATGATCCTGCAGTTGTTAAAGAATTGATGCAGAAACTTCTTAAGATTAGAGTTCGTCCTTATTATATGTATATGGCCGATGAAACGAAGGGCGCTAATCACTTTAGAACTTCTATTGAAACAGGTTTAAACATACTTGAGAATTTAAGAGGACATACAAGCGGCCTTGCTATTCCACATTTTGTAATTGATGCACCTGGCGGCGGCGGTAAGATTCCAATTCTACCAAACTATGTGCTTCATAAAGATGAGGAAAGAATAATTCTAAGAAACTTTCAACATAAAATCTACACTTACAAGAATTATGAAGATAAGAATAATCCGGATGGGTTTGGAAGCAAGAAAAGCAATAGTAAAAATGGGAAGAACGGAAGCAATGGGAATGGTAACGGCAAAGGAAAGAAAGATGATATGAAGCCGAAGAAGATAAAACTTCCCGAACTATCTGAGATAGAGAATTAAAAAGAAAACCCCGATGCCAATCGGGGTTTTTTGTTGCAATAATTTATTTTTATTCAATTATGATCTTTAACAAATCCTTTTCCAAACTGTCTGTAGGAGTTTCAACAATTCTTCCAATTTCACTTCCGTCTTTGTAAAAAATAATTTTGAACGTTAATATCTAAGCCGCCTTCAAGTTTGTCAGAGTTTCAAAATCAGGTTTGTAGTAGTTGTATTCTGTTATCCATTTATTGAAAAAAAGATTTTTCACTTGCAGGAGTTTCAACAATTTTCCAATGGTTCACCGTTTTTAAAAAATAATTGTCGGGACTAATTCAATTTCAAGTCCTTCTGCTTCATTTGATAAACCTTGCTTTTCCCTGTTTACCCCAATTAAGGTAATTGAGTTTAAATCGAAGTTAAGTTCGTTTAATATCTTAAATAATCTTGGCAGTTGTTCCCTGCTATCACTGCAAGTGGAACGGAAGACAATTTTGATATTTAAGTCATCAAGTTTGCCTTCAAGACTATCAAGAGTTTCATAATCAGGTTGGTAGTTATTGTATGCTGTAGTCCAGTTATTGAAGAAAACAGAATCATTCATTTCGCTTGCAGGACAGTAGCCAAGGATTAATGGTTCCTTTTTTCTGGGTGGTTGTTTTGTCCGGCCCACCATTTTTTTAAAAAAAACTGCTAGAAACATATACTTTTAATCATAATTCTTTGCCATCTTTCTTAATCCTCAAATCAATTCCCCACAGCAATTTGTTTCTTAATGTTTCAAAATAAGTTGTCAGGGATGTGTGAACTAATTTTAACGGGCGATCACTTTTACAAATTTTTATTTCGGTAGGCGGTGGGAAATCAAAAACTCTTTGCCCATCGCAGCTAACTTGGATTTCTTTATACGGTGAATCTGCTTTGATTACAATTTCCTGAGAGCTAGGAAGCACTAAAGGACGAACTGTTAAGCTGTGCGGAGAAATTGGTGAAAGAGTAATCACATCAGTCTTAGGTGAAACAATTGGTCCTCCTACCGAAATTGAATAACCTGTGGAGCCTGTTGGTGTTGCAACAATTAATCCATCTGCAGAAAAAGTTGTAACATACTCACCATCAACCCAAACGGTAAGCTCAATCATTTTTGGCCAGCCGCCTTTATCAATTACAATATCGTTTATTGCATAAAGTTTTTCGGTTTCGTGTCCTAATGCTTCTCCGCTGATAACCATTCTTTCTTCAATACTGTACTTCCCTTCTTTAAGCTCTTGAATAATCTTATCCATCTGATCAATGTTTGCTTCAACAAGAAATCCTAGCTTACCAAGATTAACACCAAGCACCGGCTTATCGTAAAATTGTGCATTGAATGCGGTTGCGAGCATTGTTCCATCACCACCGATTGAAATTATAAGATCAGCTTTTTCATAAACTTCTTTATCATCTGTTACAAAATCATCAAACAGTTCAATTTTGATTTTATCTTTATCTTCCAAAAGTGATTTTGTGAGGATATAATCGAGTTTGTTCTTTTTTAGTTTGGAAATAAAGGAAGAGACAACTTCAAAAACTGTTTCTTTGGTTATATTGGCAATGATTCCTATTAGCATATTTTTCTCAAAGTTGTTTTTGTACAAGGATAAATTACAATTAATTGACAATATAAATGTCGAGAATTAAAGTCAAATTGTTTTATTTTATTATGATAAACACCAAAGCAAACATCTATTTATTCCAGATACCTGTAGCTTTTCCATTAATAATTTTAAGATACTGAATTGGGGCCCAGATAGAAAAAAAGATCAAGCATACTATTGTTGATACCATAATCCCGGTTATTCCAAATCCGGCGTACTTTGCTAAATAGATTGATAAGGGAATGTTTAAAAGTGCAGTAAAGATAGAATAATAAAGCTGAACTCTAACTTTACCAACTCCATAAATAAAATACCCGAATATATTATTCCAGTTAGCTAAGATTACAAAAATCGTTGCAGCAAATGAAAGTGCAAATGGTACATTTATTTGGGGTCCGACCCAAATTTTATAAACCCAATTTGAAATCAGCAGCATAATTATGGCAGAAAAAGATAATATCAACCAGATAAAAATTAATTTTCTCATAGAATTTTTTATCCAATCAAATTCTTTTTTAACATATGCTTCTGTAAACGCAGACCAGAAAGGTGCTAGCACCACATTAAAAACCATCGGGACAATATAAAAATATCTATAAGCTACATTATAGGTTACAACCGGTTCGGGTCCATAAAGTTGTGTTATTACAATATTTCCTGTAGTAAAAACAATTAGGCTTGAAATTTGAATCACAAAAAACTGCATACCGAGTCTTACTAAATCCGAAGAATACTTGAAGTTTATATAACTGATCTTCGGTGATATTATTTTAAACTGACCATTAAACAAGTACAATGAGGCAGTAAGAAAAACTATTATGGGAATGGACGCAGATACTATACCAAAGATAGTTAAAGATGATTCACAAAAAAGAGAAAGCAGATATACGGTAACTAAAGTTGAAGTGTTTATTATTAAACTTAATACCCCATTTAATGCTGGTCTCTGATCCGCATTAATTATTGATGTTAAAAGTTTTAATAAAAATTGAACAAGGAATAGAACAACTACATAGAGAACAAGATTGTTTAATAACGCCAGGTAATTTTCCGGAGCGTTAAGAAGGTGCGCCCAGTTAAATAAACCGTGCACAAATATGTAGATAACCATTATACTAAATATTCCAATTGCAAATACAGCATAAGCAGTACTGATATAATATTTAGCTAGTTTTAAATCATTAAGAGCTAAGGCTTCTGCAAGTTTATTTCTTAAACCATTACCTAACCCAAAATCCAAATTAATAAGCCAGCTTAGAATTGACGCAAGCGTAAGCCAAATACCATAATCAGTTTTACCAAGATAATTTATTGCTACCGGAATAATGGCCATTATTGAAAGGAAATTAAAAACATGAAGGACGAAAAGTATGATAATATTCTTCTTTGCTCTTTCTGAACGAGAAGAGTCTTTAAAATTAAAAAGTTCTGCAAGAGAATATTTTAGATTTAAAAATTTCAAAATTATTATGGCTTAAGATTATTAATTAAACTCATTTAGTATTAACGCGTATGCAAAAATAAGCAAAGAATTTTGCTAAATTTACATATTAGAACCCATTCATCTATAAGGAAATGAAGGAAATCCAGAACATTATTTATATGCTTCGTACCAAATTTTCGCACAATTCGGCTGCTGAAATGAGTTGGGTAGTTTTTGGACAAGTTGTCTCTGTTGTTTTAGGATTTATTCTTCTAAAAATTCTGTCTTCCTTGGGCAAAGAAGAATTTGGCATCTATGCATTGATTATAACATTAACAGTGCTGTTCGGGCTTTTATTTTATGGTCCAATTCAGCAAGGATTTCTAAGATTTTATTATTCCTACGTTGAGAAACATCTTGCAAAGGTTTTTGTAAAATTCTTTTATAAAGTTTTATTTGTTTCGGGAATTATTTTTTTAACGCTGGCAGTAATCTTTTATTTATTCTCGTTTTCATTTGAATTTAATCAACCCTCATTACTTATTTTTGCTGCTGGACTATTTATAATCTCTTTTAAAATAGATGAATTTTTCAATTCACTTCTGAATCTTCTTAGAAAAAGAAAGGAAAATGCGTTCCTTCAGGGAATAGAAAAATCAGTGACTATCTGCCTACTCCTCCTATTAGTCTATATTAATGAGCTTAAGTTGGTTAACGTGTTTATAGGTATGGTGTTAATCACTTCTGCATTTGCTGCAATAAAAATAAATTTGTTTAATAAATATCTTCCCGATGAAATTCCAATCTCTACTCAAGAATTAAATCCTTTAAATAAAAAAATAAAAAAAGAATTGATAGTTTATATTTCGCCATTCTTAATCTGGGGAATTGGTGCGTGGCTTCAATTGAATGGAGAAAAGTGGATAATTAATGGATATCTCACAACATCTGACGTAGGGATCTATGCAATAATGATGGCGCTTGTGAATGCATTAATCGTGATTCCATCAAATATAGTTTCTGAAATTTCACTGCCTCTGATATTCAAACAATATGCGGACTTAAATAAAACAGACAATGTCACCGAAGGCGGAAACTATATTAAAATCAATATTATTTTTGTTGCAGTGATTACATTTTTTGCGTGTGGCATTACATATCTGGTGGGAGAAGAGCTTATTGTTCTTGTAAGCGACAGATCATATACAATATTCTGGGACCTTCTTCCTCTATTGTGTTTAGGTTACGGCCTTTTTCTTACTGGGCAAGCTCAAACGACCTTAGGACTTGCGCTCAATCTGCCGCATAAATACTTGTGGCCAAAAATTAGCACTGGGATTTTATCAGTTGGATTGAATTTTCTCTTTATTAAGCATTTGGGAATAAAGGGTGTGGCCTATACATCTGTAATTGTTGGAATTTTTTATGTTCTCTATATTTCAGTTGTCAATAAAAGAATTCAAAATAAATTAGTAGTAAAATCAAAATGAAAATAGCTGCCATTCTAATGCAATACGATTATGGTATTCGTGAAAGAGGATTCTCGTACGAATACATTAATATTCTTTTGCCGCTAAAAGATGTGTTTGGTGAGGGTAACGTTGTTCACTTTGATTTTTATAATGAATTCAGAAACTCGGGTAAAGAGATGATGAATAAAAATTTGAAAGCTTTTATACAAAATGAAAATCCTGACGTTGCTCTTTTCTGTTTATATGAAGATGAATTTGATCCTGCTGTATTAGATGAACTTAAAGAAATCACAAGAACTGTTGTTTACTTTTTTGATGATCCATGGCGGCAGTCATTTGTAAAAAAATGGATCAAACATTTTACATCTTTCTCAACTCCTGATTATTACATGTTCAACAAATATAAACTTGAAGGAGTTCAGAATGTTTTTTTTACACCTTTCGGCTTTAATGTTAACATTTATAAAAAAACTGAAACCGATAAAAAGTATGAGGTTAGTTTTGTTGGTGGATATGGTCCGCTACGCAAATGGATTTTTACTGAACTTGAGAGACAGGGAATCAAAGTAAACGTATTCGGGCGCGGATGGGGTTCAGAAGCAAAGTGGCTTTCACATGATGAGATGGTTTTGATTTTTAATCAAAGTAAAATAAATCTTAATTTATCTAATGCTACAGATAATGATTTTAGATTTTTGTCATGGTCACTCAAATCACCTAAAGCGCTTAAGCAGTTAATTTTATTAAAGAAGAATAAAGAACAAATAAAAGGCAGACATTATGAGATAAATGCATGCGGAGGATTTCAATTAAGCTATTTTGTTCCAGGTTTAAATCTTGCCTATGAAATTGATAAAGAAATTGCTGTGTATGAGAATCTTATTTCTCTTCCAAAAATAATAAAATACTTTTTAGAGGATAATGAACTTCGCGAAAAGATTGCATTTGCTGGATATGAACGCTCACTAAAAAATCATACAGCTCAAAATTATTTAAAAGTATTAGTTGATAAAGTGATGTTTGGAAATCTTTGAGTTCAACTTTTAGACATATCGTCAAGCAGTTTGGCTTTAATCCAAAACAAATGATTCGTTCATTTAGAGGCATTTTTCCTTTCCTAAAAAATTATTTCAGTATAAAAAGTGAACTTAAAAAAAACAACAACGGTTTTGCGATAAAAAAAATCCTTCCGAATTTCTTCGATAGATATGATCAGGCTGGATCAATGCCAGAACATTATTTTTATCAGGATCTTTATATTGCTCAAAAGATATATAAGACTCATCCGCAAAAGCATGTGGATATCGGTTCACGAATCGATGGATTTGTTGCTCATGTTGCATCGTTCATAGAGTTAGAAGTTTTTGACATACGAAAAATTGATCAGAAGATTCCATCTGTGAGTTTTATTCAGGCTGATTTGATGGATGAGAATTTTAATCTCAAAAATTACTGTGACTCAATTTCCTGTCTTCATGCAATTGAACATTTTGGTCTTGGCAGATATGGGGACCCACTGAAAGTTACAGGGCATCTTATTGGTTTAGCTAATATATACGGACTTCTAAAAGCAGGAGGTAAGTTTTATTTTTCAACACCAATCGGGCCACAAAGGATAGAGTACGATGCACATAGAGTCTTTTCAGTACAGTATCTTCTTAATTTATTTGAACCATTATATGATATTATCTCTTTTTCATATATAAATGATAACAATGAATTTTTTCCAGAAGTTGTTCTAAATAAAAAAAATGTTGCTAACAATTTCGATTGCCAGTATGGGTGTGGAATATTTGAGATGAAAAAGAAATGAGCAGCAACTCACTGGTTTCAGTTATCATCCCGACTTTTAATTCATCTAAATACATTCTGGAAACTATCAGATCTGTCGAAGAGCAATCTCATCAGAATTATGAAATTATCATTGTCGATGATGAATCAACTGATAACACAGAGACACTCGTTAAGCTAAGGCAAAAAATAAACGATAAAATAAAATTCTACAAAATAAAGCATGCTGGAAGACCTTCCGTCCCGAGAAATTTTGGAATTCATAAATCGAATGGTGAATTTATTGCTTTTTTAGATTCCGATGATTTGTGGGAACGTAACAAACTGAAAGAACAGTTGATTGTGTTTAAAACGAATCCAGAACTTTTTTTTGTTTACTCAACAAGTATAACAATTGGAAATATTGGATTTCTTTCCTCCGATTATGAATTATTGCCGCTATTCTGGAAGGCCGCTAAAACTCATCAGGAGCTTATAAATAAAGGGAATTCCATTCCGCTTTCGTCTGTTCTAGCAAAGAAAGAGGTATTGATAAAGCTAAATGGTTTTGATGAAGATCCTGAAATGCAAATTGAGGACTATGATCTTTGGTTGCGAATGAGTAAGCTTGGTTTATTCGAGTATATTCCAAGAATTCATGTTTTTTATCGCGTACATTCATCACAATACTCAGCTAGTTGGGAAATTAAAAAAGCAAGACTCAACTACCTAAAAATAAAAAGAAATCTCTCTTTACCGGATTATAGGTTTAGCAGAAATAAAAGTATCATTATGAGGATAACAAGGAACAGTATACATTTTTTGAACTATTCTGTGTTAGTACTTGCAACATTCATTACTAGAAAGCTAAAGTCAGAATGAATGCAAATTCAAAAATATTAATAATCACATCACGTGCTGATTTTGGGGGCGGTCCAGAACATATATACAAATTAACAAAACATTTGATTCAAGATTTCGATTTTTATTTTGCCGCACCAAATGATTATCCATATTATGATAAATATTGCAATTTGGTAACTAATAAACGCATTATAGAGATACCTCATCGTAAGTTTAATGTAAAAACTCTATTAAATCTAATACAATTTGTAAAGGAAGAGAAAATCGAGATACTTCATTCGCACGGTAAAGGCGCAGGTATTTATAGTCGAATGATAAGACTATTTTTAAAGGTAAAAGTGATTCACACTTTTCACGGAATTCACGTTGGTAATTATAATGTTTTGCAAAAGTTTTTCTATTTAATATTAGAGAGGTTATTAGCTTTAGTAACAGATAAATTTATAAACGTTTCTTTGGGTGAAAATGAATTAGTACTGAAATATAAAATATCATCTAAAGATAAATTTTTAGTCATTGAAAATGGTGTTGAACTTCCGATTGAGGTTGTTTCCGAAAGAAACTTTAATCAAAATCCCAAAATTGTTTTAACTTTTACCAGATTTGATTTTGCTAAAAACACAGAGTTGCTTATCCCTATTCTTCTTCGATTAAAGGAGTGTGATCAAATCGGGGATTTTAGATTTTTAATTTTTGGTTCGGGACCTAACAAAAATCAAGTCAAGCAACTCATTAAAGTAAAGAAGTTAGATGATTATGTTTCCCTGGCTGGAACAACTACTGAAACAAGTAGAATATTACATAATTCATTTTGTTATATTTCTACATCACGATGGGAGGGAATGCCATTAGGTGTTTTGGAAGCATTTGCACACGGGTTACCTGTGATTGCTACAAATGTTGTTGGTAATTTCAACATTATAGAAAATAATATTGATGGAATCCTTTATAATTTAAATAAACCGGAAGAAGCTGCCGAAGAATTGATAAAATTATCTGAAAGTAAAGATTTGTGGCTAAAATTCTCAAAGCAAGCCAGAATAAAAGTTGAGAATAAATTCAGCATCAATAAAATGGCACTAAACACTAAACAATTATATTTAGAAATAAATAATTCTCTTAAGCGTTGAAAACTGCAATAGTACATGAGTGGCTTGTAAACTACGCAGGCTCAGAAAAAGTTGTAGAATCTTTTACCAATATCTGGCAGGATGCTGATGTTTTTACTCTTGTTGATTTTTTAGATGATGAATTAAGAAACATTATTCTTAAAGGTAAACACGCACATACTTCTTTTGTTCAACATTTGCCTTATGCCAAAAAGCAGCATCGCAAATATTTGCCCTTATTTCCCAAAGCTATTGAATCTTTTAACCTCAGAAAATATAAACTTATTATCTCCAGTTCGCACGCAGTTGCAAAGGGCGCAAGAAAAAGAAAAAATCAATTGCACATTAGTTATTGTCATTCCCCAATGAGATATGCTTGGGATGAGGCCGACTATTATTTGAAAGAAGCAAATCTGCATTCTGGGTTTAAAGGAATTTTAGCAAAATATACTTTAAAGTATTTAAGAAAGTGGGATGTAAAATCCGCAAAAAATGTTGATTACTTTATTGCAAACTCTAATCATATCGCAAAAAAAATTAAAAGAATTTACAATCGGCATGCAGATGTAATTTATCCACCTGTTGATACCCAAAAATTTTCTCTAGTCGCTCAAAAAGAAGACTATTATATAACAGCTTCAAGATTAGTTCCGTACAAAAGAATTGATTTAATTGTAGATGCTTTTGCAAAAATGCTGGATAAAAAACTTGTGGTTATCGGAAGTGGACCTGAAAAAGAAAAAATCATTGCTAAAGCAACACCTAATATTGATGTGATTGGTTATCAGGATTTTGAAAGTTTAAAAAGCTATATGGAAAAAGCAAAGGCATTTGTCTTTGCTGCTGAGGAGGATTTTGGAATTATTGTTGTTGAAGCAATGGCTTGCGGAACACCTGTAATTGCCGGTAATTACGGCGGTACAGCTGAATCTGTGGTTGACGGAGTCACTGGTATTTTATTTCCTGAACAAACTGTTGATTCGATAGTTGAAGCAGTAAAAAGATTTGATGTGATTTCTCACTCTATGAACTATAAAGAAATTAGACTGCATTCAGAAAAGTTTAGCAGGCAGACTTTTGAGCGCAACATTAAGGATTATGTGAACGAAAAATTCAAAAGTTTTCAACATAACAAAGTAAAAAAGAATAATGATCGTTAATCAAAAATCCATATACACATCACGGCTAATTGCTGATTTAGTAATACTTAATTTATCATTTCTTCTTTCCGCGGGTGTTGCACAATCGTTTGAGATATTATTAGCCCGTGATTATATGTTTATTCTTTTGCTTTTACTAAACTTTATCTGGTTTATAAATGGAAATCTTTCAGGCTTTTATTTAGATTTTTTTACGCGATCATTTTCATTTCAGTTCTTTAATATTCTTAAACTTGTTTTTTTTCAAGTTGGATTTACTGTTTTGTTTATCTTCCTAACAAAAGAAGATCTTTTTACAAGGAATTTTATTGTTTTATATGGATTTCTCTTAACTCTTTCAATTAGTTTGCGCACTGCAATTCTTAAAAATGTATTAATATCATTAAGGAGAAAAGGTAAGAACATAAGAAGCCTGTTAATAGTTGGCGCAGGTGTAGTTGGTAAAAATTTTAAAGACACTATAGTTCGTAATGCTGATTTTGGCTACCACTTTAAAGGATTTCTTGATGATACAATTGTGGGTGATAATGTTGTCGGCACTTTAAATGAACTTGATGAAAAGTTAAAGCAATTAGAAATTGATGAAGTTGTTATTACTCTTTCAGCTCAACCACCGGAATTATTAGATGAAATTATTAGAGTTTGTAATATAAACGCTGTAAGAATTCATATCATTCCCGATTACTTTAGATTTTTATCAAGCAGATTTCAAATTAGTTCGATAGGCAATTTCCCAATAATTACAGCTCGGCAAGAACCGCTTGAAGAAGCTAATCGCAGATTTCTTAAACGCTCTTTTGATATCGTGTTTTCCATTTTGGTTCTTGTTTTTTTACTTAGCTGGTTTTATCCAATAATTGCACTGCTTATAAAATTAAATTCAAAGGGTAATGTTTTATTTATTCAAAAGCGTATTGGTGCAAAAAATGAAATGTTTGAGTGTTATAAATTTAGAACTCTAACATCCGAATCATCAAAGGAATCTGAAAAATTTAAGCCGGTGCTATTAGGTGATAAAAGAGTTACAAGAATTGGAAACTTCTTAAGAAAATCAAATATAGATGAGCTGCCTCAGTTTTTTAACGTTTTAAAAGGTGATATGTCTGTTGTTGGTCCCAGACCGCACGCAATTCCGTATCAGGATTTATACGGAAAAATATTTGAAGAAATAAAAATGCGCCACAATGTTCGTCCCGGTTTAACAGGCTGGGCACAGGTAAATGGTTTACGTGGTGATGTTGAAGACGAAGAAGAAAATAATCGCAGGACTATTTTACGAATGAAGTATGATCTTTGGTATATTGAAAACTGGACGATGCATCTTGATCTTCAAATTATTTTAATGACTATCTGGCAAATGGTTAAAGGCGATACAAAAGCCGTTTGATTCCTATGGTAGATTAAACTCGTATAGTGCTTCTTTTTTATCAGAGACAATAAAAACCTTTTTGTTTTTGTAATCCACTACCAAACCTTCCGGCTGTTCAACGTCAATTAGATATTCCAAAATCTTGTTGCCGTTTAAATCTGTTTGAATAATCTTTTTAGATTCATCACTTAATATCCATAAAGTGTTGTCATCTTTTGAATAAAACAAATCTGAATAATCATTAGCGAGATTAAGTTCTTTTCTAAAAATTTCTGCAAAGCTGCTGTCTGTCTTTATCATTAACCCTGGTCGCTTTTCATTTACAAAATAAAAGTTTTTTGTGTTAACATCATAACAAATTCCTTCTAGGCCTTCGTTCAGTCTCCCTTTTAAATCAAACTTTTTTCTTCTGATTTCTTTTCCAGAAGTGTCTAACACAACAACTTCTCTGGTTCGCTCAAGAATAACTGCAAGCAACGTTGAATCTATAACTGTTATCCCTTCTAAATCTTCTCCATTAACTAGAAATGATTTGATAACCTTTCCGTCTAAGTCCAATTTAAAAACCATACTGTCACTATCGCCAACGGACCAAAAAGATTTTCCATCAAATGATGTCGTTAAAGCGGATGGTTCCGGAACATCAATTGGCGTTACTTTTTGCAAAGGTAATTTTAGGCTTGTTAGTGATTCTTGCCTGTTAGTATTACATTTATAATGCGTTAAAGCTATTAAAATGATAATAACAATTGTTGCATAATTTTTGATAATTGATCTCATATTTACCATTTTTCAGCTAGTGTTTATTAATTATTTACAGAATTTATAATTAAGCTAACGATAATATAATGCTAAGAATTCAGTTTTTCTTAAAAGGAGATTTAACAAAATGATGATAAGTGAAGGATTTTTTAGATTATCAGCCATGGTTGGTTTTGTAATCGTGCTGATAATTTTATTATTCGGTTATCTGTTTTTTGAGCCTTTCCTGACTGAAGATACTATTAGTATTAAGGTTATTAATAAATCCCAATTTGGTAATGAACCTGGCAAATATTTTGTATTTACTGAAAACGAAGTGTTCTATAATTCAAATAACTATTATCAAAACAAAGAGAATGCGGATGAATTAAATGATAAAATATATCCTGGTACTTCTTATAAAGTTAAGGTTGTAGGCATTTATCTTCCCTGGCTCCCTAGGTTTAGAAATATTATAAAAATTCTGGAAATTAATGGAATTCCCGTCATAGAAACACCAGTAAAAAGCAAATAATGTTCTTATTATTCCAACATTTTATTATTTTTGAAATAACAAATAAATTAATTAACCCAAATAGAAAAGGGGCTCATATATGGCAGTTCTTATAACTGATGAATGTATTTCTTGTAACGCTTGCGAAATAGAATGTCCTAACAATGCAATTTACGCCGCAGGAGATGTTTGGCTTTTAGATGGTGAACACGAAGCATTAAACTCAGATCATACATATATCGCTGTAGATAAATGTACCGAATGTGTTGGCTTTTATGATGAACCACAATGTATTCCGGCTTGTCCAACGGAAGCAATAATTATGGATCCGGATCATCAAGAAACTAAAGAACAGTTAATGGCTAAGAAAGAACATTTAGATAAAGTTGGAAGATAATTTTTTTTCTAAACTTTTTTAAGGGAGCGATAAGCTCCTTTTTTTTTTACAAAAAAGATGAGAATTGTTACAATAATTACTATTAACGTTTCGATTTTTTTTGAACTTTCTTCTTTTGTGTTTTCTTTTTGGGATCGCAATATTTTTTAGTCATTTCGTAAGCATCAAAATACCCAAGCTCACCTGATTTCTTAAAATCCTCACAGGCATTATCAAATTCTTCAAGTTTGATGTTAGTTTCACCTCGTAAGTATAAGGCTTTTGCTGAAGAAGTATCAATTTTCAATATTTTATTATAATTAATAAGAGCCCCTGCAATATCGTTAACTTTTATTTTTGCATCAGCTAAATCAAAATGGGTATTTATGTTTAACGAATCAATCAGTAAAGAATTTTCATAATCCTCAATTGCACCGATAAAATTACCAAGCAGCATTTTTCGTTAGCACGATTGTAGTATGCAATTCCATCGGTTGTATCTAATACTAAAGCCTTAGAGTAATTATCAACAGCTAACTTACTATTGCCCATCATAGCGTAAAGGTTGCCAATGTTTACGTAAGTTTTAGAATTTCTTGAATCATACTTTGCAGCCTTTAAATAGTACTCTAATGCAAGTTGATTTTCACCATTAATAAATTCCAGGTAACCTAAATTAAAAAGCAAATCTGCAGATTCAGAATTTATGTCATAAGCTTCACGAAAATCCTGTTTTGCTTTTTCAAGTTCATCAAATTCTAAAAATATTTTCCCTCTTAAATAGTGGGCATTAAAATTATTTTCAAGTTCTAAAGATTTAGTAAGATCATTCATTGCTAAATTTTTGTTATCAATTTTGTAATTGGCTTTAGCGCGCAAAATATAAAAATCGGGTTCATTATTTTTTATTTCTAATGCACGATTAATAAAAGTAATAGCAGTTTGATATTTACCTTCGCTATAAGCCTTTAGTGCAGAATCATATTCCTGTAATTGGATTGTGCTTGCACATCCAATTAAAATAAATCCGATAATAGGGTAAATAAATTTTCTTTGTAGCATCATTTTATTAAGAATTAGTTTTTTGATTAATAATTTTAATTTACAAATTAACCTAAATACAATAAATTCTTTTATCAATTATTATTAATTTCGGACAACACAAAAAGAGAGTTTTATGGATTTATCACTACTAATTTCCGGCTTCTTACAATTATTTCTTTCACTATTTATCGGTATAATTTTTATTTATGCCGGATTTAAATTCTTTCATAAACGAATTAAGCCTATAAACATAATTGGAGAACTAAAGAAAAATAATATAGCTGTTGCAATACTAAATGCTTCAATAATTTTAGCTTTAGTAATTATGGTTAAAAACGCTATTGAGCCAGCGATCACTGTGTTTAGTATGGCACTCAGAAATCCGAATGCAACTTTTGGTTCCTTCATTCAAATGGCTGGAATAATGTTAGTACAAATAATACTTGCTGGATTTATCGCATACATTTCGATTTATCTTGCAATAAATTTATACACTCATTTAACTAAGGACTTAGATGAACTTGGGGAAATAAAAAACAACAATATAGCTGTGAGTATTGTTCTTGGAATTGTTATTATTTCAGTTTCGTTGCTTATGCAACAAGGGATTAAATCCATTCTTGATGCGCTTATTCCATTTCCTTCTATTTCCTTAAAAGATATTGGGTTATAAATCCTAATGAAAAAAGGGTGTGCTGCAAGTTTTGGATGTTCTGGGATAATTGTAATACTACTATTTGCAATTCTTATTATAAATTTTATTTCAAATCTTAATTTTAATTTTGATGAATTTGAGGAAACAAACAGTGACTACACTTTTAAAATAGATACACTGGGCAATCAACATATCATTACTTCTGATTTTAATTGGAAGTTTACTTCATCATCACTCGGAAGAAAGAACTATAAAATATCTTTCCAACTTTTAGCTATAGAGGTCCAGAAAGCTTTGGCATATTTGGATGAAGTTGCAAAACTAAGTGCACACGATTTAAATATTGATCCTAGTTTTAGAACCGATCAAGTATATTATGCAAAACTTGTTTGGCATGAAATCTACAAACGAATTTACTGGCAATCTTTTGATAAGATTGATAACATTCTAAACGGCTTTGATGAAATCTTTATTAAAGAAAATTTGAGTGATCTTGATAAAATTTATTTTATCATCTCATTTGTGCAAAATATAAAATATAAAAGGCCCGGTGGTCAACTTGATTTGCTTCCGCCTCTTGGAACACTGGCAACTAAATATGGTGATTGTGATACTAAAGCACTTTTGCTTTATGTTTTATTAGAAAAAACTGGTGTAGATTGTGTGATGTTCTGGAGTTTTCATTATAAGCATGCGATGCTTGGGGTTGCAATAAATGCTCGTGGCAACCATAAAACTAACAACGGAAAGAATTATTATTTTGTTGAAACAACTTATCCCGGATGGATGATCGGCGATATCGATCCAAACATGGATAATTTAAGCTTATGGTATGTAGATGATATTGATTCTGATAAGTTGAAGGTAAATTACAAATACGACAAGGAAATCGATGAAAAGAAAAGTAGATTTAAAGATAAAAGAAGTGTTCAAACTGAGGATAATGATTCCGGAAAAAGGAATAAGGCATCTCCATCAAAGAACTAAAAACTATTTGAGATTAACTGAATTGAGAAAATATTCTATTATTGTCTCTCCATCTATTAAAGGATCCTCAGTAACCCCTGTTTCAAAATTACCATCAACTTTTTTTGTTAATCTTTCAGCAGCATCACGAATTTCTTTGGGTATTGTATGATCTTCCTGAAGTTTGGTTAGCATTGTTATCGCAGATGCACCATAGTTCCTGTTTGGATGAAATTCTAACCAATGTTCGATAGCCATTCCACAAGCTCTTCTAGCACAAACACGTGCTTGTCCGATGTTACCAATTTCTTTTGCGTGCTCACCTTGATTAAGTTCAGCTTTAGCAACATTGTAAACTAAATCTCTTACTCCACTCATAATTCAATCAAAATAAGTTTTTCTTTCAGGATTTTCTAGATGAAGTTTAATCTCATTTATATGTTTTTCATTTGTACGATTTAAAGATAATGATGGAAGTTTATAGAAGTCAAAGAATTTTACATCCAATGTTTCTTCACTTGGTGTAGCTTTGCCACCTAATAGTTCACATAAAAATATAATTTTGAATGCATTAAAAATTCCAATCTACCACCAACTCTGTTTGCATCATAAACGCCAATTACTTTTATTGGTTTTACATCAAATCCACTTTCTTCTTTGCACTCTCTGCTTGCAACTTCAGAAGGAACATCGCCAACATCAGCCCAGCCACCGGGCATTGCCCAGCAATTATCTGTGGATTCCTGTACTAGTAATATCTTTCCATCTTTAACTACAGCTGCTCGAACATCAATCTTTGGTGTTGCATAACCCGGCTGCTCCATTAAAATTTTTACTAATGATTCTTTTTCAAGAATTGTATGGTGTTCAATAATCTCAGCCGTTATTTCAGTTAATCTTTTATAACGATCTTTTTCATAATCGGTAACAGCAAAGGCTGATCCTGTTTGAGAAAGCTGTTGAATCTCTCTAGCTATTGCAAGCCATTTTGGTGTTTGTTCTTCTTTCATTAGTCTTTTCTTGTCATTCAGACCTTGAGCTGGAATCTAAATTATTATATTAGAAAGATTCCCGCTTTTGCGGGAATGACCATAGTTTAAAAGGGATTTGTTGCCCACACTGTCACTTCTGGAATAAAACCTCTATCATCCATTTCTAAAGTTGAAACTATGGTGTGTGCTATTTCCAAAGGACGTAATTTATTTTTCACTTCAGCTTTTTCATTCCGATTGTTATCTCCAAATGCTGTTGTTACTTCACTGGGATTAACAAGAATAACACGAACATTATATTTCCTCAACTCTGCCTGCCAGCACTGCGTCATTCCGCGTAAAGCAAATTTGGATGAAGCGTAAACAGTTCCATTTGCAAAACCTTTTGTGCCTGCTGTTGATGCGATATTAATGATGTTTCCAGACTTTTGTTTCTTAAAAAGTTTAGCTGCTTCACTTGCCATAAGCGCTGCACCAAATACATTAACATCATAAATATGATGGAATGCTTTCATATCAAGTTCAGTAATTTCATTCCAAGCATCTCCAATTCCAGCATTGTTTATCAGACAATCGAGCTTACCAAATTCTTTTAAGAATAATACATAAGTATTGTGTACTTCGTTATCTATTGCAACATCTGCGTGGATTGCGAACGCACCGATTTCTTTTGCAACTTTATCCAGCTTTAATTTATCTCTGCCCGTAATTGCAACTTTGCCGCCTTTTTCGATTAGAAGTTTTGCAGTTGCTTTTCCAATTCCGGCGCTACCGCCGGTAACAAGGAATGTTGAATTATTAATATTCATTTGTGCCTCTTTTTATTGCAAAGTTAATAAGAAATCGGGAATAATGATTACTGATAATTACTCCCCGGATAAAGAAGATTGATTACAATTAAATGAATTTTAAAGTAGATTAAATCAAATAAATTCCACGCAATAAATAATCCCACTAATGCAAAAGCAGGTTTACGTACAAAGTTTAGATACTTTCTTCCTGTTTCTTCACTCAAATACATTGGAGGAACAGCACTGCCATCCAACGGAGGAAACGGAAGCAGATTAAAAACAAACAAAATAAGATTTAGCGAGAACATAACACTTATTATCTTTGCAAGAATTTCTGTCCAACCTGCACTTGCACCAGAAACAATTCCGGAAATTGTAATACTATCCGGTTGATAGAAAATTCCAAATGCAATACCAACGTGAATTATTATTACTGATATCATAAATAAAATAAAATTAGAGATTGGTCCTGCTGCTGCCATTGCTGCTGCCTTCTTTGGATAATCGTGGGCCCATTGAGGATTGTAAGGAGTACTTGCCCAACCGATCATCCAACCTCCTGCAATAAAAGAAAGTATGGGTACTAGAACAGTACCAAATGGTTCTCTTTTTATATGTGGAATAGGATTTAAACTTACTTGCCCTACTTTATGAGCAGTATCATCACCCATTTTATAAGCAGTAAATGCGTGCGCCGCTTCGTGAAATACAGTTGATAATAAAAAAATTACGTACCAAAGGATGCCGTCTGCTATGTTCATAAATGATTTTGATAAATTAATAACAATCGATTTAATGGAACTGTAACATAAACTAAATATGATTATTGTTCAACAAAATGATAAGCTGTCAATAGAAATGATAAGTTGGTTGGTTTAAAAAACTCAAATCTCTAATTTTAAAGTAGAAATAATATTAAATCTGTTAATTTCTTTTTCCCGGAGTTACAATGAAACTCAGAATATTTACATCTCTATTAATAATTCTAATTTCTTTTTCAATCTTTGCCCAGGATAATGACCAAGACAAAAAGAAGATAATAATCCTTACAAATCTGAAACATTTAACGGATTAAAATTCCGATCGATTGGTCCTGCCGTTACTTCAGGCAGGGTTGTAGATTTTGCAGTTAATCCTCATGATCTTAATGAATATTATGTTGCAGTTGCATGCGGTAATGTCTGGAGGACTACTAACTCGGGAACTAGTTGGAATCCAATTTTTGATAAATATGATTCACACTCAATCGGCTGTGTAACGCTTGATCCAAATAATCAACATGTTGTTTATATTGGAACCGGGGAAAACAATTCTCAGCGTAGTGTTTCTTGGGGCAATGGAATTTATAGAAGTGAAGACGGCGGAATGAGTTTTACAAATATTGGATTAAAAAAATCAGAACACATCGCAAAAATTTTAATTGACCCGCGTGATTCAAAAGTAATTTATGTTGCGGCTCAAGGTCCACTTTGGGGTCCTGGTGGCAATCGTGGTTTATATAAATCTACAAACTACGGAGCAACGTGGGATTCCGTTTTATACATAAGTCCTAACACAGGAGTTACAGATATTGTAATGGATCCACGAAATCCTGATGTTCTTTATGCAGCTTCGTATCAACGCAGAAGGCACGTTTGGACATTGATAAATGGCGGACCTGAAGGTGCAATTTATAAATCAACAGACGCAGGAAAAACTTGGAATAAGCTTACGAGCGGGTTGCCAAGTAGTGATGTAGGAAGAATTGGGCTAGCCGTTTCAACTGTAAACCCTGATTTTGTTTACGCAATTGTAGAAGCTGCAAATGATGGTAGCGGATTTTATCGTTCCACTAATCGTGGTGCGAGCTGGGAAAAGATGAGTGATTATAAAAATGTTAGCGCGCAGTATTACTCTGAAATCTTTTGTGATCCAGTTGATGTAAATAAAGTTTATGCTTTAGATACTTATTCTTCTATCACAACAGATGGAGGAAAATCGTTTGATCGCATTAGTACAAAGGGCAGACATATTTGATGATCATGCATTTTGGATTAATCCTAAGAATGCGAATCATTTTTTGATTGGGGGTGATGGCGGAATCTATGAAACTTTTGACGGCGGAAAACAATGGTTATTTAAATCGAATCTGCCAATAACTCAATTTTATAGAATAGCTATAGATAATTCTGAACCGTTTTATTGGGTTTACGGTGGGACACAAGATAACAATAGTCTTGGTGCACCTTCGCAAACAATTAATGAAGAAGGAATTATGAATTCTGATTGGATACCAACTCTTGGCGGTGATGGATTTGAACCGCAAGTTGATCCAACTGATCCTAATATTATTTATACGCAATACCAGTATGGTGAATTACACAGATACGATAAAAGGAGCGGAGAAATAACCCATATACATATTATGGAAGAGCTTGGAGGAGAACCATATAGAAGACATTGGGATTCGCCTTTAATTTTAAGTCCACATAAAACCACCAGACTCTATTATGCAGCAAATAAAGTTTTTAGAAGTGATGATAGAGGTGATAATTGGGAAGTAATTAGTCCCGATCTGTCCAGACAACTAGACCGCAACAAACTAAAAGTAATGGATATGATATGGAGTGTTGATGCCGTTGCAAAAAACGCTTCAACTTCGTTTTACGGTACAATTGTTTCACTTTCCGAATCACCAATTGTAGAAGGATTAATCTATGCCGGGACTGATGATGGTTTAATTCAGGTTACGGAAGATGGTGGGAAAAATTGGAGAAGAATAGAAAGTTTTCTGGATGTACCTGAGATGAGTTATGTTTCCTGTTTATTTGCTTCCGAGCACGATGCTAATACAGTATATGCAACATTTGATAATCATAAGATGGCTGATTTTAAACCATACGTTCTGGTAAGTAAAGACAGAGGGAAAAGTTGGAAATCAATCAAAGGTAATTTACAGGAAAACCAGGTCGTTTATTCGCTTATTCAGGATAACATAAAAGCGAATCTATTATTTGTTGGAACAGAGTATGGTATTTATTTTTCAATTAATGAAGGCAAAAACTGGATTCAACTCAAGGGCGGACTTCCAACTCAAGCGGTTAGAGATATGCACATCCAAACAAGAGAGAATGATCTTGTGATTGGAACATTTGGGAGAGGAATTTACATACTTGATAACCTCACTCCATTGCGTGAACTTTCTGAAAGTACTTTAAATGAAAACGCTTATAAATTATTTCCCGTTAAAGATGCTTTAATGTTTTTAAAAGAAACGCTACTTTCGGATCACAGGGTAGTACGCTTTATAAAGCTGATAATCCGGACTTTGGGGCTACATTTACTTACTATTTAAAAGAAGCACCTAAAACATTAAAACAGCAAAGACAAAAAAAAGAAAAGGAATTAATAAAAGATAATAAACCAGTTTATTACCCAACCTGGGAAGAGTTGAGAAAAGAAGATAATGAAGAATCACCGTATTTGCTTTTTACAGTTTATGACGAGTTGGGTAATGTAGTTAGAAATCTAAAATCAGATGTTAAATCAGGAGTTAACAGAATTACCTGGGATTTAAGATATCCTTCAACTGATCCAATTAAAAAATATCAAGTGATAATCCAAGCGGTATTCCTGTACTGCCGGGCAAGTATAGTGTTACAATGTCTATCAGTGTAGATGGTAAATTAAATCAAGTCGCAGGTCCGGAAAGTTTTGAAGCGAAGGTATTAAATAATGTAACACTACCAGCAAGTGATAGAAATGAATTAATCGCTTTCCAGAAAAAAGTTGCAGAACTAAACAGAGCTGTAATGGCTGCAGTAGAAATCAATGCTGATTTAACGAATAGAATTGAGTTAATTAAAACTGCTATTGAGCAATCACCCGGCTCACAAGTTGCTTTAATTGAACAGGCCAATATAATTGCTGAGAAAAATAGAGATATATACAGACTGCTGGTTAATGATCAAACTTTAACAAAACGAAATGAACCTGTTCATCCGGCGGTTATTGATCATATATCAGAAATTGTTTGGGGAATGTGGAGTACCTCCTCAGTCCCAACTCAATCACTTACAGATGGTTATAATGTAGCTAAAGAGGAATTCAAACCTTTGCTAGAACAATTAAAAAAGCTGCAAGAAGTAGATATAATAAATCTGGAAAACGAAATGGAAAAATATGATGCTCCATGGACGCCCGGAAGAAAAATGCCGGATTGGAAAGAATAACTTTTCTCTGCTACTCCTCCTTGGCGTCTCTAAAGTAAAGAATAACATTTAACCACAGAGGCGCTGAGATTACTTTAATAAAATCATTTTACGTGTTTGAATAAAGTCTACTGAACGCAAAATATAGAAATAAATTCCTGATGAAAGATTTGAAGCATTAAACTCTACTTCATAACTATCAGCATTTCTATACTCATCAACTAAGTTAGCAACTTCATTTCCTAGAACATCATATATTTTTAATGTAACAAATTGGCTGCTGCCAATTGCAAATTGAATACGGGTATTTGGATTAAACGGGTTTGGATAATTTTGTCCTAAATTAAATTTTGTTGGTATTTCTTTTAATTCTTTTACATCAGTAACAACTTTATTAACACTTTTATATAAGCCGTAATAATCCATTCCAGCAAAAAGATACCCCGTACTGTTTGTTAATAAACTCAATACATATTTATCCTCACCCATGCCTGATTTTACAAGTTGCCAAGTTTCTCCATTATTAGTTGAAGTATAAACCCAATAACCAAGTGTACCGGCGTACATTGAGCCATCTGAGTTAATAATTAAACTGCTGTAATCAGGTCCCGCTCCTGTTTTGTTTACCCAATTAATTCCATTATCTGTGGATTTATAAATGCCATAGCCAAGTGTTGACAAAAATACTTCATTCATATTATTTACTGCAAAAGCACTTGGTGTAAATGAAACAAAACCATTGGTTGTGCTATTCCAAGAACCGCCGTTATTATCAGAGTAATAAACTTTTCCATAGCTGGCAGCTAATATTCTTCCATTACTTAATTTTGTTATAGCATAAATATTATCAGTTTGATCGAATACCTGTTCCCAGTTAGTGCCGCCATCCGTAGAGCCATAAATTCCACCTTGCGTGGAAGTATAATTTAAACCAACATAAACATATCCGTTTTGATCGACATAAACGCAGTTCATTCCGGTCAAAGCATCCCAAACTTTATTCCAGGTAATTCCTCCATCGGTAGATTTATAAACACCACTGCCAAATTGTGAACCGATTGTGGCAGTATAAATATTCCCGGAATTATCTTTTGCAAAAGAAATTACCCAATGATTTGTCAAACCCGATTCACTCCATGAAAAACCCAGATCGGTGGATTTAAATATCCCTTTAGCATAAGTGCCTGCTAAAATGTTGTCTGAGGAATTGGTAATCATTGAGTAAACGCTGTAAAGAGAAGTGTTGTCTGACGGGAAATTTGTCTTTTCCCAAAAATCCTGTGAATAGCAAAAACTAATTGAAAGAATGAACAAAAAAAGTATTCTTGATTTCATAATCTCCCCTATGAGATGGTTTGATAAATTTTTCTACTACAAATATATTAAGATTTTATAACGACTGAAAGAAAGTGATCCGATTGTTTATTTTAATTTTATTTTGGTTTTTTTTTTTTTTTTTTTTTTTTTTTTTTTTTTTTTTTTGCCTTCTCTCCTCCTCCCCCAGTCTTAACTTTAATGGAACTTTAGCTTTAATAAGAGATTGATCAAAATTGAATGATTTGGTATTAATATTTTCATCTCTTTCAACAATCTTAATTTTGCAGCTTAGTTCAATAAGAGTATCACATAAAATAAATACCGATCTATGTTTATGGCGTATATCATAGAAATAAATACCTAATAAAGATTCGAGAAAATCAATAATTTCGGTTGGAGTTTTCATAGATTCTCCAATTTTTCTAAAATCCTCACCATTGCAAAAGTATCAAGTTTACAATACTCAAGTAAATTTGTTCTGGTATCTGCAATCTTCATTAAATCAGTTTCATAGTAAAGACTTTCAAATGCAACAGAAGCAAGTCCGCCTTCATTTATTTCTAAGTCTTTATAACTCAGTTCAGGAATTAAAGCCGGTAAAACATATTTGATTGAATACGATCCCTGCATTTTGTACGTATAATAATATTTTTTCTGAAACGGCAGCATCAAATCTTTAACACGATTTATTCGTTCCTCAATTTCTTTTTTGTATTTAGGAAAAGCCTCAGCAATTTCTTTTAGTCTTAACGCTTCAAAAGATTTATTGTATGTAAGAATGTCGCCTTCACTCTTAGTATCACGCAAAAGATTTTCTATAAACTTAACTCGCGGATCATTTCCTGTCTCAGCTAAAAATTCAAAATGTTCAACATTACTTTTCTTGCTTTTCTTGTAGTGCAAAGAATACTGAAATGGTATTTGCATATACGGCCTGGAATTATCAAACATGGGAACTGCGGGCTGAAATGTTTCAAAATCAATAAAGTAAATAGGATAATTTAAATTGGATAAAAATTCTTTTATTGCTTTTTTATCAATCAGATCTTTTTTGCTATTGTAAACTTCAAGCTGGAGCTTTGCATTTTTAGATAGATCCGCATCAGCGGGAACATCTTGCAGTTTAACGATACCATTTCTATAAAGATCATACTTTTTGTTAAGATGTATTCCTGAAAGATCGAAGATTGAGTTTTCCGGAATATGTTTTCTGCAATATTCATAAAAGCCGCAAGTGTAAGGATCGTAACAATGCTCGCCGATATCAATCACAGGTATTGATCTTCTTGCTAAAACTTTTTTTAAATCGTGTTACATTTTCCGCTACCCATTTTTGCAACGGCAGAATTAATTTTAAAACTGATTCTGTCATAAAGAGTTCATCCAGATTCAGTTCACCTTTTCTTACATATTGATTATTTATGTAAGTGATTGAAAAATCTTTAACCTTATACCCGCAATTAGAGATAACCCAATACTGTAAAGCCGCATCACGAATGTATGTTTCTGAAATTGATGTGGAGCTTTTTACCTCATAAACACTTAATCCGAATTTTTCATTAACCACAATATCTGCAACAGCAAGCACATCACTATAATTAAATGATGCTTCATAAATAACTTTTTGGTTTTCTTTAATGATTTTTTTTGTCTCTATGACAGCCTTATCATATTCAAATTGTGATTTGGGTGAAGCATCAATCCCATTTGGAAAAAGTTGTTGCGCTAACTTGCCAACATCAGTTCCGCGTTTAAAAATTGCTTTCTGCATATCAGAAAGCTGATCCATTTCATTATAAAGATGCTTATATAAGTAAAGATGTTTTTCGCATTGAACACCGCGAATAAAAGAAGATTTGCTGAGAAGATGTGAGCCCATTAAATATCCTATCTGCTATAATTTCCATATGTAATTTAGCCTTTTTACAAATCAATTTGGTAACTTGCCATACAATATTATACAGGGTATTGGATAGTGAAAATAATTTTAACGATAGCTTTATTCCTTTTTGCTCTGAATATTCTGGCGCAGGATAAATTTTATACTAAAGGTTTAGCAAATGGTTATGCCTGGACGGCTTCGCCCACTGTCAGTATGCTAGCATACACAAAGGGCGAATCACTTTCTAGAATGTTAAATCGTAGAAAATATCAAACTGAAATCCAGAGGGATGTTTCCTTTCCACTGGGCTGTGATTCAGAAATTGAAGATTTATTAAACGCCAAAGCATCTTCCACGATTGATTTGCAGACGATAGAGAAATTGATTGATAAGTTTTATGAAAAGGAAGAAAATTTAACTATTCCGGTTTTAGGAGCATATTGTTGTTGCATTAAAGAACTTGCCGGAAAAAGTGTCAAGGAAATTGAGATGTATAGAAAAGAATTATTAGAATTTTCTTCTGTGAAATCAGAAAAGTAGCGGTTCTTCAGGTTTCTGTTTAGATTTTTTTTCTTTTTTTTGATCTTTAAGAAAATCCGCAAAATCTTCTTTGGTAATAATATAAATTTTGCCAACTTGCGTGGATTTTAATGTTCCATTTTTTATATGGTATAATACCCCGGAATGACTCATATCTAAAAGTTTTGCGACTTCCTGAACACTAAATAAATCTTTCATAAGCTTTTCTGAAATAGTGAAACTAATTTTACTACGAAATTAAGGTATTAAGACAATAGTTTCAACGACCGCCAATGAAAGAATGTTGAAAGAAAAGATCAGAAATTGCAAAGACTTTTAATTTGCATTTGATAATGCGTTAATAAGTTGTTTCTTATTTTTTCTATCTTTGATTACAACACCCACATAACTTGCAACAAATATTGAGATTGCTAAACACAGTACGATTACACTTAATATGTTGCCATCACTCATACCTAACAAAACGTGTAAAGATTGAAGGGTAAGAAAAATTAATATTGCTTTCATTTCTACCTCTAATTATGATTTAATTACGAGGTAAAATTATGTAATCATTTTATCTCAAATTTAAACTTACTGTTACGATAACATTAACAAATTGTTAAGCGTACAAAATCTACTTCAATAAAATCATACTTTTTGAATATGGCATTCCATTTACGCGCAAAGTGTAAAAATACACGCCGCTTGATAATCCAACTCCATCAAAATTTAGCTTGTAACTTCCAGCAGGTTTTTCTTCGTTTACAAGAGAAGCAATCTCATTCCCAAGTACATCATAAATTTTCAAATCAACTTTTCCAGATGCTGTTAAATCAAAACTAATTATTGTGCTAGGATTAAATGGATTCGGGTAATTCTGGTAGAGAACAAATTCATCCGGAATATTTTTACTATTGTCATCTTCTACATCAGTAATGGGAGAAAATAAATTTTTATAAAAGGTAAAGTTCCCCGTGTACTCACCGATAATCATATCTTTTCTTCCATCACCGTCTAGATCGGCAAACCCAGGGGAGGAACTTTGATCAACTTCAATTCCCGCAAACATTGAATCTGCTCTTACCCAAACCGGAGTTGTTCTATTTCCTTCATTTCTATAATAAGTTATATCACCCCAAATGCTACCGATAATTAAATCATAGTCATCATCATTATCTATATCTGCTAGAGTTGGTCTTCTGTAATTTGGAAACGTTACCGTTGAAAAGGTTGATGTGTTTATTGTAAAAACATTGTTTCCATCGTTTGTGTAGTAGCTTGTTTGAATTCCATCTTCAGCACCCACAAGTATATCCAAATCATTATCTCCATCAAGATCAACCAACGAAGGGATGCTTGACCAACCAACATCAATACCACTAAACATAGTCGTGTTTTGAACAAAGCTTCCATTATTATTTAAATAAAGATACACCTGCCCGCTTAATGCCCCTGAGACAATATCATAATCATTATCATTGTCTATATCAACAAAAACAGGAGTGCTGTAAGAACTTAGTGAGATATTGGAAAAACTCATTGTGGTTTCATTAAATATGGGTTTTGCTGATGTACCCTCATTCTTAAAATAAACAAATTTACCCAACCAGGTTCCACTTAACAAATCATTATCACCATCGCCATCAAAATCTGCTAAAGATACTGTTGCACCGCCAGCATTAAGTTTTATTATTTTAAAGTAATCGGGATAATTTTGAAACGATGGGGAAGAAACTGTTCCAATATTTCTGTAAACATAAAGCACACCATTATCAGTCCCATAAACAAGATCATAATCTCCATCATAGTCCAGATCTACCAGATCAGGATTTTTCCAGTAGGTTGTTGATTCAACACTGGAAAAAGTTGTTGTATTTTGTGTCCAAACTGGAATTTGATTAGTCCCGGTATTTTTATAATAAACAAGTGTCTGTAAATCTCTGCCAAACAATAAATCAAAATCGCCGTCATTATCTAAATCCGCAAAAGTTGGATATGCATTTAACCCGATATCAGGTATGCCATCAACTAAAGTGCTGTCTAAAACAAATTCTGGTTTTGTTTCTGATCCTGTATTTCTGTACCCCAAGGTTTTTCCAGCTATCACACCACCATAAAATGATTCACCTAATCCAACGAATAAATCAAGATCGCCATCATTATCTATATCAACAAATGCAGGTTTTGAATCCGTTCCGATTTCTAAATCAACATATGTAAATATTGTATCAATTGGCACAAAATCCGGTGTGTAAACAGTTCCAATATTTTTGTAATAACGTAATCCGTTAAATCCGCTGATTACTAAATCCAGAACATCGTCACCGTCTAAATCTATAAAAGTAGGATAGGCCGAGTTTGTATTTATCTGCCCTATACCATAAACACCTGCAAGGACTGATATATCTTTACTAAAAGTAGTTGGGAATGAGTGAGAATTATTCCAGAAAAAATCTGTAACCCCATCAAGATTGCCAATAATTAAATCTGGATTGCCATCATTATTTAAGTCTGCAAATTCAGGAGCGGAAAAACTTTTTACTGTTACACCTGAAACTGAAAAAACCGAATCGACTTTTAACCAGTTTTGCGAAAAAAGATTTATAGAGGATAAAACCAAGAAAAGAAAAACTAAATTTTTCACAACAAACTCCTGAATAAAATAATTAAGTAAGTAAAAATAAGGAATGTTAATCGGAAAGACAGGGTTTTAATTCCCTCATAATTATCAATCCTTTTCAAGAGAAAAGGATTTTGCAGTAACTATACGAATGTAATCACTTTGCTTTCTAAATTACTTTAGATTTTTGTCCAGTTAGTTTTTAAAATAATCTTTGATCATAGTTTAGATTTTTAAACAACAATTTCCTCTGCAGGTCTCATTTTGTTTACTGAGACAAAAATTGTAATGAATAAGATCATACCGAAGAGTGCCATTATTGCTTCGGTAGAAAGCATACCAAATGCACCCCATTTCCCGTGTGACCATTCATCAAGGTAGATCATATAATAAATCGGCGCGTTTGATAAAGAAGCAAATACATTGTACTTAGTTGCTGCGGCACCCTTACCAATGGCTTCAAGAACAAAAGCACTAAATCCGGCATAAGTTAAACCAGTGCTCAACGCATAAAGAGATGTCCAAATAATAAACATTTGTTCTGTGGCGGGACTAAATGCCATTCCCACGGCACAAAGTGCCTGAATCATTCCAAATAATATATATGCTTTTTTACGATCCATAAGATCGCATATCCATCCACCTGCTAAACAACCAATTGCTGAAAGTATCCCGCCAACTACTCCAACTAGAAGTGCAACAGTATCAGCAGATGCACCCCAATCATTTGAAATTGATGACCACAAATTTGAAGCAGCACCAGATCCGATTGGAAGGAAACATAAAAACAATGCTAAAAATCCCATACGCGATTTTATAACTTTCCAAATATCTCTGTTTAAGTTTCCGATAGTTTTTAAATAATTTTTTTCTCTAATAAACGATGTAGGTTCAGATAGAAATAGTAAACCAAGACCGCAGAAAAGACAAGCGAATGCTATGACAGCACCAGCCATCCAGTGCTCCGGTAATCTTTCAGCTAACCACAATCCAGCACCTCCTCCTAATCCCAAACCACCAAGATTACCCGCTTGCAACCAACCACCTGCTCTACCTTTTAAATTATCAGGTGTATCATGAGCCAATAAGCTTTCAGTAGCCATAGCAACAAAAGTATTTACTAAGCTCGTAATGAAAACAACTATAGTCATCAATGTCAGATATTCAACTTTTAATGGTATAATTCCAGTGACCAGGATGCCAATTGCTGTTACTAAATTAGAAATCAGATACCATTTCTTAACAGTAAGAGTTGTATCGACTAAAGGCGCCCAAACGAACTTAAATATATTTGGTAATAATGAAATTGCTATAAGAGGCGCAACCTGCTCTAATGGTACTCCTGCTTTCGTCAACAGGAATCCAATTGTAACACTTACATAACCATACAATACACCAAATGGAAGAAATAAAAACATAAAGACGCTTGGGTGTGGATGCTTTTGCAAGGAGCTTGAGTCTAATATGTTATTAAAATTCATATACCAATTTTCCTTTGGCTAATTAAGGATTTTATATTTTAGGAAATGTTAAGTTATCGGATTAACTACGCAAACAAGATAAATAAAATAATTTGGATTGCAAGCGATTATTTTATCGAGCTGTTTTCCCTTACCCTGCCACTTTTGGGGCCGATTAAGTTAAAACAGTCTGGTTGGGGATTAAACTTATTTATAAGTAATTCTGGTGAGAGCCCAGACTAATCTAGTCTCGCCACAGCATTACTAAGGTTATTGCATCTACAAAATATTTAAATCGAATAGAACATAACTGCGATATTGAAATATTTAAATCCTAAAACTAAAAGTTGCTTGTTTTTAGCACTTCTATAGCTTTATCCAGTACTAGATCATTGTCTTGAATTATATCTTCTAATGTTCTTTGAATTAAAATATCGGGTTGAATACCATTGGTCATATATTCACTACCATCAGGATAAGTAGCTTTAAATGTACTCATATTAAATTCACCACCTCCAGGCAGTGGGAAAGAAAGTTTACCACCAGCACCGCCTGCTGTTGGCTCCCCTATTGTCAAACAATTTTTCCTTTGACTCAACTCTATTACCATATCTTCACCTGAACTATGAGTATAAGGGCCTATCATTAGAACGATGGGTCCATTATATCTCTTACCATTACGGGGTTGGATTTCCAATTCTCTTTTATCCCAGTCTATAGCTGGTTTATTTTGCCACGGTATATATGCAGCTGTATAATGAAAATAATGATTTGTTGGTGCCTTTACTGGCTCATCAATTAAACAGCTGACAATCGGTTGCATTATTGAGTGGGAACCACCCATGTTATATCGTAAGTCAATAACCATTCCTTTGATTGTTGCCATTTCCAATTCATAAATCATTTTTAGAAAATCTTCGCGAACATTTTTATTGTTACTCTCGAAATTTGGCAAGTTTATATATAGTATACTATCAGTTTGTATTCTACTTTCAAAAGTTTTAGCAAACAAATGTTTAATAAAAGTGTAAAAAAATGGTTCACCTTCTCCACCATTTGCATTTCTACTTAATTCAATATTTTTAATTTCACCATTCAGATCACGAACTTTAAGCTTTACCTTTGCTTCTTTTGGACCATATAACAAATAATAGAGTAAAGCTGTATAGTTTGCTTGTTTTGATCCTCTCGAGTGATATTTGAGAACATTATCCTCAAAGTATTTTATCACAGGTATTCCATCATTAACTTCTAAAATTTCAATACCAGGGTAAATTTTTTGTTTTTTAATTTCATCAGTGTTACCTGTTCTCAGTATATAAAACCTATCATTTATTACAACTATTTCAATCTGAGGAATATCATAATCAGGAATAAATCTACCCCAAGGAGGAATAACTTCAGTATGAGAATCACTTAAAAGTGCGGTAAGCTCCATCAGAATTTTATAATAACCTTCTATGTCATTAGCCTCAATTACTTTTGGAATAAAATTTTGAGCAGTACTGTCCCAGTTAATTTCATCAAGTTTAGTCCTGTGAGGGAAACCAAATTTTGTCTGGGCCCATATTGTGAATAATCCTCCTAATTTTTGATCTGGAGTACCCGTCCAATTATTGTTGTTTTGAGAAAATAAGTTTTGTGAGGTTATTAAAAATACAACCAGGTACAAAATTAAATTTTTCATAATTCCATTATCCTTTAACTTGTATTTGAAAAATAGAAAATGACTATTAAAATCTATCATTTGAATATTTTATAATTGAAGTTTATTTGACAAGCGGAGGGAAATAATGATTTGGAGAAGAATAAGAAGATGTTTTTAGCCAAACGATAATTTTTTTTACTACTAAAACATAATCAAAGCATTTGATATCAATTATTCTTTTATTCTCTTTAACGTCCTCCTAAAACAAAAAAAAAACTTTAAAACTATTAAGTTATAAAGCTTTATGTTTTTTCTTATTAGAGGGGACAGTCCGCCGTCGCGGATTAAACCTACAACCTTCTCAAGTCTTTAAAACAAAAAAATCCGGTAAAAACCGGATTCTTTTTTAGTAGCGGGGGCAGGACTTGAACCTACAACCTTCGGGTTATGAGCCCGACGAGCTACCAATTGCTCCACCCCGCGATGTAATTTCTATTTTTTAAGCGATAAACGCTGTTTTCTTTTCAAAATTTCGTGGGCAAATATAGTCAATCAGAAAAGTTTATCCAAATTAACCATCTGTATTGTTAAAACTGGATGCAATCCCATCTAATGCTTGTGAGCTAACGTGAATTTCATTCAATTTTTGTATAAGACTTAAAATTACTTTTCTTTTTTCTTCCACCAAATTTGTCATATACGAACTGACATCTGGCATATTACATTCATCTAAAACGCTTTCGTAAAACCTTACCATTGCTGTTTCTCTGCGCAAAGCTTCATTTAAAGTTGCACAAGTATTTTTACATGCGTGCTGACATTTTATATCTAACTCAGCCATGGCTTTTCCTCAAATAATAATGATTGATTATGCTGATACTTGTTCAGCTAGTTTTGCTAATTCTCTTCCGCGCAATAATGCTTGTTCGTTAAGAGGAATTAAATTATGTCTGCGCGGAGGCAATGCTTTTTTAAGCGCCTCAATAATTGTTTCATTTTTTAAAATTGGACGCTTTTCCAAAAACGCGCCAACCATAAACATATTTGCAACTTGCTTTGCATTTAGTTTATCCGCTTCTTCATTACCGGCAATACATACAATTTCAATATCAGTTCGTTTTGGCGGATGAACAGCGGTTGATTGTTCGTAAATTAAAAGTCCACCCGGTTTAATTGCTTTTTCAAATTTATCTATTGACGGCTGATTGAGAAGAATTGCCGTATCAAACTTCGAGATCATAGGGGAACTGATTCTAGAATCAGAAACTATAGTAATACAATTTGCAGTTCCGCCTCTCATTTCAGGTCCGTAAGATGGCATCCAGCTAACTTCTTTACCTTCTATCATTCCGGCGTAAGCTATTAATCTTCCCATAGAAAGTACGCCCTGCCCGCCAAATCCTGCAAAAATTATTTCGTGTTCTTTTGTCATTATAAAAATCCTTTACTAATTCAGATTTAATTTTTAGGAACTTTCAAATCGCCAAGTGGATACATTGGGAGCATTTGTTCTTCAATGTATTTTATTGTTTCAACTGGTGTCATCTTCCAGCCGGAAGGACAATTAGAAACAACCTCAACAAAACAAGTTCCTTTTTTCTGTTTCTGATATTCAAACGCTTTAATCAATGCTTTCTTAAGTTTTCTTACTCCGCCAGGATTATGCACGATTTGTCTTGTTACATAATATGCGCCCGGCAACAAACAAAGCATATCAGCAATCTTGATGGGGCTACCAACTTGAGCAGCATCTCTTCCGTATGGAGATGTTGAAGTTACCTGTCCAATTAAACTTGTTGGCGCCATTTGTCCGCCGGTCATTCCGTAGATTCCGTTATTAATAAAGAGCATTAAAATATTTTCACCACGATTTACAGTGTGAATTGTTTCTGCAGTACCAATCGCGGCTAAATCACCATCGCCTTGATACGAGAAAACATATTTATCTGGTAACACTCTTTTTACTCCGGTTGCAACTGCACTTGCTCTTCCGTGTGCAGCTTCCTGCATATCAATATTCATATAGTTGTATGCAAATACAGAACATCCAACCGGGGCAATACCGATTGTTTCCTCCTGGATTCCAAGTTCTGCAATAACTTCCATTAGAACTCTATGTACTACACTGTGTCCACAACCGGGACAGTAGTGAAATGGGATATCAGTTAATGTATCAGGTCTGCAATAAACTTGCTCATAATTTTCATCAACCTGAGTTCCTAAATTTTCTTCGTCTTCTAAATATAATTTTTCATTCATTTCAATTTCTCCTATACATTAACTGTGTTTTGTGATTCGTGGACTGATTCTAGCTTATGAAGAATATCTTCAGGAGATAAAATCATTCCGCCCATTCTACCGATAAAATGAACAGGAACTTTTCCTTCAACAGCAAGACGAACATCTTCAACCATTTGTCCTGCGTTCATTTCAACAGTTAACATAAACTCAACTTGATTGGATAATTCTTTTAATCGTGCATAAGGATATGGATAAACTGTTATTGGTCTAAACAATCCAACCTTAATTCCTTTTTCACGTGCAAGATCAACTGTTTTTTGACAAATTCGTGATGACAATCCAAAAGCAACTAGAAGTATTTCAGCATCTTCAGTTTGTATTTCTTCGTATCTCACTTCGCTTTGAATTGCTTCATACTTCTCTTGTAAGCGAAGATTTACTTGTTCCATTTCTTCCGGCTGGATAAACAAAGATGTTATTACATTATGTTCTCTATTTTTTGTTTTTCCTGTTGTAGCCCAAGGTGCTGAAGTTTTAGGAAGTGACCCTTCTTCGGGAAGAATAACTTTTTCCATCATCTGACCAAGCGCACCGTCAGAAAGAATCATAACCGGGTTGCGATATTTTTCAGCTAACTTAAATCCATCAAAAACAAAGTCAGCCATTTCCTGAACAGAAGCCGGAGCTAAAACAATAAGGTGATAATCGCCATGACCGCCTCCCTTTGTGGCCTGAAAATAATCACCTTGTGAAGGTTGGATGGTTCCTAGACCCGGACCACCACGAACAACGTTTGCAACTAAGCATGGTAGTTGTGCTGAAGCAATATATGATAAACCTTCTTGCATTAAACTTATTCCTGGTGATGATGATGAAGTCATCACTCTTGCACCTGCACCTGCAGCACCATAAACCATGTTGATTGAAGCAACTTCACTTTCTGCTTGAAGGACAACGGTTTTGATTTCTTTTCTGATAGGTACTTCACGTGTAAGATACTCAATCACTTCAGATTGAGGTGTTATTGGGTAACCAAAATAAGCATCAATGTCTGCACGAATTGCAGCTTCGGCTAGCGCTTCGTTACCTTTCATCAAGCGGGCTTCACCCGATTTTTTTTCTTTATTTTCCATAAAAACCTTTTTGTAATTAATTAAACTTAAGCCTGAACTTTTTTAGCAGGCTTTGGTTCCCGGTAAACTGTAATCGCAGCTTCCGGACATACAAGGGCGCAATTTACACAGCCTGTGCATTTATCATTAATTAGTTCAACAAAACGATATCCTTTATCGTTAAAATTTTCTGATAATGCTAAACCTTCCTGAGGACACGCAATAATGCAAAGCTCGCAGCCTTTACAAATTTTGCCGTCAATTACTACTGTTCCTTTTATCATTTCTGTCTCTTTCGGATATTGGAATGCTTTTAATTATAGCCAAAATCTCAATCTTAATGCCATATGATAAACGAGGTTATAGCACTTAAAAGCAATTAAATATAGGTTAATTATCAGATTTAGGAAGCAGTAAAGATTGGCGATTCCTATTTGTGAGAAGGATTGTTGATAGTAAGCAATTATTGAAGAATTTAGAATGATTCAGTTGTCAAGGACCATTCCGTGACAACAATTTCTTAACCCCAATTTAAGTCACGGTACGACCGTGATTCCCAAAGAAAGAAAAAATAGCTTTCATATTTTGTAGCCAACTGTTAATGTCAGTGTAGATAAAGTTGTATTCGTGTAAACCTGAACTAATCCTGTGGTATATCGAACGTTGAAAAGAATATCATCATAATAAATCCCTAATCCACCAACCAAACTGTAGTCTATAAATGAAGTTGGGATTTCTCCTAAGTTTGGTACAAAAAAGAAATTAGTTTCATTACGTGAGTAATTAGGATTTGAATGTTCCAAAGTTTTTGTACCATAAAGTACTAAAAGTGAAAAAGCACCGCCAACATCCATTTCAAGTTTAACTCTGTCTGTCAAAGCATAATGAAATTTTACCAGATGTGGCAATTCTATATAATAAAAAAATTTCTTAACATCACTCGTATCAGTTATTTCAGATGGTGTTACTTCAGAGTAAGTAATAAAGTCTTTAAGTAAGCTTCCTTTTGCAGAAATACATATTTCATATCCAAGAGAAAAATATGATTCTCCGTTTGATTTTCCGTTTAAATTCCAATCATTAAAATATCCTAAATACGGACCAAAAATTGATTCATGATTTGACCCATTAAAAGTGGTTTCATTTATTATATAATCTGAGATATTTAACCCGATTTTAAATCCATTCTGAGCCGATGTGTAATTAAAAGAAAAAAATAAAATTATGAGCCAATATATTTTCATACTATTCTTCAAGATAACTTAGAATCCCTATCCGACTGGATGAAGAAATCAAACAGATCACTTCGTTACGCTCGTGATGACATAACAACTAAACTTCGCCACGCCAGTGTTGATTATGTGTTTTAAAACTTTCTAAAATCACATCATTAAGTTCATTATTAAGCGGACCTTGTTCAATAATTTTAATATTTGATTTTAGGTGTTCAATATTTGTTGTCCCAACAATTGCAGTATCAACTCCGTTTACAAAAACACTAAATCGTAAAAAAGTATCCAGCCAGTTTTTCTGTGCTGGTAAGTTCATTGTTTTCCATCTATGCCAGTATTCTTCGCAGTAATGTCCAACTGGTCTTTCAGAAAATCTCCAAGGTGCATTTGCAATCGGGCGTTTTGCAATTACTCCTATTTCCTTTTCTTTCGCTTGTTTGATAGAATCATCAAGATCTATCTGATCACAAATGTTTACTGATGTTTGAATACTGCCGAATGAATTAGAATCAACGGCAAATTTTAATTCTTCGTTCTCGCCCGAGTAAGCTGCAAATCTAACTTTTCCCTGCTCGATAGTTTTATGCAGTGCTTCGATAACTTCTCCGCGCTGTAAAGTATTTAAATCGCAGGAATGCAGATGAACAACATCAATGTAATCAGTTTTCATTAATTGCAAAGCATTATCAACTCCGGCAAGAATTATATCATAACTCCAATCAGCATAGCCTTCAATACCGTATCCGACTTTTGTGGATAAGATAAATTCATTTCTTCTATGTGAAATATATTTACCGATTCTATCTTCACTTGCAAAATATCCGCGAGCAGTATCGATAAGATTAATTCCTAAATCCAAAACAGTGTTAAGAATTTTTTCTGAATCTTTTTCTGGAACCGCATAATCCCCTATTTCTCCAGCACCAAATCCAAGTGCGGAGACTTTTAAGTCTGTATTAGCAAAATTTCTGTATATCATATATTATTAATTATTGTATGAAACAGTTACTTAAGTTTTTTAAAAGTAATTAGCTAATTAGAAAAGGTTATTTAGTTGATTGTTCTAACTCATCAATAATTTTTTCTGCTTGTAAAACTTCTGAACACGGGACCATTAGTTTGATTTCATTGATTAAATGTCCTTTTGGATCGCCACTTGCTCGAAATAATGTATAATCGCCACCACCAAGAGAAATAGGGGAAGCCTTTCTTTCATATATAAATGGATGAAGTTCGTTTTCTTCTAAGGCTGATTTATAAAGGTTTATTTGTGGTTCATCTGATGAGCCAAACACGCGCGCCATTCCTTCATAAATTTCATAATTAGAATGTTCGTTACATAAAAAGATACCATTAACTCGAAGTCCGCATCTTTTACAATATGCTTGATGACAAATAGCGCAAACACCTTTTGCATCATCATCTGAATGATTAAAACAGTTTGCATTATCTATAAAAATTGTTCCGCATTTACCACAAAATTCTGCGTCATTAGATATTTCTGTTCCGCAAAAATCACATAAAAGTTTATCGGGCATTATTCCTCCAAATGATTTAGTCGATTGTAAGTCCGCCTCTATTATCTCTTGTCATTCTTGAATAGAGAGAAAGTTTCGGGTCAAATAAAAATTTCAGCCAAAGCATCGTCCAAGATTTATGATAAACAAGATTGTCGTAAAACTCCGGCGCTGCTGCTTTTACTTTAGGTAGGTTACTCCAGGGAATTGATGGAAAATCATGATGCTCATTATGATATCCAACATTTAGTGCAACTATGTTAAGTGGGCCATAATAGCTGTACGTTTCCTGCGGTGGTGCGATAAGAAAATGTTCCTGTATCCATCTTGCGCCAAGTGGATGAAATCCTATAGAAAAGAAAAAAGAAAAAACTAAATAAAAAAATGAAGTCCAGCCAAAGAATATTATTACAAGTGCATCAACTCCAAAGACAACAATCCAATTAACAATTGTCCAGGCGTTCATAAATTGTATCTCTTTTAAACGCGGAGTACGCACTGCCTGAAAAACAGGGAATAAAATTTCCCATAAGGCTTTTCCAAAAAATGAGTGTCCGATTATTTTAGCTTCCCATTTACTTGCAAGATCAGCATCAAGATAATAGTCTCCCTGAAACGAATGATGTTTTAAATGATAACTTCTGAATGAAACAGAACTTGGCAGCACATTTGGAATATCTGCAAGAATTCCTGAAATATAATTCATTGCTCTATTTTTAAAGATAAGATTGTGTGCTGCTTCATGTATTAATACATAGCAAGCATGATTTGCAAAAGCTCCAATAAAAAATGCGGCAAGCAATGCAAGCCACCATTGCTGGGAAGAAAGCAAGTATGCAATTGTAAGTTGCAACCCGATAGCAAAAAGTATTATTAAAAAACTATATGGATTTCTTCCAATGTGTTCTCGCACTTCAGGATGCGTTTTAAGAATTGCGCGTGTTCTTTCTTTGTGCGGCTCAGGTGCAGTCGAAAACTGAAAATCTATTTTTACAGAAGTCATTTTAAGTTGCCTTTATTTATTTGACACTTTGACTAATGAAAATTACAATAAAATTTATTAAGATGTTAAGTGAATACAGGGAAAGAGTACGTCATAACAAGCGAATCGATGTGATCTGACTAACTATTCGGATTGCTTATCTCGACTAAAGTCGGGATCGCAATGACATTCAATTTTTACAGGTGATTCGTAAAAGCTTTTAAATGATTTTCTGATCCTTGTTTCAGATTTTCATAAACTGATTTTATATCAGGGTTATCTGTTTGTTCAATTCTTTCAACAAGATCTTTTATATCCATTTCCTCAATTTCTTTTCCAACAAGCATTGCATCTTTAAATGATTGCTGCCCTTTAGTAACAAGATCATCATATAGCTTTTTAAAATCTGTACTAGTGAAAGAACCTATCTCATCATCAGTTACTGGATCAATAACTTCATATTTATCCAACAAAGCTTTTACAGCATCCATATGTCTCTGTTCACTTTCGGGAATGTTAACAAACATTTTTTGTTTGTATGTTTTACCGAGAGTTAAGTAAACATCACGTGCAAGTTTTTCTTCTAATCGCATATATATTAATCCATCTTTTTCACTAGATGAAAGATCGTATTTAATTGAGTCTATTGCCTGAATACAATTACCTTTTCCACCTTTACAATTTTCTTTAGATTTGTTTTTGTGACCACAATTTTGTGCGGACAATGAAAAATATGTGAGCAGGACTAAAACTAGAGTTGAGAATATTTTCATTTGTTATAATATCTCCATAAATATTTCAAACAAATTCTCATCTTATAGCAAGATGAGAAATTATGTATGTTGTTATTAAAGGTCATCCTTCAATTTAGCTAAGGATGACCCGTGAATTAAAACTAAAACGCTGTTATAAATCCAACACCAAACTTTGCATACTCGTGTGTAAAATCGTAATTAACTTCTGCAACCATTCTGATGTTTCTTCTGAAAACATATCCAAAATGTCCAGAAAGAGTTTTATAATTTAGCTCTGAAAAATCTGATTCAATCCAGTTAAATAAACCCACTGCATACCATTTACTATCATCTCCGTTTGGGCGATAAACCATTTCTGCGAATGCGCCACGGGTACCAATATTTGTAATATGCCCAACTTCTGCTGAACTATAGAATAAAGGATCATTGTCATTTCTTTCAACATATTGCAAATTTAATTCTAATGGGTCGAATGTAATTGTAGCATCACCACCTATCATCCATAATTTATTATCTAACCAAAAACTCTCTATCTCATTCGAATATTGTTGAACTTCTCTCCCCCAATAACCCATTGCACCAAGCCTCAAATGCTCACCAACATCCTGTGAAATCCTACCCATAAAATTTTTATATTTGTCGTTGTCAAAATTGCCGTCAAAAAACCCTTCACCTATACCGCTGCCGTTTACGATTTGCAATGCAAGATCGGTCCCGCTTTCAAATCCGTATGTTAACATTATTCCCCTATCATAAGTTAAGTCAACTTGTGATGCACCTGGTCTAACTTTATATATATAATAATCATCACGAGTTAAACGCAATTCTCTTTTAAATATAGGATCACAAACCTGAAACTGCCCGATTGTCAAATCAAGTTCACTTCCCAAAACATTATTAAACATTAACCAAGCATCTTCAATTTTTCCAGCTTCACCATTTTCCAAAATATAGTAAACGTAATAAGAAACATCTTTAGAAATTGCTCCACCTGTTAATAATTTAAATAAAAGCGGAGTTGTAAAATCCGATTTTTCTGTGTTGCTTTGGTTATATGTAACATAACCCTCCAACCTTAATGCAAGCGGAAGGTCACGTATAAGGGAAAGTTCAGGATCGCCGGTTTCAACAAAATATCTTGGCGCATCCTGATCTTTTAGTACAAATCCGTTTCCGGCAAATTCATCGCCGTATGCTTTTAGCTTGGGAAATGGTGAGTGACAGGTTTTACAAGTCATATTGTATTTTCTTGCAAAAGCTGGTATAGCAAAAACATCACTTGCAACTATAGCTGTTATGATAATTGCTAAAAACAATAGTAACATTATTTTTTTCATTTTATCCTCTATGTTTAGCGATGTCATTGCGAGGAGCTTACGATGAAGCAATCTAAATTGTGGTGGATTGCTTCGTTCCTCGCAATGACAGTTAGTTATTTATGGTAAAACTGTAACAAAAGTTGAGTGTTCATTTACTTTAATAATTTCAGATTCTTCTGCCGGGACATTTAAGAAATCTGCAACAGGCTTAACTAATTTTTGATAGTTAAGGACAGCAGTTACTTTTAATTCTCCGGGAGCAATATTATCAGGAAGGTTAAAAGTAAAATATTCTAACTTTGTTTCGCGTGGCCCTAATCTGTAATCCACTCCAAGAGATTTAGTATTCCATTGTTGTATCGTCATTCTGTTTTGCGGATCAAAATATGCCATTCTAAAAATTCTATCACCAATTGGAATTCCATCACGCTGTACACCCTTAAAATTTGGATCACCTTTAGCTATCCCCATATCCTGATAAGCTAAAACATCGGCACCTATTGTATATTCTTCGCCATCAAATCCTTTTTTGTTTACGGGTAAATGATATACATCTCCTTTAGAATCAACGGCTTCAACGTGCATCCAGACAATTCTATCTTCAACCGAGCCTGTTGGGAATTTGTGTCCTGTTTTTTGATTAAACAATGCAACAGTAAATTTAACTACTTCACCGGGTTCTGCTTCACGAATATCAGGATGAATTCTTAATTCAATTGTTCCTTTTACTTTTCCGGGGTCGTGAGCTCCATGAAATAAATGCTGCCAGGCATCCGGATATTTATTCCCCATAGCGGCAGTATAACCTTCTGCTTTTGTCATGTGGCAATCCTGGCATTGAACACCCTGTTTAAAGTAGGGTCCTTCTTTCCATTCAAGATGAGTAGATTTTACCCAAACACCGTAAGGTGACATTTCATTATGACAGGTTCCGCAAAAATCTCCGCTTTTTAAAAAATCGGATTGAATAATTTTATGTTCAGGCGAATTTCCAGTTCCACGTGGCCCATATTTTGTTTTGCCATCGGTTGGATTTGAAATAAAATTAAAATTATGCGGAGTATCTCCTTGAAATCCTGATACAGTATGGCATACATCGCAAGAAACTGATTCATTTGCTCTGGAATTCATTTCAGGTTTAGGCGGTGGAACATCTCCGACTAAAAAAGAAATTGGAGCGTGGCATCCGTTGCAGCCTGCTTTTACTTCAGCAACTTTTTCATCTTTCTCTGCATGTGGTACTGCAAGTTCAAAATATTCAATCTCATCCCAATGATGCGTATATGCCTGCGACATCATTGCCTGTTTCCATTGCTGATAAAAATCTACATGGCATGCTGAACCGCAGAATTGAGGTGTTTTATATTCATCATATTTTCTCGTGCCTAGTGCTTCAGCGCCGGCTTTTGTTTGAGAAAAAATATTAATTGATGTAAAACTGAATAGTATAGAAAGGAGTAAAAATAGTTTAAGAATTTTCATAAATAACCTCATAGTTAGATTTGAGAATAGGTTTGGTTTTTCTAGAAAGTGATTTGGGTATAGCGGTATAGTGTCTGTGAATTATTAATAAACACAAATTCTTGTGTGAAATATTTTTTAACAAAATTGAAACAGTAAACATTTTTTAGCTCCCCTATGAACAATATAAAATTAAGAAAAAAATTAACTAAAATCAGAATTAATTATTAAATGGAAGACAACTATTGTTAATTGTCTTCCACTGCAAATAATAATACACTCAGAATTCAGTCGTAACTAAGCAAAATCATTCGGTAGCTAAGGTTCTAATACATCCAATCAAATTTCTGTTAAAGGCATCAAGATGATTAACCGAACCAGATTTAAGGTTCGTGTATATTCTAATGATCCCCGGATTTGTAACTACATTTGTTAACTGATCATCAAGATCAGCAATATCAAGTTCTTCAATTGCAACACCAACTAATACTGCTTCATTTAATGAAAGATTTCCTTGTAAAATCAATTGATCATAAAGCGTTTGAAATGTTGGGTCGGGAAATACACCAACTTCATGGGTAACTAATGGATCAGGAATGCTGTATTTGTCTAACATCCTTTTAACGGCATTCATGTGTGCTTGTTCACTTTCTTTAATATTTAAAAACACTTGAGAATTATACGCTGCACCTAATACTGTGTAAACGTCACGTGCAAGTTTTTCTTCTATTCTCATATGAATTAAACCATCTATTTCATCCTGTGTTACAGAATAATTTCCGCCATCGAGTATAACATTATTAATTGAGTTTGATTTTGATAAATTATTTTCCGGAGAAACAACTTCTGTATTTGTGTTACAACCAGCTACTAAAAAAACAAAAAGAAGTAAACCTAAAATTCTTGCAAATAACGTTTTCATTTTTTTCTCTGTATAGTTTGTTCCAATAAACAAGCAGTGCTCTTTTTGAGCACCGCCAGTAATAATTATCTTGTTACTTTCTTCCGCCTCTACCTTTTGAACCAGTTCCATCACAAGTTCCAGTTCCACTACCGGAGCCGTTACCGGTACCGTCTTTTGGTCCAACACCGTTATTTCCAGTTCCATTTCCTGGGCCATATTTGTTGCCGCCAAACTTAGTCTGGGTGTTTTTTCCATGTCTGTTTTGCTGACCAGAGCCGTCTTGTGGTTTTACAAAATCAGGATCCTGACCGTTTGGAATGCCATCACCGTCAGCATCAAAAGCATTATCGTTTAGTCCGTCGCCGTTCAAATCAACAAAGCCTTTACCATTTTTTCTATTCTTTGAACCAGTATAGTCTTCGTCGCGACCGTTTGGAATGCCATCACCATCGATATCCGGTGCGTTATCATTGTAGCCATCGTTGTTTGCATCAACAAAACGATTGCTGTGTTCTTTGTTTTGAGTTTGAGTTTTCACTTTTAACTCACTCTTCACCTGGTTTTTAATTTGATTTTTTTCTTGCTTTGGTTCATCTTGTGCAAGAACAGTTGAAGAGAACAATACTGCCATAAGCACAACAGTTGAGAATATGCTTATAAGATTTTTCTTTTTCATTTTATCACTCCTTGTTTTAATGTGAATTATTTTGTTTGGTAGTGGTTCTCCAAAGTGCGTGCCGCAAAATTTGTTTAATTTTTATTGGCTATGCGATGTTTTTTTTGATATTCGACTAACACGGCGAATTGCGGCGACTGATTGGACGAAGAACGATTTTATAAAAACTTTTTATTCATTAATTCTTTTCATCTAAAAAATTAAAAAGTAATTTGCAGTATGAGATTACGATTTAAACTTTCACCAAAAGCAATCATATCAATTACGTTGCTGATAGCAGCTGTAATGATAATCTCATCTTATATCGAACTTAATCAAAGCAAAAAAGAAATATTTCAACTACTTAACGATCATTCCTCTTCACTTCTGGAATCAATAATACAAAGCAGCAAGAATACATTAAACTCAAGTTTTGAAATTGAAGATTTGATAACCCAAAGACTTTTAGATAACGCACGATTGATTAAAAAGTTAGATTCGTATAAATCATTAAATAAAGATGAGCTTATTAAGATTGGAACTGACAATAATCTTTACCGAATAAATATTTTTGATAAATATGGTAATCGAGTTTTATCAAACAGAATTCCCGAACCCGGGCATACTCACAGTGAAGAAAATGTAAATCGTTCTAAAGAATTAGCGCCAATCTTAAACAATGAAGTAGTTGAATTGATAATTGGACTGAAAACTGCCGAGTTTGTTGATGAAGAAAGATTTGCTGTCGCTGTTGCAAGGGCTAACAATAAAGGGGCAATTGTTGTTAATCTGAATGCGGAAGATTTTTTAGAGTTTAGAAAAAAAATTGGAATAGGAATTATACTTCAACAAATGTCTGAGCAACACGGAATTGAATATGTTATTTTGCAGGATTCAATTGGTGTGCTTGCAGCAAGTGAAAAAATTGATACTGTGGAATCAATTTCAGGCTCAGTTTTTTTGCAAGAAGCATTAAATAGTGATTCTTTTTTTTCAAGAACTACATTGCACGCTGGACATGATGTCTATGAAGTTGTGCAAAGATTTCTGCTTGACGATGAAGTGATTGGGCTTTACAGATTAGGTGTTTCACTTGAAGATATTAAAAATGTTGAAGACAGAATGCTGCGAAGATTAATTATTATCTCGCTGATTCTTGCGGCAATTTCAATTATTGTTCTGAGTATAATTTTTACAACACAAAATTTAAAGTCCATCTCAACCGAATATGAAAAGTTTAAAACCTTAACTTCTTCTGTTTTGGAAAATATGAGTGAAGCTGTGATTGTCCTTGATAAGAAAAACAATATTACATTGTTTAATAAATCTGCGGAAAAGCTTTTTAATATTGATTCAAATCAAGTTCTAGGTAATCACATCCATTCTATACAAAACGCTAGTTTACATTTTCTTGAGAAAAATGAAGGATCAAAAATAGATTCATATTTTGAAAAACAGATTCAATTAAATGGTGAAGATAAATTTCTAACATTTAGTATTTCATCACTTAAGGAACCAGATACAGACCAACAAGTCTTTACAATTGTTATTAAAGATATAACTGAAACAAAACGACTTGAAGATGATGCAAAGAGAAATGAAAAGCTTACTGCAATGGGTGAACTTGCATCTGGTGTAGCACATGAAATACGAAATCCAATTAACGCAATTGGTATGATTGCCCAAAGACTGAACAAAGAATTCTTACCAATATCAAATCAAAACGAGTATTCTGATATAACCAGTTTATTAAAAACTGAAGTCAATAGAATAAACAAAATTATAACTCAATTTTTAAGCTATGCAAAACCCATTGAATTGAATCGAAATCAAGTAGATTTGAGATCTTTCTTTGATGATATCTTTCTTTTATTTTCAGAACAGGCGAAACAAAAAGAGATAAAGTTCATCTTACAAAAAGACGAATTACAAAATTGTAAATTTGATGCAGATTTAATTAAACAAGCATTAATGAATATCTTACAAAATGCGTTTGATGCTGTAAATAAAGGAGGGGAAGTTACATTACAATATTACCAAGCTAAAAACGATTTTGTTATTCTGATTACGGACAATGGAATTGGGATTACAACAGAGCAACAGAAGAAAATTTTCGATTTATATTATACATCAAAAAAAGATGGGAATGGTTTGGGATTAAGTATTTCACAAAAAATAATTTCACAGCATAACGGGTTAATTTCTGTATCAAGCGAAGTAAATAAAGGAACAACTTTTAAAATTAATATAACCATACAATGAAAGATTACACGATATTAATAGTAGATGATGAAGATGCCCAGCGAAGTATTTTAAAAGGCTATCTTGAAAAAAAAGGTTACAAAATATTTTCGGCATCATCAGGCACAGAAGGAATTAAAGCGGTACAAAGCAATTTAATTGATATTATTTTATCTGATTTTAAGATGCCGGATAAAACAGGGCTTGAAGTTCTTGAAGAAGTAAGAAAAATAAATCCTGAAATAAGCTTTGTAATCCTAACCGCTTATGGCACAATTGAAAACGCAGTTAGGGCTATGCGCCTCGGTGCATTTGATTACATTTCGAAACCGGTTGACCTGGATGAGCTTGATTTAATGATTGAAAGAATTATTGAACACAAAAATCTAAAATCAGAAATCCAATTATTAAAAAACCAGTTAAAAGAAAAATTTAAAATTGATTCTTTCGTTTCCCACTCTCCAAAAATGGAAGAAGTATTAAGCCTAGCTTCTCGCGCTGCTGATAGCAAAGCAACAATACTTATCAATGGGGAAAGCGGAACGGGAAAAGAAGTTCTTGCGAAATCAATTCATTATGTAAGCCCCAGAAAAGAAAATCCGTTTATTGCTGTTAACATTCCAGCTTTGCCGGAAACACTTCTTGAAAGTGAATTGTTTGGACACGAGAAAGGTGCATTTACTGGAGCTGAAAAAGCTAAGAAAGGTAGATTTGAACTTGCCAACTCGGGTACAATATTTTTAGATGAAATTGGTGACATTCCAATTAATCTTCAAGTAAAATTATTGCGTGTTTTGCAGGAACATCAAATCGAAAGATTAGGCTCTACAGAAAGTGTTGATATCGATGTAAGAATCATTGCAGCTACTCATCAAAACTTGGAAGACAAAATTAAAGATGGAAGTTTTAGAGAAGATTTATTTTACAGATTGAATATTGTTTCGCTTAACATTCCTCCTTTACGTGAGCGCAGAGAAGATATACTTCCGCTTATAGAATATTTTATTAATAAGTATACAAAAGAAAATGGCAGGCAGAAATTAAGCATATCCAAAGAAGCCGTTGATTTACTAATTAAATTTAATTTTCCCGGCAATGTACGGGAATTAGAAAATATTATTGAGCGTGCTGTTGTACTTTGCAGAACTGAAATAATTACAGTTAGTGATTTACCAAATGTAGTGAGTGGTTTTAAAGCTGAAAAAGAAATCTTAACTAAAGCAGATGCAACGCTAACAGAACAAGTGGAAGAACTTGAAAGGAAATTGATTTTTGATGCACTTAGCAAGGCTAACGGTAATCAATCACAAGCTGGCAGAATGCTTGGATTAACAGAACGAAACTTGCGTTATAAAATGCAGAAATATGAGATTAAAAAGTTTGATTGATTTGAAAAAACATCAGCATGAGCGGAAATGAAGGATGACATAAATAGTAAATGTCACACTTCCGCTTCGGCTCAGTGTGACACTAAAAATCAAAGTCTAATGAAGCGGAAATCATTTGGTTGGAATATTTGTAGTAATAATCATTTGAATTGTTTTTAAAATAATTCCATGTAGCCGAAATCGATAAACCCTTTGCAACTGAACTCAAATCAAAAACAATTCCTGCGCCAAATCCAAACTGATTATCTTCACGCATTACGTTTAGCTCTTCCCCGCTTCTATTAACGGCTGGTAGCGAAGAATAATTTCTTATTAGATATCTTGCATCAAGACTTAATTCGATGTTTTCATTAAAGTAATGTTTAAATCCCAATCCGGTTTCAATTCCATCATATGCATAAATATCATTAAATATCTCTTCTTCGTAATAAACAAGTGAATCACTAATTAAATAACGACTTCCATCGGAAAGATTTTTTCTATATTCGATATAACCATTAATACCTGTTAAATCACTTAACGATTGTCCAATGTTTGCTTTCAGTTTTAACTGAGCCGCCTCGTTTAGGTAGCCTTCAAAATCATATTTTTCAGAATATTGTTTGATTAAATATTCTGCATTTAATGTAAGTGACGTTTGAGTTTCAAAGTTTGAAATCCAGTTTACAAAAAACCGGTGCTCATTGTGAGAGAACAATGTAAAGTTTTTATAAGTGTTTATGTTAAAAATATAACCGGGTAAGATATAATCAGACTCGCTAATTGAATGACGATAATTTACATAAGCCGAAATTTGGTTGAAATCATAAACTTTAAATTCATCTTTGTTATTTCTAAAAGAATAATTTATTCCTGCGTTTAATGGATTATCATCCACAGAAAATAAATGTGTTTCTACTAATCCGATGCGATGTGTGTTAAATGATTTTGATGTTGTTGCTTGGAAATAATTTAATCCGCCTTCATAATAAATTTGAACGTTGTTTAAATCTGATTCGAAGTTATACGCGGAACCAAAGGCAAAACTGTTTATATAATCAGAAACTTTTTCACTTGTATTAAAAATATTATCATCATATATGCCCTGATAATAAGTGTACAAGTTAAACTGAGCTTGTGCAGTTTGTAAAAATAGAATTGCTAAAATTGTTGCAGTACCAAAAAGATTTTTCATAATTCAATTTCTATGCAAATTAATTTCCCCAGTTGGGACTATTTCCATTTTGATTTCCGCCGCTGCCCTTACCGCCCGGACCTTGTTTACCTGCGCCCATTCGTTTTCTCATTTTATTAAAACTCATTCCGCTTTGTCTTGTATCGCAAATTCCATCTCCATCTTTATCTATGAACACATCTTTTCTTTTGCGATTTTCTTTTACATCAGTTTGAGCTTTTTCTTTTGAGCCAATTTGATTTTGAGCTTTGTTCATTTCTTGATTTTGAGTTTGAACTTTTTCGCGTTCCTGATTTTTTTGCTTTGTCTGCGTTGAATCAGAAACTGTCTGGCTGTAAATCAAACCAGCTGAAAGTAATACGATTGTTATTATTGTTTTCATATATATACCTCTAAAGATTTTGTACAATATAAATGCCACTTAAATTATTGCTATGAGGCAACAGAATTCAAATAAAATGATTATTGCCTTCGACCAAGATGGTTAAGTACGACTAAATGGGCGAAAATTATATATTTTTACATCGTAATTTAATCACATTTATCAAAGGAGACTTATGAAATCTGTATTATTAATTCTTATTGGTCAAAGAAAACAAGCTGCAGTGCAAGTTCAAAAAGTTTTAACCGGTTGGGGATGCATGATTAAAACAAGATTGGGTATTCACGACGGTGTTATGGAAAATTGCAGTGATCAAGGATTACTTATTCTTGAACTTGCGGGCGAAAGAAAAAAAATGGATGAGTTAGCAAGAAAAGTTTCTTTAATAAAAGGAGTTTCCTTTAAGCTTGTTGATTTGAAAGTTGTAAAGGAAAAGAAAAAGAAAGTTTCTGCTAAAAAGAAATAAAATAATTTTCATTTTCTCATCCAGTGCAAAAAGTTTCGAGGTCGATTGCAGAACTCAAATAAGTCATTTCGAAAGAGTCCTCTGCCATAAGCATCCCTTTGGGAGCCTGAGAAATCTGACTTTTTTAATCTACAGATTTCACCTATCGGTCGAAATGACTAATCTGGGGGGCAACTATAAATCAAAAAATAATGGAATGTTAAGATTTGAAAGGCAAAGTAATTTTCACGCAGGTTCCGGGATATTTATTTGTAGATAGATGCGATGGACTTTGAACATCTATTGTTCCACCATGTCTTTCTACAATTTGTTTAACGACAGATAGACCCAATCCAGAACCCTCAACTCCGATGTGTTTTATATTGCTGGCTCTAAAAAAATCAGTAAATATTTTGTCAAGTTCTTCTTTAGGAATTCCCATACCGTCATCACAAACTTTTATCACTAAATCATTTTTATCTTTTTCAATAGTTATCTCAACCAGGCCATCCATATTATTATACTTAATTGCATTACTAATTATGTTTGATAACGCAATCTGAATCAAGAATGGATCCCCTTCAATTGGATGTTTTTCTTTCCAGTTATTGATTAAAGAAAGCTTTACACCTTTAGCTTCAGCATTAACCTTTGCAACTTTAATTGCTCTTGCAAGTATTGAGGCAATATCTACTTCTTCTTTAATAAATGAATCTTCAAGTCTAAGTTTAGAAATTTTTAATACGTTGTTAATCAGTTCAATTGCTTCATCAGACCTTTTACGCGCACGGATAAGTTTTTCTTCTACAACTTCATCTAAAGGTCCAAGAAACTTCTGAAGTATTAAATCAAGATAGGAATGTACTGCAGCAAGTGGAGTTTTAATTTCGTGTACAATACCGGAAATATATTTTTGTTTTTCTTTTTCTGCAGCGTTTATTTTATCAATTGACTCAAGTAACTGCTGTTCACGAATGTAAAGTTGGTTAGCCATTTTATTTGCAATTAAAACAATCATAAAAACCAAAAAGGCAAAGCTTACATTAATTGCCAGTACATAATTAAATTGTTGGTGGAGTGAGAAAGGAAGAAACCCGATGATATGGTAATGCGGTATTATTGAGTAATACTCACCAACTGTAATTCCCCAGAATGCAAGCACTATAAAAACGGAAAAAGTATAAATAACAAACCCAGGTAAAATTAAACTGCCAACAATCATGTGAATGACAAAAAACAGAAGCAGCGGTGATTCAACACTTCCTGTAAAATAAACCACAAGCATTAGAGATGTCAAATCGGCAATCATTTGCAGCAAAGATAGATGAAGTGGATTAAATTTATCTGCATCATGTTCCAATAATCTCCTCATGATATGAAAAAGAATATTGTAAACAAAAATTGAAAAAGTAATTATTAATAGGGCTGTTTGCTGATCATCAGAAAGCGAAATGCCTAAAAAGTATTTTGGGAAGATTATAAAGAAGAGAAGCATTACAACTGCGGCATAACGAAGTTTTATAAACCAAAGATTTCTATTCCGTATTGTTAACCAAAATTCTTCGTAATGCTTTGCCCAAGCTGGAATTAGATCAAACATTTTTACTTCTGTTAAAAAAATAAAACCAGGCAGAACTTAATATATATTTTTCTGCCCGGTTTAAATATACAATTTTAAGCTATATACTTACCTCTCTTCACATAGCTGGTGTGAAGAAGTTTGTGAGAAATATGCCCGCAAGGTCCGTCAGTTAAAAACTCATTATAAATATCAGTTACATGTTTGTTTTCATGAGATTTTCTTAATGGTAAAGAATTATCTTCATCATAAATAGCTTTTGCTCGCATCTTTCTTATTTCTTCATTTGTTGGAATTGGCTGACCGCCTCCGCCAAGACAACCGCCTGGACAAGCCATAAACTCTATGAAATGACATTCGCTGAATTTACCGCCGGCTTTTATATCATCCATAATTTTTTTGGCGTTTGCAGTTCCGTGTGCAACAGCAACTTTTAGAGTGGCGCCTTTTAACCAGTTCCAATCGGGTACAAGATGTGCTAACAATTTTGGAACTGGACCAACTTCTGTTATCGGAAGTTCAGCATATTTTATTCCTTCAAATCCGCGTAATGGAATTATATCTGCGTTTGCAAAAACATCTTCGACTTTCTTTCCCGTTACTAACTCAATTACTGTTCTTAAAGCTGCTTCCATAACTCCGCCGGTTGCACCAAAAATTAATCCAGCACCGGAAGCATCACCAAACGGATCATCAAAATGCGACTTTGGCATTTCTGGTAAGTAGATTCCAGCCTCTTTTATCATCTGACCAAGTTCACGGGTTGTTAATCCGAAATCCACATCCTTATAACCCGAATCATCCATTTCAGGTCTGTTGCATTCAAACTTTTTAGCTGAACATGGCATAACTGCAACTGATACTATATCTTTTGGATCTATGCCTTTTTTTTGAGCATAAAAAGTTTTAATGAGCGCACCAAACATTTGCTGTGGTGATTTTGCTGAACTTAAATTATCAATATACTCAGGATAAAAATGCTCAAGATATTTTACCCAGCCTGGTGAACAAGAAGTAAACTGCGGAACTGCAACTTGTTCTTTCTTAACTAAAGCTTTATAAAGTCTTAAAATTAATTCTGTTCCTTCTTCTATAATGGTAAGATCTGCTGTAAAGTTTGTATCGAATACAACATCAAAACCGATTCTACGTAATGCTGTATTCATTTCACCGGTAAATGATTTACCCGGTTCTAATCCAAACACTTCACCAATTGCCGCGCGTGGTGATGGTGCTGTTTGAATTACAACATGTTTTGTAGGATCATCAATTGCATTCCAGATTACATCAGAAGGATCATTAGCTTTTAATGCGCCGGTTGGGCAGCGATTAATACATTGTCCGCAATTAATGCAAACAACATCAGCTAAAGGTTTTTCTAAAAATGTTCCTATATGAGTTTTATCGCCACGACCAATTGCTTCTAGAACTCCGACTTCCTGAAGATCGATACAAGTTCTAACACATCTTCTGCAGTTTATACATTTATTCATATCGCGTATGACTGAGTATGATGAAAGATCAACTTCAAATAAGGGTTCTGTAACATGTCCAAAAGTGTAAGAATCAACACCGTATTCTTTTGCAAGTGTTTGAAGTTCGCAATTATTATTTCTTACACAAGAATAACATTCACCATAATGTTCACTTAGCAGTAAATCAATTATATGTCTTCTTGCTTTGCGCACCATTGTACTTGATGTTTTAATTTTTATTGAAGCTGTAATTGGAAATGAACAAGCTGTCTGAAGTGTTCTCATTCCTTCAACTTCAACAACACAAACACGACAAGTACCTGCGATGCAAAGATCAGGATGATGACAAAGTGTCGGAACGTGAATTTGATTCTCTTTAGATGCTTCAAGAATTGTTTGTCCAAAAAATACTTGCACTTTCTTTTCATTTATCTCAATAGTTACCTTACTTCCAATTCCATCTTCAATGGTTGGTTTTTCAACAGTTAAAGCTTGTTGAGCCATTGGTGTTCTTGATTTTTCTTTCATCACTTACCTGCCTTTCCGTTAAATCTATTATTCCCTTTTGTGTGAAAGATTTCATCTTTGAAATTTTCCAAAATGGAAATAAATGCGTTAGGACTTGATTGACCCAATCCGCATTTTGATGCAACTTGCATTGATTTGCCAAGTTCTTTAAGTGTATTAATATATTTGAAAGTAAACTTTCCACTTTCAATCATTTCAATTCCTTCAAGTAATTTTACATTACCGATTCTGCATGGTGTGCATTGCCCGCAGGATTCTTCAACAAAAAACTCCATAAAGTTTCTTAATACATGAAGCATGTCTCTTGATTCATTAAAAATTATTACCGAGCCGCCGGTTGAAATATCTTCATAACCAAACTTGCGATCGAATTGCGATTTTTGAATACAGATTCCGGATGCGCCGCCAATTTGAACAGCTTTGGCATTTCTTGCACCAACCAATTCAAGTAATTCATTTACGGCAATTCCCCATGGTAGTTCATAAACACCAGGGTTTTCACAATCACCAGAAACAGAAAACAATTTTGAACCGGTTGATTTATCTGTACCATATTTTTTAAACCAAGCCCCGCCTTTTGTAATGATGTGAGGAACTGCAGCAAGTGTTTCAACATTATTTACGGAAGTTGGATAACCCATATAACCTGTGTTAACAGGGAATGGTGGACGATTACGCGGTTCGCCTCTGTAGCCTTCAAGTGATTCTATTAATGCAGTTTCTTCACCGCATACATAAGCACCTGAACCTAATCGTATTGAAATATCATATGAAAAATCTGTTCCAAGAATTCCTTCACCGAGCAGATTATCTTCTCTCATATTGGATAAATAATTTTCCAACTGCTCAAGCATGTATTCATACTCTGCACGTAAATAAACGATACCAACTTTTGCCCCGACAGTGTAACCGCCGATTACCATACCTTCAAAAACAAGTTCGGGATATTCCATTAAAAGAACTCTATCTTTAAATGTTCCAGGCTCGCCTTCATCAGCGTTGCAAACAATAAATTTTTTGTCAGCTTTTGCTGCAGCCGTTAACATCCATTTTGTAGATGTAGGAAATCCAGCGCCGCCTCTACCTTTTAAACCAGAATCTTTTAACTCAAAAAGAATGTCTTCTCTTTTCTGTTTTAAAGCTTTTTTTATTCCTTCTCCTCTTTTATAAGGAGAAAAAAGAACCGGACCTGTACGTTCCGTTTTTATATTATTTATTTTTGTTTCAATTTTCATTTATCATCCCTACTTTATTTCGTTAAGAATGTTAACTGCATTTTCAGGATCGAGTTTTGTGTAAACACGATCGTTAACTATCATTGCTGGTCCTTGATCACACATTCCAACGCAGTTAGTAAATTCTAAAGTTATGCGGTTATCTTTTGTTGTTTCGCCAAACTTAATTCCTAGCTCCCTTTCAATAGCTTCAACAACTTTATTCTTGTTAGCCATATCGCATGATATTGTTTGACACAATCTTACAATATTTCTTCCTGTCGGTTTTGAGTGAAGAAAAGAATAAAAGGATATAACGCTAAAAACTTCAACAGGATGTATATCAAGGAATCTTGCAACTTCCTGCTGAGCGAAATCACTTATATAACTATGTTTTTTTTGTATTGCCTGAAGCACCGGCATCAGTGCTGATCTGTCTTTACCGTATTTTATTACGTAGCTCTCTATCTCTTCTGAAAGAGCATTTTTTTCTACAACAAGCATTTGCTCTACTCCTTAAAATGAATTGCTAAAAGTTTTTCTACTTTGTCCACAAGAGTTTCGGGTGAAATTGGCTTTTCAACAAACTCATCAACAGGAACCATTTCGCTTGCGCCAAATTCCATTCCTAAAGATTTTGAAACTGATGTGTACATTATAATTGGTGTGTCCACATTCATTTTGCGGAACTTTTGAGCGAGAAAAATCCATCATCGGGTTCATTCATCATTACATCAAGAATGATTAAATCTGGATTTTGATCCATAACGATTTTATATCCATCATCTGGATTGGAAGCGGTGATAACGTCGTAACCTTTTGAAGTTAATACCAAACTGCTGGCATCAACAATATCCGGATCGTCGTCTATTATTGCTATTTTGGCCATTGTTTATCCCCTAAAGATAAATTTATGGAATATTTAGTTAATTAAGAGTTTTCAAGTATTCATCAATTAACATGTTAAGTGCCATATTACTTTACACCGAATAATTATTTTAATTCAATTAGTGCGAGGGTTAAACATTTTTTTGTTTGATTTTTCTTAATCATAAGAAGTTTCACTTCTCAAATAAGATATGCTGTTTATTAGCTTTTGCTAATTGCGAAAAGATGATAAACGGGAAGAGAGTTAAAAGCGAATAATTAAGAATTAAAAACTTTAGCTGATTAGAAATTATTTTTAAATAGCTATTTTGATATTATAAAAAGGAGCAATAAAAAATATGAAATCAAATAACAACTTTTACAATTCAGCTTCAGTTTATTACGATAAGATGATTGACTTTGATTCTGCATTACAGAAACGCAAAATACTCTTATCAAATTTTATTGATAAAAAAATAAAATCAGTTGCAGATGTTGGATGTGGAACCGGAGTTGATTCTATTGCTCTTGCGCTGCTTGGATTAAATGTTACAGCATATGATCCTTCATCGGAAATGATAAACATTGCGAAAGCCAATTCTGAAAAACATAATTGCAAAATTGATTTCCATATCTTTTGTGCGAATAAAATCCCAAAAACATTTTATAATAAGTTTGATATAGTTGTTTCACTTGGAAATACTAGAACTATTTGGTGGTTTGGATAAAAAAGTTTTTGATGCAAAAATCTCAAATGATTTAGTATTATTTACTCAAAAATAATTAGGCACGATTGCTCGTGCCTTAAACATCTCGTTTCTTTACTTTTACCTCTTGCCAGGTTACTTCATCAAGATCATCTTCTTTGTGCTAACAAAATCTCCTACTTTAATTTGATAGAAATACACTCCTGATGATAGTTTAGATGCATCAAATTCAATTTCATATCTTCCTGCAGGACGTTCTTCGTTTACTAAAGTTGTTACTTCATTTCCAAGAACGTCATAAACTTTTATAGTCTGCCATTCGCTTACTGGCGACTGCCAAATTATTTTTGTGTTTGGATTAAATGGGTTTGGAAAGTTTTGTCCCAGATTATAATCCAGCAAAGGTTCATAATTTTCTACAACTGTAGGGCTGTCTTTTACAGCAATTAAATTTTGTGTGTGATATGGGAAAGTTGAGCTTATATGTGCACCTATATATAATGTGCCATCACTACCAATTGCTGGACAGGAGTCATATTCAAGATCACCCATATCCAATGTCCATAAGACTGTACCATCAAAATCAATGCAGCCAAAGTATGAGGCTATACTTGTTCCAAAATATACCTTTCCTTCTGCATCACAAACTAATTCATGATTAATCCAATTTTGATATGTATCGTTTTCAAAATCTAAAATCGTTTTCCAGTTTTCATTACCATCATAATCAAGGGATATTATTGCAGTTTGATATTCCCTATTCCCATTTATAAATGCATGAAAAATAATATTTCCATTTTTATCTATGGTTGGCGCTGTATACATATTAAATCCTTCGATACCATATTTCCATTTAAGATCACCATTTGCAGACACCGCGAATAAAAAGTTTTCTCCTATTGTTGTATCTCTTCCTAAAGTATAAATAGTATTGTTGTTATCAATTAGTGGTAAACCCCAATTAACCAAACCGGGATTAAAACTCCAATTTACATTTCCATCCAAATCTGTAGATTTTAATGAACCAGCATAACCAACCTGTGTGTAGTCATCTTTGAAATACATAGTATCGCCGGAAGGTGAAAACATTATTCCTCTAAAGTATATCCCAGACCAAGGAATTTTTCTTACTAAGTTACCGTTTGAGGATATTACAACAATGGTGTCTTTAATTGGTATATAGAATTTTCCTGACTTATCTCTTGAGATTGTAAAATTCAAAACCCCTATCGGAAGATCAGTAAGATTCCATTTTTCACTTCCATAGAAATCTAATGAATAAATGTTGCTGTTCCTGCTTCCAAAGTATATACTCGAATCGTTACCTAGTACAGGCCCAACATTATTAGCAAAATTAGTTTCTGTCTCAAACATCCAATTATCATTTCCATTTTTATTAAGAGAATAAAAATAATTTACAGTATCTAATGATAAGGCTCTTTCACCCATATAAAGATTATCATCATAGCCTATAACCGGGCCATAAATAACACCAAGTGGCATATCTTTTTTCCATATTACATTGTTTGTTCTGGGACCAATATACTCTGATCTTCCAGTTCCTTGCATATCGCCACGTAGTACAGGCCAAGGTGAATCTGCCAGCGAAGGCCAGGGGATTTTAACTTGCTGTTGACTTTGCAGTTCTGTGGAATAAAAACTGAACAGCAATAGGAATAAAAATATTGTAAATGTTTTCATTATTTAACCACGATTTCAAAATGTACTAAATATAGTTTCAATAGATAATGATTTAAATGAATAGAATAAACCATTTAAAGTCAAATTAAATCTGTGTTTAAATGCTTGCCAATCACCAATAAAAAAAGACACGATTGCTCGTGCCTTTTAGAAAATTACTTCACACTTCGTCCCTCGAATACGCTCGGGATGACAACTCAGTGTGACAAAGCAATTATTTCAACAACATCAATTTCTTTGTTGCTGAATAATTTTCACTTTCCATCTTATAGAAATATATTCCTGATGATAGTCCTGAAGCATTAAACATCATTTCGTGATAACCTTCTTCAAGTTCACCGTTAAATATTTCTGCAACTTTTTCGCCAAGTGTGTTGTAAACACTTAAGCTTAAGTTTGTTTTAACCGGTAATGCAAACTTAATTGTTGTACTTGGGTTAAATGGGTTAGGATAATTCTGATATAAAGCAAAATCTTTTGGTCCGGTTACTTCAACTTCTATTTCATTGCTGTAGCTAAAAGTTCCATCAAAATCGATTTGCTTTAATCTGTATAAGTATGTTCCAGGTTTTTCATTCTTATCAGAATATGAGTAGAATGTTTTTTCAGTTGTAGTTCCTTTACCACTTACAAATCCAACATTACTGAATTCCGTTTGACCTTTCTCGTTTGACTTTTCACGTTTTTCAATTTGAAATCCATTGTTATTCGTTTCAGTTGCTGTACTCCAGTTAAGAACAACATTTCCATCAACCATTTCTGCATTAAATGAAACCAGTTCAACAGGCACTTCGCTGGAAACTGTCATTGTAATAGGAACAATCATTAATGTGTTTGCGGGATCATTAGTTGTGATTTCCATATCCATAGTATATTCACCAAGTTCCATCCCTTCGGTATCTATCAACAAACCAACATTAATAGAATTACCGCTGTAAATAGTACCAGAATAATTATTTAATGACAACCATTCAGGATCAGCAGCAAGTTGTACGGCTAAATTATTTGCAAGATAAGCGGCATCATAAACTATTTGAAGTCCATCAGTACCTGAACCATTTTCAATTCCAACAGTTGCACTTGTTAAAGTTGCGTTTAAGTTATTGTAATAGAACATAATTCTATCATTTGATTTGATCACAACTTGAAAAGTAAGTGAACCGGTTCCATTGTATTTTTGCCAGTTAGTAAACTGAATAGTAAATTTATCTGTTTCTCTTAAATAATGAACAGTTCCCTGAGTTCTTCCATCAAGATCATCCCAGAAAGGCGCGATGATATTATTAGGTGCCGCCCCATCGGGTATTGCAGCATTGCTGTAATATGAAGATGTTAGAGCGCTAAAACTTAAAAATCCATTTGTCGTTAAATAGATATCCGAATAATTCGTTCCGTAAAACTTAAAATCAAATCCAATCGGAATTGCATTTGTATATCCATCGTCAAGAGTACCGTTCCAGGTTGTAACTTGTACAGCAATTGGGTTTGCTGCAATATCAGTCCAAACATATGCGGGACCATTAGGATCATTACTGTCTTTCCATCTATAACCAAATACATCAGGACCACCGGCACCTTTAAAACTATAACCTAAATCATTACGTGGAAAATCTTTTTATCTTCTCCTTTTCCAGTGAACTTTTCGTTAGCTCCAGTTAATACAATCATTACATTATCAGGGAAAGTACTGTTAGTAAGTTCTATTGAATAATCAAGAGTAGAACTCTGTGCAGAGGTATTTGATAATAAAAGAGATTCAGTAAATGTAGTATCAGGAATTGAGAAACAATTCATTGAGTCCACACTAAGTGCTGCAACCGGTGGGAATAAGGTTACACCTGTTGGCACATTAGACATAACAGATTTATTATTCCACATATCCAATGCTTTGGCAGCAAAGTAATATGTTGTATTAAAGTCCAATCCATCAATTGCAAATGATCTTGGAGCACCTAAAGTATCAGAAACTCCGGTAAACAATTTTTGTGATGCGCTATTAAAATCAACATCGTTAGTAATTGGATCTACAGAATACCTTAAATCATAAGACGTAACACCACCCACTGTAGAATCATATGGAGCAGTCCAATTTATTGTTAGCGAATTTGATGTAGCATCTCCAACACTTAAGTCTGTGATTGCATCAGGCGGAGTAGTATCTGGAGGAATCTGACGTACTACAGGCATTGAAGGATCGCCCATTAAATTATACATTTCCATATAGCGAAGTACGGTTGCAGTAACACCACCGTAATGTGTTGCAAGATCAAACTTTGCTTTGTCAAACATTGGTGTAACACGAGTTAACTCTTCCAGAAACATTGCATCAATTAATCTTCTTTCAAGAATATCATCCTCATCCCAGTAAGAGTTTACAGATGAACCATAAAACGTTGATCCGCCGTTTGTTGTACGAATCCATGTCTCGCCGAAACTTTCTGCGATTTGATATGATCCGGTAATACATGCAAATGAATAAACAAATGGATACATAACCGTATTTGTTAATGATCTAACTTGTGATTGTGTAAGTTGTGGACCATCAGCCCAGTAAGTTTCTGCGCCGTGTCCGGAATAGATTGCAAATCTTTGGTTAGCATTTAAAGCATCAATCAATTGCTGTGTTGTTGCATTATGAGTAACAGTATAAAGTTTTAGATTCTCCCAACCAGCTGGCTGAAAGTGTGTGTTAATAACGTAATTATGTGTTCCTTCAGTAATAGCATAATTGTCAGTTGAAGCCATAAAAACATTTTTCTTTGCAACAGTAGCAATGTAGCTTTCCATATAAATGGATTTAGTTAAAGCATTCTGTAGTTCCTGTTCTGTTGTTACTGAAAATCTTCCTATAAATGCATCTGCAAATTTATCCGTGCCTGCAAGCTGTACATAGTTTAAATCTGTATTTGGATTTCCTTCTCCAGTTCCAATCCAAGATGGAATATGCTGAACATCACCAACAAGTAATACAAATTCAGGTCTAGTCTCTGCGTTATCATATCTGGCTTGTATAAATGCTTTGATAGCTGATGTGGTAGTTCCAGTTGTTGTTGTATTAAAAACATCAACTATAAATCCTTGTGCAGATTTATGTGTTATAAAAGAGGCTAATCCTGCTTCAAAAGTTGGTGCTGTAATTATTAAATATCTCATTGAAAGTAAAGATTCTGTTGGTTGGTATCCAACAAGCACATTTTTCAAAAACTCATTATATGTTTCTGATTTATAAACGGAAGATTCTAATTCCGAATTAATGTTTATTTCAAACGATGCTGAATTTGTAATTAAAAGTTTATTATCCTTCGGATTGTATGAGAATGGGAAAACAGTAACCATAACTCCGCTTACGCCGCCTATTACAAATGGTTCAGAAATGCTTACCAAAGGTTTTTCAATTCCTGCCGAACTATAATAATCGGAATTGATAACAAATGGTCTTTCACTTAAAGATCTTTCTCTGCTCCAGTACATTTGTTTGGGATAAACTTTTTTGCTCAGTATCTGTGTTGATTGATCAAAAGAGTTTATGCTAACTGTTGGTTTTTGTTCATCACTGGGAATAAAAAGATTAAAAGATATTTGTGGTATGGCTGGCATTCCAACATCTGGTGTAACACCGTAACCGGGAATTTGAATATCAACAAATTCACCTTCTGCTTCCGTTATTGAAGCAAAATTATATTGTTGTAAAGAAAAGTTAACAACGTAGCCGTTATTTGATTTGGCTACTGAAATTCCCTCTGGTTGAGCAAATATTGTTGTAATCATTAATGAAAATGAAAACGACACAACGAACAAGAAACTGTAAATACGCTTCATCTCTGTTCCTGTATGTAGTTTAAAAATAGCCCCTGTAATAGAGCGGAGTAATTAATTAGACATTATTGTTGGTAAAAATACTTTAAAAGTTGTTCCTTCGCCATAGTCAGATTCAACTTCTATCATTCCGGAGTAAGAATCGATAATACGTTTCACGATTGATAAACCTAAACCTGTGCCGCTAATGTTTTTTGTTTTTTCATTTTTAGCACGGAAAAATTCTGTGAACAATTTGTTCTTTTCTTCGGGTTTTAAACCAATTCCATTGTCTTTTATAGTGGTAAGAAGATAATCATCGGACATAGAAAGTTTTATTGTAATTGTTCCTTGTTCACGATTATACTTAATAGCATTGCTTATTAGATTTGTAAATAATCTTGTAATCTCATCGCTATCAGCCTTTATACATTGCTTGTATTCATCATGATCAAAGATTACCTGAATTCCTTTTTTGTTGATGTCAACCTGGAACAGTTCAAGAATGGATGCTATAACTTCGTGAATACAAACTCGTTTTATTTCACGATGGACTGCTTTCATTTCCATTCGTGATATATCTAAAAGATCATTTACCATTTTTAATAAACCATCTAAACGAATCATCGAGCGGTTTTCATATTCTTTCTTTTGTTCAGGACTAAGCTTAATCGAATCATCATTAAACAATTTTAAAAATCCATATACCGCTGCTATTGGGGCTTTTAGTTCATGAGAAACCATCGATACAAACTGGGATTTTACAAATTCAATTTTTTTAAGCTCGGTTATATCTTTAAAAACTATTACAACTCCTGCAACATTTTCCCCTGGATGAAACACGGCGGATGCAGTTGCTTCGATAAAAAATTCACGATTGGGTTTTAATTCAATCTGTATGGTATAAGAATTATGGTCTGATGATTTTTCATTAACAAACTTTTTAAACAGCGCAAGTATTTCAGGTTTAAGCTTATCTAAAATGTATTCTTCAATGGCAATTCCTGTCAACTCTAAAAACCTTAATGCGGCAGGATTATATAGAACAGCAAGTCCATCCTTATTAACAACCAGAACACCATCTGTAATTGAGTTTACAATAGTGTTCATTCTTGTTTTTTCAAATGCTACTTCAAGCAAACGTTCTTCTCGTTCCTTGTGCCATTTTTCCGCTTCAAGATTTACTAGTCTTATTTGATAACCTTCTTTAAGGTTTGATAAAAGCTCTTCAGGTGTAAATGGTTTTGGTATGTAACTATGCGCGCCTAATCGTGTTGCTTCAACTGCAGTTTCATAACTAGCAAATGCTGTTGCAATAAAGCAAACTGTATTCGGATATTTATCGCGTATTCTTTGAAGAACTTCAAGTCCATCAACATCGGGCATCTTTAAATCAATAACGGCCAGATCGAATTCGGTTTCAGTTCCAAGTTTTATTCCATCAGTTCCGTTTTCTGCAGTTGTTACATCATAGTTTTCGCGGGTAAGTAATCTTTGTGCACCAATCCGAAGACCTTTTTCATCGTCAACAATCAGAACTTTTGGTTTGTAAGTGTTCATATATTTTGTTTTGTTATTCCGGGCTCAACCTGGAATCTATGCTTCAATTTGTAGATTCATGCGAAAGTGGGAATGACATTGAATATATTTTAACGATATTCACATTTCGACTTTGCTGAATGTGACAAATGATTTCTATTTCCTTAACTCAAAAAATGCTTCAAGTTTCTGAACAAATTCTTCTATAACTACTGGTTTATTAAGGAGTGCATCCGCTTTTATCCATTCCTTTTCTTCAGAAGTTGACGCACCAAATTTGAATCCTGTATCGTAAGTTGCTGAAGTAAGAATAAAAACAGGAATATTTTTTCCATAATCATCCCGCTTAATTCTGTAACAAAGTATAAAACCGGAATCATGTTCTTCCATAATTAAATCGACAACGCAGGCATCTGGTTTTACTTTTTTAAAAACCTCAAATCCTTCTTTGCCGCTGTTTGCTGTAATTACTTCATAACCTTTGGATTCAATTAATAATTTATTTTGTTCAAGAAGATCTAAATCGTCATCGACTAATAGAATTTTTTTCTTTGTGCTCATAAAGCTTTCGTTCCTTCGTTTGCTTCAATTATTTTAAATACTTGATGTTTAGGCAACACAACCTTAAATGTCGTACCTTTTCCAATTTCGGATGTAAATGTAATGTTGCCTTTGTGCATTTTTATTATGCCATAGGAAATTGCAAGTCCTAACCCGGTTCCTTTTCCCATACTTTTTGTTGTAAAGAAAGGTGTAAATACTTTACTTTGATTTTCTTTTGGTATTCCATTTCCTGTATCAGCTACCTCAATTTTAATATTATGGTTATCAGATGTAAGATTAACAATAAGTTCTTTGTTTTCAGATTCGTTCATCGCATCACAAGCATTTTTAATAATATTTACTATCACTTGCTTGATCTGATCTTCATCACCTGTCATCAGATAATTGTTCTCTTGCACATCAAATTTAAAAATAATCTGCCTGTAAACAGGATTAACAGTAAATGGTTTTAAAACTTCCCTTATTATTTCTATCAAATCAAATTGTTTAAGATTTAATTTCCCCTGTCTTGCAAAGTTTAAGAGATTTGCAACAATATTTTTGCATCTATTTGCTTCTTCAACAATCAACTCTAAATCTTCAGTTCTCTGATCATCATTGTAAATTTTTTCTAAATCTTTTTTTAGCATTGATGCATAAAGCAGAATTGTTCCAAGCGGATTATTTATTTCGTGCGCAACTCCCGCAGCAAGCTGCCCGATTGAAGCAAGTTTTTCAGCAACTCTTAACTGTTCTTCGGTGTCGCTTAGATTGTCGTAAGCTATTTTTAATTCATCCAGAACATATGGCAAGCACATTTCTTTTTCCGCAAGATCTTTTGCTATTGCAACTGCATATTCTCTGCATGTTGGATAACCACATGCACCGCAATTTAATTCATCTTTTGCTTCGTATTTTTTTGTTTGTGCAAGAATCTCTTTAATTTTTTCTTCAGATGGATATGGTCTTCTTTGATTATCAATTCTAAAACTTCTTTGCAGATTTAATTTTCTTGCATTATAAAGATTACTTTTCCAAACGCGTTTATCTACATTATTAATCTTTTCATCAATGTAGTTTATAACTTTCTCTCGTCTTGCATAATAATTTAATTCTGTATCGATTGCTGGTCCGCTAATACAACCTTCACAAAAAAGAATATCTGTAAACTTTGCATTGATATGATTGTTTGAGATCTCTTCAATTATCTCTAATACTTTTTTCTTTCCTTCAACAACAATTATATCTTTTTCAAGTATATCGCCGCTAACATCAATAGTTTTAATCAAACCGCCTGCAAGCGGATATGCTTTTCCCATCATAGCATGCGGTTCATCAAAATCACTGTCCTCAAGTTCATCAACCATAATTTTCTGTTCATCAAACATTTGTTTTAGTTCTGTGAACGTTAAGACAGAATCTATAACACCTGCAACATCTTCATCTTGAGCTTCATGTTTCTTTGCAACGCAGGGACCAATAAAAACTATTTTAACATCTTCACCAAGATCTTTTTTAAGATATCTTCCAAGTGCAATCATTGGAGAAACAACTTGTGCAAGATTGGGAACTAGCTCGATGTAATATTTCTGGATAAAACTTACAACGGCAGGACAAGCAGAACTGATAACTGTTTTATCATTATCGGCTTTTATTAAATCCATATAATCATTTGATATAAGATCAGCACCAAAAGCTGTTTCTATAACTTTTGTAAATCCAAGTTTTCTTAGTGCAGCAGGAACTTTTTTATATTCATCCGGAAAGGAAGCTGCAAAAGATGGAGCAACTATTGCAATAGCATTCCCTGATTGAAGTAGATTATATGTGTCGTCAATCTCAGAAAAAATTTCTTTGCATCCTGTGAGCAAACTTTAACGCAATGTCCGCACGCAATACATCTTTCTTCAATCACTTTTGCCTGCGCATCAATAACACGAATAGCCGCAGCAGGACATTCTCTAATACAAGAGTAACATCTTTTACATCTATCGCTTATTGTGCTAACTATTGCGTGATTCATTATAATTCTTTTATCACTGTGATTCCGGGCTTGACCCGGAATCTTCTTAACTATAAATAGATTCCCACCCTTGCGGGAATGACAAATAAATAATTTAATTCTTAAACATCTTCTTTTTATCAAAATATTCTGTATGAAGAATCTCGTGTGCTTTATGCGAATTTGGTTCACCAAAAAATTCTTTGTACAAAGTTTTTACAGATTCATTATCGTGTGATCTTCTCGTCTTTGCATTTTCATCAATCTTGTAAAGTACTTTTATACGCTTCACAACTTTTTCAGGTTTCTGATGAATCGGTTGACCACCGCCGTTTATACATCCACCAGGACAAGCCATTACTTCTATAAAATGATGTTTGGAAGTTCCATATTGAACCTGATCAAGAATCGGATCAACATTTCCAATTCCGTTTACAACTGCAATGTTAACATTAAGATCACCAATTTTTATTGTTGCTTCTTTAACTCCAGCCATTCCACGGATTTCATCAAACTCAACATTCTCAAGTTCAGTTCCTGTCATTTTAAAGTATGCTGTACGTAAAGCAGCTTCCATAACTCCGCCGCTTGTTCCAAATATTGCAGCCGCACCAGTTGATTCACCAAGCGGATTATCAAATTCACTTTCTGGTAAATCATTGAAATCAATTCCTGCAATTTTAAAAAATCTTACAAGCTCTCTTGTTGTTAAAACAGCATCCACATCTGCCATTGCATGTTCAGAAAGTTCAGCGCGATTTGATTCATACTTTTTAACTGTGCAAGGCATAATTGAAACAACATAAATATCACCTGGATCAATTCCCATTTTCTTTGCATAATAAGTTTTTAAAACTGCACCTTCCATTTCGTGCGGTGATTTGCAGCTTGATACGTGCTCCAAAACTTCCGGTCTGTTCATCTCAACATATTTTACCCAGCCAGGACAGCAGCTTGTAAACATCGGTAAACTTCCGCCATTTTGTACTCTGTTAATCAACTCAGTAGCTTCTTCCATAATTGTAAGATCAGCAGCAAAGTTTGTATCGAACACTTTTTTAAATCCCAATCTTCTTAAACCTGTAACCAGCAATCCTGTTACATCTGTTCCAAGCGGCATATTATATTCTTCGCCGAGTGAAGCACGTACAGCAGGAGCAACTTGTACTATACAATATTTTTTTCTGTTATAAATTGCATTTGCAACTTCTTTAACTGCACTCTTTTCACGCAAAGCTGCAGTTGGACAAACAAGAATGCACTGTCCGCATAAAATACAATCGCTTACATTTAAACCTTTATTATAAGGTGTAGTTACGATTGAAGTGAATCCGCGTTTAGTAAAATCTATTGCGCCAACTTTTTTGAACTTCATGACAAACACGAACACATCTGCCGCAAAGAATACATTTTGCCGGATCACGTTCCATTGATGCGCTTGAAATATCAATCGCGTGGCATTTTGTTTCACCAACATAACGATGCTCACGAATTCCGTATTGTTCGGATAAATCCTGAAGCTCACAGTTTTTATTACGCACACAAATTAAACAGTCCTGCGGATGATTTTCTACAAGAAGTTCCACAATTGTTTTTCTTGCTTTGCGCACTCTTGGTGAATCTGTTTCAACAACCAAGCCTTCAGAAACCGGATAAGCACACGAAGGAGTTAATCCTCTGAAGCCTTCAACTTCAACAGCGCAAATTCTGCAAGCACCGGTTGGATCTAAATTTTTTAAATGACAAAGTGTTGGTATTGATATTCCTACTGATTTAGCAGCATCAAGAATTGTCATTCCTTCTTCTGCGTTTACTTTTATTCCATTTATTGTTAACTGAACCATTAATAACTCCGAAAATTCAAATTTATTTTCTTTTTGTCATTCCGAACTTGTTTCGGAATCTCTATTAAATATTATCATCAAAGAACCTGAAACAAGTTCAGGAGAACATTAAACTAATTAATGTTGATCGCTTCAAAGCGACAGACTTCATAACACATTCCGCATTTAACACATTTGTTATCCAATATATAATGTGCTTGTCCTTTTTCACCAACTATTGCATCAACAGCGCATTTCTTAACACACAATCCGCAGCCGGTACAAATTTCATTATCAATTGTAAAAGTTAACAACTCTTTGCAAACACCTGAAGAACATTTTCTATCATACAAATGCTCTTCGTATTCGTGACGGAAATATCTTAATCCTGACAAAACAGGATTTGGCGCTGATTGTCCTAATCCGCATAACGATGTATCTTTAATTACATCAGCTAATCTTTGTAGATGAATCATCCCTTTAAATCTTTGCAACTGATCAAGTTTGTTTCCATCATTGCCATAACGCTTTGGAATGCGTTCTATTATTTCCAGCATTCGTTTTGTACCTTCACGACAAGGAACGCATTTACCACAGCTTTCTTCCTGAATGAATGTTAAGAAATATTTTGCAACATCAACCATACAGGTTTCCTGATCCATCACAACAAATCCGCCTGATCCCATCATCGCGCCAACTTCTTTTAGTGATTCATAATCAACCGGAGTATCAATTACGCTTTCAGGCAAGCATCCGCCTGATGGCCCGCCGATTTGAACTGCTTTAAATTCTTTTTTGTCAGGTATTCCGCCGCCGATTTTAAAAACAATATCACGTAAAGTTGTTCCCATCGGAACTTCGACTAATCCGGTATTCTTTACGTTACCGCTTAATGCAAAAACTTTTGTGCCTTTTGATGATGCAGTTCCTACCGATGAAAACTTTTGTGAACCCATCATTATTATCGGCGGAACATTTCCAAAAGTTTCTACATTATTAATAACAGTTGGTTTGCCAAATAATCCGGCAATTGCCGGATATGGCGGACGAGGTTTTGGCATTCCGCGTTTACCTTCAATCGAACCAATAAGTGCGGTTTCTTCACCGCAAACAAATGCGCCCGCACCTTTTTTAATTTTTATGTGAAGTGAAAATCCGCTGTTAAGAATGTTATCACCAAGAATTCCATACTCTTCACATTTGCTGATCGTATTTTGCAATCTTGAAATTGCCAATGGATATTCAGCACGGCAATAAATGTAAGCTATGCTTGCACCTATTGCATAAGCTGCTATTGCCATTCCTTCAACAACTCTGTAAGGATCGCTTTCTAAAAGCGATCGATCCATAAATGCGCCAGGATCACCTTCATCAGCATTACATATTAAATATTTTTGTTCTGATTCTTGTTTAAGTGCTAGTTCCCACTTCTTTCCTGTAGGAAATCCGCCGCCACCGCGACCTCTTAATCCGGCATCTAAAACTTCTTTGATAACTTCTTCAGGTTTCATTAATCTTAAAACTTTATCAAAAGCTTTAAAGCCGCCGTGTGCTAAATAAGCATCTATAGAAATCGGATTAACAACTCCGCAGTTTGCAAGTACAATTTTTTGTTGATGTTCAAAAAACGGAACTTGTTTTAAGCTTATAACACCGTTTGATTTTCCATGACTGCCAAGAATTTTTTCTTTATAAACTTCTTTATCAACTAAAGTAGTTTTAATAAATCTTGAAACATCCTTAACTGTAATTTCCTGGTAAGATATTCTGTCTTTGCCCGGAAGTTTTATATCAACAATTGGTTCAACAGCGCAGTAGCCAATACAGCCTGTTCCTTCAATTGTTGCTTCGATGTTTAATTTTTTTAATTCTGCTTCAATTGCTTCTTTAACTTTAGCTGCACCTGATGCAAGACCGCACGTTCCCATTCCAATAATTATTATTGGGAGATCATGTTCTTCATATTTTAAATGTTTGCGTAATGATGATATTTCGTGTTCGCATTTATCATCGTGATGACAAAGCGGGCCTTCTGTGCAGCATTGAATAAAATGTTCGCAAGGCTTATCTGTTGTGTGCCAGCATTTTTCGCAGCAAAGTTGATTAAAATCTTTCATTTAGTTGCCTCAGCAGTCTCAGTCTTTTTAGCTGTCTGATATTTTTTCAAAATCTTTGGTATATCTTTTACAGTTATTCTTCCGTGATAATCATCATTAACTAAAATGACCGGAGCGATTGAACAAGCTCCGATACAATTAACAACTTCAAGAGTAAATTTTTTATCGCGTGTTGTATGTCCTGCCAAAACTCCTAATTCCGCTTCTAACGCAAAAAGTATATTTGCAGAATTTTTAACATGGCAAGCTGTTCCGCGGCAAACACGAATAATATTTTCGCCAAGCGGCATTAAACGGAATTGATTATAAAAAGTTGCCACACCATAAACTCGGCTAAGCGGAACTTTTACAAAATCAGAAATATCTCTTAAAGCATTTTCGGGTAAATAACCATAGATGTTTTGTACGTCCTGAAGAAGGGGGATTAATGTGCTTCTGTCATTCGGTTGGTAGTTTTCAAATATTTTATTGTGCATTTTTTCCTCAAGTGTTTCGTATAGTCGCTTGAGTTGTGCATGCAAAATGCCAGATAAGTTAAAACAAAAAGCGCTTTTAAGTAAAAAATTCACATCAATAAATAATAATTAGCAATTAACTTTTCTTGCTTTTGAGAAGTGATTTATTGAATGATGGAAATGATAATAAATATTAAAATATAAAAATTATTCAAAAATACTTGATCATTATATAGTTTTTGAATAAGTTCAAGTTACTACAAACGATATTGAGCGAATATCAAATAAAAATTAATTTCATACATCAATCATTAGGAGGTTCTATGTACAAATTATTTTCCTTTTTTTAATTGGCGTACTTTTATTGGGAGCAGAAATTACAGCGCAATCAATAACTGTCGGCGTTGGTCAGTATTTTACTGCTTTAAATACCTATGGTCCTATGAGATCTAACACAACGGCAGATCATTGGAACAGGCACGCATATATATATCCTGCTACAGGGCTCACAGGGTTAGGTCATGGTGCAAATATTGGGAGCATTGAGTTTTTTAAATATGAAGCACTCGACTATATAGGTGGTGAAACATTTAAGATATATATTAAAAATACCTCTGATCCTGATTGGGGTACGGCTGCTCTGGATTGGCCAACTGCCATTACCGGCGCTACTTTAGTTTTTGATGGCGCTCCTCAAGCAAACGTAGCCGGTGATCAGGGATTTAAGAAGTTCTTTTTCTCATCACCTTATACATATGATACTACAAACGGACATAATCTGGCAATATTGGTTGATTACTATCAACCAACTGCTCAGCCTACAGCAATAAGTTGGTTATATGATAGTGACGTTTCATTTCCTCCTTATGCTGCAAATCAATGTAAATATATTAGTGGTACAGGCATCCCTACAAACTCTTTAACTTCTTCAAATGTAAGGCATCCTTATCTAAAGATTAATATTCCGACTGCTATTAATATGGAAGCAACTGCCGTTATACAGCCAAGTCCAACTTCAACTTTGTATGGAAGTTCCCCAGTTGAGGCTAGGTATACTAATACCGGCTTAAATGCGATTTCTAATGGAAACGCTGAAGTTAAAATATTTGACCCGGGTATGAGTCTAGTTTATACTGGTACTGGTGTTTTTGCATCTGTTCTACCAAATGAATTTGTTGATGTGCCATTTTCACAGACATTCACTCCTACAACCTCCGGATTTTATACAGTTCAATCTGTAGTATCTGTTACAGGTGATCTTTACCCTGGAGATGATACCTTGACTACGACGATCAATGTAGTAGTACCGACTTTTCCTGTTGTTATTTGTTATAGCAGAGCTACAGCAAATGAAAGATCAAATATTGATAGTGTTCTGCTAGCATTAGCCACTTTTAATTTCACATCATTTGATACACTTAACAGGGATTTCGGAACCCCAGAACTAACCCATTGGCAAACTGTAATATGGTGTGAAGAAAGTTCAATACCTGCCCTAGAAATTCAAGCTATAGAAGATTTTCTAGACGGCGGTACAACTGGAATGCAAAAATCACTTCTGATTGCAGGAGACGATATTGGGTACTACCATGGCAGATTAGCTTCAACAACTTATGATTCAGTTTTTTATAGTGAATACCTCCATGCTTTATATTTCGCGGATGATGGGAATGGTACAGCAGATCAAAGTAGGATTTGTGGTGTTGCTGTTAATCCAGGTCTGTGTGATTCTCTTACATCATCATTTCCGGATGGTATTGGAGTAGTGAATGGCAGCGTGGTAGCCTATCGATTTAATGATCTTCCCGCAGCAAGCGACACTGTTATAAGTGTTGCTTTTGACGGTACTACATATAACGTACTCTACCATGCATTCGAATTTAGAGAAATCGTTATACCTGTTACTGAAGATGTAAGTCAAATAATGTTAGGTTCATTATCTTGGATAGTTGGCGCCGGCGGATCGATTCCGGTAGAACTAACATCATTTACTTCTGTAGTCAGAGATAATGATGTAACTTTAAACTGGAAGACTGCAACTGAAACTAATAACAGTAGTTTTGTAGTTGAAAGAAAATCAAACCACAATAGTCAATTCACTCAGATTGCAAATATTCCAGGTAGAGGGACCACAACTGAGCCTGTAAGCTATTCATATACTGATGTAGATCTAATTGCTGGTACTTACACTTACAGACTAAAGCAAATTGATTTAGATGGTACCTTTGATTATATCGGTTCCATAGAAGTGGAAGTTGTTCCTCCAAAAGTATTTGCTCTTGAACAGAATTATCCAAATCCGTTTAACCCAACAACCACAATAAAGTATTCAGTTCCAACTTCTGGATTGGTAAATTTGAGTATCTTTAATGTTTTAGGAGAGAAGGTTACTGATTTGATTAACAAAGAAGTAGAGGCTGGTTCTTATGAACTAAACTTTAATGCTTCAAACTTATCAAGCGGTGTTTACTTCTATAAACTAGAAGCTGGTAGTTTTACATCTATCAAGAAAATGATGCTTATTAAAT